>NZ_CP195790.1:1169500-1771500 GCF_051465645.1 Planctomicrobium limosum | reverse complement strand
ACGTCATTGCGAATGCTCAATTTGGAACAGTCATCTCAGAAGGCGGAGCGGCTTACACCTGGGCGGAGAACAGCCACGAGTTCCGTATCACCCCCTGGAATAATGACGCTGTCGGGGACATCAGCGGCGAAGCGATGTACCTTCGTGATGAAGAGACCGGGCATTTCTGGTCACCGACTCCACTCCCTGCTCGCGGCAAGAATTCATACGTCTCACGTCACGGGTTCGGCTACAGCATCTTTGACTATACGGAAGGAGGAATCACGACGGAGCTTTGTGTTTACGTCGATATTGATTCTCCGGTCAAGTTCTACAAGTTGAAGGTCCATAACCATTCCGGCAGAACTCGATATCTCTCGGCGACGGCCTATTGGGAACTCGTACTGGGCGACATTCGCAGTAAATTGCTGCTCCATGTCGTGACAGAATCAGACACCAGCAGCGGGGCAATTCTTGCGCACAATGTTTACAGTCAGGAGTTCAACGATCGAGTTGCCTTCATGAATTGCAGTGAAGCAAACCGAACGATCACTGGCGACCGGCGGGAGTTTCTTGGACGAAACGGAAGCCTCGCCAAACCGGACGCAATGCGGCGTGTGCGTCTCTCCGGTCAGGTGGGAGCGGGGTACGATCCGTGTGCCGCAATTCAGACGCCGTTCTCGCTGGCGGATGGAAGCGAGCGAATTATCACGTTCACTGTCGGGGCCGCTCGTGGGGCAGGGGAAGCGCGAATGCTTTCCCAGAAGTTCCGCTCGGTTGAAGTTGCGCACCGATCAATTGAACGGGTCTGGGATTATTGGAGTCGAACGCTGGGTGTCGTGCATCTCGAAACTCCAGATGCGTCGGTCAATTATCTGGTGAACGGCTGGCTAGTCTATCAGACGTTAGCTTGCCGCATGTGGGCACGTTCTGGATTCTATCAATCCGGTGGCGCCTTTGGCTTTCGAGACCAGCTTCAGGACGCGATGGCATTGATCTATGCCGAACCTCAGATCCTGCGTGACCATCTTTTGAGGGCGTCAAGTCGTCAGTTTATCGAAGGGGATGTTCAGCACTGGTGGCATCCTCCGGTGGGGCGTGGAGTGCGGACCCACTTCTCGGACGATTACTTATGGTTGCCGTTGGCCACGTGTCGTTACGTTGCCAGTACAGGTGATACCGGAGTATTGGACGAAAGGGTTCCGTATCTGATTTCCCGTCCGTTACGTGATGACGAAGAGTCGTACTATGACTTGCCGCAGGTTTCAGAAGAACAGGGAACCTTGTACGAGCATTGTGTGAAAGCGATTGATTTTGGTTTGAAATTTGGCGAACACGGCTTACCGCTGATGGGGTGCGGTGACTGGAATGACGGGATGAATCTCGTCGGACAACATGGAAGAGGGGAGAGCGTCTGGCTGGGCTTTTTCCTGTTTCATGTATTAACTCAGTTCTCGAATCTTGCCCGACAGAGAGGCGATGTGACGCTTGCCGATCGCTATAACGTCGAAGCGGGGCGTCTGCGCGGAAACATCGAGAGACATGGTTGGGATGGTGAATGGTATCGCCGCGCTTACTTTGATGATGGGACACCATTGGGATCGGCTCAGAACCAGGAATGCCGAATTGATGCGATCTCGCAAAGCTGGTCCGTTCTCTCCAAAGCCGGAACGCAAGAGCGAACCAAGATGGCGATGGACAGCGTGAACGACAAGCTTGTGAAGAGGAAGGACCGATTGATTCTGTTGCTGGATCCGCCGTTTGATAAGTCGGACCTGAACCCCGGGTACATCAAAGGTTACGTCCCCGGTGTCCGCGAGAATGGCGGGCAATACAGCCACAGTGCCATCTGGACGGTGATGGCCTTTGCAGAATTAGGAGAGACAGAACGTGCCTGGGAGCTGTTCAGACTCATTAACCCGATTTCTCACGGGGCAACAAGTGACGACAGGCTTCTCTACCGTGTTGAACCGTATGTCATTGCCGCAGACGTCTATGGAGTCAATCCGCATACTGGGCGCGGAGGGTGGACGTGGTACACCGGCTCGGCGGGGTGGCTGTATCGGTTGATTGTCGAGTCGCTGCTGGGGCTGTCGCTGCAATGCGATAAGTTAAGAATCGCGCCGAAGCTCCCGGTTGACTGGAAGAACTTCAAGATCCACTACCGCTATCGCGAGACGTTCTATCACATCACCATCAATCAAAATCATCCTGGTGGGAGCAACAGAACGCTGAGCCTCGATGGCGCTGCCGTTTCAGAGGACTTCATTGTGCTTCAGGACGACAGAGTCGAACATGAAGTCGTACTGGAAATCAACGAGTAATGTTTGAGCATGTTTTCCCAAATCCACCTACTCGCAGCAGGGGCAGACTTCAGGAATAAGCAACTGAAGCGTCGCCGAGTATGAAGTCGAGGCGTACTCCTCGGTCTTTTCATCATCCCGTTTCAGGTGGGCGACAATCAGATAGCGGTTCCCGGACTTTGGAGTATATGAGGCCATGCCATTGGTGGATGTCATGCGTTCGTATGTCTCGTCAAAGCCCTCCTTCAGGTCGACTCCTTGAGGAATAAAAGAGACCTTGGTGTTTGCCAGCGGTTCCCCCTTCCAGAGAAGTTTGACCTCAATCGGCAGGCCCGGCCCGGTGAAGAGGACAGGGTGAGAGACCGGCACGATTTCCAGTGCATCGCCAGTCGGTTGCTTCCAGACTTCACTCGGGTCCTTGAGCTTGTCGAGCAGGACGCCAGCAAGGAAGAAGGTCTTGGCGCTCTTGATTGAACGAACGGTTTTCCCGTGGCGGACAATGTTGTCGTACTTATGTGAAACAAGGTACGTGCCGGCATAGGAACCTGTGAAGCGACATGTCCAGTAGCCTTCGTCTGGAGCGTATCCGACATCCTTCAGACGCGGCAACAGGTCGAGTTTCACACCACTGGGGAGAATGATATTCAATGAGGATCCATCCAGCTTCAACTTGCTTGCAAGTTTGAAATCTCGATGGTCGTTACCATGGTTCCCGAGTTTCAGGTCAATCAGAATCGCATCGCCAGTACGAATCACACTGGTATTGGTTTCAACCCAGGTATCGTGTGCGAGTGAAACGCTGCTTGTCAGAATCAGGCAGATGAGAACTCGAAGCCCGTGCATGTTCATTCTCCCGTTCAGTTCAGTCGAAAGCAGGATTGCAGCCAGTGAGACGGTTGCTGTGCGGAGACTTCAAAGATGCGAGCGACTCTATAAAACCGGCCGCATACAAAAACGTATGCGGCCGGGCATTGTGTCGCAATTTTGCCTGATCACCTGTGAGGAGATGCAAGTTGAGCAATTGTTCGTTGTTCAACTCGTGACGTGTCCTCAGGTCATCTGGAACAGTCCTGATTTAGTCTTTGCGGGCGCTGTAGAGTTTTTCTGTCGTTGCCCAGAGACCGGCTGACGGTGTTGGGATGAAGAAGAATTCTTCCCCATCGGCAGTCTTGTTCCAGCCTTGCTGCAACTGGTCTGGTGTATATCGCTTCCACATTTCAGCGAGGTCGGCGTACTCGAAGTTCACCTGTTCGATTTCTTCTTTGGTCAGGTGACCAGGAGCATATCGAATTGTGAATCGGCCTTCGGATGACCCGTGAATCAGGTGGGCGGTGGCGTGCGCCAGATCGATCATGTCTTCCTGAAACGCATACTGCTCCAGCACCTTTGGAGTGCCGCAATAACCGTACTTGCGGATCAGTGCGTCGACGTCATCCTGTTCACCAAACCGCTTCAGACCAGGGGCGAGAATCAGCAGTTCGCCGCCGTCTGCCATGGCCATACGAGTACGGTAAATGGCTTTGTTCGCAACCCAGGTACTGAAGAATTCATCGCCCTGCATAACGCAGACCACTTTCTTCAGTGGCTTGTCGAATGCAGTGATATTCTGCTCGCGAGACAACTTGGCGGCATCGAGATAGGTGTCGAGATCGTCACCGATGAAGCAACCGGTGTGAACCAGTTCCTGATGCTCATCCCGAGCCATGACGACCTGAATATAGAAGTCCTTCAGGTGAGTCAGGTACTTGTCTTCAGCCCAGTTGAACAGAGCACGCAATGGAGTGATCAGGTTCCCGAGGTTGTTCTCGATCCCGCAGGTGGCTGCCATCATGTGTGCAGCGCAGATCATATCTTTGCCGCCCACGCCGATAAAGTAGTTCTTGTTGTGGTTCGCGAACCCGAGCACTTCGTGTGGAACGACGTGACCGATGTTAATGATCCAGTCCCATTCTTCTTCAATCAGCATCTTGTTGAGAACGACTGGGATCTCCCAATCAGCAAGTCCGCCGCTGGCTTCTTTGACTTGCTCGACTGGAATGACGCCAATCTGAACTGATCCATCGCGCCAATCATGAGCGTGGATCTTCTCTTCCGGGATCGAACCAAACATCCAGGTGTTCTGCTCTGGAGTGTGTGGAACGTGCTGGCCGAGAGTCGGAATCACGTGGACATCGGCTTCATCTTTCAGAAGGTTGTACAGCGTTTCCGTCAGCGCTCCGACGTAAGCGTGAGCGCGTGTGATGTCTGGCGGAAGCAGCAAAACGCGGCGTGGATTCGGTCCAAGGCGACGACGAGCTTCAGCGACTGCTTCAGCCATCAGTTCGTGCAAGCGATCGTGAGTGATATGAGGAGAGACTTCGGAAATCCAAGGCATGGGAGACCTTCCAGGACAATTCAGTTGATCAAAATGTTCGCTTGAGCAATCTGAGATGCATGCGTGACAGTCTGCATCTCAGATTGCTGATAAGAGATGTCTTTTGTGCGACGATTACCAGTTCAGGATACTGGCGAAGACCAGTGGCGCAACGATGGTTGCGTCAGACTCGATGATAAACCGAGGAGTTTCGGCTCCCAGTTTCCCCCAAGTGATCTTCTCATTCGGAACAGCGCCGGAGTAGCTGCCGTAGCTGGTCGTTGAATCGCTGATCTGGCAGAAATATCCCCAGAGTGGAACGTTAGTTCGCTGCAGATCCTGATGGAGCATCGGCACCACGCAGATCGGGAAGTCACCAGCGATTCCCCCGCCAATCTGGAACATTCCCAGTGTGGAGTCAGAGGTGATCTCTGTGTAGAAATCGGCGAACCATGTCATGAATTCGATGCCGGTTCGAACGGTATGAACGTTCTTCACGTCACCTCGAATGACGGCAGCTGCGTACATGTTTCCGAGCGTGGAGTCTTCCCATCCCGGTGTGATGATCGGCAGATTCTTTTCGGCCGCTGCGAGCATCCAGGAGTTCTTCGGGTCAATCTGGTAGTACTCCTGGTACTTACCGCTCAGCAGGACCTGATAGAAGAACTCGTGAGGGAAGAAACGTTCGCCAGCTTGATCGGCCTTGGTCCAGACTTCGATCATGGCCGTTTCCATTCGACGCATCGCTTCCCCTTCAGGGATGCATGTGTCGGTGACTCGGTTCATGTGTCGGTTCAGAAGATCTACTTCTTCTTGAGTCGACAGAGTTCGGTAATGCGGAACTCGTTCGTAATAGTCATGGGCGACCAGGTTGAAGACGTCTTCTTCCAGATTTGCCCCTGTGCAGCAGATCAGTTGGACTTTGTCCTGTCGAATCATTTCAGCAAGAGAGAGCCCGAGCTCTGCGGTGCTCATGGCGCCTGCCAGAGTGATCATCATCTTGCCTCCGGCGTCCATGTGGGCGGAGTAGGCATCGGCCGCGTCAACCAGAGCGGCGGCATTGAAGTGCCGGTAGTGATGATGGATGAATTGTGTAATTGGGCCAGCAGGCTGCTTGCTCATGTATCCGTCAAGTTGTATCTGAAGGAAGAGAAGGAGACGTTTGCGAAATCACATGATTCAGAATTGCTGCCGTCTCAAGCCGGTTTCGCCGGATGAAAATGTCAGCAACAATTGGCAACTCCGCAATTCGATGAAGTGCCTGAAATCACATGAGATTGCAAAAGACATGGGAATGATCGAATCAGAAATCCGGTTCGATTCCAACACGTTATTAGAACACATATTGCTCTGCATTTCATGCGTTCAAACCCGTATCGATAGAGATTGATGCACTGCTTTCACTGAGAATGCTGGGAGCGTGAAATTTGGTACAAGTGATGCGGATTTCAGTGTCAGCTTTTTGAAGACAACCGATACGGAACCTGCGTTGGTTCCTCTATCGTTCTCGGAGTGTCTTACTCAGCCGGTGATGCCGGGAGCCATAGACGTAGGATAACGGGACTCTGCTGGGGCAGAATTTCGATCGAACCGCCATGAAGTCGGAGGATTTGCCAGCATTTAGAGAGGCCGAAGCCCAGTCCGCGGCCAGCTTGTCGACCGGAGTAGAACGGATCGAAGGCGTGCAGACGTTGAATCGGATCCAGTCCCGGGCCGGTGTCTTTAAAGTCGATGCGGATTCCATCGCGATCGGTACGCGATTCCGCACTGAACTCAATTTCAATACTCCCGCGTTCTTGGGAAGGCATCGACGAGATGGCAAACTGCGAATTTCGGATAAGTTCGGAGAAGACAATCTCGATCTGGTGCCGATCGACGTCTGCCAGAAAATCCTGCGACGCTTTCACGGAACACAGAATGTTCTGCTGTTCGAAATCAGACTGAAAGCGACCGAGAACCGTGTTCAGAATGGCAGCCGGAGAGCGAGTTTCCTTTCGCGGAAGCGGAGGTCGGGCGAATGACATCGTGTCGCCGATCATATCTCGCACCCGATACGCCTGAGCACCGATATTTTCGAGAGCTCGCTTCCGTTCCGGGTTGCTCTCTTCCTTCAACAGTTGTGACGTGCGTCCGATGATGCTCCCCAAAGGGTTGTTGATCTCGTGGCCAGCACCGGCTGAGTATTCGGCCAACGATTCCAGTTTCTGAGTCTGTAATTCGTGCTGAAATCGAATGGCCCATGTGAGTAGCGTCCCTGTCATTGACAGCCACTCGTGATTCAACTCGGATCCGAATTCTGCAGGAAGTGCAATCGCGATCTCAGGAATGCCAGCCTCTGTGGCAACCTGAACGGTGTGCCAGATCCATGTTTCGTCGCCTGATCGCAACTGGTTCAACTCCTCAATGGCTTTGAGGAAGGAAGTCAGCGGCGGGAAGCAAATTCCCCAACAGTTGGAGACGGTTGTCTGCTGAAGCGAGATACTTCCGCAGGCGAAACTGAACGGGGAAAGCGTTTCAGAAGATGTCGTCTGGACTGCGCCCTGAATCTCGCCGAGATGCGGGATCGACCAGAGCAGCAGGCATCGATTCAATGAGAAATTGTGAGACCACGCCGTCAGCAATTCCAGAGCGATCTTTTCAGCTCCGAGCCAAGGCGGGCATCGTTCGAGAAGCTGTGTCGGACTGACTAGAGGCTCACTACGTCGGGGATCAGAACTGTCCGACGTCATGCCCTTGCATCCACTCTCAATGAATTGAATGAGCACCGGTGAGTAAGCTCAGGAATCACGGTAAAGACGTGTCGAATTCAACCAGTTTCGATCAAAACTGCGCAGCCGTAAAGGCGTGTTCAGACAGATTGATTCCGAGAGGTTGTGAATGACAGAGAGCTTACATCAGTCAAATGGTGCAGGAATGCACAAGCAGTTGATAGAAGGTGGCTCGATATGGAATGAAAGAATACCTATCTGCTGCGCCATTTCTGGCGCAGCCGACGATATTTCTCATGTTCCCGATCAAGGGAGAGAACTCTACTTCGAAACTTCGAGATCCAGCAGGCGGCAGGCCCGTTGAATCAGAGTTTCAATTTCGAATGGCTTCTGAACGAAGTCGTTCGCACCTGCATCGCGGAGTTCTTGAATCCGATCGGATTCAACCATGCCGGAGATGCAGAGAATTTTGACGTCATCCAAAGATGGGTCACTGCGGACGCGCTGGCAGACTTCTTTCCCGTTGATGTCAGGTAGCATCACATCCAGGAAAATAATGTCCGGGCGATATTCCTTGACCATCATGCCGGCATCAAAGCCGTTGTTCGCGGACCGGACTTCAAATCGTCCGTCTGCTTCGAGTGAATCTCTCAGCAAGTCCACCAAGTCACGATCATCATCGACGACCAGAGCTTTGCGTTTACCGCTTTCAAGCGCATCGGTCGGGATGCCGTTGTCCTTCATGAACTTATAAAGGACATCCCGGGGAATGCGACGGAACCGCGATCCGGGAACGCGGAACCCTTTTAATTGACCAGAGTCAAAGCAGCGAATGATCGTCTGTTGGCTGACCTTACAGATCTTGGCTGCTTCGCCTGTCGTAAAGACCGTTTTCATCGTGCTCCTATTCTCCCTTCCAGCTATCGCAGTCAACCTATCCTCAGGTCAATGCTGCAGCAGCCGAGCACTCACGGCGCACCGAGATCTAAGATTCGCTTCGGTTGCCTTCGTCCGTGAAGAGTTCACCAAAACTATGAGTCCTGCCAGCAATGCGAAGTTTACCGGCTTACCCAACTACACCGATTGTATCTATCTTTCGAAATCGGTCAATGCGGGTTGTCTCATCAGCTTTATTGATATATTTGACGCATTTTCCCGGTCTTAACATGCGGGGTAGCAAGAACCTAACGAAAGGGGACTCCTGTTTGTACTCATGTCATCGGCCGGAGATTCTGGGTAAATTCGGCAAAATTAAGACTGATACTTCGGAATTGCAGGTTCTGGAACTTCCTGTAAAAGCCTCGTGACGATGCCGTCTGTATCAAAACCTTCGGCTTGAGCCTGGAAGTTGGGGGAAATGCGGTGTCTCAACACAGGAATCGCCACTTTACGTACATCATCAAACGAGATCGTTGGTCGTCCGTCCATAGCCGCCATGGCTCGAGCACCATGAATAAGGTACTGGCCAGCACGCGGCCCGGCACCCCAATCCACCAGTTCACGAATGAACTTAGGTGATCCTGAGTCTTTGGGGCGAGTTGCGCGAACAAGTCTCGCAACATACGTGATGATGATCGGAGCGATTTCGATCTGATTGATTTGCTTTTGCAGGAACTGAATCGATTTTGCGCTGAGGACTTTTCGAACTTCAGGACGTTCGCCTCGGGTTGTCGCCGCGAGAATCCGTTCCTCTTCGTCCAGATTTGGATACTCGACCTTCACATTGAACATGAATCGGTCGAGCTGTGCTTCCGGAAGGGGATACGTTCCTTCCTGCTCGATTGGGTTCTGAGTCGCAATCACGAAAAACGGATCTGGCAGCTTATATGTTGTCTGCCCCGCACTGACTTCGTGTTCCTGCATCGCCTGAAGTAGAGCGGCTTGCGTTTTGGGCGGTGTTCGGTTGATTTCGTCCGCGAGAAGAACGTTCGTGAAGACCGGTCCCTGCATGAACCGGAACTCGCGACGGCCGGATTCGGTTTCTTCCAGCACATTCGTCCCGGTGATGTCTGACGGCATCAGGTCGGGTGTGAACTGAATTCGCTTGAATTCGACGTCCAGGATTCGTGCGATTGTGCTGACGAGCAGTGTCTTGGCCAACCCGGGAACCCCGACCAGCAGGCAGTGTCCACCGGTGAAGATGGCAGCAAGAAGTTGCTCAATAACGGCTTCCTGCCCAATGACAACCTTCTGGAGCTCGTCCATCATCAGTTCGCGGTGTCGACGGAATTTCTCAAGGAAGTCGTCGAAGTCTTTGCGATCGGCAGCCAAGGGGACTCCTTTTGCATTCAAAAAGACACGGCCGGCAGTCTCTCCAGCGATGATTCCAGGCTAGAGGACTCCATGCTAACGCCGACGCATCCAAGATGAAACTGCGTACGGCAATACGGCAACGCCATTTCGCCCTTATATATATAGTGAAAGAGGTGACCTGCGCACTGGTTGATAGAGGGAAACGTCTGCCGGAATGGCATTTTCATCAAAGGCGGATTCTGCCGCAAATCAATTACAACAGGAAAACGTATTGTAACGCGCACAATCGGTACAGTTTGACTGATCGACATTCCGATAACTCAATCAGGACCGTCTCCCCGTTCCCGCTGTGAGGGGCGTGGGCGGATGAGCACGATCTGAAAAAGTGATTTTGGAAAAGGTCTGTCGCAATCCATTGATGGGTTGATGGCAGGTGCTTGTTCTCGGGAATTTGCTCTTAAGGAGCAGGTAGATGGACTTGTTTGAGTCCGACGTGACTGCGTGTCTACCTGAGTCGGGGCGGTTTTTCGGGACGAGTGTTGTAGGAATTTTGGATTCCTTCTCGTCGATCGCCGACCGTGAAGCGGTTTTGGCAAGCCAGTCAAGGACGTACTGATGCGGATTCAGCCCTGGATGAAAGCGGTGGCGGGTGCAGCAATGCTGCTGGCTTCCCAATCCCCCCTCTCCGGACAAACACCAGACGCGGGCGGTCCCTATAACGATGGGATGAGCCCGGGGGGATACGGTGGCGGATATGATTTTTATCCAGCGCCGGGGCCGGCTGGTGGATACACCGATCCGCAAACAATCTACCCTCAGGGAATTCCTGAAGGGTATCAGCCTTGGCCACAGATCAGCCCGTTTCATCCGGGGAATGTGGGTCAGGAGCAGCATTATAATCGCGGCGGCCTCTGGTTCCGTGAGTTGCTGTATCGCCAGCGGACGGTTGAAGGATCGATCGAAGCGATTGCGTTAATTTATAAGAACGCAGGCGATGCAGCGATCGGGTCACCGTCGGATGGCTTCATGGGGCTGAACGGTTCCATTTCGTCTCCGGACGGCGTGCCTGTTCCGCCTTATGCCGGAACGTATCCGTCTCCAACGACGTCAACACCGCCACCTCTTGGTTGGTACACAGTCACACCGTTGGTGTTTCCGTTCCCTGCTTTGCATACGGATGCAAGCACCTATGTCACTAATTCAACTCGTCTGTACCCGAATTTCAATACGCGAGTCATGGGGAGTCCCGGGACTGACGCGGGGATTCGAGGGCGACTGGGATACTTCAATGAAGATGATTCCGGGGTTGCCGTCGTCGGTTGGTGGGGCGGTGAAGGAACCTCTTCGTTCAGCCGGGGTGACGAGTTCATCAATGGAATTCGTGTCAATCAGTCTCTGACTTCCGCATTGGGCGGCCAGAATCTGACTCCAGTGAACGGAAACATTCCGCTCTATAACGGACAGAATACTATCGGACCAAACTTTGGTCTGGGATCAACAGCCAAGTACGACGTCTATTACGGTGTCAAAGCGACAACCCAGGCTGCTGGTGCGAATGTCAACATTTACCAGCAATCGATCTACCGTGGCGATGCAATGAAGCTTCGTCCAATGTGGGGGATTCGCTATCAGTACATCGGAGAGACTTTCGACTTCCGCGGTGTGGACAGCGGTTTCACCTATCAGGTAAACGGTGCGACCACAACGGGAGGAACCGGTGGAGGAACTGGCAGCACTGCAACAGCCAGTACCGGCCGACCTGTCGCAACATCTCTGACTCGACTTTACGATCAGTACACTGCCAGCTTGCATAACTCTGTTGAGTCGCATATTGCCGGACCTGAAATCGGTTTCCGATTTGACCTCGGTCAACAGCGTGGTGGGTTCAAAGTTTGGGGAGAAACCAGCATCGGTATCTCTGCAAACAGCGAAGAGATCAACCTGTACGGGAACAACATCGGCGACCCACTGTATGATGCTCGATTCGGCGGATATGCGGTCCCACGAATGTTGGATCCGGCGTTTGTCTCCGAGTTCAATTCCTCACGCAACTCAACGCACGTCTCACCAGTTTTTCAGCAATCGGTTTACGCGGATATCGATGTCGTCGACGTCGTCCCGGTTCTCCGAAAGATGTCAGCCTTCGAGAATGCGACGTTCCGAATCGGTTACACATTCCTGTGGGTGGGTGAAGTTGCTCGACCATCAGAGAGTATTAACTGGCAGGGCTTCCCGCTGTATCCGGAAATTAACATTGACCGGTCCAGCTGGTGGGCAAATCAGTTTAACTTCGGTTTCAACTGGACATTCTAAGTGGTGCGGCCACTCGGTTGTCTGAAATTGAAATTGTTGGTGTACGCTTAGCCTAGGGGGGCAAGCACGAATCACCCCGGTCAAATTGGCCGGGGTGATTTCATATCCACATACTGCTTTTGTGGACCGGATCAACTCCGGAAGTCCGGCAAGCGGAATGTTGCTGCGAATGCAGGAGGGGTCAATGAAACATCGAATTCGGAACTCACCTCTTTGCCTGTTAATGACCATTGCCTGCCTGGGAGCAGGATGTGGGCAGACGCCGATCGAGCAGCCAGTCGCGGTGAATATTGAGGTACGACTTGATCATCCATTAACACATGCGGAAGTGGCATTGTTTCTGGATGTGGTCCGGGAGTTTCCTGGTGAAACAGTGCCTCCCTTCTCAAGTATGGATCTCCCATCATTACGGCATAACGCGAAGCTGCTGGAACAGGTTCGTCAATTGCGTCTGGCAATTCGTGACGCACTGAGCCCAGAACGTCAGGGCCAGGAATGGCGACAAGATGCCAGATTGAGTTCGATGTTTCGCCGGTTGAATCTCGAACCGGAAGTTTTTGCAGTCCTCTCGCTGAAACTCAGTTCAGCATGGTCAGCTCAGGGAATGCTTGAAAGCGCGCGGTCGCCGGAATCGCGGCAACAGATTGACCGTAACATCACGGAATCCGCGTTGAAACTCCTCCAACTGGATGGAAGTGAATCGCAGGATTCCCCAGCGAATGCAGATCTGGTGGCTCAGCAGCTGATCGTTCTGGAAGAGTTGATTGCTCTGTCCGAATTTCTGGCGCTCACGGCTCAGGTGTCTGAAGAAAGCCTTGATGTCATCGCGGCTCACAAAGAAGAACTTGCATCAACGTTGCCGCATGTCGGGACTGGACTGTCGATGGCGGCGGAGATCAGATAGCAACATTCAGGTGGCGAGACTTTGATGGCGACTTTCCCAAGTGACTTCTCGAGTCAGAACGAAGAAAATCGGCGTTGAGACGGGAGTGGTCCTGGTCGTAACATGAGATCAGATGAGGCTTGCCCGTCGCGTCGTCATCCGTGCGGGCTGGGAAGATCTTGAATTGCCCAATTGTCAGGGAGCCCTCTTGTCAGCTATGGTTCCCTGACCAAATTGGCACTGGCAACGGAGTGAATCTCAGGGCGAAAATTCGGTTGAGAGTTCTTTCAACTGAAGTCGACCACCAGAGATGCATCGAATGTCAGTGTCGGGAACTTTGCTTCCAGAATAGCGTGACAAATACGGTCAGTGACAATCAGGAAGGCTTTGGGATCCGTCGAAGCTTGGTTTTCAAGTTTGACATTCCAAGGTTTTCCGGAATGGTTGCCTGACTGCTGTCTTCATCGACAGTGAACATTGAGTCTGCTTTCGATTTCAGTTCTTCAGTTTCAAGGAGTGCATAGGGTATGGCGGAACGAGTCATCATTATCGGATCTGGGCCCGCCGGATGGTCTGCTGCAATCTATGCTGCTCGAGCAAGCCTTGAACCTCTCGTGATTGAAGGCGAAATGACCCAGGAAAACTGGGATCTGGGGCGTCCTCCTCTGGGACAGCTGGCCATTACAACAGAAGTGGAAAACTACCCTGGATTCCCGTCTGGGGATCTTTCCGCCTATCTTGAAAATGCGTTGCCAGCAGAGCGTCGTCAGATGATGGCTCCGCACCAGAAACATGGCGTCAGCGGACCAGAGTTGATGGAATTGATTCGCCAGCAGGCAGTCAATTTCGGCACCCGGACATTGATGGAAGATGTCACTGAAGTAGATTTCTCCAAGCGGCCATTCAAGCTGAAAACTTCAGGCGGGGCCACTTACGAAGCAGAGTCAATCATCATCGCGACCGGGGCACGAGCAAACTACCTGGGGCTCGAGTCCGAGAAGCGTTTCAAAAACATGGGCGTTTCCGCTTGTGCAGTGTGTGATGGTGCGTTGCCACGTTTCCGTGATCGCCCATTGGTGGTCATTGGCGGCGGCGATACGGCAATGGAAGAGTCGGATTATCTGGCCAAGTTCGGTTCCAAGGTCTACATCGTCCACCGACGCGATTCATTCCGGGCAAGTAAAGTGATGGCAGAACGCGCTATCAATAACCCGAAGATTGAAGTGAAGTGGAATTCTGTTGTTGATGAAGTCCTCGGGACCGACGCGTCCGGAGTGACGGGAGTTCGAATTCGCGGCACAGACGACGCCGGCAAGACTGAGGAACTGGAAGTCGCCGGTTACTTCGCTGCGATCGGTCACACTCCGAATACAGAGTTCCTCAAAGGTCAGCTGGAGATGAATTCCAAAGGGTATCTGAAATGGACTGTTCCATTTCGTACCAATACGAGCGTTGAAGGAGTCTTCGCGGCGGGTGACGTTGCCGATGACAACTATCGTCAGGCCATCACGGCAGCAGGGTCAGGCTGTATGGCAGCACTCGATTGCGAACGCTGGCTGTCTCTGCAGGGTGTGCACTAAGCAACCAGCTTGAACGGCGTTTTAAGAACGTGACTACAATTGGATAAGCCATGCCTTATTAGAATGGGGCATGGCTTATCGCCCGTTCTCTTCGAGTGATTTGTGGACGCAGTGATTTCACTTGTCGTTCGAAATGGTGAAGTCATTTGGAACTGGTTGAGCTGTGATTACGACAATGTCTGGCAAGTGTGGGGCGATTTTTGTTGCCGGATAGAATCTTGACCTGTGGAATTGAGTAGGGCGAACCCGGGCAGTGGGCGTCGGCGCTGGATAAGCCATTTGGAACACCGGATGGCAATCTGAACGCTGAATTCCTTCTTCATGTGTATTGGACAACTTGCGGGTACCAAATGTTTCCAGGGATCAAATAATGTCGCTTGAGGGATACTCTCCGGAGTTGTCGCTTGCGTTAGACGCCGCAAAAAGTGCGGGCGAGATTCTTATTGATTATCTCGATCATGGTGTTCAAGTCCGCGAAAAGGGTGAAAGCGACCTCGTCTCTGATGCGGATTTAGCCTCTGAGTCGGTGATCGTGGACATGATTCGCAACACCTTCCCGAATCACCAGATTCTGGCGGAGGAATCGTTCAATCACTTACAGGGAGACGGGTTCCTGAACACCTTTGGATTATTGATCCACTCGACGGAACCACAAATTTTGCCCACGGAGTCCCGCATTTCGCGGTTTCCATTGCGTACCTGCATTGTGGCCGCGTTCAGTGTGGCGTGGTCTATAATCCGGCGAGGTTTGACTGGTACGTTGCTGCTCGCGGGGCAGGGGCCTGGTTCAACGATACGAGAATTTTTGTAAACGATCAGGCATCTCTGTCGCAGTCACTGGTTGGTTTGGGGTTCTATTACGATCGTGGAGCGACGATGGAGGCCACTCTCGCAACGATCCATAAACTCTTTAAGACCGGGATTCACGGGGTCCGGAGATTTGGGACGGCATCGCTCGATCTGGCACATGTTGCTCGTGGGATGTATGGTGCCTTCTTCGAATACCAACTCGCGCCATGGGATTTTGCGGCAGGGTTATTGCTTGTGGAAGAAGCCGGTGGACGCTGTACGACCGCAATTGGAACCCAGTTGCCGTTTGCGAAAACGAGTGTGCTGGCAAGCAATGGGAAATTGCATCAGCAGATGCTGAGTATTATTGATGAGACCGCAGGACACCTCTTCGTTCGCTCATGATTTCCGAGTGAGGATGAGTGAGAAGTTCGCAGCTTGAGTTTGAAGACTGAGGTCGGCTAGTTGTCCCGAGCAGATGTTATGGATTATTCGCAATTCAATCAGGAACAGCGTTTTCGCTCCATCTGGAACTCGGTGCGAATCGTTCGGCCTATTCCTTATACGCTCTTCACTTTCGGAGATACTGACCTTCAGTATTTTGTGGTTGAAGAGCCGGAATCGCCAATGGGGATGGTGAGAGTGAGTCGTGGAAAAGTGGACGTCACTCGCCCCTTGCTCATCACCCCGTACAACTCGCCTCCAGAGTTCCGGAATTTATGGGAAGACCAGGAATTCTCTGAAATGGTCGATTTTCTGATGTCCCGAACGGCTGCGTTTCGGAATCTGAAGATTGAAAACAAGCAATTAAAGTCTGAATTGACCAGCGACAATGTGGAAGAAGTTGTTGCCAGACTGAATCGGCAGCTGGATTCGGAAGATGAGGATCGGATCGCGATTTTAACCGCTCCTGCCAATCTGGGACCGCTCGCAATCTTGAAACTCACAACCGAACGGATTATGGAAAGTGCTCGTGGAAACATACAAGAACTGCGTGAGCACGGTTTCTTGCCAGAATAATTCTCTGTAACGTATTTGAAATGTCATTTCCCTGCGGTGATTGCTCCGTCACCAGATCTCAGATTTCTGTGATCGAAGATGTTTGTGCGTTGTTACTGCTGTCCTGTATTCACCCGGCCTTGGGATCAGACAATTCATGGCGTTGGCTCATTTGAAGCTGGGACTCATCGGGACCGAAATCGACGGCGCCACGCATGAAGCCATACAACGGCAGCCGCGACTGCGAATTGTTGAACTGTTTGACCCCTGTCTGAATTCTGCTCAAGCAGCGGCTCCACAGTTTGAAGCAATCTACTCTCCCAGTCTGGACGGCTTATTGCGTCGTACTGACGCGGTCATTGTCTCTGACGTCAAATGGATGGGCCCTGAGCCAATCATTCGGGCCGCAGGTTTGCAACGCCCGGCGTTGATTCTGTCGTCTGTCTTCGGTCTGTATTCCATTTCGGATCTCATGCGTCTGCAACATTTCAGTGAGCTGACGAGCACGCTCTTGATGCCGGAACTTTCCTGTCGCTGGGCGAGGGCGACATTACGTCTGCGAGAACTGACGGCAACACGACTTCAGTCAATCGAATCGATGGAAATCATCTGTAGCGTGGCTCCTGATAGTCATGACGAACTGATGGTTTTCGACTGGTGCGTCAATGTCGTGCAGTCGGAGTGTCTGAAGGTCCGTTCGAACCCGACGGGTCATGAAGTGACTTTGGGATTTCGCAGAACGCAGCGAAACGGCGAGCCTGTCACTGTGCATCTGAAATTCGAGCCAGCCAGTGAAGCCTGTCCGGTTCAGATGCGGTTCCCGATTGTGAAAGGAACTGTGAATTGCCGCGGCGGTCAGCTGCAAATTCATGGAGAACAGGACGTTGCCTGGTCTCTCGCTGGTGAAGCAGAGAAAGTCGAGTCATTGCAGTCGGACAGGACTGCAATCGATGTGATGTATGATCTGTTCGGGCGACGAATTGTCGGCGGGCTTGTACCTGTCCCTGATGTCCGAGACCTGATCAAAGCGAATACGATTCGGGCCGCGCGCATTCTCAGTCAGTCGGACTCTACCGAGATCCCCCTTTAGTAGGGGAAACACTGGGGGAATTCGCAGCATTCGCTTGGTGAGAAGCGGAAGCGAGTTTCGCCTTGAAGTGTTGCATCTCACGACTCTCTATGCTGCTGAATGATGGCTGGCTGATCTCTGAACAACCACTTGCCAGTCTGAGTTATTTCGGGTTCTCGACGAACTCAACTCATCAGTTGGAACTCGTTCATTGGCACCTGTTCTGGTTTGTGCTTGCAGTTCTGATTGTCTTTAAGGCAAATCCCCAATTGCTACCGCCGTCGAAGCGGGCGAACTCCGTGAAATTCAGGACGCATTCATTGCATCGGAACAGACCTGAAAAGATGGGAACGGTCGACCCTCCGATTCTCTCTTAACATTTTGCGAAACAACAGGTTGTGCTTCTCTTCTGGTGCATCCATCGGGTCAGCTTGGTTGATCAGCAACCGATCAGTTGGGCATCACACAGCCAGAAATTGCTTTTATGGAGCATTCTGGAAAACTTGAAATCTTTGCAACTCTTTTGTGTTGCTTGAGATGCGGAAGTTAAACAGGGTGGAACGTTCGCATTGGTATGACGCTTGCATAACCCTCACTCAGGAATCAGAAGACGTCAGTGAAAGTTGAACAAGAACTGGTGAACGGAAATTCTCAGCTCATCAAGTCATCAAACAGTTCAAATCTGCTGACGTCAATAACACTGAATCGTTCCCTTTGTTTGTCTGGTCTGTCGTGTTTTAGACCTGACGAAATCTTGGGAGCTCGACAGGGAGTCTGTCATGAAGGCTTACGAAGAACTCACTTGGGATCGAGGTGTTGACCGAGCTGTCGGAACATTACTGATGCTTGGGTTTGCACTTTCGATGGCGTTGGTTGGGTGCGAAAAGCGGGAAAAAATCTTGGAGATCGATACTCCTGGTGCGGACGTGACGATCGAGAAGAGGACTGACTTGACCGGTGACCAGAAGATCGAGATCAAGGAAAGATCAAGCCCAGTTACGACTGATTAGAGTTCATGATCATCAATGACTGCGTGGTGCCGTAGCCAATCTCATGGCGAGATGAGTCGTTTAGTTAGCAACGAATGATTTGCGGTTCTCGTTCCGTATGAGTGTATTTTCATATGCGTTTATGCGAATCGATTATCCGCATTAAATATTAGTGTCCCTCACTGGAGAAATAACATGTTGTCTTGGGCTATCACATTTCTGATTATCGCGTTGATTGCCGGCTTCCTGGGATTTGGCGGTGTCATGGGGACTGCGGCTTGGGCTGCACAGGTCTGCTTCGTCGTCTTTCTGGTCTTGTTCGTGGTCTCACTTTTGACGGGACGCAGAACCCCGACCATGTAGCGAGCGTCTAATCTGATGGTTTCAGGAATTGCCGAGAGACTGGTCTTGAAACGGCGAGTCAAAGCGGTGACTGGACGCGATCATCTTTCTGAAATCGTTTGATTCACTGAGTCAGGGAAGTACATGAATCACGGAGATGAAGTTGCGGTGTGCGTCGTGACATTTCGAGTACGAAGGCGTCTCTAATAAGAATCAGCCAAAGCAATCTTTCCTTTAGGGGACTCTCAATGTGAATGCGTCGGCGTTCGAGGAGAGTTGTTCAGGAAAGTTTGTTTTGGCTGCTTTTGTTGTGTGATTAAAAATAATATGTTCGTTTAGTTTTTTCTTCCTATCCGTGTTGTTAAATAGTATCAAACTCCGTTACTTTTCGATTGTCCCCTTCGAGAGGACGTTCGATGTTAAGGGTTTGTTGCTTGGGTATCGAATGAGGGGGAATTGCGTTGAACGGAAGTGATGATCGCAAGGCAGTGATCGGAATTGAGCAGGCGTTGGATCGAGTGGGGAACGACCTCGATTTGCTGAAGGATATCGCGAATTTCTATCTAGAAGACGCTATCACGTTGCTGGATGGGATTGACGATGCTCTTGCAACTGGCGATTCGGAAACGATTGCTTTGAATGCCCATACGTTGAAAGGGCTATCCGCCAATTTTGATGCGCATTCCGCAGTCAACGCGGCGTCTGAAATTGAGAAGCTCGGACGGGGTCTTGATTTCAACGGGATCCAACCAAAGCTGGATCGCTTGAAGATCGAAGTTGATCGAGTTGTCGAAGCTCTCAAGGCTGATGTCCTTTCGCAGCAAGATTGAATATCACTGATCGCTGATGGGAACGTCCTCGTGAGAGACACATTTGGCGGTGACGCTGTCGCGGCCTGCTGGCCAGCTTTACAAGTTGTTCTGGAAATAGTGGCGATTTTTCTCCGTCTCAGTCTTTTGGGGCTGCCACATGTTGGATGAACTCTTCGCTGAGGTGCGAGTTTCTATCCAAACTCGATATGATCAGGGCGCTCAGGTGCCTGCATGTATTGGTTTCTTTTAATGCGAGACCGGTGGCCCTTCCTTGTGCTTCGTGCACTTTTCGAGATTTGACTTCAGGTCAGTTTTCGAAAATCTCTGAACAAGAGAGTTTGGAATAGGTTCGCCGCGTCGTCGTGGGTCAAAGAGACTCAGTAGGAAGTCATCTTGCTCGGTGGGAGGGCGTGCGCTCGAGTCCTTGCATTCGAAACGCTCTTGCCGAATTTATTTTATGCACATTGAAGACCCAAGAAGCGAGGGCGGATCGTGTCGTTGACTGAAGAATCGGAAGTGATTTACCAGGAAGTTGTTAAAAGAAATCCCGGAGAGTCTGAATTTCATCAGGCTGTGAGAGAGGTTGTCGAAACCCTCGGGCCGGTATTGGCGAAGCACCGCGAGTTTGCGGATGCAAAGGTCCTGCAGCGTTTGTGTGAACCAGAACGTCAGCTGATCTTTCGAGTCCCCTGGCAGGATGACAAAGGGGAGATTCAGATTAACCGTGGTTTTCGTGTGCAGTTCAACAGCACGCTGGGGCCATATAAAGGTGGAATTCGCTTCCATCCATCGGTCTATCTTGGGATCGTGAAGTTTCTTGGGTTCGAACAGATCTTCAAGAATTCATTGACCGGATTGCCGATCGGTGCGGCGAAGGGCGGCTCTGACTTCGACCCGAAAGGGAAGTCGGATTCAGAAGTGATGCGATTCTGCCAGTCCTTTATGACCGAGCTGTGGCGAATTATTGGTGAACATACCGATGTTCCGGCTGGTGATATTGGGGTGGGTGGACGCGAGATCGGATACATGTTCGGTCAGTACAAGCGGCTCACCAACAAATTCGAAGCAGGGGTGCTGACCGGGAAAGGTATTGTTTACGGGGGAAGTCAGGTCCGTAAAGAAGCAACCGGTTATGGCTGTACCTATTTCGTTGAAGAGATGCTTGCCGCTCGAAAAGACAGTATCGAGGGGAAACGTGTCGTCGTTTCCGGGGCCGGCAATGTGGCGCTATATGCACTGCAGAAGGTGGTCGAGCTCGGCGGACGCGTCGTCGCAATGAGTGATTCCGATGGAGTGGTTGTTGATTCGTCTGGTCTCAATTTCGAAACGATGGTTCGTTTGAAAGAGATCGATCGTCGCCGGATCAAGGACTACATTGCATGTCACTCTTCGGCGAGCTACCTGCCAAATGGCAATATCTGGGACGTGCCTTGTGACGTCGCAATGCCGTCTGCAACTCAGAACGAGTTGACAGGAAAGGATGCCGCGACACTGATCAAGAATGGGGTCATTGCCGTCGGAGAAGGGGCGAACATGCCGAGCACTCCGGACGCCGTTCGGTTGTTCCTGGAGGCGGGCGTTCTCTTTGGGCCTGGCAAAGCAGCGAATGCTGGCGGTGTTGCTACTTCAGCTCTGGAGATGCAGCAGAATGCCAGTCGCGAAGCATGGTCGTTTGAAGAGACTGATCGCAAGTTGCGGCAGATCATCCGTTCAATTCATGAACAGTGTGCTGGTGCAGCTGATGAGTTCGGGTTCCCTGGGAATCTTGTTCGTGGAGCAAACATTGCAGCGTTTCTGCGAGTCGCTCGTGGGACAATGGCGCAAGGGTTGGTTTAGACCGTTGCGGTCTGTCGTCTGGCGATGCAGAAGCAGTTTCACCTTGTGAATTTTGCTTCTGTGTGCCAGTGACAGTTGCCCAGTTCTTGAGTTGTTTGACGTGAACGTCCGTGCTTGATTGACGGTATCTGGTCGGCGGTGCCTGATCGATGGTGCCTGATCGCCCGTGAGAGCACTGGGCAGAGATTGCTCTGAACGCCTGCGGTTGTTCAATCTGGATAAAAAAAAAGACTCGCCTTGAGAGAATCTCTCTGGGCGAGTCTTTTTGTGTCAGGCTCTGGCAAATCCCAGTTAACTGGTCAGAGCGAGAGCATATCCGAGTTCATTCAGCATCTCTGGCGCGCGGGTTTCAGCTTTTCTCTTGTCGGGAAGGCTGTAACGCGGCTGCGTGAGAGGCCGAATCGGACTAGATCTTGCGTTCGTGAATCCAGTCTGTGTGGGACGTTTCGCCGCGTGGCTTGTCGGTTCGCTCGTAGGTGTGAGCACCGAAGTAGTCGCGTTGAGCTTGCAGCAGGTTTGCTGGCAGGCGATCGCAACGATAGCCGTCATAGTAAGACAGAGCAGCTGCGAAGGCCGGAACTGGAATTCCGTGAGTCACAGCTGTTGCTATGACGCGGCGCCATGCTGCTTGTGAGTTGTCGATAGCCTTCTTGAAGAAGTCGTCGAGCAACAGGTTTTCAAGCTGTGGGTTCTTGTCGAATGCGTTCTTGATGTCGCCAAGGAACACCGAACGAATGATGCAACCGCCGCGCCACAGCAGAGCGATATCACCGTTGTTGAGCTTCCACCCGAACTCTTGAGCTGCGGCGTCGAGCTGAACATAGCCCTGAGCGTAGCTGACGAGTTTCGATGCGTACAAAGCCTGTCGAACGTCGTTGATGAACTGCTGCTTATCGCCTTCGAACTTGGCGGTTGGGCCAGCCAGAACCTTGGCGGCGCGGACGCGGGCGTCCTTCTGGGCGGACAGGCAGCGAGCGAACACAGCTTCGGTGATCAGCGTTGTTGGAACGCCGAGGTCGAGAGCGTGCTGGCTCATCCACTTCCCGGTTCCCTTTTGCTGAGCGGTGTCGAGGATGACGTCGACCAGGTCTTTGCCTGTTTCTTTGTCCTTGACGGTGAAGATGTCACGGGTGATTTCGATCAGGTAGCTCGCGAGCTCCCCTTCGTTCCACTCTTTGAAGACCTGATACAGCTCATCGTTGGTCAGGCCGAGGGCGTTCTTCAGGATGAAGTAGGCTTCGCAGATCAGCTGCATATCGCCGTATTCGATCCCGTTGTGAACCATCTTCACATAGTGACCAGCGCCGTCTTCGCCAACCCATTCGCAGCATGGGATGTCGTTGGTTGGACCGACTTTGGCTGAAATAGACTGGAAGATTGGCTTGACGTGTTCCCAGCCTTCTTTGTTTCCACCTGGCATGATGGATGGGCCTTTGAGGGCTCCTTCTTCTCCACCAGAAACGCCAGATCCCAGGAAGACGAGGCCAGCAGCAGGCAGTTCTTTCGAGCGGCGGTTTGTGTCGCGATAATCGCTGTTTCCGCCGTCGATGATGATGTCGCCTGGTTCCAGGAATGGCTTCAGTTCTTCAATCACAGCGTCAACAGGCTTGCCTGCTTTGACCATGATCATGACGCGACGTGGACGTTTCAGGGATTTCACGAATTCCTTGAGGTCGTGGAATCCCTGGATTCGATCGGCTGTTCCCTGCCAGACTTTGTCTTCAGGCTCATTCTTAAGGCCGCCAACGAAAGCGTCAGTTGTTGCCGTTGTCCGGTTAAAGACTGCAACGTTAAAGCCGTGGTTGGCCATGTTGAGAACGAGGTTCTGGCCCATCACGGCCAGCCCGATCAGTCCGATGTCGTTTTGCATTTTTGGGTTACGTTTCAGTTGACAATAAACTCAGTAAACGGCCGGCAATCGGATTGGGTCGTTTCTCCGATAATCAGGGCCACCGACAAAATTTCAAGCACCCATCCTAGTTCCTGGACGCGGCAGGGTCGAGCGAGTTGCCGGCTCATTGCCGTTTGTCTGCAGGATTTGCCAGTGTTTCAACAGTCTTGGCTCATGAATCGGTGGCAGGGCCTGATTGACTTGACTTTGTGGAATTTGGCAGGGTCCTGCGGCAATTTCCGCAAAAAGGGTGCCTCAATTCTCAAAGTGATTCAAAAATGCAGGAATGCTTGAAGATTTCCACATTTGAACTCAACTGAACTCCTGTTACACTATCGCCTTTGATGCCCTGCACGATGGTCAGGGTTGACGGTCGATTTCCTTACTGGCCTGATGGTGTTGTTGTGACCATGCAGAATTACCCGTTCCTGTCTACGCTTCGTGATGCTTCCAACCTGACTCAGGAGGAAGTGCGTAACATGATGGCTTCTTCCATTGGGGCCGGAGCTGCTGAGTTTCGCCGCACCGTCGAGCAAGTGAACCAGGAAGCGGAAACAAACCCTTCATTGACTGTTCGGGCCGGAATCGGACTGTTTCTGCTCGGTCAGACAGAAAAAGCTGAGAAGACCCTGACCGGTTGTAAAGATGGGATCGGGCGGTTCTATCTTGCACAGGCATTGCATAGTCAGGGCCGCTTCCTTGAGGCTGCTGAAGAATTCGATGCCGCCAGCAAATTCGGCTACATGCCAACCGAATCGACTCTCCGTCGTGCCGGTTGCCTGCGTAAAGCCGGAAACCTGGAAGAAGCGGAAAAAGTGATCCGTAGCACCGGTGGTGACGGAGCACGACTCGCTGAGTATTCCTACCAGATGGGCTGCATTCTTGCAGACCGTGGCGATACTTTCGGCGCAATTGAATATTTCGAACGTGCTGTTGATATGGATCCAAACCATCAACGTGCATTGTTCGCACTGGCTGTTCAGAACAGCCGTCACGGCGACGATGAAGAAGCGATTCAACTCTATGAACGCTGCCTGTCTCGTCCACCGTTCTACCTTGGGGCTCTGCTGAACCTCGGGTTGCTGTACGAAGACAAAGAGCAATACGGTGCTGCTCAGTACTGTTTTGAACGCGTTCTGAAGTACGATCCAAACAACGAGCGTGCCCGCCTGTTCCTCAAGGATATTGAGGCAACCAGCGGCATGTACTACGACGAAGACACACAAAAGCAGGCTCAGCGGCTGGAGCAGTTGCTTGCTCGCCCTGTGACCGACTTCGAACTCTCTGTTCGTAGCCGTAACTGCTTGTCGACAATGGGAATTAACTCCCTTGGCGATCTGACTCGGATCAGCGAGCAGGAGTTGCTTGCCGGTAAGAACTTCGGTGAAACTTCGCTGACTGAAGTCCGTGAACTGATGCGTCAACATAGCCTGTCCCTTGGACAGTTTATGCACGAGAAACAACGCGAACCTGCGTTCGATACTCGCGACATGACACCGGAAGATCAGGCGAAACTTTCTCTTCCAGTTTCCGAGCTCAACTTGTCGGTTCGTAGCCGTAAGTGCATGACTCGACTTGGGATTGCAACCATCGGAGAGCTGTTGTCACGGACTCCGGACGAATTGCTTTCGGCCAAGAACTTCGGTGTGACTTCGCTGAACGAAATTCGCGATCGTCTGACCGATATGAACCTCAAGCTCCGCAACGACTAATCCTGTTCTCAGGAGAGTGATGCGGCTGCATTGCGGTCACCTCTTCTGGACAGACGGTCTGAGTGAACTGATGAATTTGATCGAATGGCCGCGTTTCACTCATTGAAATGCGGCTATTCGTATTGATGCGGGGGGAGCGGGAGCGTGTTGGTCAATACGCTTCTGAACCTGAACGCTTTCGTGCTTGTCTGAAGTTCGAGTGGTTGACTCTCGACCCATTTTGACAGTGATGAAGTGGTCCCGTAATTCACGACCAACTTGTAAAATGATTCCATGATCAGCACGACTCATCGAGACGCCCGATTTCAAGATATTGCCAATCGCGTAGAGGCAGGCGAGCGGCTTTCATTTGATGACGGTGTCTATCTCGACACGGAAGTCGATCTGCTCTCTCTCGGAGCGCTGGCGCATCGCGTGCGTCAGAAGCGACATGGCAACATCGCGTTTTATAACACCAACGTTCACCTGAACCCGACAAACGTTTGCGTCTATCGCTGCACCTTCTGTGCGTTCCGCTCCGACTTGAAGTCCGAGAAGGGGTATGTTTTCTCTGATAACATGATTCGGGACCGCGTGCTCGAAGCCAAGGCCAGTGGAGCGACCGAAATCCACGTCGTTGGGGGTCTGCATCACAAGAAGAAATTCGACTGGTATGTCGATGTTGTGCGGATCATTCGTGAGACGTGGCCGCAGATTCATATCAAGGCGTGGACCGGAGTGGAAATTAACTGGTTCGCTCACCTGACCAAGAAGCCGTACGACTGGATTCTGCAGCAACTCATTGATGCTGGTGTCGGGAGCTTGCCAGGGGGCGGCGCTGAGATCTTTGATACAGAGATTCGCGCGAAGATCTGTGAACACAAAGCGGACCCCGACAGTTGGATCGAGATTCATCGTACCGCCCATCAGCTTGGTCTGCGGTCAAATGCAACAATGCTTTATGGTCATCTGGAGAATGCTCATCACCGCATTGATCATCTGTTGCGACTACGAGATCTTCAGGATGAAACCAAAGGGTTCCAGACGTTCATTCCGTTGGCCTTCCATCCTGAAAATACCGGGATGACCTATATCAAAAAGCCGACCGCGAATCAGGATTTGCGGACGATGGCGGTATCTCGATTGATGTTGGATAACTTCGACCACATCAAGGCCTACTGGATTATGCTAGGCGAGCAAACTGCCCAGATCGCGCTGAACTTCGGTGCAGACGATCTCGATGGAACTGTTGTTCATGAAACCATCTATCATGAAGCAGGAGCAACCACCCCGGAAGGCTTGGCTGTGACTCAGTTGCATCAGTTGATTCGCGAAGCCGGTTGCGAACCGGTGGAACGTGACACACTCTATCGTCGCGTGATCCGGAATGGTGCAGATTGGTCAGTTGAAGACATGGACACGAACAAGCTCCAGACAAGCCAGCTTTGATCAGGCCGGTCCGAGAGTGTGCTGGTGGCCATCGTAGGAAAGTACGGTTGGCCGTCCATCAATTTCTGATGCAATGTGAACGGGTCTTCCCCAGAGCATCTGCAGGTTGATCAGTGTGTCTTTCGCATAATCCTTTTTCAGCTCAATCCCCTGAAAGTTGTGCTGCAGGTAGAGCTCTCCGCGATTGGCATAGTTTCCATCTTTTACAGCAATGATGGGACGGCCATGATTCGTCAGGCTGGTCAGCAGTTGATTTTTGATCTCTTTGAATTCACGCGAAGCGACTTCGTAGTTGCCGTTTGAATCGTTGTATGCAAACGAAAACAGCTTGTACCTGCGACAGAAATCCTCGGTCAGAAACGTATCGATAAAGGTCAGGTCATTATGGATCTTGCGGACTTCGAAGATCTTCTCTCGACCTAATCCAAGTTGCTTGTCCCATTGTCGCTTTGTGTCTTCGTTTTCACATTCCTCCCACTCTGCACCGAATCGTCCTTTGTTCCAGCGGTCTTCGATATCCCGGAACAATTCGATCCCGATCTTGTAAGGATTGAGCCGTTGAGGGCTCATGGCCATTGTTCCAGAATGGTGGTCGGCATAGTCGATGATCTCAGCATCGGTCAGCCCATGTTTTGTCATGATGGTTGAGTGCCAATAACTCGCCCAGCCTTCATTCATGATCTTCGTCTGGCCTTGTGGAGCGAAGTAATATGCTTCGTCACGGATCATCGCGAGGATGTCGTGTTGCCAGTCACGCAGAGGAGCATGTTCGAGTAGAAACAGCAGGACATCGCGTTGAGGATGTTCTGGGAATGAGCGTTTTGCTTCCTGTGTTTCCTGCTTCAATGAACGTGCAGCCTGTTCTCGTTCAAGGAGGTCTGGGGGATTGATGAACGGGTCCATATAGTCTTTGGACGAGAACTTCCCAGGCGTCTTCGCCCAGGTCGGATGGTCTTCGTTGAGGTGCTTTTGCTCCGTCTCTTTCCTGATCTCTTCTGCACTCAATGGAGCAGGGCGTCGTCGAATGAAAGGCGAATGAGGATCAATCAGATTTTCCAGTGAAAGGCACGCATCGATGAACCGCTCGACCGATTCATAGCCGAATCGATCGATGTAGCGATTCACACGAGATGCATGGTTGGCCATCTGGTCCAGCATCTTGCGATTGGTATGAGAGAACCAGGCATTGTTCTTGAAGAAGTCACAGTGACCGTAGACATGAGCGATCACCAGTTTCTGGTCTCCGATCGCATTTGCAGAGAGCAGATATGCATAGCACGGGTCGGTGTTGATCACCATCTCATAGATCTTGGACAACCCGTAAGAGTAGCTCTTCATTAGCTCGTCGTACTGTGCTCCAAATCGCCAGTGAGGGTATCGAATCGGAAACCCACCATAAGCGGCGAACATGCTCAACTCTTCATAGTCGAGCACTTCAAAGATCGTTTCAAAGAAATCAAGCCCATACCCTGCCGCGATCGCCTCCAGTTCCTGTTGAATGTCTGCAATCTCGGGAGGCAAAGGGCGATGCGTCGTGACTGGCATGGTCTCTCCTCGCTTACAGATCCGAAGCAGCTGCAGCCTGAAGAACATGGCCTATGCTGGGAAACTTCCTCTGTCGTGAATGCCGTCGTGAGGCAAAGCGGGGGGCGTGAGCCACCAATGTTTCAGCAGAGGGAAATGCGGTGAGCGATTCACCGGGCAGAGGAAAGCAGGTTGAGCTTGAGCAGGCCGATTCTGAGAGAATGCTGCTGCGCCGGATCTCTTGGCCGATCATCCAAAGATCAAATGGGACTTTAGCATTGTACGCCTGCAACAAAGTCGACAACAGACCAAAATTCGTGTCGACACGTTAAGGCACCGAGACGGCCAGCTGGATTGCAGTTTCAGGCAATATTCCAGATTCAGGCAACGTCGGACCCGCTGAGAAATTGACTATGCAGAAATCGACATCAGTTCTTCTGCGGCCGCTTCGACATCGATGTCAGTGATCTTTGACTGCTGATCGACGTATCCCACAAGCATCGCAAGATCACAGAGCTGGTTGATTCGCCGTGGAATTCCCTGCGAGATCTGCCAGATCGCTTCTGCTGCCGATCTGGTGAAGACAGATTCTTCTCGTCCGGCGATTCTCAGTCGAGTTGTTGTGTATCCCGGAATTTCCTGGGCAGGCAGCGCCTCTAATGCTGTTTTAACACCGACTCGCTGATCGAGTGCCGATAGCTGTTGAAGGCGGGAAAAGAGTTCGGTCCGCCCGAGGAGGATCATCGAGAAGTCTCCAACCTTCTCTTCGCGAAGGTTCAGCATCAACCGCAACGCGTGAAGATGTGGCATCTCAAGAAGATGTGCATCGTCGATCACAAAGACCGTGTGACGACCTTCAGCTTTTAATTCTTTCAGTCGCTGTTCGAGTCCGGCAAGAATCTCTGAGTCCGAAACTGTGAACGGAATGTTCGCACCCAAACGACGCGCCAGATAGGAAAGCGTGCCAGTCGGACTCAGTTGCGGGAAGACCAGACGCAAGAACGGAGATTCACCTTGAGCGGTGAGTTCCGTTTCCAGCACGTGCGTCAGATAGGTTTTTCCGAGCCCATGTTCTCCGGCAAGGACTCCGAGTCCTTTGCGTTGCGCAACAAGGTATCTCAATTTCAGAAGTGACGCTTCATGCCCGGTACTGGGGAAATACAGTTCCGGTTCGGCACCGTCGTCAAACGGTCGTCGACTCAGATTCCAGTAACGTTCATACATGGGAAAGGTCCGTCGAAGTCAGTCGACTGCTGAGATTGACCAGATACAGGTAGTCACAAACGTCAGTATGTCTCTTTATGCTTTTCAAGGCTTATTCGGAAAGCTCAATTCGGCCTTCCAGCCAGAGAGCCGGTTGCTCCGGCATCTTCGTCTGATTCTCAAATCGAATCGGCTCAATTGTTGGCTTCAGTTGCTGATCGTCAAATGTGTCAGGGATTCGCAAGACACCATTGGCTTTGACAGAGCCGGAAAATTGACTCTCCACTGTCACTGGTGAAGGAGTGTCGTTCTCTGGAACCAGCAGCTGTTTCGGATGAGTCTTCAACAGCGGAGCGATGACTGTCTGTGGAGCGTGATTCAGGGAAGGCGTTGTGTGAATCACGGCAGGTTGGGCAGTCTGCTCGACCTTGACGTCCGCCCGAATCGGGACCGTTCGCACGTTCTCAATCAGGGCTTGTTGACGCCGAATGACATGCGGTAATCGTGAGCTCTCTTTTGTCGTGAGCTCTTGCGCCGGGATGCGGATCTCTTCTGCCCAATACATGGAAAGCGAACCCGCGAGCCAGACGGCTGCGATGCAAAACCATGTTTGTTGATTGAATCGACGCATGGGATTCCGATTCCTCTGCGATTCAGGGACAGATCCTTCCCGCAACTCGCCTTCTTCTTCCTGCCTGATCTGGACAAGCGAATCGCCGTGTTTCTCGCTTGGAAACAGGCTGCTTTGGCAGAAAGAAGCGAAAGATGCTCCCGTTCTCTGGTTTCAATCGACGATCGATCTCCACAACTTGACGGAAACGCCGTTGGCACCGGATGTAAGGGGCTGGCGCACTTGAAATTCGAGAATGTCGCGAGTCATACTCTAAATCGATAAAGATCGCTCGATTAATTGACTTGGGTGGTCGCGGAAGCTGCCATCTGTTCGAAGGACTTTGACGCAATCACTGCGTGCCTTCGCTCGGTGGAATAGCTCTAACATTCCGGGAGACAGAATTTTATGTTGCTCAAGATTTCGGTCCAGATTCCAGGATCGCGGTCGCTGATGCGATTTGCATCACTGGCGATGATGGCATTCGCAGGCGGGCTCACCTGTCAGGCAGTTGCAGCCGATGCACCTCAAGTTGACCCATACCAGGGTTTTAAGATTGGCCTGCAAAGCTACACGTTAAGAGAATTCAACGTCGATGCCGCGTTGGAGCAGACGTCAAAGTTGGGCCTGCATTATTGGGAATCGTTTCCCAAGCACATCCCAATTGCAACAACTCCCAGCTACATCGCAGAACAAAAGGCCAAGCTGGACAAGGCTGGAGTGAAATTGCTTTCTTTCGGAGTCGTCGGCTTCGATAGCAATGAAACTAAGGCACGCGAGATCTTCGATTTCGCAAAAGCGATCGGACTTGTCGCGATTGCTGCGGACCCCAACAAAGATGATGCGACTTTGTCGATGCTTGAAAAGCTCGTCGAGGAGTACCAGATTCCGATTGCGATTCATAATCACGGACCGGGGCACCGCTACGACAAAGTCACAGATGTTCTCGCCGTTGTTGAAGGGCGTCACCCATTGCTTGGTGCCTGTGTTGATACCGGACACTATCTGCGCAGTAACGAAGACCCGGTTGATGTGATCAATAAGCTGGGATCCCGAGTGTTCGGGGTGCATCTGAAAGATGTTCGTACGATTCACAGTGAAGAAGAGAAGAAAGCACTGCTGGCCTCACTCCCCAAACACAGAGCAAATCAGCTGGAAAAAGAAGGCAAAATCTTCACGATCCTCGGGGAAGGCGAACTCAACACCGTTGGTGTCTTGCGAGCCTTGCGTGCTCTGAAATACGACCGCAATATCTCGTTGGAATACGAAGAGAACCCAAAGAATCCCTTGTCTGATCTCGAAATTTCGTTGACGAATTTGCGTCAGGCTGTGAACTACGTCAACGATAAAGAAGAGGGCTTCACTCAACTTTGGGATGGAAAAACGCTCGACGGATGGAAGATCAACGAGAGTCCTGAAAGCTGGAAGATCGAAGACGGAGCGATTGTGGCGTTCGGGCCTCGCAGCCATCTGTTTTACGTCGGCGACAAAGCACCGTTCAAAAACTTCCAGTTGAAAGTGGATGTCAAAGCTGAACCAAATGGGAACGGCGGAATCTTCTTCCATACCGAGTTCCAGGAGAAGGACTGGCCAGCCAAAGGCTTCGAAACACAGGTGAATAACTCGTATGTTCGAGATCCACGAAAGACGGGCAGTCTGTATTCCGTCGATGACGTCGCCGCTCAGCATATTCCTGATAACACCTGGTGGACACAGGACATCACTGTTCAGGGAAATCGAGTCATCATCAAGGTGGATGGCCGCACTGTCGTGGATTACACACAGCCTGCAGATTACGTTTCTTCAGACAAAAGGTTCGAGCGAAAGTTCGGCACTGGAACATTTGCGTTTCAGGCTCATGATCCTGGTAGCGTCATTCACTACAAAAACATTCGAGTGAAGCGACTTCCGGATTAAGCGAACCCGTTCAGCGGAGTCGCGATAAAGACCAAGGGAACTTCTCATGCACCGCGTGTTTCGAATAACGGAACACGCGGTGTTTTGCTGGGATAACTCAGCATTGGCCCCCGGTGATGTCCAATTCTGCGGACCTCGAAACCGGTATGAAGCGGCGTCCTGTTCCATTGTCTGCGGAATTCCAGAATTCGTCTTTTGGATGCGGTACTGCGCGGCCTCATTGTCGAGTAAACTAATCTTTTGAAATATTCGTTCTCATCGGTTTGAATTGAATGCCACCACTCTCTCGAACTGCACGCCAACTTTTGAAGGACCTGCAACTGGCAGGGCTTTCTCATGTTCCACGCAGTGAGGTTGTTGTCGCTCAAGTGTTGGAACAGGTCGCGACTGACTTGGCGCCGTCTGCGGTTGAGACGCATTCATCTGAACCAGCAAAGATGTCTCGAGCGAACTTTCTACGACAGGAGCCATCTCCCAAACCGGCCGCTGTTCCACCTGTTCCTGCGAAGCCGGCAGTTGTTCGCCAACCGACAGTCGCTCCGAATCTGGTGCCCAATACCGCGACACTGGCGGAACGTGAAGAGTCGTTGAAAATCCTTTCTCAGTGCGTTGCAGATTGTCGACGGTGCATTCTGCTGGCAGCAACAAGGACTCAGACTGTTTTTGGTGTTGGGAATCCTCAAGCGAGAGTCATGTTTCTTGGGGAAGCCCCTGGGGCAGACGAAGACAAAACCGGGATTCCGTTTGTTGGCAAAGCTGGGCAGTTGCTGACCAAGATTATCGAGGCCTGTGGTTGGTCTCGCGACGATCTGTATATCTGCAACATTCTGCGTTGCCGTCCGCCAGAGAACAGAACTCCCAACGACACTGAAGCGGCAAACTGTCGGGAGTATCTCGATAAGCAGATCGCGACGGTCGACCCAGATTACATTGTCTGCTGGGGATCCTGTGCTGCGCAGAATCTGCTCGGAACAAAAGAGCCGATTGGAAGAATGCGGCAGCGATTCTATGAATACGGTCGGGCGAAGGTTCTTTGTACCTATCATCCGTGGTATCTGCTCCGCAACCCAGCGGCAAAGAAGCCAGTCTGGGAAGACATGAAGCTACTGATGGCTGAGATGGGGCAGACACCTCCAGCGCCGTAAGAGACCCGGCCTTGAAGACGATTCCCGCGACAATAGATCGTAATCTCAACAGAAAAGCCTAGAATCCGTATTCGAATTCTCGGCTCTTGTTTTTTAGATCTCGTCTAACACCTTAAGTCAGTGTTCGAGTCAGACATGCACGATCCGGTTTAGTTCGTGGTTCTGACAGCCGAAGCTGTGACTCCAATTCCGGAGTAGGTGAACCCCAGTTTCGCCATGTAATTCACGTCGTACAGGTTTCGCCCGTCGAAGATGACCGGGGACTTCATCTTGTGCTTCAAGTAGGAGAAGTCAGGATTTCTGTAGTCATTCCATTCCGTCACGATCGCCAGCGCATCGGCATTATTCAGCGTCTCGTATTGGTGGTCGTGATATTGGACCTTGTCACCTAATAGCCGTTGCACGTTTGGAATCGCGACTGGATCGTGAACGTGAACTTCGGCCTCAGCTTCGAGCAGTTTGCGAATCAGTTCGAGAGACGGAGCGTCTCGAATGTCATCTGTCTTTGGTTTGAAGGAAAGACCCCAGACGGCGATCTTCTTACCCTTCAACTGTTTGTCAAAGTGCTTCGAGAGCTTGTTGAAAAGAACATGCTTTTGCAGCAGATTCACTTCATCAACGGCATGCAGCACTGTTGTTTCAAAACCATGCTCCTTGCCAGTCGCTCGCAAGGCTCGCACATCTTTCGGGAAGCAGGACCCGCCGTACCCAACACCAGGGAACAGGAATGCGAACCCGATTCGCTGATCGTGACCAATACCGCGTCGGACATCATTGATGTCTGCGCCCACGAGTTCGCAAAGATTTGCCATCTCGTTAATGAAGCTGATTTTTGTGGCAAGCATGCAGTTTGCCACGTACTTGGTCATTTCCGCGCTTTCGAGCCCCATCTTCAGGAACGGCTTTTCAGTACGCAGAAATGGTTTGTAAAGCTGATGAATTGTCTCGGCGACATCTGCGTCAGTTGACCCGACTACCACGCGATCAGGTCGCATGAAGTCGTCGATGGCACAGCCTTCTTTCAGGAACTCCGGGTTTGAAGCAACGTTGACTTTGCGGCCAGTCAATTCCTCAAGGCGATTCTTTACTTTGCGGTTTGTACCGACAGGCACGGTACTTTTCACGATGACGATTGCATCATCTTTGAGGTGCGGAGCGAGGGATTCCGCGGCGGCCATGACATACGTCAAGTCGGCTGAGCCATCTTCATCCTGAGGTGTTCCCACCGCGATGAAAATGCAGTCAGCCTCTGGAACACAATCCGCAGCCGAGGTTGTGAATTTCAATCGCCCAACGGAGACATTGTGATTGACCATGTCCTCAAGGCCAGGTTCGTAGATCGGAATTTCACCGTCCCGCAACCGTTGAACTTTGGATGCATCGATGTCAACGCAAGTCACTGCATTGCCACTGTCAGCCAGACAGGTGCCCGAAACGAGTCCAACGTACCCAGTGCCGATCATGACAACATTCATAAGCCGCTCGCCACCCTAGATTTCAATCAGATCTGAAGTTTCATCAATGCACATGGCATCTGTTCACTGCGAAGAGAACTTTCTCGGCTTCGCTGTCACCAGAGGAGTTCACCACATCGCCATCAAAAATGGCGGACTGTGTGTACGAAAGCCTGTTGTCGGACTTTGCGTTCTCGAAGTGAGTGTTCAGTGACATCCCATGCACATCAGATGCCATTGTACTTCATCCATCACCTTTGCAGCGGCGAATTTGAGATTGCCATCACGTCGTTGCATTGGTCTGTCAGTTTTGGAGTGAAGTTTATGTTATCGTCGGCGCTGCGGAGCTTCAATTTTTGTGGGATTTTACGGAAATGAGCGACTTGGAAGACATTGGCGCTGCTCGTGACGACTCCATATGACTTGGGCTGGAACGAAACACGTCAAGTCGAGTGAAGGTCTTCAACAGTCGAAGCGACGCGGTCTTACCGGTTCAGGCTGATTGTTCATCTGGAATCAGATCAATGCTGGAAATGAAAACAGCTCGCACAAATGGATCATGATTTGATCCGATGTGCGAGCTGCAAATGATGGCGTTACGTTAGATCGAACTCGTCTAGTGAATCGCCTTGAGTGCGGCGTCCCAGAGTCCTTGTGGGACAAAAAACAGGGCGACCACGAGAACCACGCAACCAGCGCTGGCGACCCATGCTGCGTATTGTTTGGCAATCTTGGGCTGCTCTCCCTGTGGCTTTTCAAAATACATCACAGCGACCAGACGCAGGTAGTAACTTGCTGCAATCGTTGCATTGATTGCGAGCACGATGGCCAGCGTATAGCCGATCGTTGAACCGTCATTCCATGCTGCCAGAAAAATGAACAGCTTGCCGAGCAGTCCTGCGGTCGGTGGCAATCCAGTCAAGCTGAAAAGCAGTACCGCGAGTGATGCTGCCATGAGCGGACGTGTCCTGCTGAGACCAGCCAGCTGGTCTTCGTTGCGAATCGGATGACCTGTTGCACCAAGTCCAGAGAGCACTGCGAATGCTCCCAGTGTCATGATTCCATAGATCACCAGATAGAACAGCACTGCTGCCATTCCATTCGCGGCTCCTGTTGAAGAACCGACGGTCAGACCAACCAGCATGTATCCGGCATGGGCGACGCTGGAGTAGGCCAGCAGTCTGTGAAGATTCTTCTGGCGAAGTGCCAACAGGTTTCCACCAAACATGGTCAGAACAGCCAGAGTCGCAAGGACGGTCTGAAGTGGTTCTGATGGAACCCATCCATTCCAGTCAACCAGCCCTTGGGTGAGTGGCAACAGACGGAAGAGTCCAATCATCCCTGCAATCTTTGGAATGAACGAGAGCATTGCAGCGTTTGCTGAGGTCGATCCCTGAAAGACGTCCGGAGCATAGAAGTGGAATGGAACCAGTGTCAGGCGGAATCCGAGGCCAGCAAGAAGGAAAATCTGTGCAAGCAGGAGCAGGCCTGGGACCTGATCGAACTTCCCTGCTTGCGCCGCCTGGGAGATCCCGAGCATGTTTGTCGTTCCAGCCGCTCCAAACAGCCATGCAACTCCGTAAAGGAAGATCGCAGCTGAGAAGATGCTGAGCAGGAAGTACTTCGCTGTTGCTTCCCGCATCATACGGTCCCGCTTCGGAATGAAGAGCAGGATGTACGTCGGGATGCTGACGAGCTCGAGCCCGATAAACAGGATCGCAAGATCGTTCGCTGCCGCGGTGAGGTTGACACCAGCCAGAATTGCCAGCAAGCAGGCATGAGCCTCTGCTGAATGGCCATCATCAATCTGATTCCACAGAAGGAGTACGAGAATCACTCCAATCGAAAGAGTGGTTCCTCGAACAAACCAGACGAAGGAATCAGCCTGAAACAGGCTAAGGTCAACTGGTTGGATAGAAGAGTTCCACCACGCGACCAGAGCGCTGCCGATCGCCAGTAGCGAAAGCGCACCCCAGCGATGTCGCAAACCAGTTTGTGTCTTGCCCCCTTCGGTGACCAGGAATGGACCGACAAGGAACATGATACAGACGGTGGCGAGCAAAATGACTTCCGGAACAATCAGTCCGGCAGCCGCATTGATCCGTTCAATTGCCGACACGCGATACACTCCTGAGATCATGGGACACCAGGGGGGCAACCCCTGCGTCATCGGAATTGAATTGAGTCTGTTGTACAGCGTCACCCTGTACTGCATTTGAATACAGAGACGAGAGGGATTTTACGTCCGGCTCAATGACATCAAGTACGGATTTCGGATAGACGCCAATCCAGAGGCAAAGGACAGCCAATGGAGCCAGTGCCAGAATTTCCCGGAGGTTCAAATCAGAAACAGGTGCTGCCGTTTCAGAACTCTTTGGGGCAGGACCAAAAATGACATGCTGCAGCATCGTCAGGAGATACCAGGCTCCAAGAATTACTCCGGTGGCCCCAAGTACCGCATAAACTGGATGGCGAGCAAACATCCCTGCCAGTGACAGGAACTCTCCTGTGAAACCGTTGAGTCCCGGCAACCCGATACTTGCCATTGAGATGAAGACCAGTGTGCAGCTCAGTAATGGAAGCTGTGATGCGATTCCACCCAGTTGGTCAATGTTACGTGTTTGATAACGCTCGTAAATCATGGCGACCAGAAGGAAGAGTGCGGCGGTCGACAATCCGTGGTTCACCATCTGGAGAACACCGCCTGCAAGTCCTTCTGCGTTCAATGCAAACAACCCCAGCATGCAAAATCCCAAGTGGGCGATGCTGCTATAGGCAACAAGTCGTTTGATATCCCGTTGAGCCAGAGAGCAAAGGGAAGCATAGATGATGCCGATGACCGCCAGTGTTCCCATCATCGGAACTCCGACGGTGAGGCAGGCCTGTGGAAAGAACGGAATACAGAGTCGGAGGAATCCGTAGATCCCGAGTTTTGCCAGAACACCGGATGCGAAGATCGTACCTGCGGTTGGAGCCTGCATGTAGGTCAACGGCAGCCATGTATGGAATGGGAAGACAGGGACTTTCACGAGGAACCCCGCAGAGACGGCGAGGAACAACACTGTTTGAAGTTGCGGATCGAGAGGATTCGCCTTCAGCCAGGCAGCGAGTGCAGGAATCGAACTGGGGTTCGCCAAGCCAGCGTTGGCTGCGTGCAGAACGAGACTGACGAGTCCGAGCAGCGTGATCACACTGCCGCAGAATGTATAGATGAAGAACTTGAGCGCGGCGGCACGACGTTCAGCACCGCCCCAGACAAGAATCAGGAAGAAGAGCGGGATCAGAGTGATTTCGAAGAAGGCATAGAACAGGACTAGATCGAAGGCGCAGAAGACTCCTGTCACCCCGGCCTGAAGTGCGAGCAGCGAAGCATAGAACTCGGCCTGACGTTCTTTGATGGATTCCCAGGAAATCAGAATCGACGAAATTCCAAGGAGAGCCGTCAACAAAATCATAACGACGCTGATGCCGTCGATTCCAAGCTGAAGGCTGAACGAATAGCCCGTAGTTGCAGGTTGTCCTTCGACTGACGTTCCCGGCTTTAATTGGATCCAGGGATAAGTGTATTCAAACCCAGGATTGACTGGGCTCACAGCGACATCATTCTTCGCCGGGAGTCGTTGGTATTCGCTGAGCAGGCCGAATGCCGAACACATGGTGACGATGGCACCTGCCAGTGCAATCCACCGGGCATTGTCGGCTGCCATGGATCCGCGGAACAGCAGCAACAACACTGCTGTGATCAGCGGAAGGCCGAGGCTGGCAAGGAGGAGGATTAACATAAATCAGTCACCATCTGAAACGAAATGCCGACAAACACAATCGGAGGTCAGGTCTACTGCGAACTATTTCGGCAGGAACGAGACCACGTAAAGAACTCCAGCCACCACTCCAACAAACATCACCATGGCATAGGCAGGAGTCAGACCGTTGTGGAAGACTCTTGGAACCCAGCTGACCAGTCGCGGCATCCAGCCGATTGCATTCACTGTTCGATCAATCACTCCGACATCAGAGTCTGAGCAGATTTGGGCAAACCGTCGTAAAGGCAACACGATGAGAAAGTAGTAGATCTCATCAATGAAGAACTTGTGATAGGAGAGTTCGTATAGCGGCTGAAAAGTACGAGCGACTTTGCCGGGGAGTTCCGGTGATTGAACATAGAACTTCCACGCCAGTCCGATGCCGATCAGGGCAACAATACCGCTGATGACCATGATGTTGACGTGCATGACATGCTCGCCAGCTTCCGGGAATCCAATTGTGTGGTGGAGGTAGTGTCCGAAGTAGCCGGTTGGGCCAAGAAGGAACCCGATTCCGACAGCACAGACAGCCAGAATTCGCAATGGCCAAGCCATCATTGGAGTTGCTTCATGTGGGTGATGTCCCGCTTCCTCTGGGAATTTTTCTGGTCCCCAGAAGGTCATGAAGTAAGCCCGGAATGTGTAGAACGCAGTTAGCAAAGCCGTGACGGAAGCGATCCAGTAGACCCCGTTGAAGAAGCCACCGTGGAATGGATCTTTGCTTGCATCGGCCAGCACAGCGAGGATTTCGTCTTTGCTCCAGAAACCGGAGAGCAACGGGAACCCAGCCAGCGCGAGAGCTCCACACAGGAATGTCCAGTGTGTGACCGGCAAAGCCTTTCGCAGTCCGCTGAAGCGACGCATGTCGATGACGTCACCCATGGCGTGCATCACACTTCCTGCAGCGAGGAATAATAGTGCCTTGAAGAAGGCATGTGTAAACAAGTGGAACATCGCAGCGGAGATCGCCGGGGTTGGAGATTCCAGACCGGCAGCTGCTCCCAATGCCATAAACAGGAAAGCCAGCTGGCTGACTGTTGAATAAGCCAGCACCCGTTTCAGATCCGTTTGAGTCAACGCAATCAGAGCGGCGAGCAGGGCGGTGATGGCTCCAATACCGGCAACAATTAACTGTGCGTCTGGAGCTGCCAGGAAGAGTGGTGTGCAGCGTGCAACAAGGTAGACACCAGCCGTCACCATTGTGGCTGCGTGGATCAACGCACTGACAGGGGTCGGGCCTTCCATGGCGTCTGGCAACCAGACATGCAATGGGAACTGAGCCGACTTCCCGATTGCTCCGAGGAATAACAGCAGGCAAATTGCTGTCATAATTCCGGGATTCGCCTGTGAGACTTCAGTGAATCGCTCTGGATGGCTGAACAGTTCCACAAAGTCGACGGTTCCAAAGGTAGTCCATGTCAGGAAGATCCCCAACAGGAGTCCGAAGTCACCAATTCGGTTAACAACAAATGCCTTCTTGGCGGCAGCAGAGGCACTCGGCTTCTGGAACCAGAACCCGATCAGCAGGTAACTGCATAGACCGACAAGTTCCCATCCCACGAATAGGACAACCAGATTGCTTGCGAGAACCAGCAGGCACATTGAAAACACGAACAGGGAAACCGCTGCGAAAAACCGGGCGTATCCCTTATCACCATGCATGTAACCGCTGGCAAAGATTGCAACCAGTGAACTGACGCCGGTCACCATCGACAGCATGATGGCTGTCATGGCATCTGCACGCAGATCCAGTCGGGCAGTAATCTGTCCAAAGGACAGGAAGTCGTAACCTGTTGCGAGGGCCGCGATGTCGTGTCCATGCTCACCGAATCCTTGTGGGACAAGGTGAAACAGGAGGCACAGCGAGCTGAAAAAGGAAACCAGCAAGCCGAGGATACATGGCAGATGGCTCTTTTCGCGGAGGAACTTTGGTCCAAGCAGCGCGATGAAAATCGCGGCAACAAGCGGAGCCAGAGGAATCAGCCACAGAACCGTATGAGACATTGAACCGGCCATCACAGTAGGGAATAGAACTCAGCAGAACCTTGGCGACACTTACACTTTTCGTGACGTTGAACCAGACGTTTTGATCACGACTGGCTTCCGCGGGAACACTGGTGCGCGTCCTGCAGGTGTCAGCTTCGGGAACTCCTGTTCTGCCGGTGGAGTGACCGGGTCAAGATCCGACGGTGAAATCGGAATCGACAAGTCAGGTTCTCTCAAGTCTGACCACAACTCGATGTCCAATGAACGAGAGATGTGGAAGAGAGCTAATATCAGCGCGAGTGCCAGTCCGGCTTCGCATGCCGCGACGGTCAATGAGAGCACTGTCATTGCATGGCCTTCGAGTGTGAAGTGCATGCGACTGAAAGTGACGAATGTCAGACCGACACCGTGCATCATCAATTCGACAGACAGGAACAGCAAAATCAGGTTGCGTCGGGTCAAAAAACCAATCGCCCCAATGGCGAAAAGTCCAGCTGCCACTGCCAGGTAGCGTTCAATGTCACCGGTCATTTATGTCCCCTGTCCTCTACGTGGGGCAATCACGATTGCACCAACACTGGCGATCAGCAATAGCGTTCCGGCCAATTCGACTGCGTACAGGTAATCGCCGAACAAGGATCGTCCTGTGCCATGCAATGTGCCGAGCGATTCGCCGGGACGAGGATGACTCAGTGAATTCGCGATTTCAACAGCAGGCGTCTCTGACTCTGCTGGTGCTTCTGTCTGATCGGCAGCGGTTTCCGCTTTTGCTGGCGGATTCACTGCAATCAACTTGCTGCTGGACTGATTCAATACTGTGAGGATCGCCCCCAGTAAGACGAAAGCAGCGACGACAGCCAGACCTGGTTGACGGGCGCGTTGATCGTAAGCTGTTGCACCCGCTTGCTGTGCAAGCATGATGACGAAGACGAAGGTCACGACAATCGCACCTGCGTAAACGATAATTGTGGCCGCTGCGAGAAACGGCGCGCTCTGTTGTAAGAACAGACAGCAAGTGGAAAGCGTGGCCATGGCGAACCACAGAGCGCTATACACAGGTTTGCGGCCAGTCACCATCAAGATGGCGAAGAACAGGGCTCCGCCGCCGAACAGCCAAAAAAGCAGCTCGTCGACCAGTGGTGATTCAGGAATCCGGAGACAGAAGAACTGTCCGATTCCACCTAGAATGACTGCTGTCATTCCAATCCAACGTGGCCAGTTGCGACTTCGGGGAACCTGTAACCAGATTCCGATCGCAACGAGCGCGAGTATGATCAATGTCATCCAGCGACAATCTTGCCAGTTCATTTTTGCCCCTTGTTTTCAGGAGCAATGACGCCGGGAGCGGCTGCTTGTGCAGCACGGTCGGATTGCTGAACCTGCGTTGCTGGTCCAACTGTTGGAAGTTGCTCAAACTGAGCAGCAGGGCCCAGCTTCCCACGTCGGGTACGAATTGGATCGAGTGGATTTGCTTTTGTTGTATCAAAGACATTCAGGAGCTTGTCTTTGTTGTACAACATCTCTTCACGGGTACGACCGGTCATGTCATAAATGTGCGTCAGCTCAATTGCATCGACAGGGCAGGCTTCTTCACACATGCCGCAATAGATGCAGCGAAGTTCGTCGAGCTCAAACTTGGCTGGAAACTTGTCCCGGTCTGGCCATTCAGGTGGAGCTTGAGCGGCTTCAATCGTGATGCAGTTCGCCGGGCAGGCTGTTGCACAGAGCATGCAGGCAACGCATTTAACGCGATCCTGTTCGTCGCGGTTTAAGCGATGAATGCCACGGTAGTGCAAAGGCAGATCCGGCTCAACTTCCGGATAGAATTGAGTGACCGGCTTTGGGCTTGTGACGTGCGCAAGCGTGGTTTTCAGCCCTGTCAGGATGGCGGGAATAAATGTCGCTTCCCAGAAGCCGATTTCCGGCTCCTCCATCCATTCAATTTCTTCTGGCTTAATTGCCATCGTGACAAATCCAGTTTGCTTTTTGGTGAGTGAACGTCCACTGCAGACAAAAGGAACGTTGCAGTTCGTTCGACTTTGTCTCATTGCCAAACAGTAAAGAGGACCCCCTCTTAGTGTTCAGCTGCGACACTTCCTGTCCCACCACTCGCCAGGTTTTTCTGTGGAGCGAGTGGACGTCCTTTAATTTCTCGCTGCTTGGCTGCAACGCTGATTGCCCCTGCAATTCCAAACAACATAAGTGAAATCGGGAACAACAACCGCTTGTCCCAATTGAATTGCAATACGGTCATCACTGCAAGGATGTTGAACATGGCAAGTGGGATGAACACTTTCCATGACAGACCCATCAGCTGATCAAATCGGAAGCGAGGGATTGTCCAACGAATCAGGACGATCAGCACGATCACGGCACCGACTTTTGCCATGAGGACCAGTAGTTTCACCAGCCATGCGAATGGGTAGACGCTTCCAGCTTCTGCGATGATTGGGAAATGCCATCCCCCAAAGAACAGAATTGAAGTCAGGAAGCTGATCAAAATGATGTGGGTGTATTCACCAAGGAAGAACAGACCAAACTTCAACGCCCCGTACTCGGTGTGAAAGCCACCGATCAGTTCCTGTTCACACTCTGCCAGGTCGAATGGCAAGCGGTTGGATTCGGCCAGCGAGGCGGTGAAGAAGATCAGCAAGGCCAACGGTTGATACCAGCAGTACCAGCCGAAAATTCCAGCGGCTGCCTGATCAGTCTGAATCTGTTCCAGATTGAGAGTCCCTCCCAGCAGTGCGATGCCGATAATGGACATCCCCAACGGGATTTCGTAACTGACAACCTGAGCACTGGCACGCAGAGCCCCAAGAGCACTGTACTTATTGTTTGATGCCCAACCGCCCAAAACGACGGCGTAAACATTCAAACTGCCAATGGCGAGGATGTAAACCAGACCAATATCGATTCCGGGAGCGATGATGAATCGCATGAATTCCGGGGCCTGATCAACAGGGCCGAACGGGACAACGGCCAAGGCCAGCATCGCCGTGAACAATGCAATCGCCGGGGCCATGACAAACAAGACCTTGTCGACATGCGACGGGACCATTTCCTCTTTAAAGAGGAACTTCAAGCCGTCAGCGATGGGCTGCAGCAATCCCCAGAAGCCGACCCGGTTTGGTCCGATGCGGTCCTGCATCACGGCGGAAAGCTTTCGCTCCACCCAGATGAGATAGGAACACGCACCAAGGATCACGCCGATGACGACGCTGATGGTGATCAATGTTACAAGGATTTCTGGCATACGACGTCTTGTCCGTACGGTGAAAACCGACAGTCAATGATAGATTAAGGGTTAAGACAAAACCGGCAAGGCGTTATGGAGCGCACTCTCGGGTGTCAACGGCCGATTGTCTTTTTCGGTGCTATACGATTCTTTCAGCGCGGCGAACGCTGGAATCGCTTTCTTGATCTCTTCTCGCAGAGCAGAGGCACGATAAAGTCCAGGGCGTTCTGAGAGTTCCCAGAGAACTCGCCCATCTGGTCGTGCATCGTCCGGGCTGCGAACTGCTCGGCGAATTTCCTGTGCGAGCATCTTGTAGTTGACCATGGTTCCTTCTCGTTCAGCGAATGAACCGCCGGGAACCAGATAAGTCGCATAGTCGATCGCAGGAGATGGGAGGATATCCTGAACGACGACAGTGTTCACATTGGCAAGGCTGCGAGCTTCTTCGTCGTTGATCCATCCGTTTGGATCGCCACCGACGATGTAGACCGTGTCGAATGTTCCACTGGCGAACTTCTTCAACGCTGCGTCGAAAGTTTCGACTCGCCCGATGAAGTGCTTCAGGACCAGTTCGACGCCGGCACGGTTCGGTGCCTTCTCTGCTTTGATCGTGAACTTGGTTTGTTCTTTGGGCTGCCCGTGCAGGTCTTTGGGGTAGACATCGTCTTCACCCTGAATCAAGACGGGACCAAGGAACAGTGATGCCTGCGGATCGGCTGTTTTGATGAACTTTGCGAGCAAATAGGCCTCTTCCACTGTCATAAATGGAGAGAGGACGGCTGCCATGCGACCAGGGGATTGAGCCCCTTTTTCCACGAAGATCTGTCGCAGGTCGGAGAGGACAGTTTCCCAGTCGCTTGCAACCAGATTTCCGTTCTCTTTACGGGCGGGAACCGTCAAACGGTCTTCAGCGGTAATGTATTTCCAACCGAAGCGTCCGTCGTCGCACATGAAATAGCCTTGGTTTTCAAGGTTGGTGCGAGGGCGGAGACGGAAGACCTGCTCGTCATTCTGATCGACATGAATACTGCAGTTGCTGCTGCAACCTGTGCAGACGCTGTCAGTCGTTTTCAACCACCAGACGCGTTGCTTATAAAGGAAGTCTTTGCTGCAGAGAGCTCCGACCGGGCAGAGGTCAACGACGTTTCCTGCGAGCTTGTTGTTGCAAGGTTCTCCTGGGAAAATGTCGACTTCTGCGTGTGTGCCACGGTTAATCAGCTGAAGTTCTGACGTCCCGGAAATCTCACGGGTGAAGCGGACACAGCGACTGCACATAATGCAGCGATCTGTGAACAGTGTGATCTGATCACCGATGTAATCTTTGTCCGGCTTAATGTTCTTAGGTTCCTGCAGACGGCTGTAACCGCGACCGTAGCGGTAGCTGTAGTCTTGCAGGTAGCACTCCCCGGCCTGATCACAAGTCGGGCAATCCAATGGGTGATTCAGCAGCAGATATTCAAGAGTTCCTTTGCGTGCTGCTTCAACCTTGGGGCTGTCAGCGACAATGACGGAACCATCTTTAACTGGAGTCTGACAACCAGGTAACAGCTTGGGCACCCAGGCAATTGTGCCGTCCGGCTTCTTGTCGCCGTACTCAACCAGACACATCCGGCAGCTGGCTGCGATCGACAGCGACGGATGGTAGCAATATGCCGGAATCTCGATGCCAGCACGCTTCGCCACGTCAACACAGTTGAGGCGTTCGTCTGCACCGATTTCGACAGGCTGATTATTGACGATTACTGTGGGCATCGTGGGCTAACCACTCTGTTTTAATTGAGACTTCAGTTCCGGTTGTCGATCTCGACACACATCTCGACATCCTGCTTCTCGGGATGCCGCAATTCAACTGTTCTGACTGCTTACCGTAGTTGCATTCAGATCAATGTGACAGCTGCATCAACTCTTGAGCTGAGGTCACACTGCTTTCGCCGCTTTCGATATAGGATTCGAACTCGGCTCGGAACTTGTTCACGGCATTTTTGATTGGCCATGCAGCCCCGTCTGACAACCCGCAAATTGTTGTTCCCGGGATGATGCCGATCGAACCTGCCACTTCCAGCAACAAATCCAAATCTTCCTTACGCCCTCGGCCGGTTCGCATACGTTCAAGGATTCGAGTCATCCATGATGTTCCTTCGCGGCATGGCGTGCACTGTCCACACGATTCATGCGAGAAGAAGCGAGCCAAATTGTACAGGACGTCAACTATACGTGTTTGGTCATCAATGACGACGACCGCTGCGGTTCCGAGTCCGAGGCAACCACGTTTCCCCGGGCCGTTGAAATCGAGTGGTGTGTCGAGTTCATCTGCAGTCAGGAAGCCCATGCTGACACCGCCTGGAATGACCGCTTTGACTTTGCGACCCTTCCAGACTCCGCCGCCATACTTCTCGATCAGCTCACGAGCAGTGACGCCCATCGGCAATTCGACGCAACATGGTGTGTTGACGTGACCGCTGATCCCGTACAGCTTTGGACCGTAGCTTCCAGCGTCACGAGGATTGTTTGGATCCGGAGGAACACCAATTGACTTGAACCATTCAGACCCGAGCTTGAGGATCTGTGTGACACAGCACAATGTTTCGACGTTATTGACGATCGTTGGCTTGCGGAACAGACCTTCGATAGCTGGAAATGGCGGCTTGATTCGTGGCCAGGCACGCTTTCCTTCGAGACTTTCGATCAGTCCGGTCTCTTCGCCACAAATGTATGCCCCGGCACCGCGGTGCAGAACGATATCAAGCTTCGCGCCCGTTCCGAGTACATTTCCGCCAAGAATCCCCTGAGCGTAACACTCTTCGATGGCCTTCTTCATCGCCCGATAGCTGCCGCCATATTCGTATCGAATGTAGACGTAAGCATTCTGGGATCGGATCGCATGACAGGCAATTGCGATCCCTTCGATCAACTGATGGGGATCTTTCTCCATCAAGATGCGGTTATTAAATGTCCCCGGTTCGCTCTCGTCAGCGTTCACACACAGGTAAATCGGGCCCGGGTGATCTTTGGGGAGGAATGTCCACTTCAAACCGCACGGAAAGCCTGCACCCCCACGGCCGCGCAATCCCGAGTCTTTCACGTAGTTGGCCACATCAGCGGGGGCCATCGCGAGCGCTTTCTTCAACCCCTCATATCCGCCGTCAGCCAGATACCCGGCTAGTGACGTTGAGTCAGGGTTGTTGATTCGCTTCAAAAGAACGGGTTCGTACTCTGCCACAACCGATCCTGTGTTCTTCACCGCAGGAAGTATATGTAAATCCGAATGGCCATTTGATTCGTTGCTCTCCAGTAATGGAGGCAACTGACCGTTTCGGCTACTTCAATTCATTCATCATCTTCACGGTGGATTCGGTATCCATGTTCCCGTGAAGTACATCATTTACCAGCAGGCACGGTGCCTGTTCGCACCCACCAAGGCATTCGGCAAACTCAACTGTGACCTTGCCATCCTCGGTTGTGCCGCCAGGATTGACCTTATAGTGCTTGCACAGGTCTTCGAGCATCTCTTCGCCACCGCGAAGTCCGCAAGAAACACTGCGACAGACCCACAATCGGTCTTTCCCAAGTTTGTGATTCTCGTCACGAAAGATGCCGTAGAACGACATCGTGTCGTGGATTTGCGATGGATGCAGTTCCAGAATCTCGGCAATCTCGCGAATTGCTTCGAGTGGAACGCAGCGCAACGCATCCTGCACGTGATGCAGTGCCCAAAGCGTGACTGCCCGCTTGTCCGGGTAGTTCGGCACGTGGGCTTCAATTTGAGCGCGAAGCTCTGGTGACAGGAATCCCATGATTTCGTTTCAACACCTTGGTGTTATCGATCCAGTTCCGCTGCGATCACGTTGAGTGTTCCCAGCACCGCCACAACGTCACTCAGCTGATGCCCGCGAATCATATGCGGGAAGAGTGAGAAGTGTACGAATGAAGGCGGACGGGTTTTTACGCGATACGCTCGGGTGCTTCCATTGCCTACGATGTAAAAGCCCAATTCTCCGGCAGGACCTTCTGTCGCAGCATACACTTCTTCGTGAGGTACCGGATATCCACGATTCGGCATGATCACTTCGAAGTGCTGAATGAGCCCTTCGATACTTCGGTAGACCGCAGGTTTTGCCGGCAGCACGATATCGCTGACGACGTCAATATTTACTGGACCGGCAGGAATGTTTTCCAATGCCTGTTCAATAATCTTCAAACTCTCCAGCATCTCTTCCATGCGGACGAGATACCGGGCATAGCAGTCGCCGCCGCGGGAGCAGACGACTTTGAAGTCGAGATCGCCATATGCCAGATATGGTTCATCTTTTCGGAGGTCTCGCACGACACCACTGGCTCTGGCAAGCGGGCCAGTCACGCTCATGTTGACGCAATCGTCGTACGTCAGAATCCCGATCCCTTTGGTTCGATCAATAAAGATCCGGTTTCGGGTGAGCAGCTTGTGAACTTCAGCATGGACCTTCGGGAACTCGCGAACGAACTTCCGAACCTTTTCGACCCAGTCATTGTTGACGTCAAACAGCACACCGCCAACACGCGTGTAGCTACAGTGGAATCGCTGGCCGGAAGCGTACTCCACGATGTCGTAGATCACTTCACGCTGCTGGAACAAATAGAGAAATGCGGTGAACGCTCCGAGATCGAGACCGACAGCCCCGATATTCAGCAGGTGGTCCTGGATTCGCATCAACTCAGCGAGAATCGTTCGCAGATACTTCGCTCTGGGAGTCAGTTCGATTCCAAGGAGTTTTTCAACAGCGTGATGCCATGCAACTTCATTCGCAACAGGTGAAACGTAGTTCATCCGGTCGACGATGGTGACGTACTGATTGAAGTCGAGGTGTTCCCCGAGCTTTTCAAAGCCAGAGTGCAGGTACCCGATGTGCGGTGTCGCATCGAGAACCTTCTCGCCGTTCAGCTGTAACACGATTCGCAACGTCGTGTGCGTTGCCGGATGCTGTGGTCCGAAGTTCAGCGTCCACGCATATTCCTTGTCTTCTGAATTTGCGTGCGGCTGGGTATCAACAAGACTCAGTGGCATGATGCAATGACGTTCTTATTACGATTCGTGCTGTGATGAAGACAATACGTGTCGAACACTCTATCAGTTCGCTGGTGCGTTAACTCTCGGCGCGGGTGATGACCGGGAAGTTGTGACGCTCTCCGCGACCTTGCAGCGGGTAATCCTTCCGAAGCGGGAATGAAGTGAATTCATCCGGCATCAAAATTCGTCGTAGATCAGGGTGGCCTGTGAAGACGATCCCGAACATGTCGTAGACTTCGCGTTCCATCCAGTCAACTCCCTTCCAGAGTGAATACACGGAAGGAAGCTGCGGATCCGGGAGGTCGACGAATGTCTTGACGATCAGTCTTTCCCCGGTCGAAACACTCAACAGGAGATAAACAACGCCGAAGCGGTGTTCAGCGTCCGGATACTCGAGGTAGTCGATCGCAGTGATATCTGTCACTTGATCGAACCCGAAGTCCTGTTTCAATCCAGCAAGGACGTCAAAAATCTTTGCTGCAGGGACGACGATGCGGCGATTGTCCCGAAAAGTGCTTTCGGTCAGTTCATTGCCGTACCGACTTTGTAATTCAGCGAACTCAACCACGGATTCCCCCCTGACGTCCGGTGATATCCGAGAACTGTCCCATTCTTGCGTCGCCTGGCAGAATCAGATTCGAAGTGGAACTGACACGATCATTGAGAATTGGCAATCCTCGCAGGCGTCGAAGTTCTGACTCATCAAATGGAGCAGGGCCGCGCGGAGTGGTTTCCGCTGCGAACTCGCGACCCATCAGTGTTCCACCGCTTTTGATCTTGTCTTGAAGGTCAATAACAGCGGCAAGCAACTGTTCTGGTCGCGGAGGACAGCCGGGGACATAAACGTCCACAGGGATGAATCGGTCAACTCCCTGAACTACGGCGTATGTATCGAAGACACCTCCGGTGCAAGCACAAGCACCCATGGAGATGCACCACTTTGGTTCCGGCATCTGCAGCCAGATTCGCTGAAGAACCGGGAGCATTTTCATCACAACTCGACCGGCAACGACAAGCAAATCGCACTGTCGCGGTGAGAATCGCATGACTTCAGCACCGAAACGAGCCATGTCGTGTCGACTGGCGGCAGTTGCCATCAGCTCGATGCCGCAGCATGCAGTTGCGAATGGCATCGGCCAAAGACTGTTCGAACGTGCCCAGTTTGCGGCAGCGTCGAGAGTCGTCATGAATACGTTTTCAGGAAGCCCTACCGCCACTTGAACACCCCCTTGCGCCACGCGTAGACGTATGCAACTGACAGCGTGAACATAAATACAAGCATGACAGCATAAACGGTGTCACGCAGTTCCACTGGGATCCCTGCCTCTGAGAAGGCACTGACAGCCCAGGGGTACATGAACAGCAATTCAATATCGAAGACGAGGAACAGAATCGCAACGAGGTAGAACTTCACGTCAAACGGCTGACGCGCGTCGCTCACCGGGTCCATCCCCGATTCGTACGGCATCTGTTTGACTGGAGTCCTCTTGCGAGGCCCGACCGAGTGAGCAATGACGAGGTTGGTGATTACAAACCCGACAAGGATCGCCGTATAGATCAGAAGCGGAGATAATCCATCCATCCGTCGGAGGGCCTTGTCTTGATAAAGGAAAGAAATCTGCCCGTCATTGGCAGAACGAAAGCTTAGGCAAAATCGCAGTGGCGGAGTAAGTCTCGAAAATGAAACCGGATGCTTCCGGAACATTTTCCGAGTCTCTTCGGCAACTAAATGCATGAATGAGAATACTTTGCTTGTGCTCTCCGTCACTGATTTGCTGCGTGACCGGATTCTAGGGGGGGGGCTCCTGACCAGCAAGCAATCCCTATACTGAGAAAACAATTAAACAGGTTTGCGGTTTGAAATCTTGGGAGACTTATTACACAAAACAGTAGGGAGTATTGATGGGAGTGGGGCGAACTGCATTGGAGAGCCGCTGTGTGCTGATTCCCATTTTGTAGCGGAGAATTTTGGTTGGATATTGTCAGGCATCACTTCTGCTTGTTCCCTGGCCGAGATCCAGTTGCGGGAGCGGCGAAAGGAGTGTGGTGTAGGGGATCGCGTGATGGTCTTTGCTGCTGTGAATGTCTCGCAAGCTACGTTGTTCGAATAGTTTAAGTCATTTGTTCGCTGTGGGATTTCGTGCGTTGTGCGTTGGTTGTTAATACGGATTCCGAAAAGTGAGAATGCTTGCGGCCCGCCTTCGACCTAAATCCTATTTTTCTGTGAAAATTCTGAGTGAGCGGCCGATTGTTGAATGTCGCTTTCGCCAATAGAAATAGATGATTAGTGCGAGGATTGAGTGAGAATGGAAGGGGATTCCTAGAAGTGGGAGTGTGCTGGTCGCCATTGAGCACATCCCTTCAGTCCACTGTGTTAGTGAAATTGCAGAATTCTGCCGGTTAGGTTGGAAAATCACTTGGCAGTCGCTGGCAGTGAAGAATTCAAGCGATTATGATGCCACACTTCAATTCGAAGCCCGATGGATGTCGCTTCGGATTCGATTGTCTCCGAAATACTGAAAACATCTAGAAGACCATGCCGAATACACCCAGCGCCAAAAAAGCCCTTCGCCAGAGTGATAAGCGTCGCCTTCACAATCGCGCTAGCCGTTCATCGCTCCGCACAGCAGTGAAGAAGGCCCGAGCTGCCGCCGAAGCCGGTGACGTAGCTGCCGCTGATGCTGCTCTCCGCCTGGCTTCAAAGAAGCTCGATCAGGCTGCATCAAAGAATCTGATTCACAAGAACGTCGCTTCACGTACCAAATCACGTTTGGCGAAGCTTCTCGCAAAAGCCGCTGCTAAGTAATTTCCTGAGGCACTCGTGTCTTAGGAATTTGCAAGATGCGTTGACTCGCTGTTCGTGAGTTGTTGCGCGATAATTTGATATATCCGAAAAGAACCTCTGCTTTCTTGGCAGTGGTTCTTTTTTTGTTGCGCTCAGTTCGGCGACCAGCAGGTAAAGAGTGTCTGCACCAAAGTTGTGAGCATCGTCATACAACGGCGACTGTGTTCTATTGGCGACAGTCAATTGTACCTCGGGGGACTGGTTCTGCTGCTCTCGCTGGAACAACAAAAAGGCGGCTTCCATTGGAAGCCGCCTTTTAGAGAAACCTCTTTGTGCAAAGCCCATCTCATATCATCGTGGGGATTGCAGAGATTGTTGTCTTCGTGATTAACGTTGTGACGTTGAGATCAAAGACGCATGGTACATTTCGTCCAGCAGTTTGTTGAATGAAATCTGGGCCAGGCCGTCTTCTCCTCTTAATCGGCGAATGACGAGTTCGGTGTCCACTGCATCCGTTGAGCGAGTTCTAACCGCTGTGACGACGGGACTCGCAGGGTAAATTCCCAGCAACTTGAATTCATCAAAGCGGACAGACGCGGTCACAGTCGGAGTGAGAGTTCGTTTCACGATTGGATTTGCGATCTGCATGAATTTTTTGCGGCCATCAGTCGTGGCAAATGCCACGATCGTTGGTTCACCATTACCTGCATAATCGTCAGTAGGCAGGTGCAGGAAGAGGAGCTCGTACTCGTCAACTGGAATGGAGGATGTCGCGAGTCCGTCGGCAAGATCACGCGAATACTTGAAAGCCAGGACCAGTGTTCTCGCAGCCAGTTGGTCTTGTTGCTCAGGACTATTCAATGCTCCGAGAAGGCGAATATTTCGCACTGCGTCATTGATCATTGGTTCCGGAGCAATGGTGGTCGATTGAGATGACTTTGAGACGAATGCTGCCTGAATTGGACCTGCAAATGTCGTCTCGCCCTCTTTGTTCTGGAAGATGGTTGCCTGAATGGCGAGCATGTGCTTATTGAGATAGTCCTCAATGGCAGAACGCGAGACTTTCGGCAGGAGTCTTTGTGCGGACGGGTCAACATTCAAGCCGACCACGACAGCCGTTTTGCGGAAACTCACGACAGGAAGTTCTTCGGTCCCCAAGCGTTCCGGGTAGGGAGCAGTATCTGTCCCCGGTGGAGTCAGACGACATTCGATCCCGCGAGTACGCTTGAGAATGGATTCGATTTCCTGAGTTTCCCAGGGAATCTCGGAAAGACGAGGAACGTTCCCGGCCCGAATCAAAAGCTCGTCCCAGGATTTCACAGTTTCGTCGATTGGGGCCAGTTCGGTTTCCGCAACTAAGCCTTCATCGCCTTCGTCCAGAGGGGCCTCCCCTGACTTTTGACTCTTCTTGGCTTTCGCTGGCGGGATCAGCGAAGGAGGAATTCGGCCCGTCGCGTAAAACTGATTCCACTCTTCCTGCGGGATCGACTTCTGAACGACGATCCCGACAGACAGCAGCAGGGCGACAACACTCAGGGCGATGTAGATCTGGGCTGATTTCATTTTTTGGTAGCGTCCAAGTGGATTCTATTCCAACATCGACTCAGGCGATGGTGGCGGATCTGACTGGTGTCGTTGCCTGGAAACGCTGTCGGCAATGAGTTTGCCTTGCTCCAGGCGAGTTCAACCTGATGGACACTGCAGTCTGCATGCCAATCACCGTCATTCGGATTCAATAAGGTACGTGAGAGAACATGGTTGTCGATAGTATCTCTTTTGCTTATTTCGGCGATCTTATGCGTAGTAACGACGTTTTTCTACAAGAGTTTTGGCATCCGTGGAAAATGACAACTTGTTTCATGATTTGTAAGTGGCGTTGGAACAGTAGGTTACGGAGTAATGTGTCTATGCGATGAGAAAAATGAAATCGATTGACACGATTCGCTCCTGATTACCGTTACAGGGGGATTGTAACAAATGAGTAATGTGCGGGGCAGGAGTTTGGGGTGGAATAGGGATTAGTGGTGTATTAGGGGGGGATGGGATGCGTCTGGTTGGAGGGAGGTGATTGTCTCTCTCGAATTCTGAACTGCATCGGAATCTCAGAGCGGGTGAAATGCCGGAGTTTCTGCCTTCTGAAATGTAAAGAGGTCGAGCCACTCCTTGAGCGGCTCGACCTCTACTTTTTGTGACTGGTTCTACGTGATCACACGTGAAGCCGAACCGGTCTAGACTTTTGTCAGCTCCCAACCACGGCGATATGGCTTGGACAAACGCTGGGTCGCTGCTTCAGAGTTGTTGAACTTCAGCTCTGAAGTGTTCCATTCCAGCTTCTCGCCGGGGGTGTGCAGAGCAACGGTTCCAACGAGGACTGCCTCGGTCAGTGGACCTGAGTAGTCGAAGTTGGATGTTGCTTTGTCTTCTCCACGGCAGGCGTCCACCCATGATGTGTAGTGGTCGCGCGGATCCAGCATTGGGAATTTGAACTCGGCAAATTTCTCGGTTGGGTAGAGACGTGGTGGGGCAACGTGAGGGATAATCAATGTTCCCTTTTCCCCAATCAACGCAGAACCTGCGGTTGGAAGTTTGACGCTGTCAGGCAGCCCCAGCTTTGAAGGTTCAGGCGTGTAACCTTCCTTATCGTGCCAGGTCAGGTTGATTGTCGGGCCAGTGGTATACTCTGTTGCCGGGAAGACATATTCCACTTTGGACGTGTTCGCCCAAATGTCTTTGTTCATTTCTGGAGCTTGCGCAACCACGGTGAGCGGCGCTGTGAGCTTCAGGCTTGTGAAGACCGGGTCGAGAATATGGCAGCCGAAGTCTCCGAGCTGACCTGTCCCGAAGTCCTGAAAGTTTCGCCAGTTAAATGGATGGTAGATCTCGGATTTGTATGGGCGTTCCGGAGCGGCACCGAGCCATAGATCCCAGTGAACTGCAGATGGAATTGGATCCGTTCCGGCGGGGCGGGTCGTGGTTTTTCGCCAGGTCGGAGTTCCGCCTTGCCATGAATGAACTTCTTTGACCTTTCCAATGACTCCGTCGTGGACCAGCTGAGTGGCTGTTCTGTAGGCGTTATGTGACTGAATCTGATTTCCCATTTGGGTGACGACGCCAGATTTTCTGGCTGCGTTTTTCATCGCCCGGGCTTCAAAAACAGTATGAGTCAGCGGCTTCTGACAATAGACATGCTTGCCGAGAGCCATTGCCGCCAACGAAATCGGGGCGTGCATGTGGTCTGGTGTTGAGACCTGAACGGCATCGATCTTGGATTCTTCGAGAAGCTTACGCCAGTCGGTGAATGTTTTGGCTTGAGGGTATTTCTCCGCGGCACGTCCTAAATGCTCTTTGCTCTCGTCAATGTCACACAAGGCAACGACGTTGACGTATGGGCTCGCTGCGATCGAGATCAGGTCTGACCAGCCTTTTCCACCGACGCCGACTGCAGCAAGGTTCAACTTGCTGTTGGCTGCCAGTGTGATGGATTGAGACATCAGAGGAAATGTCGCGCCTGCGATTGCGGAGGCCTTCAGGAACGATCGACGTGAAATACCGGCCATAGTTGGTAAGCCCTCGTTGTTTGTTTGACGTAGCCGCTGCTGCTGTGTGGCAACGGATCAAGAATAACTATTTGGTCCAATCGCTGGAACTTGAAACGGTTTTTTACTCCGTCCAAATTCTGACTTATTTCGAATATGGAAGTGATTCCTCGGCTTGCATGTTCGAGATGAAAGCCCTCCTAAGTTCGGCGGGGAAGAGGCTATCTAGTGGTCCCAACCAGCATCGTTCGAAATATCGGCTTGATGGCAAATGGGTGGGCGCTCAACTTCGGATTTGCCTGGTCAGCTGAGGCAGAGTCGGTGATCAGGCGAGATTCGGTTGTTTGGGATGTTCGCTCTGTGAGTTTTGTTGCAGTGGTACCTATTCCGCAAGATGTTTCGACTTGCGCCCCCTGTCAATGTGCGCGTGCGAATGTTTTAAGAAAAGGTGTTGCATTCTGAACTACCCCCCTTTCATCCTCTCGCTGGCTTGTGCTTCGTTTTAGATCACATTGTGGTTTGATGCCCTGAAGGCACTGGTGTGAAGAAATTGCGGCTCGTTGTTTTCAACGGCTGGCAGTCCCCGCTCGCCGTGTCTGCTTGCAAGTGATTGTTGTTTCGAAACTGGCACCACATTCGATGTGCGACTGTGTCAGGGACGTGGGCTTGGAGCATGCTCCAGTCCTGAGTTGTTCTTTCTAATTGATGGAGTGCCTCAAAGTGTCTGCAACTCGAAGTTCACTTTTGACTCAATTGAAAGGCGAGGCTGCAGAGCATGCATGGGAGGAGTTCCTCAAAATCTACCGACCATTGATATTGAGGACGGTTCGTGGGGCAGGGGTCCGTCCTCAGGATATCGACGATGCCGTTCAGGATGTGTTGGTGCAACTCCTGCGAGTGTTGCCGACATTCTCCTACCAGCGGAAAAGGGGCTTCTTTCGTCATTGGCTTCGTCATGTGACGACCAACAAAGCGATCGATTTTCATCGTCGCAGGACCGGTTGCCTGAATATCGGCGATCAACTGGAAGGGGTTTCATCACCGGTATCAGATGATCACTGGATGCGTGAATTTCGACTGGGCATGTTGCAAACGGCAATGGCGAGTCTGGAGAGTGAATTTCGCAGCAACACATGGAAATGTTTTGTGTTGCATGCTCTCGAAAATCGACCTGCAGAAGAGACCGCTCGCGCTGTGGGAGTGTCGACGAATGCCGTCTATATCAACACCAGTCGAGTCGTCTCCAGGCTACGTGAATTTTGCGAGTTTCATGGTGAGGTGCTTTGCGAAGAGGTGTCGGCATTTGAGTCAGCAGACAGAGGAAGCCGGATGGACCGCCTCTCGTTTTGAATTCAGCAGGAGTCGCGCATGTCGGTGTGCATTTTCGCAATTCGCGATGTTTCGACGATGACGCAATCTTCAGGAGGGCGGGGTGTGAAATTGTCTCGCCTCATGCAGGCAACTCACATTTTATGACCTGATTCGAACATGCTTTGGCCGATTTATGCAGGATTGAGAAGTCAGTGGTTAGTTTGAAATCCAGTCCCGGAATCAGGTTGCGAGATCGATGTACGATGTCGAATCCGCTACGGATGCGGTATCTGAATCGACTTGATGCACTCTGTCGAAATGCCACTCGCCCATTCGGTAAGAAATGCGTTCCGCTCAGCCCACGCCTGCAAACAATCGGACGATTTCAAGTAATCAATGAAATCGGTCGGGGAGGACAGGCAACAATCTATCGGGCCTGGGATCCTCAATTAAATCGTGATGTGGCGATCAAAGTGTCGCATTCACGAGTCGATCCAGAGACGTTTGCTGTTTCGCGAATTGCTCAGGAAGCGGCAGTCCTTTCGCAGATTCGACATCCAGGGCTGGTGCATCTTTACGACGTTGGAATCGAAGATGACCAACCTTTTCTGGTGATGGAATACATTGCCGGCAAGACATTGAAAGATGCATTTTCCAGGTCGCGGCCGCATGTACACCTGGTGCGAGATGTGATGTTGCAGATCTCTGATGCGCTGGAAACGGCTCATCGTTCCGGGGTCCTGCATCTCGATCTCAAGCCAGAAAACGTCTTGATCACGCAGGATGGACGATGCAAGCTCATTGATTTTGGAATGAGTTGGTTCCTGGCAGAGAAGCAAGGTCCTGAACTCGTCTTTGCTGCCGGGACACTGGAGTACATGGCACCGGAGCAATGCGCTGGGAAATCATCTCAATGGACAGCGGCGACTGATATCTATGGTCTAGGTGGGATTCTGCATTTTCTGATGACAGGATCCCCTCCATCGCAGAACCCTGTTCGCATTTCGAGAGGAAGTGATGGAGGAATCGCAACGAATGGGAATCGACGTGGTCGGGCGAAATCGCTCTCGGCAATTTTAAGAATCGCACTCGCGGAAGATTCCTCGCAGAGGTTCCGCGATTTGAAAGAGTTTCATGATGCCGTCGACAATCGTGCATCGCTGCTTGCGTTTCGAAACTGCCGTTGGGGAATCATGATTTGCGTTCTGCAATTGATAGTCGTACTTGCAGAGCCAGTGACCGTTAAAGAGAATCACCTTCGCAGCCTGAATCCAAGTGTGATGCAACAGATCTCTGAGAGCCAACTGACTGAGACGCCGGCGGATGGCGCTGAGACTGTCCAGATTCAGCAGAATGCAAGTAATTCAGAGCCGCATTTGACATTCTAGACAGGATTTTCACTTCGGATTCAGAGAGTTCCACAGTGCATTTGAGCGATCTCGAAGTGCTGGCGATCCCATCACTGGATACAGAGTTCGAGTCACTCCAAGTAACTTGCGGGCTGCATCCGTTTCACCTGATTGTTTCAACAATGTGGCTTGATCAACCCGACACTCAATCCATGCTGGTGAACCTTTGGCGGACAGGGATTCCTGTCGTTTCAGAAGTTGCAGAGCACGCTGAAGGTCAGCCGGCAGTCCCTGCTTCTGCAAGACTTCGATCAGCGGTTTAAAGTACTTCGGGTCGTCTGGTGCTGCTTTGACAAGTTCTTCGTAGGCGGCAATTGCTCCGCTCCAGTTTGCGACCGCAATACAGGCTTTCGCGTTTGCTTCGTCCAAAAGGAGTTGCTGCTGTGGGTTGAGTTCGGAGCGGCGTCGTTGAATCCCGCGGATGGTTTGCAACTGGAGATGTCCGAGTTCGTAACGCTTCTCCTGAGGAAGTTGTGTTGCGAGTTCATTCAACCCGGTCAGGACGGTCAGCAGAAACTCAGGTTCTGTTGATTGCAGTGATTCCAGATGTGTGCGTGCTTCGTCGAATTGATTTCGACCTGCGAGGGAGATGATTCGCAGTTGAGCAGTTGTCTCACGAAGTTCCGCCCATTCCTTGGGAACCGCTTCTCCGCGTTTCAGCGATTCCTGATAGACGGCGATGATCCGGCGTTGCAGGAGATCGAGAATCTTGTGGACCTGAGTCTCATTCGACGGAGAGCCCATCAGAAGTCGCACACATTGAAACATGATTTTCGCCTGTGTCGCCGTCCAACTTTCCGATGCTCCCTGACGCCTGTGGATGATGCTGTTGAGGACGGTTTGAATGGTGCTCGACTGGCTGGGATCAAGTGCTGTCGGACCAGCTTGAAGAGTCTCAACGAGTTGCAGGCTCCGCAGGTCTGTTTCCTCTCTTGATGCATGGTCGGCCGGGATTTGTTGATAGAACTCCAGAGCAGCAACGTGGTGGTTCAGCAACTCTTCGTGAACACCGAGCATTCTGACCGCGTCCCATCTGGTGGATGAGTTGGGATATTGCTGAATGTGCTTCTTGAGAGCGTCCTGAAAACGCTGACTTTTTGAGTCGATTCGACCGATCGCGTAACACTTCAGCAAATCCACTTCGATTGCTTTAGGGTGGTCCGGTGCAATTGCAGCGAGCTGCTCAGAAAAGGAGATCAGTTCATTCCAGTGCTCTCCCTGAATCAGCAGTGAAATCGCCGTCAGGCCAAAGGTGAACGCATTGTCGACTTGCTTTGCTTCTCGAGCTTCATTCGAAGCGGCGGTGAACAACTGAGCGGCTTCGTTGATCTGACCTGATTGCCACGCGGCCGTGGCCTGCCGAACCGTGTTTGCGAGCTTTGGGCCGAATGATTGGTCCTGCTTTGCCCGATCGAATCGAATCGTTGCCTCGCGCCTCCATCGTCCGCGAGTTTGCGATACCTGCCGCTTTGCTTCTTTAATGTAATCGCTTTCTGTCCCTGAACCTTCGGTTCGTGGGATCGTGGCGTCATACGCGAGCAGGGCTTGAATGATCGTCGCTCGCAACGCATCGCTGGGAGTTTCAGGGCGTTCCAGTCGTTCTTTCAATAGATCAAATGCGTCGCCGAGTTGTTGTCTGGAGAGTTCCAGTTGAATCCGTTCTGCAAGAAGTGAGTCCAGTTCCTCGCGTGACTTCTCTGCCAGTGTTGACGACGTTAAATGCACGAGTGCGCGTTTCTCGTCTCCTTGAAGACGCGCGAGTCTGGCCTTCAGTAAAAGAACTTCGGTGCCAAGACCATCATCGTTTCCCCCGCGAGTGATGGAATCCGCTTGCTGGCTTGCTGACATTAGCAAACCCGTCCGATTGTGCCCGATGGGTTCCAACTCGGCGAGATAGGATTCTGTCAGGGCAAGGAAGTATCGGTTCTCTTGCCTGAGTCGTTCGCGTTCTCGAATCAGGACGCTTTGAGGTCGAGTGTCCGCTTTCGGAAATGGCGCGTCTTTCCCAAATTTCGCTGCGTTCGGATGGAGTTCGGAGACTGCCTGACGCAGTTTCGCCTTTGCTGCCTCTCTTCCGGCCAGATCCTCCGGTGTGAGCAATGCGTCTCTTACAAGAACTTCAGCTTCCAATGTCGTCAGGGTCGACAGCCATGCTTCCATTTCTTCGTGACGAATCGATTGGGGATGCTCTGCGAGCCATCGGGTGACAATGTCTCTCGCTGCGTTCCAGTATTCGGTGCGACTTGTGCCCGATTCGACAGCTCCATGTTCGAAGAACGTCATTGCCTGTTGAAAGGTGATTTCAACTCGCGACTCTGTTGAGAGGTTCGATTGCGTCACTGCACGCGAGGCAGCTTCTTCTGCGAGCACAAACATCGATCGTGATCGGAGTGCCTCGTAATACCGACGAATCAGATCAATCTCCGAATCCGCCTGAACGACACTTTGACCTGACAGACAGAAGTAACCAGCCAGCAGAATGCCAACGCACCGACTACGCCTGAATGAAATCAGGAAGCGCGAACGGTGATGGTTGCTGGCCAGCACTCTGCTATGGCTTCCACGCGACATAAGGCATTCCAAACGTTTCGGCGACCGCTTTGTTTGTGATCTGTCCGTCAGCAATGTTGACAGCATCGACCAGACCAGGGACCACAGCACAGGCACCGGCCAAACCTCGATTCGCAATTTGCAGGACATAAGGCAGGGTGACATTGCAAAGAGCGTATGTGCTGGTTCGGCTCACCGCGCCCGGCATATTTGTAACACAATAGTGGACAATATCGTCAACGACATAGGTCGGTTCTGAGTGAGTGGTCGGGCGACTCGTTTCAAAACAACCGCCCTGATCAATGCAGACATCGACAATCACAGCACCGGGCTTCATGATTTTGAGGTCTTCCGCAGTCACAAGAAGTTGGGCCTTTGCACCGGGGATCAGAACGGATCCGATGACAAGATCGGCCTTTTGAAGCTGTTCGCGAATGTTGTGTTTGTCGGAGAACAGCGTTGTCACGTTCGGAGGGAAGATGTCTTCCAGATAACGCAGTCGTTCAATATTCACATCCATGATGACGACATCTGTCTGAAATCCCGCTGCAATTTTTGCGGCATTCTTCCCAACGACACCGCCTCCCAGAATCACGATATGCGCAGGTTGAACTCCAGGCACGCCACTTAAGAGAACACCTCGGCCCTGTTGCGGGCGCTCCAGATATTTCGCCCCTTCCTGAATGCTCATTCTTCCTGCGACTTCACTCATCGGTGTCAGACAGGGAAGCGATCCGTTTGCTCCTCGGATGGTTTCGTACGCAAGTGCGGTGATTCCAGATTTGACAACTGCGAGCGTCAACTCCTGACTTGCTGCGAAATGAAGATAGGTGAACAGCATTTGTCCAGGTCGAAGCAGCTTCCATTCCTTCGGCTGCGGCTCCTTCACTTTGAGGATGAGCTCGGCCTCTGAAAAGACTTCTTCGGCCGTCGCGACGATCGTTGCCCCTTGTCTGGCATAGTCGTCGTCTGTGATTCCGCTCCCGATTCCGGCATTCGATTGAATCAGCACTCGATGCCCTGCGTGAACCAGTTCGTCGACACCGACAGGCAGAATGGCAACTCGGTACTCATCCTTTTTTACTTCACGCGGCACACCGATTAACATGAGAACGTCCTCTATTATTGTTTTCTTATGCGGCGGAGTGACTGTCATAACCACAATTGTGTTCAGACATGCGCGGCAGTCGCTTTCGTTCCCATTGGAAATCGAGAGTGTTTCATTGATGAAGGAATGCGCCGCAACGTACCTGAAACTTTGACGATTTCTCTTGCGATCACTTTCAATAGAAGTGCGCTTCAACGGCAATTGTATGCGCAATGTCAATGACTGGTATCGGAGAAGGCGAGAAACCTGAACGTCGGCCTCAATTATCCCTCCCATCTTGCAGGCACGTTGTGGATGAGTTGTGTATGCTGATGCATCAGAAATCTCCTGCATTTGTCGACAGAGGGTGAAGCATTCCTTGAAGAGGATGTGACGCAGTCGCAGGAGGTTCTTGAACGCTTTGCGGTTTCACAGGTTCTGTTCGTTCTTTGACGTCAGCGACCAATGTGGAGACGTTGGTTCATCTGTTCGAAGTTAGTTTTAGACACCCCGGAGCTTGTAATGACGACACCTTCGCGTCGAACTTTCCTGAAGTGTACTGCTGGTCTCGCTGCCAGTGCGGTGTTGGGATCAATCGCCCCACGTTCCGCATCTGCAGAAGGTGCCAAGCTGGAAAATAAGGGCCGAATCTACATCTCCAATAAGGGAGGCTACGTCGGTAAGACCGAAGCCGAGATGGTGGAAGTCCTTGAAAAATACAAACGCATTGGGTTCGACGGGATCGAAACCCAGAGCCCGGGACTGAACGTCGAGGCGTTGAATGCAGCCCGAGCCAAAGTGAACTATCCGGTTCACGGGATCGTCGACCAGGTTCACTGGAACCAGCGGCTCTCTGATCCAAACCCGGAAGTTCGGAAAGCTGGCCTGCAGGGCCTGCTCAAGGCGATGGAAGATTGTCGTGCGATCAACGGCTCTGCTGTTCTGCTGGTCCCTGGTAAAGTCACAGGTCCAGAAGAAACACACGATGACGTCTGGAAGCGTTCAATCGTTGAGATTCGCAAGGCATTGCCACTTGCATCTCGAATTGGTGTGCCGATTCTGATCGAGAACGTCTGGAACGGCTTCTGCGAAACTCCAGAACAGTTCCGGGACTATCTCGATGAGATCAACAGCCCTTGGGTTGGCGCTTACTTCGATATCGGAAACGTCCGCAAATTCGGTAAACCTGAAGAGTGGATCGCCGTTCTCGGCAAGCGAATCGTTAAACTCGACGTGAAAGATTGGGGCGTTAAAAACGGCTTCTGTCGGCTCGGCGAAGGGGATGTCGATTGGCCAGCTGTCCGTGCCTCGCTGAAGCAGATCGGTTATACCGGTTGGGCAACTCGAGAAGGGCCAGACAAGTCGCTGGAAGACACCGCAGAACTGATGCACAAACTGCTCGACCTGTAAGGTGCGTCAGGTGCTGATCCGGTTGGTGGAATCGATCGCATATTCGGATCGATAGAATCGGTAAAAAATCCATCGAAGTCGGAGCCCGTCAAAGTCCCAGCGGATACTTTGACGGGCTCTTTTATTATCCGGGAAGGATTTCTGTTGTGGAGAACGCCCGGAGAAATTGTCGGCAAATTCGGGACGATCAGGTCTGATTTCTGATTCGCGAGAATGCCACTGACATCCGTCGAGAACAGACGTTTGACTGCCAGGCAGGTTGCATCCGGCGGGAGGCTGTCTGGTGGATTCGTCAGGCGCGTACGCGGTCAGCCATTATTTGGCCAGATGAATTCCATTTTCCGCGTGCCAGATATTGCCGCAGCAATTTGATATTCGTTCTAATGAGATTGCGCTCTGCAAATCTTCTCGAAATAAGCAACTCGTGAACAGTGGACTTGCGGGAATCATTCGTCCCGGCACAATAAGCCTTGTTGGATTTTGACGAAGTGTTCACCCGTCGAAAACAAACCAAACGCTCACAGGACAGTGGTCCTTCCTGGTCAGCGATTGAGATCACAGATTCGATCTGAAATACCGTGAGGAGTCGGGAACGTCCGCTATGAGCAATATCATCAGCTTCATTCTGGGAGGCGGTAAAGGCACACGCCTGATGCCTCTCACTGCAGAACGCTCCAAGCCAGCTGTCCCTCTGGCAGGGAAATACCGGCTGATCGATATTCCGATTTCAAACTGTATTAACAGTGATATGCGTCGTATTTACCTGCTGACGCAGTTCAACTCAGTCAGTTTGCATCGCCACATTCGACAGACCTACAACTTTGACCAGTTCAACGGCGGCTTTGTTGAAATTCTGGCAGCGGAACAGACAAACGAGTCGGTTGACTGGTATCAGGGAACAGCGGACGCAGTGCGAAAGCAGCTCCGTTATTTACAGCAACCCGGCGTTGAGTACGTTTTGATTCTGTCCGGCGATCAGCTGTATCGCATGGACTATCAAAAAATGCTGGAAACGCACCTTCAGAACAAGGCAGACGTCACCATTGCCGCATTGCCGATCGATGCCGAAAAGGCGTCGGATTTCGGGATTATGCGACTCAGTAATTCTGGCCGAGTGGAAGGCTTCATTGAGAAGCCAAAGTCCAAACAGGAACTTCAACAGTTCTATACCGAAGGTGCCTGGATCGAGTCGAAAGGAATTCCATGTAACGGGCGAAACTACCTCGCGAGCATGGGAATTTACCTGTTCAACCGTGATGTCCTTGTTGACGTGTTGCAGAAAACGTCCTACCACGACTTCGGGAAAGAGGTCTTTCCGACATCGATCCGTGCGAAGCATGTGCAGACGCACTTGTTCGACGGGTACTGGGAAGACATTGGGACGATCAAAGCGTTCTATGAATGTAATCTGGAATTGGCGAGCCCCAATCCGCCGTTCGATATGAACATTCCAGGCTCGCCGATCTTCACACGTCCACGCTATCTCCCGCCATCGCGGTTGGACGGAACGAAGATCGACGGAACCCTGATTTCTGATGGTTGCACATTGGGCAAAGGGGTCGTGCTGGATGGTTGCGTCGTCGGCTTACGAAGCGTGATCGGCGATAATGCCGTTGTGAAACGTTGCGTGCTGATGGGGGCCGACTATTACGAAACCGACCCACAGGCTGTGCGAAATGCGCCGAATGATCCCCCTCTCGGAATTGGAGAAGGGTCCCATATCGAAGGGGCAATCGTCGACAAGAACTGCCGCATCGGAAAGAACGTCACGGTCCGCCCTCCTTGCGACAATCCTCCAGATGGTCGTTGTGGCCCACTCTTTGTTCGTGACGGCGTGATCATCATCCCGAAGCACACAGTGTTGCCTGACGGGTGGACCATGGACCAGATCGAGCAATGCAAGTTCTAGTTGAGCGTCGTCTGTTTAGACGGAAGATTTAGACTGTCTCTGGAACGAATCAAGTCTGTACGTGAGTGCTCAACCAGCGATCCGGTTGGGCACTCTTTTCATTTTTAAGCAAGTTCCCCTGTGCATTGCGTCTCCCTCTTCTGCTTGCAGCGTCTTGGCTCCTGAATCGGACCGACGGGTGTAGAACAGAAGAACGACTGCAATGCGAAGGTGAACCTCGTGATTCTTTGAACGGGACTAAGTGTCGTGAAGCAGATCACTCGAATTGGCGTGAGCCAGCGCTGGTCAGATGTTGTGATTCATAATGGAGTCGCTTACTTCGTCGAAGTCCCTGAAGATTCAACACTGCCTGCGGCGGAACAGTTCGAGCAGGTCTTGTCGCAACTCGACGCCACGTTGTCTCAAATTGGAACCAACCGGAATCACCTGCTTCAGGTTGTCATCTATCTCCCTGACCTGAGTGATCTGGCAGAGTTCAATCGTCAATGGGATCAATGGGTCCCATTCGGGCATGCCCCATCCAGAGCGTGTGTTTCAGCGGCGCTTGCGGCTCCCGGTTATCGAGTTGAGTTAGTCATTACTGCTGCAGTGCCTGTATGACACTCCCGTGGATCTCAAATCGACAACGAGACCGCATATCGATTGTTTCGCCTGATGAAATGCCGCCTTCTTAAACAGCGTCTCGTGATGCGATAAAGAGCATTTCAGCATGAGAGACGGAATCAATTCCACCGAATTGAGGGCCCGTTCTTCTGTGGTGAATGATTTCATGCTGGCTTTGAAAACAGCATGTGACGTCGTGATCCTGGGGTGACTTACTCTATTTTGCCTGATCGGTATGAACGTCCCTTAAGTTGTCCGGACTGGAGGGATTCGACCGAATTTTTCAAAGAGGGCAATTCGATAGTCCATCCGACTTTCGACTAATGAAATGACGGGGAAGAACAAATTCCTTCTTTGCGTGCAAACCTTTGAATCTGATGAAAATTCGACAGGTCAGAATTGCCGAAAGAGATGGTTACCAACATGAACTATTGCGAGAGAACACAGATCACTCGCGATTTTTCTGATGAATCAGCCCTTGCTCTTCGAGGAACCGTCGCTCTGGCGGATCTTCGGCTGCATCATCGTGGTGTTCGCTCCTTTGTTCGATAAGTTACTGGACTTCCAGCCCCGGGGTAACGACGCATGTTGCGATCGGATCGGTCAGTATCTCCATTCAAGCGTAATTTCCTTGCAGCATCCATTGCAGGTCTTGCGCTGGGATTCTCCCATCTCAATTTAGATCCATTTGTTTCGGGCGCTGACGGAGGAAGTGTCAAGACTGCGAAGGCGGCACCAGTCGTCACAGCGTCACTCGGCACGCCCAGGCAGATGGCATCCCTTGAAGTCAATTCAGGGAGCTCAGTGATCAGCCCTTTGACTCCGATTGCGGATGATGATGGGACACTGCGTGGAATTTGGGCTATTAAAATGGCCTCGTCGCTGCTTGAGAAAGGATGCCGCAACTTCGCCAGCGTCCCGGATTATACAGCGAGCATGTTCCGCCAGGAGCGAATCAACGGAACGCTCAGCGAAGAACAGAACATCGATTTGAAGATCCGACATGAGCCCTTCAGCGTCTACATGAAGTGGAACTCTGGGGATCGCGGACGCCAGTTGATCTACGTGCAAGGGCAGAATAGCGGCAACCTGCTGGTACAGCCTGGCGGTATTAAAGGACGTCTGACAGGTCTGCTCAGCCTGGAGCCGGAAGGCGATCTGGCGATGTCCGAATCACGTCATCCGATCACAAAAGCAGGTCTACTTCAGCTCGGACACACTGTTCTGGATTATCAGAAAAAGGACCTCGAACGGGGCAACGGGTTTACCTGTGAGTTGATCGACAATCAGGAGTTCGAAGGCCGTTCGTGTTATCTGTATCAGATCAACTACCAGAGCCCTGAGATTCACGCGACCTATCGCAAGTCGATGGTCTTTGTCGACAAAGAACTTTCTCTTCCGATTTGTGTGAAGAACTACACCTGGGCACGCGACGCCGCACCAGAGTCGATTGACGAAGAGACACTCGTCGAGTTCTATGCATACACAGATCTGAACATCCAGAAGGACCTGACTGCATCTGACTTCGATCAGCGCAACAAGGACTACAAGCTACGAGTTCGTTAATCTGCTTCTGTCTGGGCTGTGAATCTGTCTGAGCTGTGAACGAGCAACAGTTGTGTTGTCAGTTGCTGTGTCAGACGAAAGACGGAAACCCGCACGTCGGAACGCGGTTTCAGACAATCGAGGGCAGGGTGGAGTTATCGCTGATAGATCGGCAGATAGCGATACTCCACTGCGAGTGACAGGATTGCGAGGCTGGTGGTGTAGATCTTTCCAGCCTGCTTCTCGCTGCCGTATCGGGGAGTCCAGCTCCCGTCGTCCTGTTGAATTGCGAGCAGGATTCCGGCGAGATGATCGTAGTTCTTTGTGGCGGTGTCTCCGCCGATTTTGAACAGTCCTACTCCGGTGTAATACACGCCGTAATAGAAGTAAGCGGATTGTTCGACCAACGGGTGTGTTTGCAACCAGCGCACAGCTGCGAGTGCTTCTTCTGAATGGTGATCGCCGCAGACTTCCAGGCAGGTGATGCCGCAGCCTGTCAATGTTGGCGTGGGGCTGTTTCCAGGTTGGTAGGCAAAGCCATTCTGCTTTCGATCCGAACACATCTTCACATAATGAATCGCTGCATCGATCGCTTCGGCCGGGACATCACATCCGATGTCTTTGGCTGCCCGTAATGCGAGAACCTGCCAGCCGGTTACACTCAGATCACTGTCGCGACTGTCAATCTGGTAACGCCAGCCACCCTGATGACGGTCAAATTTCTCAACTGCCTGAGATTCAAGGATCAGGCGAATCGCCTTCTCCAATGCTCGGCGAACCGGGACAGCGTCGGCCGCTTCCATCATGCCGCAGACTTCGGCAAGCATTAACGAGCAGATTCCATGGTCATACATCGGCCCATGGCTTTGCGTCTTGAGAATCAGCATTCCGTTGGCTTGCTGCTGAGAGACGACCCATTTCACCCCTTTGACGATCTGTTCTCCGTATTTTCCTTCACCGGGGATGTACCCAGCCGCCATAAAGGCCATGACACCGAGTGCCGTGATTGCCGTCGATTCACCCCAGGCCTCTGTTTTCCAATATCCGTCCGCATGTTGCTGGGCAGAGATGTATTCGAGGGCTCTTGAAATCGACTGGTCAACAGCATGTCGCTGTGCATCCTGAGCGAACGCCTTTTGAATCGATTCGAATCCGACAGCAGCCGACATCAGGCCGAGGAAGCCTTTCAACATCTGACGACGATGCAACGGCGTCTGTTCTCCACGTCCTTTGTGCTGAGATGTCTGATCGGGACGATCCATGGCAATCGGCGTCATTAATAAGGAGCAGGGGATTCGTAACAGAGCGTAGGCGGAGAAACTTGCAGCCTGAAATCAGGCGTGCGGATGTTTCGCTTCGTGTTCCTTGTGTTTGTCCGCAGGCGACTGAGCGTCGAAGTTGCACCATCGTCCGCATGTTCCGGCCAACTGAACGGAGCCGCAAAACATTGCAATGATGATCAGATTGCTGACGTACACAAACTTTCCAACAGGATTACTCACCTGCAAACCTGCCAGGTTGTGTGTGCCATTTGCAGGTTCAGCGAGCGTGCACCAGACGAAGACAATCAGCAGGCTCAGCAGGCAGGCACCGACTCCGGCTCCACGTGAAAGAACAGGATAGAGTTGCCTCCAATTGACGGCGAACAGCCAGAATGCAATCCAGAGTCCCAATGGAAGCCAGGGAAAGAGTGTCTTGCTCAGGACAATGACAAACGAGGTCATGGCCATGATGACATTCAAAAGGGATTGGACCAATTCCATTTCGCGTTCCTTCCCACACTCAGACTCTGTCAGAACCTGCGATCATTTCAGTGAATGAGTAAAGACGGCCTGTCATCTCCTGCCGGACATTTCAGGTTGCCGTCTTCCTCCTTGCCATTTGGCTCGATCGCATTGCTGTCTGGGATGATAAGAAAATTGGACCGATTGTGACATTGGAACCGTGGTCGTCGCTCGGGAGAGTGTCAAAATCCTGAAGACCTGATGGGAACGATGTGGTGAGGCTGAGTCAGAGAATATCGCAAATCGAACTGATCCAAATTGGACTTCGATTCGTTCCAACCTCCAACGGTGAGCTGATCGAATGGGTCGTCAGAGACCTGTTTGGAATGCTGTGCCGTTTGTGCGGAAAATGCGGTTCCAGAATACTGGATCAGGAATGTCGAATTCAGGAGGTTTCGGGAAACTTCGTGTACGAACTGCGGGATTCGCCTTTGACGCTGTGTGGAAGTGCCAAGTATGATCCAAAGTGTTCGTGAATGAATTTTCGTCCTGATTAGCGACTTTTCTGGCAGTCGATTCATACGGGATTTGGGGGCGATTGATGTCTTGAGGGAGTCAATTGTTCTGACTGAAGGCCTTGGGACCTCAGTGAACGATCGACGATGTGCCTGCACAAAGATGCTTGAAGGTGGCTGCCAATCTTGCGGTAACGAGTGAATTCCAGTTGTTGGAAAGATCAGACTTCGGGATTTAAGAAGTTGTCGGTTGCTGTACTCTAAGTGATACTCTCTCCAACGAATTCGAACTAAACGCACGAGATTGCCAATGTCCGAACCTTCCCGCACTCCAGATCAAGAACCGCGGGAAGAGGTTCGTCGAATTGGTAAGTATGAGATCATTCGGCAATTGGGCGCCGGGGGAATGGGAACCGTCTATCTGGCGACGGATTCCGAACTGAAGCGAACAGTTGCTCTCAAAGTCTTGCCACTCGATCGTGCAAAGAACCCGACTCTTGTGCGACGCTTCAAGTCAGAAGGCCAGGCTGCCGCACTTCTGCAACACAAAAACATTGTCAGCGTCTTCGAAGCAGGGGAAGCCAGCGGTCATTTATTTTTGGCGCTTGAGTTCGTCGACGGTATTGATCTTCTGGAATGGGTGAATCGACGTGGGCCGATCCCCATTAAAAGATCTGTCGAAATCATGCGCCAGGCTGCTGCCGCACTGCAGCATGCTTATGAACGGAACATCGTTCACCGGGATATTAAACCATCCAATCTGATGATCTCCCGCGAAGGGACCGTGAAGCTCACGGACATGGGGTTGGCGAGGTCAATCGACGACACTCTCGATACGACCATTACCCGAGATGGAACGACCGTCGGGACCGTCGATTACATGGCGCCCGAACAGGCGAGTAACAGTAAGGCTGCCGACATCCGGAGCGATCTCTACTCGCTGGGGTGTACCTGGTATCACCTGATCACAGGTTCTCCGCCTTACCCAATGGGGAGCGTGACGAATAAGATCTCTGCTCATATTTCGGCTCCCTTACCCGACCCGCGGATTCTGAATCCCAAGGTTCCTGAAGCATTAATTGCCATCATTCACCGGTTGATGGCAAAGAAAAAAGAGCAGCGATACCAGACACCGGCGGAACTGATTGCGGATCTGAGTAGCTCTGTCCTGCAGACCGAACAAGTTGGTCCAGATTTGCTGGCGATGTTCGCTGATGACATTGACCTGAAGGAATCTGACGACGGGGTTTCGATCCTGATCGGAGATGGACCATCCTCCACTGATTTTACGGTTCATTCTCAACAGTCCCAGCAGCGAAAATCTGTAACGCCTGCTGTTTTGAAAGCGAATGGCGCTGCCCGTGAAAAACTGAGCCGCACGCAGGCGACTCGATGCGAGATCCCGGTTGCGAAGACCAAGAGCGATCCGCGTCGCCCACTTGTGCGAATGGCAGTGGATGCTGACGGTCAGGCAATCAACAAACGCCCTGTTCCATGGGGGCTGATCGTCTTTGCCGTCATCCTGATTGCCATTACGCTCGTGGCACGTGTGCTCCTTCAGGAGTACGCCACCCATGAGATTTCAACAGAATCAGATTGGTCGCCGTATTCCACCAGTCCCAATTCGACGGAACTGAATTCGAAGGATTCTGAAGCAGTTGGGAAAGACTCCGCTCCCAATTAATTTGCATTAATTACGGATGGAATCTGGTACTGTCTCGACGCCGATTCTGGGGCGTCGCCTTTCTCAAATTGCGAAAAAATCATTGTCCTGTGGAAAAATCGAGACGGACTCCGAACAATGCCGGGCTGCATTGAGTCTAATAGTTGACAGAGTCTGGAGTTGCTCGACTCAACCTGCCTAAAATCAGACTCGTGGCTCGTTCAATTTTCAATGTCGAAGTCGAAGTTGTTGCGGTCGCTGGTCAGGGCGGATGAGGGACTTTCCCAGACTGCTTTTTCCAAACTGCGAAAAGTCGTTGATAAACAGGATCAGGCATGAACAGCGAAAATGTTCTCCCTATTGGGTTTCAAACAGCCGGCACCAAATGTGGAATCAAGGCGTCTGGCAAACTTGATCTGGCGCTGTTCGTTTCAGACTTTCCAGCGGTTGCGGCAGGCGTTTTCACCCAGAATCGGGTGGTCGGGGCGCCAGTCATCGTTTCGCGTTCACGCGTTCCTGCCAGTACTGTCCGGGCGGTGGTGATCAACTCCGGAAACTCGAACGCCTGCACCGGTGAACGAGGTCTCGCCGATGCGAAACTGATGACGGCTTTGGTTGCGGAGAAGATTCAGAGCGGCGAGGAGGACGTCCTCGTCTGTTCGACGGGGGTGATTGGTAAATTTTTGCCAATGGAGAAGATTCAGTCCGGGATTCGTGACGCAAGTCATCTGCTGGGCGATGGCCCTGAGAATTTGCTGCTGGCAGCTCAGGCAATCATGACGACAGATACAGTAGAGAAGATTGTCACCCGAACGATCGAGGTGGGAGGCAATCTGATCACGATTACTGGCGTCTGCAAAGGGGCTGCGATGATCGCTCCGAACATGGCGACCATGCTTGCTGTTGTCATGACCGACGCAACACTGACGCCGGAATTGGCGAATGACATGTTGAAAGTCGCAGCCAATCGCAGCTTCAACAATATTTCGGTCGAAGGTCATACCAGCACTAGCGACACTGTTCTGCTGCTCGCAAACGGGGCAGCGGGTGGTGACGTTTTGAGTCCGGCGGATCAGGGGCGCTTTCAGGCAGTTCTGTCAGAGGCATGTATAGAACTCGCCCAAAAGATCATTAAAGACGCCGAAGGTGCGAAGCATTTCGTGACAGTGAATGTTCTGGGGGTTCCGTCTGACGCCGATGCTCGACTCATTGCCAAGGCGGTCTGTGACAGCCCGCTGGTGAAAACTGCAGTAACAGGAAACGACCCGAACTGGGGGCGAATTGTCTCGGCTGCGGGGTATGCCGGTGTTCCGTTCCAGGAACAGGACCTGTCGCTGGTTTTAAACGGTGTCGTGATCTACGAGGCCGGTCGACCTGTCAGTTATGACGAAGCGGTTCTTTCGGCTTCCATGGCGACCGGTGTGGTCACGATTGATCTGCAATTCCGATTAGGAAAAGCTCAGGTGACCTATTGGACTTGCGACTTGACCGATGAATACATTCACCTCAATGCGGATTACACAACATAGTGTCGATTCGTAGTGTTGATTCGAGTGCCGTGCAGAATCGGTACGCAGGGACCGGTAGCTCAAACAGGAAAAAACTCTAGAATGAGTGACTGGCCTGCCATCTGACGTGACACTGCAGATGGTTTTCCTGCTGTAACTGTTGCTGTACCATAGGTTACAGTGACCCTGATAGCTGCCTTGCTTGCATTGAACGAGAGAGACCATGCCCCGTCAAATTGTGGGAAAGCTTCGAGTTGATCCATCTGATCGCTATGGGATCGTTGTCTCACGCTATCATGAAGGGGTCACGCAGAAACTTCTTGATGGTGCTGTAGAAACACTCACTCGGCATGGATTGTCCTCTGATGCGATCACGGTTGCCTGGGTGCCGGGAGCGTTTGAGCTTTCCGTTGTTTCAGATCGAATGGCGAAACTGGGCGACTATGTCGCTGTGATTGCACTGGGGGCGGTCGTTCAAGGCGACACCGATCATCACGATTACATAAATCATGCCGTCGCACAGGGTTTTGTTACGACCTCCCAAAACACCGGGGTCCCCGTCTTGTTTGGTGTGTTAACCTGCCGTAACATGGATCAGGCGATTGCACGTGCTGGTGGGGCTGTTGGGAACAAAGGGGCAGAGGCCGCTGTCGCTGCGTTGGAGACTGTGAGCGTGTTAAAGCAGTTGAAAGCAGCTTCAAATATCGCTGCAGGCTCGTGATACTTGCCGGGGATGATGTGTTTGAATTCTTCGGGCGGTTCTGTCGCGGCCTTGGGGTCTTGAGCCAGTCTCAAGTGCCGAATCCGTGAGGACGTCACTCCCGTACTTCTGAATAGATGTCGCACGTTCTCCCGTGCTTTCTGAGATTGAGACTTACTGAATGTCGAAACGTAGTAAAGCACGCCAGGTCGCTGTGCAAATGTTGTATCAGCTGGATTTGAATCCAGATGTCGATGGACGAATGATTCGCGAGATGATCGCGGAACGCCTGAACGATGCTCCAATCCGCGAATTCTCGATGGCGTTGTTCAGAGGGGTGATGGAACACCGTGACCTGCTGGACGACAAGATTCAGGCGGTGACTGCGAACTGGCGGATCAGCCGAATGGCAGCGACTGACCGTGCGGTTCTGCGTTTAGGAGCCTATGAACTCCTCTACACTGATGCCCCGGTTGGAGTCGCGATTGATGAGGCTTTGGAACTGGCGAAGAAGTTCGGCAGCAGCCAGTCCTCGCAGTTTGTGAACGGGATTCTCGATCGGCTTGTTCCGGCGGAGCGTCGTCGTCCCGGTCGGCCTGTCCCGTCTGGTCCAATTCATGTCCCGGATGTGAACCCGGACCCGATCGCCATTCCTGAAGGAGCCGTCCGAGACAGCGAACTTCCAAAAGAATTACGCGGCAATTCTGACGAATAAGCCTGTTTGATTTCGACAGGTTTGAAGGACTGAACTCGCGACGTTTCTTTATCGCTGTGAGCAAATCACTCCGACATGCGTGAGTGCTACAAGATTCGTGTACGATTCGATCGGTCGTTGAATTCGATTATCCGTATCGTGACGATTTTTCATGTTGGCCAAGGGGAAAACCCTTGGCCATTTTTAGTTACTGCTTCAAATTTGAGCTACGGTTGTCTGTCGCATTGAACGGTCTCTCCGAAGGGACGTTCATTGGGATTTGACCTGTTTGTTCATTTGGACGTCTCGCGTCAGTGCTTCTAGGTTTGGGCATTGGTTTCGACGTAACTAAGTCGAGCAGATCGTTTCGTAATCTGTCATGAAATCGCGTGAGGAATCTATGCCAGCCGATCCATGGAGTCGTCCGACGCAGAACGATGTACGGCGAGTTTTAGACACCATCGGAAAATCCGAAGTCAACCACCAGAGAAGTGTCGAACGGTTGGAGCTGACGATTCCGGCTGAGATTGTCACGAGTCGCGGGAACACGATCCCTGCTGTGACTCGTGAGGTCAGTCGTTTGGGAGTGGGCCTGCTTCACAATGGGGCAGTTCCGCTGGAAGAAGTCACCGTTCGAATTGCCAGCGACACACGCGAGTTCGAATACTGCGTCAAGATGGAATGGTGCAAGCCATGCGTGAATGGCATGTTCATGTCCGGTGGACAGTTCGTAAACAGAGGCAACTAGACTGATTCAGTCTATCGCGCGACTGCGCAGCGGCCGTTTCATTCGGAATCAGTTGATGGGGACCGCTGATGTGGATTGTTTAGAAACGCTGTGACCAGGCGAATCGTGTCGTAGTCCACTTCTTCATTCAGATGAAGGTAAATCGGCTTCAGTGGTTCAGCCCCGACTGCCGTGATTGCTTCCTGAACGCGATCGACGAGGTCCTGAGGAACCCACGGTGTGAGCGTCGCTTCCGGCTGTGATCCCAGAAACTGTGCCAGATAATTCATCACAGTTGAGCGGCTCTTGCCTTGAAGGTCCATCACAGATTCGATGGAGACTCCTCCCGCAAAGAGTGGAAAGGCTGCCAGTGCCGGCCCGCTGGGAGTGATCGGTTTCGCTTCTCGCTTTGCTGATCGTTGAATCATGCCGGGTTCCGTGCGAACGTCATGTTCTGCACAGTAGTCGGCAATGGCCTTCAGGATCAGCTCGCCGAAGACGTCGGCTTTCTTTTGTCCGATCCCCGGGACGTGAAGAAGTCGCTCCAACGACGTCGGGCGTTGGGCTGCAAGTCCACGGAGCGTTGCGTCTGTGAAGATGACATAGGCGGGAACTTCCCGTTCCTGAGCCATTTCTGTACGGAATTCTCGCAAGCGTTCAAAGAGTCCTTTGTCGACTCCATCCCAAGCGGTGATGTCGTTCGAATCGCTGCCGGGGGATCGCTTATTCACACCCTGTGCCGGTCCAAGCAGGATGGGGACTCGTTGTCCACGCAGGAGTTCTGCACCCTGGTCCGTAATCTTCAATGCATTCTGCTCGCCTTGTCGAACGAGGAATCCCTGATGGACGAGTTGACCAATCCAGCTAACGATGAGCGGCTTGTCGTAAGCCTTGAGCAGTCCCCAGGTGGAAAGATTTTCGTGTCCGTTCTCGACGACACGACGGTCGTATGATCCTTTCAGGACAAGTGCCGTGTAGTCGGAGCTGGTCTGTTGCTGCTGTCGGAAAATCGAAGAGAGGATCTTCTGGGACAGGACGAGGGAATCGTTCATTTCCGGGCGTTTTTCCTGACAGAGATCGCAGCTTGTCCCGCAATCATGGTCAAGATCTTGCCCGAAGTGTTGAACGATCATGCGATGGCGGCAGTGAATTCCTTCGCAGAAATTCAGCATCGCATTCAATGAATCCATCGACGTCTGACGAACCTGCGGAGGCTGATCGGAAAAAATGTGCTTCCACTTGAAAAGGTCGTCGCCACCAAAGTAGAGATAGCAATTCGATGGCAAACCATCTCGACCAGCACGCCCGCTTTCCTGCTGATAATTTTCGAGTGATTGCGGCATTCCCGAGTGAATGACGAACCGCACGTTGGATTTATCAATTCCCATTCCAAATGCGACCGTCGCGACCACAATGTCGACTTTGTCGCGAATGAAATCATCCTGATTCTTTTTGCGTACCTGATCGCTCAGTCCGGCGTGATAAGGGCGTACCCGAAATCCGGCCCCTTTCAGCACACTTGTCCAGCGGTCGACTTCTGCTCGGGTGATGCAGTAGATGATTCCGGATTCGCCTTTGTGGTTCCGCAGGACGTCCAGAATTCGTCCTCCCGAATTGGCCTTTCGTTCGATGCGATAGGTCAAGTTCGGACGGTCAAAACTGCCAACCAGAACCGTCGGGTTTCGCAGTGCCAGTTGCAGTTGAATATCGTCCCGGACCCGACTGGTCGCCGTTGCCGTAAATGCGTGCATCCCCACTTGCGGAAAGCGGTCACGCAGTGTTTTCAACTGGCGATAATGTGGGCGAAAATCATGGCCCCATTGGCTGACACAGTGGGCTTCATCGACCGCAAAGATCGAAAGTTTGATGTTGTCGAGGACTCGCAAGAAGTCGTTTTGAACGGCCCGTTCTGGAGAAACATACAGCAGCTTCAATTGTCCGGTCCGCAGATTGACCAGCGTTTCCCGTTGCTCGGCGGGAGTTTGAGTGCTGTTCAGAACCGCGGAAGGAATGCCACAGTTCTGGGCGGTATCCACCTGATCCTTCATTAAGGAAAGCAGTGGCGAGAGAACGATCGCGGTGCCTTCCATGCAGAGTGCTGGAGCCTGATAGCACAGAGACTTTCCGCCTCCGGTCGGCATCACAACCAGCGTGTCGTTTCCTGCAAGAATCGACTCCATGGATTCGCGCTGTAACGGGCGAAATTCGCTATAGCCCCAATACTGCTTCAGAACAGACGTCAGCGAATTTTTGCCTGTCGTAACAAGCGTTTCAGCCATCTCGGTTCAAACACTCCGTTCAATGAATCGATATGAAAACGAGTTCAATACTCACTGGAAACCTGCTGCAATCGAGCCTGCCTGGCTGTGGTTCTTTGCATCTGCTTCTCACAGCGGCGATCGATCGAGAATCCATAATGACCGAAACGCAAAATGCCACAATAGGACGCAGGCAGCGGCTGAATGAGGATATCCGGATTGCCGCGTTTTGTCTGCTCAGTGGAAGATTGAGTTGAAAGAATCGTCCAATCCGGTTCGGTCTTTCATGGGCCGCAACGTAGGTGATTCAATTGAAAAAAGGCTGGTTTCCGTATGTCAGAGACGTCGCGTAATTTCGAAACGGCACTAATTACGGTCCTCGCCAGTCAACTTCAGTTCGATGGTGTCCGCGCGGCTGGCCAATTCCAGAACGCTGGCCCGAACTTCTTCCGCGTCAGCCGTTCCGAGTGGATAGTTGTTCAGAGTGACGAAGTAATCCTGTCCGTCGATCTTACGAATGGCGATCGACCCATGAGGCATCTGTGAATTGAGACAAAGCGCCTCATGGTAATAGGATGCCTCAACAGGACAGCAGATGCTGTAGATTTGCAGCAGTCGTTCGGTCAAATCATGCTTGCTGGTTTCAATGATCACCCGTTGTTGACGTCCATTGGCAAGCGTTGCGATGATCTGGAAGTGGTCTTTGACTCGTTTCCATTCAATGTTGTATTCGTGCTTGAATGCATTCTGGAGCAGTGCTTCAATGTCGCGCATCTGCCCCAGAATCGCCTGTAGCAACTCGGACGCAACAATACCGTCGCGGGGGCGGTTACTCGGGCTTTTCTCCAGCATCATTGCGATGCATTCACAGAGCTCAAGAGGGACGGTCGGGTGATCGATTCGAATATTCGGACAGGTGTCGTGCTGAATGGATTGAGCGAGTTGGGTGATGTTGTCCCCACGGAATGGGACTGTTCCCGTCAACATGACATACAGGGAGACGCCCAGTGCGTAGATGTCACTTGCCGGGGTTGCCGGTGCTCCTGAGAAGAGTTCCGGGGCCATGAAGTGTGGAGTTCCGGCGAGGGTCCCCGGGACATCGAACGATGATTTACCGTGAAGGCGTTTCGCGAGCCCGAAGTCTGCGATTTTGGGGCCACCGTAATGAGGCAGCATCACATTGTCAGGCTTCAGGTCGCGGTGAATGACACCAATGCGGTGGGCAATGGCCAGACCGTTGGCAATCCCGAGTGCGATTGTGGCTGCGCGGCCGGGGAGCAAAGTCTGCTCGTTAACGACCTTCTGCAGCGAACGACCTGGGACGAATTCCATCTCCAGAAAGTGGAGTCCTGAGTATTGGCCGATTGCGTGAACAGTGACGATGTTCTGGTGATTCAGTGACGCGGCCGCCTGACCTTCTGTATGGAAGCGGTCCAGATAGTCGAGGTCCTTTTTCACCAGTGACGGCGACAGAATCTTCACAGCGCAGGGACGATTCAACTGCAAATGCTGCCCGAGGAAGACCCAGCCCATCCCTCCTTTTCCAAGAAGGGACTTTAACCGATAACGGTCAAACTCAGTGTCGATGAGAAAGGACAGATCGTCCTTGGCACCGATGTCACTTTCCACCGGTTGTAACTCATCGAATGAGAGATGAATCGTGTTTAAGGACGATTGCGCATTGCCAATCGTTTGCATCCCACAGCGAGGGCAGCGCATGTTTCCCTGACGTGCCACAAACGCTTCGTTGCAGGCAGGGCAGTAAATTGTCATTGGTGGGTCGAGATAGACCATGGGAAACAGGCAGAACCAGGCTGCCCAAATCGACAGGATGAAAGTGATATCTCAGAGAGAGAGGTGTTCCGATATTTTGACACACCTTGAAGTCGCAGGGCTACCGGTGAATGCCGGGAACTTCCAAAAATCTTGATCTCATTTCCTGCGTGATCATTTTGAGGATCGCCTCAGACGCACCTCTTGTGAATTCACTGCATTTGGAAAAGATCTCAATCAGATTGTTCACACGGCCTGTTTGAAGACTTAACTCGCGTTTGCAGCACTGACCCGGCTCCAACTGGCGGAGACGTTTTGCAGGGATTGAGCGACAACACAGTAACGCTCTGCAAGTTCAGTCAGTTTGGATAGCTTGCTGTCCGGGGCGTCGGACTCAATTTCAAAGTGGACTCGAATTGCTTCGTAGCCAACGGGAATTCCTCTGGCGACTCCCAGAGTCCCGCGAAAATCGAGATCACCTTCAACTCGAATGACTGTTGAGGTGATGGGGACTTCCATTGCTGTTTTGACTGCAGCAAAGGTGACACCGGCGCAGCCTGCCAATGCATTCAGCAGCATTTCAGCAGCACATGCCGCATTTCCATCGCCCCCTGCCAGCGGATGGAGCCCTGAACGCTCCCAGGCTGGCCCCGGACGATCGAGCTGGACGGAAATCGAATCAAATTCAATGCGTCCGGTCGCTGTCAGGGTCTGTTTCGCTGCTTCGGGCGTGTTCTGATATCGCTCTTTGAATGGTGCCTGAATTGCCCTGAGTTCTTGTGAGTTCATTCAAAACACCCTGACAGGGAAGTTGACGAAATGCTTCTTTCTCCCAAGCGAGAAAGGAGCGAATTAACCAATTCGATTGAACGGGATTTTCCCAGCAATCGCAAATCAGCATTGAAGTTACAATTGATCGTCGAGTCTCTTTACAGCCTGACATTCATCCTCGGGACGCTTGCCGCTGACTGACTCTCCTTTATGCTACACTGTCTCAAGCGATGACCCAAGTGCTCCAAGCCGAGACCGCATTGTTTCGGTTTCGCTGGAAATATTGTTGGGCAAATAGTTTGAGGTGAATTGGTTCGGCCGCGGATTTTGGATGAATTCAATGAATCACGATTCAGGAAACGAAGACGAGTTGGCCTGAATTGACGTTTCGTCAGAATTTTCACGCGAATGTTGCGCTGATGTCCGCCTTGGGAGCAAATTCCTGAGACCGATTTGCTCAATTTTCCAGAACCTGTTCGCCGGCAATTGAGTCATTGAGTCAATGAACTGGAAGAGACAGGTATTCTGTCCCTTCTGGATAAACGTGTGCCCGAGTGTCGGACACTGACATATCAGTTCTGAAACGTAAAATAAATAACTGGAATTCTGATGTATCGCGTGCTCGTTACCGACACCCTTTCGGCTCAAGGTCTCGACCTTCTCAAAAGCTTCCCGGAAATCGAAGTTGTCTATTCCCCAGGGATGAAGCCTGCTGATCTGAAAGTCGCGCTGCAGGAAGCGGATGGGATCGTTATCCGCAGCGGCACGAAACTCACTGCCGATGTGCTTGACGGGCAGAAGCGTCTGAAGGTCATTGCCCGAGCAGGCGTCGGGGTTGATAACGTCGATCTTCCGACCGCCACCCGAAACGGGATCATTGTTTCCAATACGCCAGATGGAAACACAATCAGTACAGCTGAGCACACGATCGCGATGATGATGGCACTCGTCCGAAACATCGGGCCAGCGTCACAGACAATGCGAGACGGAAAGTGGGACCGCAAGAGTTTCAACGGAACTCAGGTCGCTGGAAAATCGATCGGCGTGATCGGCCTCGGACGAATCGGAATCGCCGTCGCCAAACGCTGCCGTGGGCTAGAAATGACGGTGTTGGGCTACGACCCGTTTCTCGGGGAAGAACGTGCTGCTCAGTTGGGAATCGAGTTGTATCGCGATCTCGATGCGATGATCTCGAAGTGTGACATCATTACTGTCCATACTCCGTTGACTGAAGAAACCCGAGGATTGCTCGGAGCAAAACGACTCGCTGCTTTGAAAAAGGGCGTTCGCATTGTGAACTGTGCCCGAGGCGGGATTGTCGATGAAGAAGCTCTGGCCGACGCGATTGAATCCGGTCATGTTGCAGGTGCCGCGTTTGACGTCTTCACCAGCGAACCACCGGCTGCTGACTTCCGTTTGACAAAATTGCCTCAGGTTCTTTCAACACCGCACCTCGCTGCGTCAACCGACGAAGCACAAGAGCAGGTGGCGTTGGAAGCCGCTGAAATTGTTGCCAACTTCCTGACCAAGAACGAAATTCGTTCGGCTGTGAATATGGTTCCAATCTCTGGCAAAGAACTGGAAGGGGCTCGATCTTATCTCGACCTGGCCTATCGTCTGGGACTGTTGCTGGCGCAGTTGACGAAGGGTGAGACCGTCAAATCGGCTCGCCTGCATTTCAAAGGGGACGTTGCTTCCAAGCCTGTGAAGCTGATCACAAGTGCCTTCACTTCAGGGTTGCTTTCCGCAGCTCTGGAAACCAGCGTCAGCATCGTCAATGCCGACCTGACTGCTGCTGATCGCGGGTTGCCGATTACGACTGTTTCGACAACAGAGGCCGGTGCCTTCGCAACTCTGATTTCAGTGACTGCAGAAACTGAAAAAGGTCAGCGAACAATCAGCGGAACAACCTTTGGGAATGACTTCCTCCGCCTCGTGAAGATCGACGATTACCAGTTCGATGCTTATCTCGACGGCCTGATGATGTTCATCTCGCACAAAGATGTTCCCGGCGTGATTGGTGCGATCGGAACCGCCTTTGGGAAGCATGGCGTCAACATTTCTCACATGGCCGTTGGTCGTCGTTCTAAAGTGCAGGGTGGAGACGCCATTGCAACTCTGAACGTGGATAACAAGCCATCGCAGGAAGCGATCGACGAGGTCCTGAAGCATTCTGACATTTTGAATGCTCAGTTGGTCAGCCTTCCAGAAGCAGGTGCTCCACTTCCATGGTTGGGGCTGTAATCTGGCGGATGTAATCTCGGGGCTGTAGGCACCGAGGAAGTTCCGACTGAAGTTCAGTCATCTGAAATTCAATTGTCTGCCGATGGGATGAAACCTGTCGGCAGACTTTTTTATGTACTTCGCTATCGGGTTCCGACTCGAAGCCATTAAATGAGACTGGCGTGATGGAACCAGTCACGTCGCGTGGAACTGCCAACCTGGGGGGCGTCACTGCTTCGAGTGAGGCTGCGAGTCCGTTGCTTGTTGGGCAGAATCCGTTGTGGGGGACGTCATCGCTGACATCAATCCCGACGGTATCGCGACTGCATGTTCTGATGGGGCTGAGTTGGACTTTTCTGCTGAGTCCTGGCGGATATCCATTTCTTGCATGATGGCCTTTCGCCGTTCGGCAACTTCCATGTCGAACTGACTCAGGATGTCAACCGCTTTGTCTCGTGATGTGACCAGACCGATGATCAGATACTGAGTGATGGCGAGAAAGAAAAAGACCCAGCCAGCAGTCCCGTTGAAAATGACTGAGAGAATCGCGAAGACTGGTGACGATCGGTTCAGATGCAGGCAGATGACTCCTTTGAGGAGTGGAAAAAATTCCCGTTGAAAGTTCTTTTTGAATCCGATTCCTCGGACCCAGTTCGGGCGTCGCGGGCCAGGATGAATAATTGAAAACAACTGTTGATCAGGCATCGACTCGATCACCCCGATTGCCAGCAGAAGTCGTCCGATTGCGAACCACCAGTTATCTTCAATGGAGATCTCAGGGCGTTTCTCCATGACCCAGGCTGTGATCGACGATTCGACGTTCTTCGTTGCCAGCATCAGAACAAGAGACGCCCGAACCCATTGTTCGAGATCCTTTTCAAACTCCTCGTCCCATTGTTTATCTGGTTGGAACTTCTTGCGAATCTTCCGGAGCAAGGGAATTGCAATCAAGCCAACGACAAGCCTTGCTGTCGGTCGAATGACCGGAGCAAGAATTTCGCTGATCCAACTGCTGGGGACTGCCACGGAATTTTCTTTCAGATGTGACGGCGACGGGAAATTTGACGCGAAGTGATTGCCTCACGCACACTACTCAGCCTCTCTCTTGCTCAGTAATCAGGTTGCTTGCAACTCTGAAGATGAGTGACCGAGCGGATGAGAAATTCTTGTTCGTGAAACCAGAGCGTGTATCCTCAAGTGATTGGACTATTCGGGCGTGTTCGGGTGCCTGCGATGTCGTCGAGCGCGACGGCTCGATGGGGCAACGGAACGGATGACGATTTGGATGATTGGTTTCTGTCGGAATCGGATGAATTTCCGCAATCCGTTTCGGTCGTACGCGACGCGTTCCGGTGAACGGCTGGTAGTCTTTATTGGCGTCGAAATTCCGGGAATCGCATCCATCGCTATTAGAACGAATTTTCAGTTGAATTGGTCGTGGTCCGGGACGCAGAAAGAGAATTTCAACCTGAATCGCGGCTGTCTGACGACCAATTGAGTGAATCGAATTGCGGGGGATCGCAGTGGTCTCATGTGCTCCCAGTGTTCACGTGACGGCGGCTTTACGACTGAAAGAGGAGGGGAAAGATGGGCCGAAAAAACTCTGGTGCAGCACGACGACCCGCTCGTGTGCACCCACAACTACAGAAAAAACAAATTAAGAATAAATACTCTGAGCCCGGTCGTGATCCTTTTCTCAAGACTGGAAATCAGCAAAAATGGCCGGTGTCTAGGCCAAAATCGGGATAATCCCCACATTAGAACATGAATCTTTTGCGCAGCTTCTGTAAGCGGACTTCTGCCAAAAGGGATCACCGGTGCAAATAGAACATCCGATACTATTGGAGATGGGCACTGATGCCCTTTCTTCTCAGCACGCATGTCTCCAGGATGGAAATCATACGATGCTTCCCTGCGTCAATTACTTCAAGATTTTACTCCTGGCGACACCAGTTCTGCTGTTGCCTGCAGTGACCTATGCCCAAGTCGTTCCAGGTACTGGAACCTTGATCGCACAGGACAAGTTTGAAGATCCGAGCTTTGTTTACAACGCCAACCTTCCAAAGAGCAGTCGGGAAGAGGACGGGAACGTTCGTTACCCGCTGGGCGTAAGTAACAACGGTCTCTGGTTTGAAAGCCCAAAGCGTGGTGCGCCTGACTCCGTAAAATGGGTCGAAGCGCCTGCTGGAGCGATCCCAGGCAGCACCGGTTCTTTATACATGCGCTCGCGAGATACCGGGATTCCTGGGAATCCCGGCTACAACTTCCGCAAAAAGGATGTGCATCAGGCTCAAGACGACTTCATTATGAAGGCGCGAGGGCTATCCGTTGCAAACTCTCCAAGTTGCGTCGTACGAGTGTATGTTCCAGCCTGGGAACACTGGGAAGAGCGAAATGGTGTCTCGTTCGGGCTGCGTGCCGGGATGCAGGGGCCAATGGAAAAGGACAAAGAGGTCAGCATTGGTCGTCGATTCATGCGATCTAAGCGAACCGAAAAAGTGACTGAAATCGAACCATACTACCCAGGGTTCTTTATTCAGTATGTCCCGACGAATTCCCGTGAGAACACGACAGGGAAGCCTTACGCAAAGATCCTGTTGCGTGCCGATGAACGCGGCCACGAGATGGCTGGACCAATCATTCGGGAACCAGGCTGGTGGACACTCGGAATGTCAGCCACTCCAGATTCCCGTGTGCATTATTACGCTCACGCTGGCGTGCATGATTTGACCAGTGCCGACTACATTCGTTCTGCCCTCCCTTACGACATCAAAGGGACTTCATTCAGCACGATCTTCTTCAATATCTGCTCTGCCGATAACGGAGAGTCCTGGTCCACACCATGGATCATCGACGACCCTAGTATTTATGCAGGATCAGGAAACTTCGCTCCACCATCAACGACTGGAGCAGTTCCAAAACCTGCAGCGGCGAAACCACCGACGCCTAGAGCAGCCGCTGCTATTGCAAAGTAAATGAAACCAGCGAGAAGCCATTGAAGAAGCCGCACATCATTAAGGTGTGCGGCTTTTTTGTTTTGTATCCGATGCAGATTCCGTGACGACTTTCGAGCGAGAAGGAATTCGCTCGTGCCGAGATGTGAGCATAACGCAGCTGCTTTGTGCTTCGTCTTATGCCTGCGTGTGTCGTGCCTGTCGAGTCGGCAGATTACCGGAGCGGGAACGCATCTCACGCGGAGCCGGGAGGTCAAAACGGCGCAGAAATGCCGGGCGATCCTCGCGACCGCCGCTGGTGTAATCATGCCAGATTGCTTGAGCAACGTCTTCTTCTGGTCGCCTGAGTTCCTGTGTCAGAAAGCGGAAAACAAGCTCGGCGAGCTTTGGAAGCGGAATTCCGTGGGTGCGCTGTTCCTGATCATAGATCCATTCCGAAAGCTCCTTGAATCGCCAGAATGGGGATTCGCCCTCGCTCCAGAGCAGCTTGCGAGACTGCACGAAGTTTCCGCTGTTCGAGATCAGATCCCAGAACCGTGCGAAGCGTCGAAGTCGGTGGATTTCTTCGAAACTGATCAATCCATTCGCCAGAATCTCATACGGCGGGTAAGGGCTATAGACCATTCCATACTGTTCGTCATGGCGAATGATTGGCGTCCCGCGGAGACGCTTCAGAATGCCAACCTGAATCTCTTGTGGTCCCAGTAAAACCAGTCGGTCAAAGCCTTCAGCAAAACTCTCGATGCTTTCGCCGGGGAGGCCGACAATCAGGTCAGCATGAATATGAATACCGGTCTCTTCACGAAGAAACTGGAAGTTGTCCGCGAGCTTGTTGTTGTCCTGACGCCGACTGATCAGCTTGCCGACCTCGTCGTTGAACGTCTGGACGCCGATCTCGAACTGGAGTGCTCCGTGCGGAAATTTCTGAATCAACGCACGTAATGAGTCCGGTAATCGGTCTGGAATCATTTCGAAATGCAGGAACAGGCCAGGCTCGTAGTGATCGAGAAAGAACTGAAGAATTGCCTGACTGAATCGCAAGTTCAGATTGAATGTCCGGTCAACAAATTTGAACTGTCTCGTTCCTCGCTGCAACAGACTTTTCATCGATGCCAGAAACGATTCCAAAGGGAACGTCCGGACAGGGATATCGAGAGCTGACAGGCAGAATTCACACGTGAACGGGCACCCGCGAGATGCTTCAACGTAGATGACCCGATTGGCCACGTCTTCTGAATTGTAGAGCTCGTATGGTGGTGCGATTTGGTCGAGTGGAGGAACAGGAGCGGTAATATACTTGTCGGTTCGCGGGCGTCCTTCCATCAGGTCCGCACAGAGTTCCCGAAACGTCAGATCCGCTTCCCCACTGATCACATAATCTGCAAGTTCAACAATCGGTTGTCCGTCCGTCTCGTAACTGACTTCAGGCCCTCCCAGAATCACGATGATGTCTGGTCGCACTCGCTTCAGGTCTTCAACGAGTCTGGTTAATTGCTGAACATTCCAGATGTAGACGCCGAATCCGATCATGCGCGGATGATGATTGAGGAGCTGCGCGAGCACGTCAATTGTGCTGTCGTTGATCCCGAATTCCAGCAGCGTTGTTTGCTCACGCAAGGGGCCCATGTTGGCGAGAAGATAACGCAAGCCAAAGGCCGAGTGGCAGTAACGTGCATTCAGAGTTGTCAGGATGATGTCGGACATCGGGACATTTTCAGTGGGGAGAAGTCAAAGTTGAACTTTAAGGACTTTCCCCAACGAAAGACAGGTCGCACTTGCAGTTCAGTCTTACTGAGCTGTCCAACCCCCATCAATCGTGATGGCCTGACCGGTGATATTTTTGGCGAGAGGCTGCATGAGAAATTCGGCTGTTGCGGCCACTTCTTCAATGGTGATAAAGCACTTTTTCGGCATTGGTTCCAGCATCACTTTCTCGATGATGTCTGCTTCCGGAACTCCTCGCGTACGTGCCTGATTCTGTATTTGGGCGTCAACCAGCGGTGTGCGTATGTAAGCTGGGCAGATGGTATTACTGGTGATGTCGACCCCGGCAGTTTCGAGCGCGATGGTTTTCGAAAAGCCGATCAATGCATGTTTTGCAGCGACGTAAGCGGATTTAAATGGCGATGCAACTGACGAGTGAATCGATCCGATATGGATCAGGCGGCCAAATCCACGTTCACGCATCCCGGGGAGAACGGCCTTTGTCATCAGGAACGTTCCATTCAGGATGACGTTGATCAATTGGTCCCATTTCTCAATCGGGAACTCTTCCACCTTGGAGACGTATTGCAATCCGGCATTGTTGATGAGCACATCGATCTGACGGTGGCTCAGTTCTCCCATCAACTTTTGTATCGCCGCTTCGTCAGTGACGTTCAGAGCGAATGCTTCTGCGGTTCCCCCAGCAGCTTGCACCAGAGATGCAGTCTCCGATGCTGCTGTCAGCGACAGGTCAGTTGCCAGAATCAGGTGGCCTTCTGCGGCAAGGCATTGAGCCAGCCCACGACCGAGCCCACTCCCTGCTCCGGTGATCAGAATTGTTCTGGGGAGGTTGTTCATGTTGCCGAGTGATACCAGTCTCTCAGGGTGCGTCGCATGACTTTGTTTGATGCGGTTCTGGGGAGAGCATCAACAAAGATGACGTCATGAATTTTGAAGAGAGGGTTGAGATCCGTACGAATGGACGTCTGCATCGACTTGATCAGATCGCTGTCGACCTTGTCGCATTGTGGTGTTTTGACCGCATAAATCACGAGCTGGCTAGGACCGTCAGAGATTGAAACCGCGATGGCGGCGGACTCTTTGAGTTCTGGAACCGAGTGCAGAGCTTGTTCGATCTCGGCGGAACTGACCTTAATTCCTCCGAGGTTCATTGTGTCATCAGCTCGCCCCTGAGCCTTCCAGAAAACGTCAGGTAGCTTCAGCATCTGGTCGCCATGTCGGCGTAGTTTTTCACCGTTCGGGCCAGCAGGTGTGCCTTCGTAATAGATCTCGTGGTGGTCACGGTTCAACAGGCGAGTTGACATTCCGATGGAAGGGGGAACGAGGAACAATTCCCCTTGGTCGGAAGGTTGCCCTTCTTCATCGAGGATCACCATGTCCATTCCGAGAATGGGGGTGTTGAACTGACCGGGGATGCAAGGTCGGGCCACAGTGCTGCCGATATAGGCACCGGCAAGTTCCGTCCCGCCGCAATATTCGATGATCGGGCAGTTGCCAGCAAACTCCATCAACCAGGCCATGTCTTCTGGTCGAGAGCATTCGCCGGTGGAACTGATGGCGTGAATGGAACTCCAGTCGAGGGCATCCATCGAGTTTGTACTGCGCCATGTTCCGACAAGGCTCGGGATGACACCCAGCACATTGACTTTCGCGGCTTCGATGAACTTTCCGAACCCGCGTCCAGTCGGGGCTCCGTTGTAGAGTGCAATGGTGGCCTGATTCATGAGGCTGCCGTAGATCAGCCAAGGGCCCATCATCCAGCCCAAATTGGTCGGCCATGCAACGACGTCGCCTTGATGGACGTTTTGATGGAAGTGCGCATCTGCCGCGCATTTAATTGGTGTGATGTGAGTCCAGGGAATGACTTTCGGATCGCCTGTTGTCCCGGAAGAAAACAGGATGTTGGTCGGAGCCTCTGGATCGCAAACGACCGCTTCAAATGGGCCTTGATCTTGAAGAAACGTTCGCCAGTCTTCATCGCCAGCACGCAGCAAAGCTCGGCTTTCTCCAACGGCAGGCAGGACAATTGCTCGCGGGCCATTCGCCTGAACAACATTCTCAAAAAGCGGGAGCACTTTCCCGTTACGAACCAGCACGTCTTGAGTAAAGATCGCGACGGCGTTTGACAGGCGAATTCGGGAGGCGATTTCCTTTGGTTGAAAACTGTCGGCGATCCCAACAACAACGCATCCGGCCTTGATGATTCCGAGGTAAATCGCGACCGATTCCGCAGTCATCGGCATCAGAATCGCGATGGCACTCCCGGTCTCAATTCCAATTCGAACGATGTTCGCAGCGACCTGATCGCTCAACTCCGCGAGTTCACCGACGGTCATCGTTTGAAGTGACCCGTCTTCTGATTGATGAATAATCGCAGGGGAATCCAGAGGAGCAGTGAAGCAACTCTCGACGATGTTCAGTCGGCTGCCGGTAAACCAGTGTGCATTCTCGACTCCGTCAGAAATGTCGAGGACAGATTGATACGGTTCACGAAAGCGCACACCCAGTCGGCCGACAGCGGTTGCCCAATACGCGTCGCGGTTGCTGACCGACCATTGATGCAGCGCTTCAGGAGATTGAATTCCGGTGTGCTGCATCAACCACGCAATATTCGACTTTGCGAGGACGTCCTCTGTTGGAACCCAACTCTTGATGCTGACTTCGCTCATGACCCGATTTCATCCTGATTCTGCTGGCCGAATACGAATGCTGTTCAACACATTTCGAATTCCGGGTGGAATTCATTGTTTTGTGCAATTGCTTATGGCTTCTCAAGGACAACAGCACAGCCCATGCCGCCTCCGACGCACAGTGTCGCCAAACCTTTATCAGGTTTCCGATGACTCATGTGAACGAGCAGGCGTGCTCCACTTGCTCCCAGTGGATGCCCGAGTGCAATTGCTCCGCCATCCTGGTTGACGAGTGACTTGTCGAATCCCAGTTCCTGAATGCATGCGAGGGATTGGGCCGCGAACGCTTCGTTGAGTTCGATCATGTCGAATTCACTGATGTTGTTTGACAAGCGCCGAGTGGCATAGACAGGGCCGAGTCCCATAATCTCAGGCGAGCAGCCAACGGATGTGCTGGAGCTGAGGATCATCATTGGTGTCAGACCTTGCTGCTTGCCGAACTCTTCTTCGCAAACAACAAGCATTGCAGCGCCGTCATTCAACCCAGAAGCATTGCCTGCGGTGACGGTTCCCGTTGGGCGAAATGCTGGCTTCAGACTGGCGAGCGTTTCGACAGTTGTTTCCGGGCGGGGTGGCTCATCATTTGTCAGTTGCCCGAGCGGGGTGATCTCGTCCTGATAATTGCCTGCCTGCAACGCCGAGGCATACTTTTGCTGACTCTCCGAGGCGAACTGGTCTTGGTCATTACGCGTGATGCCATACTGCTCGGCGAGGCGTTCTGCGGTTAAGCCCATGTGTTCCTGATTAAAGGAATCGATCAGGCCGTCACTCAGAATCAGGTCGGTGATTTCCCCGTTGCCCATCTTGACTCCGCCGCGAGCCCGTTTCAAAAGATGGGGGGCTTGCGACATCGATTCTGTCCCGCCGCACAAAACCATCCTGGCGTTACCTGACTGAATTGACTGGGCAGCAAGGATGACCGCTTGCATGCCTGAAGCACACATCATATTCACGGTGTAGGCTGGTGTGCTGATTGAGAGACCGGAATGAATCGCGATCTGTCGAGCGATATTCATCCCGAATCCGGCGCCGAGGACATTCCCGACGATCACAGAGTCGACCCGTTCAGGGTTGATCCCGGACAATGCGGCTTTGCTGGCGGCAACGGCAAGATCAACTGGAGAAAACTTGGAAAGTCCTCCCAGAAACCGGCCCTGTGGAGTCCGTTTAGCAGAAACAACCCAGACACGCTTCATCGAATGGCCTTAAACAAATGCAGAACTGAGACAGGAGCGTCGGGTTGGGATTTTTGCAGCGTCGCGGCCCCAAGATGGAGCAGACCGGCTTTGTCGTTTAGACGCAAATTTCCTGCTGTGAACCGTTTTTGACACTTGCAAATCAATATGTGTTAATTGGTCTGCATTCTGGGGACCTTCCCCGAATTTTTCAATTGCAGGCGAGGCCATACTGAGTGAATTCCGGTGATGAACAAGCTCTATTGCGGTCACAGGCAGGCTCCCTTCACAATACGCAAAATGATTTGGAGAAATGCGATCGCCTGATCTCTGCGTCATGAGTTCCTGAGAGGGTAAAGGCTGACTTCTGCAGGATCAGTGAGTCGTGGGTGTGGAAGTGGTAAGCGGATCGTTAAGGATGACGTATGAGGTTCCGAGGGATCGTGGAACAACTCGGCAGGCAGGCGGGCACTGAAACCAATATCTGTTTCAAGCGGGCGTTTCTTTCTGCTGTCCTGATTCTGGCGACGCTTTGCAGCGTGTCGTTGGCTCAGGACCCGTATGTCCAACATGTTCATAACTCGGTCGATCTTGGTCGGCGTTTTCTTCTGTCCTGTCAGCTTGAAGATGGCGCGTATCCTGCTGATAGCTTCCTGATTCACCCGATTGCAGTGACATCAGCGGCGACGTTGGCATTGCTGAAGTCTGGCTCGGACACGAGGCATGATCATATTCGCAAATCGCTGACATGGTTGCGCGCGTTGCCGGAGAACGAACCGGCGCGTATCAATGAAATCTCGCTGATGCTGCTCGTTCTCACGACTGCAAACGATCCCGCCGATCACCCAAGAATTCGGGGGCTTGCTCAGCGCCTGGTGAATTCCCAACTGGAGTCAGGTGGCTGGCCAAACCGCATCGGGGAGGCATTTGGAGATCTCAGTGCATCTGAGTTTGCTCTGATTGCTTTACAGGATGCCAGGAATCTGGGAGTCGGTGTCCCTGAGCAGGTGTGGGCTCGTGGGACTCAGTTTTGGAAGGGGTTGCAACATCAGGATGGAGGCTGGCCAGAATTCTTTAATGAGGCGGATCGGCAAGGGCAATCGACTGATCAGAACGTCCGTCAGGGTGATGGTCAGAGCAGCTTGAGTGGCTCGCTTGCCGGTGTGGCAATCTTGAGCCGTTGTCAGCAGCAACTGAATGCGATTCAACAGGCGGCTTCTCCTGACTGCTGTCTGTCTACTGTTGATGTAGCCTTACAAGTTAAAGCGAGTCGCTGGTTGGCAGAGCGCTGTCGAGTCGCAGAACAGCGGCAAAAGGACAGTGATTTTGTTGTTGACCATTTATATGGAGTCGAGCGAGGCACACGGCAGCAAGGGGCGTACTTCCCGGGCGAAGAGTTGTGGTTTCGACGTGGTGCTCTGACGCTGATGATGCGTCAACATCGGAGTCGCGGGTTTTGGCCGGGCAACAATCAGGTGATCTCGACCAGCTATTCGCTTCTCTATCTGGCAAGCGGACTCTCGCCTTCTGCGATGAACTCCATTCGTCTCTCTTCGCAGCAATTGGCTGACGTGCAGCAGCGGCATTCAGATGCCGTCTGGAAGTTGACCGAACAGCTGAACTCGGAAATGAAGTATTCTCGTTTGCTCAGTCCACATGAGGTTGATTTGCGAGAACTCGCGAACGCCGGGCGAACGGCTGACCCTCATCTGCAGGCACCTGTCTTGTTTCTGACAGGTGATTCAGTTCCGGAAATGTCACCGGAGGAATTCGAACTTCTCTCAAAGTATCTGGATGACGGCGGATTGCTCCTCGCTGCTCCGAAGTGCTCCAGTGCAGAGTTTGATACAGGAATTCGTGAACTGGCCCGACGTCTTGGAGGCCAGACCGATCACGCGCTGACTCGTGTCCCAGAGCACCATCCGATTTATCGGGTGAGGTATTCAATCAATCCAAAGTCAACCGAACTCTGGGAGTTGAATGCAGGTTGCCGGACTTCGATTCTTTATTCGCCTGAGGATCTCTCTTGCAACTGGTCTCAATGGCACGGGCCTGTCGATCTTGCTGCTGCCGGTGAGACTCCTACTGACCGTGATCGCCTGACGATGCTGGGGCTGAATGTCATCGCGTACGCAAATGGATCACGCTTTCCGACAACGCGCGTCGCAGAAACATTCACGTCACCAGAAGAGAAACATGGGACAAGTCGAGGTCTGCTGCAAGTCGCTTTGGTGCGTCATGGCACAGGGTGGAATATGGCACCCGGCTCACTGGTCAATCTGATGAAGACGGTGAATGACGCTGTCGGGCAGATTGCCGCTCCGATCCCGGCATCTGTTCAACTTGATGATCCAGAGCTGTTTCATTTTCCTGTGCTGTATTGGCATGGGAACAAAGCATTTCAACTGTCTGTAAACGAACGGGCGGCACTGAAGAATCACCTTGAGCGTGGAGGTGTGCTGCTTGCGGATTCCTGTTGTCAGTCTGCTGAATTTGATCGGTCGTTTCGTGCAGCAATGGATCAGATCTATCCGGATGCACCACTTCAGCCGATTCCAGATTCCCATGAGATTCTCTCTGGCCGAACAGTTTATGATGTCACTGAAGTTTCCATCCGTGTGGCCGAAGTGAATCCGCAGACGAAGGTGTCCTCGCTCGTTGACCGGAAGCAGGCTCCTTTGCTGGAAGGGATTGAACGGTCTGGGCGGTATGTGGTGATTTACAGCAAATATGACCTGAGTTGTGCGATGGAGGCGGCTCGCCGTACCGATTGCGAAGGGTATGCGGCCGGAGATGCGTTGAAGATTGGGACGAATCTGATTGTTTACGCGTTGCTGCAGGAGTTGCGAGAAATCCCCGGGACGCGGTGAGTCTTTGGAGTTCGATGGAACTTTCGGGGGGAACTGATGGCTGGACGGGCATGAGGAAGTTATGCTGGTATTGAATTGAATGCGTTTAATTCTTTCCTGATCGTTACGGCATCCAAGTGGTGGCAGCAGTTCAAGTCGACAGGCTGACTGACTCACGAGTTCCTGAGGGTTCTGGTTTGATGAATCATCGTTTCGCATGGCACTTGCTGCTCATCGGAATGATCATCGCAGGAGCACCCCGTCCTGCGTGGTCTCAGGCGAATCCGAAGGACGATGTTCTGCGCGACGCGGTTCTTAATGCAATCGACAGTGGTCAGAAGTCACTCATTCGTCAGCAGAAGAGAGATGGCAACTGGCCGAATTCGCGCTATCTCGGAAATGAAATCGGCCTGACTTCTCTCGCGACTCTCGCCCTGATTAACTCTGGCGTGCCAACAGACAGTGATCCTGTTCGACGCGCTGTTGCCTGGTTGAAGCGTCCGGAGACTTCACCTGAGCGCACCTATGATCTTTCAATGGCGATCATGGCACTCGCGGCGTCTGGAGATCCCACCGTCAAAGGCAAGATCAGCCAGATGGCACGACGTCTGGAAGAATATCAGCAAAAAGGGGAAGCGGCCGGGGCTTGGGGATATCGAGACGAAAATCACTGGGATAACAGTAATACGCAGTTTGCGATTCTTGCATTACGAGAAGCGGCGGATGTTGGCGTCCGCATCGATCGAGAAGTCTGGCAACGGTCACAACGACATTTTCTGGCCAATCAACAGGGACCATTGAACTTGCCCAACGGCGCACCGTGGATGTATGTCCCCGGGCATGTTCCAACTGGAAGTATGACGGTTGCTGGAATCGCCTCGTTATCGATCACTCGCAGCATGTTGGTTGATGACAGCGATGTCGGACCAGATGGGGAGATCGACTGCTGTACGGATCGCGAGTTCCCGGAAGATGCGGCGATTGACGCAGGGGTGCGATGGCTCTCGACTCATTTTCGCGTTCGGTCGAATCCCGGCACGGAGCACTGGCCTCTTTACTACCTCTATGGATTGGAACGGGCAGGGCGATTCACCGGGCAACGATTCTTCGGAGATCACGACTGGTATCGTGAAGGGGCTGAGTTCCTCGTTGCGACGCAGAGTGTTCGGGATGGCATCTGGAAGAGTCAGCAGGAAGATGAGATTGCCGGGACAAGTCTGGCACTACTATTCCTCTCCAAAGGTCTTTCTCCCGTTGTTATCAACAAGCTCAAGTTTGGGGCCAGAAGTCCTCAGACACAGGAAGTGATTGGGCGTGACTGGAATCGACATGCCCGCGACATCGGGAGTCTGGTGGATTACACGAGTTCACTTCCCGGCTGGCCGAAGTTGCTGTCGTGGCAGATTGTCGATTTACGAACTGCGGCAGAAGGCGAAGGCGTTTCTGCTTTGTTGCAGAGTCCAATCCAGTTCATGAGCGGGTCAGACAGCCCGGAAACAATTGACGGGAAAGAACTGCAGTTGCTTCGTGATTACCTCGTGCAGGGAGGCTTCATCTTCGCGGTTCAGAATTGTAAGAGCGATCAGTTCGACGCGGGATTTCGAGATCTGGTTCGCCGACTCTTTGATGGTCAATATGAACTCAGAAAGTTGCCTCCGACCCACGATGTCTATCGGAGTGAGAATGTCTTTCCGCCTGATGCAGAAGTCCCTGAACTTTGGGGAGTCGACTTTGGGTGTCGGACGGCCATTATCTACGCTCCGTTCGATCACGGGTGTCGATGGAATAAATGGGTGAAATACGATCCGCCGGGGAGGGATGTTGCAGTCAAGACGCAGATTGATCGCTCGATGAAGTTAGGCGTGAACGTGATTGCCTATGCCACCGGGCGTGAGCTGCAGGACAAACTCCAGCGACCGCAGATGCTGAATCCGACTGACCTGAACAGAATGGGGCGCGGGCAGTTGACCATTGCCAGGCTCCGGCACACAGGGGGATGGGATACTGCTCCCAATGCACTGCGCCGATTGCAATCCGCATTGGATACGATGAATGTTGAGGTCGCCTCCGAGACCCCGACGATCGCCGCGACGGACGCCTCACTCTTTGGTTTCCCGCTGCTCTACATGCACGGGCGCAAAAACTTTCAAATGAGCGCGGAAGAGCAGACCAAACTGAAAGAGTACCTTGAAAACGGCGGGTTTCTCTTTGCGGACTCATGTTGTGGCGCGACAGCATTCGACGAGAGCTTCCGTACGATGATCGAGGCGACACTGGGGAAGAAGCTCGAACGCATCCCTATCGAGGATGAACTCTATCGCCTCGAACTGGGGTATGACATCCGCAAGGTGAAGCGGCGTATTCCCACAACTGGCCCGGGCGGCGTGACATTGAAATCCGAGGAATCGGAAGGGGAGCCGATTCTGGAAGGGATCAAGATCGGCAACAAATATGTCGTGGTCTATAGCAAGTATGATCTGAGTTGCGCACTTGAACGTCAGGCAACGACATCGTGTGCAGGATATCCAACGGAAGACGCTGTTCGCATTGCAGTGAATCTGGTTCTGTATGGATTGCTGCAATAGTGCGAATCTTGCCTGTTTAAAATTGAAGTGCGATGTGATGGCAAACGAAATTTTTGATGTCTGCGACGACCACGATCAAGTCATCGGGCAAGCTCCAAGAGCATTGGTGCATGAGCAGGATCTGCTTCATCGAGCCGTGCACATCTGGGTCTGGACGACGGCTGGCGAATTGATGATTCACCTCCGTTCCGACAAAAAGGATCAGTTCCCACTCTGCTATACTTCTTCGTCGTCCGGGCATGTCGATGCCGGAGAAACCTATGAGACAGCGGCACATCGCGAGCTGAAGGAAGAACTGCAACTCGCAGGAGAACTGACCTGGATCACGAAGCTGCCAGCGGGACCAGAGACTGCGTTTGAACACACCGTGCTTTACTTTCTGAAAACGGACGATGTTCCGACGCCAGATCCGGAAGAGATTCAGTCCGTCCATTACCTTCATCCTGATACCATTCAATCCATGATACAGAATGAGCCGGAACGATTTACGCCTCCGTTTCGTCAGCTGTTTGGCTGGTGGGTTATGCATCGGCATGAAGCAGAATAGAGAACGAATAGAAGTTAAGAAGTTCAGTCAGGCTGACAAGCGACCCATTCGCAAATCAGGTTTCGTCTACACGTAAAGAAGAGGAGTATTGTGAAACATCTCGTAACTGCATTTCTGATGACTCTGTTTTGTGGAGTCGCCGCTGCGGAAGCTCCTCACGTTGAGTACATCGCACATCGCGGGGCGTCGTTTGACGCGCCTGAGAACACGATTTCTGCGATTCAACTTGCGTGGAAGCAGGGAGCTGATGGCACTGAAGTCGACCTGTATCTCACCAAAGACGGGCACATCGTCGCCTGCCATGACAAGACCACCAAACGAACAACCGGCGGTATTGATCTGACAGTTGCGGAAACCACTTTGGAGCAGCTGCGTGAGCTGGACGTCGGGAAATGGAAATCACCGAAGTACCAAGGCGAGCAGATGCCGACCTTTGCGGAAGTGTTGAAGGCGATCCCTCAGGACAAGAAGATCTATATTGAAGTGAAGTGTGGTCCGGAGATCGTGACACCCCTGCTTCGTGATCTGGATGAAGCCAAGTTGCCAGTGAAAAACACAATTGTCATCTGCTTCAATGCCAAGGTGATTGCCGAACTGAAGAAGCAGCGTCCAGAAGTTCCAGCTCTGTTCCTGCATGGAATGAAAGAAACGAACGCTGAACGCCTGATTAAAACGGCTCGCGAAATTCAGGCCGATGGGCTCGATCTCAAGGCCGGACCTGAAATTACATCTGAGTTAGTGAAGAAGGTCAAAGATGCTGGTTTGCGGATGGATGTCTGGACAGTAAACGACCCGCAACTCGCTCTTCGGATGATTGAACTGGGAGTGCAGGGGATCACAACGGACCGCCCGGAATTTCTGCGAACAGAAATTGCCAATCTGAAATAACTCAGATGGCGACGGGATTCGCGTTTTGCTCGATCCGATCTAAGATGAATGCTGGACACCTGCAGGACAATCCATCTTGCGGGTGTCTTTCTTTTTGCTTCGATCTGCAATGAGATAGAGACGCTGTACGGTAGCGAGCAGTGTGAGAGAGTCGACTACCGATTTCCCTGCTTCCCGCGGCGTTTTCGCCAGTCAAGGTAACGACCGATTGCAATCTGGAATGGATCCGAAGTCTTGAGCTGTGCGAGGTCGAACCCGCAAGTTCCAGCCATCTCTTTAAGTCGTTTCTGGAACTGTTGAAACTGTTCCAGGTAGACCTTTCTCAAGCGGTGAGGGTCAACCAGAATCTTGACCCCAGCCTGTTCCAGACTGCGAAACTGTGTTGGCTTGTCGAAGGGGAAATCAGCTTCTTCTGGTGCAATGATCTGAATCAGAATGACTTCGTGCCGGTGCCGACGAAATGATTGCAATGCGGTCTGCAGCTGTTCTGGATCGTCAAAGAAATCACTGAGAATGATCACGAGTGATCGTCGCTTCAACGTAGGCAGAATCTGTTGAATGCATTGCCCTAGACTCGTCTCTCCCCCCGGCTTTCGCGAACTGAGTGTGGAGTATATGAGCTGTTGCTTCTTGGGATTCGTGGACGGTTCAATCCGATCCCGAATTGCATCATCGAACGTGATCAACCCGACAGAGTCCCGTTGCGAACTGAAGAGGTAGCCCAACGCGGAAGCGAGCACTCGTGCGTACTCGAACTTTGTTGCGGTACTGCTTCCGTATGCCATGCTGCCAGAGGCGTCGACGACCACATATGCGTGGAGATTCGTTTCCTCTTCAAACTCCTTGATGTAGTACCGACCTGTTTTGCCGTACGCACGCCAGTCAATGTGGCGAATCTCGTCACCGGTGGTGTATTGGCGATGCTCCACGAACTCGACACTGGACCCTTTGAATGGGCTGTCGTGCTGGCCGATCATTGATCCTTCCACGAGTTGCCGCGCAACGACTTCCAACTGCCCCATACGGGAAAGCGCGGTGGGGTCATTTAACGAAATTGAAGGATCAGCCATCCATTCACCTCAGGTTTGCGATCATTTGCCCTTTGAGTCTATCGAAGTCGCGGTAACGATGTGAGTTATATGGCATTCAATTCGCTTTATCAGTAGGATGCGAGGATCAGAGTTCACTTGCCTGATGAACTGCCCGACGTCTGATTTTTCACACAAGAATGGGAATCGGACTCTGCAGCTGGTCTTGGTGAGCGATCCTGCCCTTCCGTCTCTCAAACTCTTTGGAGTGACAACAATGCAGCAGCGTTTCAGTCGACGTGATTTTCTCCGGTACAGTGGTCTCGCCTCGGCAACATTTGCCTTTCCATTGACCGCACGAGCCATTTCTCCGAATGGGAAACTTCGAACTGCCCACGTCGGTGTCGGGGGGATGGGGCTGTCCGATCTGAATTCCATCAAATCTCACCCGATGGTTGAAGTCGTTGGACTTTGCGATGTGGATTTGAATCGGTTGAACTCTGCTGGGAAGAGTTTGCCGGATGCCAAATTGTTTCGCGATTACCGCGAGATGATCAGCGCTCTTGGTGACAAGGTTGATGCGGTTGTCGTTTCGACTCCGGACCACACACATGCTCCAGCTGCCATGACAGCACTGAATGCAGGCAAACATGTCTATTGTCAGAAGCCGCTGACACATGACGCCTACGAGTCCCGACAGTTGAAGAAGGTGTCCGAAGCCAAGGGGCTGGTCACCCAAATGGGAATCCAGATTCACTCGTATCCGGTTTACCGTCAGGCTCATGCGATTATTCAATCCGGGGCGATCGGGAAAGTGAAGAAGGTCTATGCCTGGGCGACAAGAACCTGGGGCTACGACGGACCGGCGATCACGAATTATCAGCCAGTTCCTGAATATCTGGACTGGAATCTCTGGCTTGGCCCTGCTGCCGATCGTCCATATGTTCCAGAAATCTACCATCCGGCCAACTGGAGAAAGTTCCTCGATTTTGGAACCGGAACTCTGGGGGATATGGGCGTCCACGTCTTCGATACCCCGTATGACGCACTGGCTTTGACCGCGCCAACTGCGGTGACCACGACTTGTCGGGCTCCGACCGGATTTGGTCATCCAGAACATAACAAAGTGGTCTTCGAGTTCCCGGGCACAAAGTACACCACGGACACTTTGACCTGGCTCTGGTCCGATGGCCCACAAGGACTTCCATCGCATGAAGAACTCGGCTTGTCGAAAGACGTGAAGTTGCCAAGCACCGGATCGTTCTTCGTCGGGGAAGAAGGAGGACTGCTGCTGCCTCATATCGCGGAAGCTCAGCTGTTCGACTCAGACAAGTTCAAGGACTACAAAAAGCCTGTTGTTGAAACTCAAAATCACTATCACCAATTTGTTGATGCCTGTCTTGGAAAAACAAAGACCAGTGCCAGCTTCAGCTATGGTGGTCCGCTGACTGAGGCTCTGTTGATCGGGGTCATCGGAAATCGCTTCCCGGGGCAGAAGCTGGAATGGGATGCAAAGAACTTCAAGATCTCCAACCATCCAGAAGCCAATGCGTTGTTGACCCACAACTATCGTGAAGGCTTCAAGGTTGAGAATCTCTAGACCAGTCTGTCCGATGATGCGGCGGTGCGGCTGCCTTTTTCAATGAAGGAAAGCTGCTTCCTCCGCAATTCTTTGATTCTTTCGCAGCTCGGTGTTCCAGATGTTGGGAACATCGAGCTGTGATCGTTTTACCCTGACTGTTGGTGTTCAGAGATCGCACTGTTGCTTTGCCCTTCCTGTGAAGGAGCTGTTACTTATAAAATGCTCGGACCAAATTTTGCAGACTAAGGAACTGTCACCGTCGTGCCGGATGACATTATTGACTGAGATTGCGACATGAATTCGAAATTCGCTCTCTCGTTCCCTGCGATGTTGCTGGTGATCTGTCCAATTCTTCTTATCTGGCTGGGATTGTCCGGGATTCAGCGAGGCGACGAGTTGGAAGGCGGATCCTTTGTCTCCCGGCAGGTGGTCTGGCTGGTGCTCGGGGGATTGTTGGGAACGGCTGTGACATTCGTTCCGTACCGCTGGTGGAAGCCGTGGGGCTACCCCTTCTATGGAGTGGTCTTCCTCCTGCTCATACTGGTGTTTGCGTTTCCTCCTAAGAATGGAGCCCGACGCTGGATTCCAGTGGGGCCGATTTCAATTCAGCCATCCGAACTCGCCAAGCTGGCACTGATTCTTTCGCTGGGACATTACCTGATGTTCCGCAAGAATCATCGAACACTGCTGGGGCTCATTCCACCTTTTTTGATGACTGCGATTCCGGTCTTACTCATTCTGCGTGAACCGGATTTGGGGACAGCACTGCTTTTCTTTCCTGTGCTGTATGCCATGCTTTTTGTTGCCGGAGCGAAACGCTGGCATCTGATTGCCACCATATTGGCAGGCATTGCACTGTTGCCGGTGCTTTGGAGCGTGATGTCCGCCGAACAGAAGTCACGTGTCACGGCTGTGTTCCAACAGACCGATGGAGGCAAACCAGAGACTGGAGATGGTTACCACCTCTATCAGTCCAAGCAGTTGCTCTCTCTGGGCGGAATCTGGGGGAGCGAGATGAGCGGGATGCCTGTGGATGACCTGACCGCATACCGTCTCCCTGCCGGGCGAACCGACTTCGTGTTCTCTCTGATTGGCGAGCGCTGGGGCCTTTGGGGAACACTGGGCTTGCTGATCGTTTTTTCCTGCTTCGTTGTGGCCGGAATGACTGTCGCAGCATCGACGCGTGACCCCTTTGGGCGGCTTGTTGCAACTGGGGTTGTTGCAATTCTGACTGCGCAAGTATTGATCAACACTGCCATGACAGTTGGATTAGCTCCAATCACAGGGCTAACGTTGCCGCTGGTCAGTTATGGAGGTTCCAGTCTGGTGACAACTGCGGTGAGTCTTGGCGTTTTATTGAATATCGCCATCTCCCCGACATTTGATGTTGCCGGTCAACCCTTCCAGTTCTCCGACGACGAGAGTTGATGCCTCTCGACGTTGCGCTGTAAGTCTGTGTTCACGCAACCTAAGTCAGAATGTCATTGACAACGATCCCGGCGACATCCGTGAGTCGATAGTCGCGACCGCTGTGTCGATAGGTGAGTTTGGTATGATCCAATCCCAGCAGGTGCAGAATTGTTGCGTGAAAGTCATGAACATGCACTCTCTTGTCGGCGACCATGATCCCGTGATCATCTGACGCCCCGTGAACAATGCCCTTCTTGACTCCAGCTCCGGCCATCCAGCTTGAGAAGACGAAATGGTGATGGTCGCGGCCACCGGCGTCTTTCTCCGCCATGTATGGAGTCCGCCCAAATTCTGTGGTCCAGACCACAAGTGTATCGTCCAAGAGGCCGCGCTGTTTCAGATCTCGAATCAAACCAGCGATGGGCTGGTCGACGTTCTTTGCCAGCTTGGCGTGATCCATCATGTTTCCATGTGAATCCCAGTTGTTGCTTGAGCCAACATCAATGCACTCGACGAAGCGGACACCTCGTTCCACCATGCGTCTCGCAATAAGGCATTGCCATCCAAAGCCGGTTGTCTCTCCTGGTTTGACCCCATAGAGATCAAGAGTTGCTTCGGTTTCCTCTGCGAGATTGAAGACTTCCGGCGCTTCCATCTGCATCCCGAAGGCCGTTTCGAAAGAGCGAATTCGCGCTTCCAACTGGTCATCCTGATGAGTTTCCAGATGCTTGCGGTTCAAGCGATGCAGCAGATCAAGTTCGGCTGACTGGAGATCAGACGTGCTGACACGACGATCAATGTTCGAGATTGGTGTTTTGCCTGGGAAAACTTGCATTCCCTGATGGCAGCCTGGGAGGAAATCATTGTTCCAGATCTGCCCTCGTGCATATGGGGTTGCACCAGTGATCACGACGAAAGAAGGAAGATTTCTGTTCTCGGTTCCGAGTCCATAGCTGACCCAGGACCCCATGCTTGGTCTGGCAAAACTGAAGGAACCGGTATGAATGCCGAGAGTCGCTTCGTAGTGGGCGATATGGTCCCCAGTCATGGAGCGAATGACGCAGACATCGTCGATCACACTCCCGACATGTGGGAACAGGTCGCTCACTTCCGTCCCGGATTCACCATAGTGTCGGAATTCCCAGTTCGGCTTTTTCAGGTATTGGGTGAAGTCGCCAATGGCACCCCGATAATTGTGAACCTGAAGCGATTTATTGTGATCCTCGATCAGCTTCGGTTTGGGGTCGAAGGTGTCGACATGGGAAACGCCGCCCCCCATGAAAAGGAAGATGATGTTCTTCGCTTTCGCCGGGTAGTGAGGTTGCTTTGGTGCAAGTGGATCAGCAGCAGAGTTCGCAGCTGCAGTGCCAGAGACCTCGGCCAGCATGCTGGAGAGTGCAATCGCGCCAAATCCTCCAGCTGCGCGTGAGAGCATCTCTCGTCGTGTCACTGGTCGTTCTGGTGAAAACATTGCTGAAACCTTCTCTCAATTTTCTGCAATTGCTGAAGCTGTTCAGGACGCGTTGAAGATCGGGCTCGAATCAGTCGACGTAGAGGAATTCGTTACTGCTGAGGATCACCCGTAGGCTGGCAGCCCAGCTTTGAACTTCCCGATCGGGGTTTCCTGCCAGTCGTTCTGAATAGCTCTTCAGAAATGCTTCAAGATCGTTGATTTCTTCTGGGGTCGGAGACCGCGAATAGGCCGCTTCATAGAGAAACTGAATTCGTTCGCGGTCCGTTGGGCGTTCTGCCAACATGCGTTTTGCAGCAGCCTGAGTACGTTCATGAGTAAATGCGTCGTTCATTAAGAACAGCGCCTGCAGCGGAGTTGTTGTGGCAACTCGCTGGGCCGTGGTTGCATTCGGATCGGCACCATCAAACAGTGCCAGGAAAGGGTGCCGTTTGATCCGCTGAGTCATCAGATAGACTGACCGCTTGTTTGAAGCGTAGACGGCGTCAAATGGATTGTGCTGGCTGAACCGCCATGACTCAACAGCAGGGAAAGGATGAGCACCACCTGGTGTCAGATCGAGTTCCTTACTGATGAAGAGCAGGGAATCACGGATCGATTCTGCATCCAGTCGGCGGCGTGAATATCGCCACAACCATTGGTTGCCAGGATCAGTAAGGTACGCCTCGTCGTTCATTGTGCTTGCCAGTTGGTAAGCACGGGATTGAAGAATTTCGCGGTGCAGTGCCTTCACTGACCAACCGTTCTCCTGAAATTGCATCGCGAGGTAATCAAGCAGTTCAGGGTGCGATGGTGCTTCGCCTCGGACTCCGAAGTCATTGGGAGTTGGGACAATTCCCCTTCCAAAATGATATTGCCAGACTCGATTCGCCATAACGCGAGCGGTCAGTGGATTTGTTGGAGACGTTAACCAGTCGGCAAGTTGACGACGCCCACTCTCTCCGCAATCCGCAGGAAGTTTTTCGCCTCCAAGAATCTCAAGAAATCCTCGCGGGACTTCTTCCCCGAGTCGCTCTGGTTCGCCTCGAAACTGGAGTCGCGTGTTCGCCACCTTGCCTTCGCGGACGGCATAGACAGTTGCATAGGACGCTTCCTTTGCGAAAGTGTCCTTCTGCTTCTGAATCTCGCCGAGTCCGTCGCGAACCTGCTTGATCTCCTCTTTCATCGCTTCCGCAGTGAGTTCTGTCTTCTCACCTGCTGCGCGGAATGGAGAATATTGAATTGCAAGGTTGTCGATCTGACGTAATGGTCGAACCTTTGAACTATCGGTTCCGTGTGCATCAATCACAAATGAATTTGCCGTCCCATCCCATTTCGGATTCAGCGGAATGTCAGCAAAGTTCCATGTCTTCTGACCATTCGACAAGACACCGGAGAATGTCTGCGACTGCCAATTTACAGCGAACTGCAGGTTGTGCCAGACTCCGATTTCGACTGGGGCCAGCTCGCGTAATGCATCGCCATCGCGAACTGCCAGCGACGTCCCGTTGATGAAGATCTCAACGGATGGGGAGTAATTCGAGCTGTTATCAAGGCTGATCCGGTAGTATCCATCGCCACCGGCATCGACACTCACATTCTTGAAATCAAGGTTAATGTAGAGGGTTTCTTTTGTGTCACGATGGTGTGACTGAGTCGGTCGGCGGAATCCAAAGTTGTTTGAAACGTTTGGAAGCTCGATCACCTGATTCCCCATTGGAAAGACGTTGGTGAACGTGCTTTGATGATTTGGAACCAGATGAACTGTCGTATCTGCCTTCCATGGGGCAGGCAATGATTTCATCTCTTCGAAGGCCCCTTCAAAAGAGAGAATCGGCATCGACTTCTCAAGAATGATACGATCGAACTCGGCCAGTCTCTGTTTGCGTTCCGCGTCTTTCTTCTCCGCTTCATCGCGAGGAATCAGGGGGATTAATTCTTTGGGACGTTGGACTTCTTCAGCGCCTGGGAAAGTGAAGGTCGTGCTTTCAAAGATGCCGTACAACGCGTAATAGTCCTTTGCCGAAATTGGCTCGAACTTATGGTCGTGGCAGCGTGCGCATCCGATCGACAGCCCAAGAACGGACTGGCCCATTGTGTCGAGAAGGTCGGCAATTGTCAGATGGAAGTAATAGAAGTTGGTGTCGTTGTAACCAAAGCGACGCGACATCGCGAGGAGTGTCGTGGCCGTTGTGAGTTCGGAAAACTGCTCTGGAGGAGCATCCTTCGCGAGCAAATCGCCAGCGTACTGTTCACGGAGAAACTGATCATACGGCTTGTCATTGTTGAATGAACGAATGACATAGTCCCGGTATTTGTATGCATCCGGGACAGGGTAATCACTGGCGTCACCTGCGGTATCGGCATAACGAACGACGTCTAACCAATGTCGTCCCCAGCGCTCCCCATATTGAGGCGAAGCAAGGAGACGTTCGACAACGCGCGACCATGCATCTGGACGGTCATCATTGAGGAACGCATTCCGTTCTTCGGGGGTCGGCGGAAGACCTGTCAGATCGTATGTCACTCTGCGGAGAAGAGTCCCGCGATCAGCCAGCCCGTTGGGTTGAATCCCCTGATTTGCTCGCTTCGCAAAAACAAATCTGTCGATTGCGGTTTGGTTCCAGTCAGGGTTTTCGACTGCCGGGATCGTCGGCTTCAGAACCGGTTGAAACGCCCAATGCTCGCGTTGTTCAGGAGTGATATCAAATACGCGTCCCTTCGGAGTCGGCTTGCCCCCGTCTTCATCTTCCTTCGGCCAGGGAAGCCCCATCTCCACCCAGCGGACGAGCTTCGCAATTTCGGCATCTGGAAGCTTTCCATTCGGAGGCATCTCCAGACTGCGATATTGGATCGCCTCAACGAGCAGACTTTCTTTCGGCTTTCCTGCGACAGCGGATGGTCCACTGGCTCCTCCATGGAGCAGCACAGCACGGCCATCGAGTCGAAGCTCCCCTTCCTGTTTTCCCTGAGCGCTGTGACATTCGTGACAGTGCTTGATCAACAAGGGGCGGATCTCCTTCTCGAAGAAATCGAGATCTTCCTTGGTCGGTTCGTCGGCCAATGCAGGCGAAAACTGCAATGCAAACGCGAAGAACCCAATGAGAACGTATCGGGGCAAGTGCCGCCAGTTTAGGAAGGAAATCTGCACAATTGTCTCGCTAGAGCAATTCTCGAAATTGTGTGGCGTACCTGGCACTCTGATGCAGTGTTTCATCGACTGAAACAGGCATTGAGTCTCCAGTTTCAAGTTTACGCTGCCTGGAAAAATCACAATTCCATTGTTGTCTGGCAGGCCTTTATTCTAAGTGAAGTCATCATGTGATTGCACACGATTTTGTCGTTTCGAAACGAAATGGATAAAGGGCTTCGACAGGGCTATTTTGACTTTAAACTCAGCTCGTACTTATTCTCTCCGTCTTTGAAATCGACCGTCTGTGAAGGGTCTTTGAACGATTTCGCAGGATTTGCAAGACTCCATGCACTTGCAGGTGCGTTAACGGATTGTACGTCCGTCGACGCCTGTTCGCCCTTGGGGTTCTTCGGGATCACGGTGACTTCAACGAGATGGAGTCCTTTCGCAGGCCCTTTCTCTTTGGGAATCGAAAAATCTCCGGCAACAATCTCTGCTCCGCTGCTGGGGCCATTGACCCCCTCTGCTGGGAGAAACGTGATGACGCCTGATTGAACTGGCTCTCCATTCAAAGTAATCCGTCCGTTGACGGAGACCTTGGAAACTGAATCGCCGCCTGAACACCCTTGGTATCCTAGAAAACATGCAATTGCGGCAGAGTACAAAAGCGTACGAGAGGAGTATGGTCGCTGAGAAATTTTCATAACCCTGACTTTCAGGAATCACAACCGGAGGAATGCAGAACGAGATTTCAGGTGTGCGTCGAGTTCGCTGGTTTGCGAACTCGATCGGCACCGACATGGCCAATCAAACTGATCAAAACTCTGAAATGACAACTCCATCATTGTGGAGTCCGAGGTTCTGCCACAAAGTTGCATTGATATTCTCGCTTACGAATCGGGCTCCTCCATCAGCCAGCAGTACTTGGACTCCTCCTGTGTGCACACTTCGTGAACTGTAAATCATGTTCTTGTCATTGAAGGGGTTGTAGCTACCAACGCAGGGCATGTCTGTGGTTGTGGTGCACCACGCGGTTCGCAACTGATCCGGGGTTGATGTGTTAGGTGAGTAATTGAAGTGTGTGAATGGCCCTTCCGGATAATGGAGCATGCCACGAGAGTCGTTGAGGTTGGAACCGCGTCCTCCCTTGCGGAGTTCTGAGACCAGAATGGAATTGCTCATCCCGTCTGAGAAGTCCTTGGACGACGTCTTGGAGTTCACTTCAAATGGACCTGCGTCCCATCGCAGCATTGGGCTCGGAGTGCTCCCCACATAACGCAATGGACCAATCCCATTGCTGGCACCATAGTTACCGCGGGTGAGGAAACCGGCGACCAGTGATTTGCTGTCAACATCGGATGGACACAGCATCGTCGTCAAAGGAGTGCTTGTGACTTCGTGGTTGACAGTCCCGGGCGATGCACTGCCTGATCCCAGGCTGAAGTTAATCTTGTTGTAAAGCGCTTGCTGTTCAACGTTGGGCATCAAGAACGTGACCCAGGTGAACTCATTGTGAACAGTTGTCGTCTGGACATAACCTGGCGGCAGGACACCATGAGTGTCGTGGTAGTTGTGCATTGCCAAGCCAATCTGTTTCAGATTGTTCTTGCATTGAGACCGGCGTGCAGCCTCTCTCGCCTGTTGAACAGCTGGAAGGAGAAGTGCGATCAGAATGGCAATGATTGCAATTACAACCAGCAACTCGATCAGTGTAAATCCACGTCTCGGACCATGAACATGCTGATACCCCATTGCAGTCTCCCAGAAAGTCAACGTTATGTAGACAGGATGGAATGAAGTGAATCGAGACACAAAATGCTCGATTAAATCTCTGAACCAAAGAAATGAGCTCGCAAATGCTGCCAATAGATTTATTCGCAGTTGCGGGAAATGAATTGCTTCGATGGCTGCGGGGGGAATACTCCGCAGTCAATGATGAAAATCTGAAGGACGGAGAAGCGCAGCACAGAGTCGCTGCCCTGAACTGCGATGCACCGAGTTCAATCAACGTTGTCATCAATCAGGTCGGGTTGTCAACAATTCAGTGCGAATGATGAACAACATGTGTTTGTTGATTGTTGAGAATAAAACTCCGATTGTCAACAAAACAATAGTTGATCATGCGTTGGATTTTCAAAGAGATCGATACGATTCACTAGAAAAACGGACAATCGCAGCCATTTTGAATGTGAGGAAATGTCGAAATGGTCGCCGCGTGGCGATGAAGTGACTAAATGTTCGCGTGCGATGGATGCCGGTGCCTGCTTGTCGCAGGTCTTCCAGAGAATTGAAACTGAGTCTGAAAACCGCGTTGTTTTGCGAGCAACTGTTGGTGAGAGTCGTTCGGTCAAATACAGAAGTGACTCAGCGTTTCAGATCAGCGCAAGAGGGCCTCTTACTCGGCAGTTCAGTGCAGTGCTATGCATTGCGTCGAGAGACTGACGCGATCTAGCTTCGGACAGGTTTTAACCGCATTCGCGTTCTGAGGAACTCGGAGAGAGCATGTTCCAGCGGAGCGTCTGTTGTTAACTCCAGGAGTTGGATCCCAAGTCGTTCGCAAATTGCAGCTACCTTCGTCTGGTGAGACTGGAACCGCTCCATGTAGCGTTTTCGGCTGATCGCCGGATCGACAAAGACATCGCGTCCGGTCTCGGCGTCGACAAAGAGAGTCGAGTCAGTGAACGGGAAGTCCCGTTCTGCAGGGTCGATGATCTGAAAGACGATGACCTCTTTCCTTGCAGCGCGCAGATAACCAAGTCGTGTTTCCAAATCGTCCAGTTCGCACAGAAAATCTGTGATCAGGACAAACAGCCCCCGCTTACGCACAATCTCGGAGACACGTTCTAATGCGTGATGCAATCCTGTGCCGGAGCCTTCCGGTTGCTTCTCCAGACTGAGTAGCAGGCTTCGCAGGTGACCTGGTCGGTATCGTGCCGGCAGATACTCATCGATCTCGTTCGAGAATCGGAACAGCCCGACTGCGTCTCGTTGTGTGTTCAGAAAATAAGCAAGAGTCCCTGCAAGCGTCTTCCCGTATTCGGCCTTCGTGTACGGGAGAGATCCATAGTTCATCGATTGACTGTTGTCGATCAGCAGATGGCAGCGCAGGTTCGTTTCATCTTCAAACTGTTTGATGTAGTAGCGGTCGCTTCGAGCGTAGAGTCTCCAGTCGAGATACCTCAGGTCGTCACCTGCGGAATACTGTCTGTACTCAGTGAATTCGACAGAGAACCCGTGATAAGGGCTGCGATGCAGGCCAGTGAAGAAACCTTCGACGACAGTACGAGCGCGGAGTTCCAGCGTCTCAATCTGCATCAGAATGGCAGGATCAAGAAAGGAAGGGGGTGGGTAATGGAATCCCGCTGACGCATTCTGATCAGATGCCATCGCCAAGCCCCCTCGTTGAGGAATTAAGTCAGGTCTACTTCAAGACATCTCGACAAACTCGCATGACGTTTCCGCCAACGATCTTCTGGATCTCTTCATCAGAATACCCGCGTTGAACCAATCCGACCGTATACAATGGCCAGTTTGTCCAGGAAATACTTGACTGCTTTGGCCAGTTTCCGCCCAATGCTCCTTCTGGCCACAGCGCTTCGTAACGCGTTTTGCGTTTCCCTCGTGATTTGATCAGCTTGTTTTCTGTCCCAACATTGCGTGAGGTGAACGAGATGTCTGTGCCGATCGCCACGTGATCGATTCCGAACTTCTTCACGACATAATCAATGTGGTCGAGCAGAGCTGTGATATCGCCTTCGCCGCCAAGAAAAGGGGGAATGCAGCAGATCCCGACCAGTCCGCCTGTGTCGCAGATCGCGCGAATCACTTCGTCTGGTTTGGCACGAATATGGTTGCGAACAGCGGCGCAAACCGTGTGACTTGCGACCATCGGCTTAGTTGAAGCTTGAGCCGCTTCGAGGCTGGTTTTCCACCCGCTGTGCGCAACGTCGACAATCACGCCAACTCGATTCATCTCCGCAATTGCCGCACGCCCGAGATCGCTCAGACCTCCGTTCGAAGTTTCCGCGCACCCATCTCCCAGCAAATTGCGACGGTTGTATGTCACATGCATCATGCGAATGCCGAGCTGGTAAAAGATGCGAATGAAGCCCAACTCTTCATCGACTGTGCTGTACTTCTGAGCCAGCGGCACTCCATTTCCCGTGAGATACAGGCAGTGAACGCCCGCCTTCTTTGCGGCCTCGATATCGTCTGGTGTCGCCGCCCGAACAAGAATGTCTCGCAGGTGGTCACCAAGATAAGTGAATCTCGCAAGACGCTTGATCAGGACTAAAGGATCAGAGCCTTCTTCTCCTGCGTTCTGGAAAATGCAGGTGACACCTGCCACCTGCATGGCAGTCTGAAATTCGCTGCGTTCACGAGCATCAAAGATGGCTCGCGTCATTGACATCTCTTCTCGCAAGTCTTGAAGTTCAGCGTCAGGGGCGCCTGCTTCTTCCGCGGCTGCGACCGCTTTACCGTCGAGAGCGACTCGTGGGGCGAATCCGTAAGAATCGAAGACCAGACTTCGCCTGTGGAGTGCCAGCCCTCGTTCGAGTTCTGCCTGCGATGGCTTGAGGATAGAAAGGGCGGAATCGCGATTGCGAATGATCTCTGGATGCTCGGTAATGAGAAGCGGGTCGCGACTGGCATCGCTTGCAGGGGCTGAGTCTTCAGCTCCGTGAGTCGATTTCACCGCCGACGTGGCAGCTAAGAGAGCGGCTGTCGATTGCAGGAACTTTCTCCGACTCCATTCAGGTGATTGAACTTGTTCACGTTGATCCTGGGGGCCCATGTACGCAGGATTCTTTGCCATGAAATTCTCTTTCAATCAAATGATGAGGTTTGGTTTCAGTTCTGCCTTCGACCTGCTTTTTAAATTGTCGCTGTCATTCTGCTGATCCCTGATTGGCGAAAGGCTGATCCAATTGGATCAGCCTCGCTGAGATCAAGTTCTGTTTTCAGACCAGTACGTAACAGACCGCTTCGGTCTATCGTGTGGCCGCGCAGCAGCCTTCCTGAGTGGAGAAAGGCTAAGTTCCACGTGCTAGATACGTACCTTGGTTACTGGAAATGTTCTACGCCTTTTTAGGACGACGCTTCTTCTTCGTGCGGAGCCGACCTCGAGTTCCGGTCATCTTCTTCTTCAGTTCCTTCTTCTTCGGAACTGCTCGTGGAGGTCCACTTTCGTTTTCGTCGTCTGGGCCTCTGCCGCGGAAGAACACCTTAATCGGCACTTCTTTATATGGCAACTCTTCACGCAATCGTCCGACGAGATAACGCTTCCACCCTTTGTCGAACAACGTTGGATCGTTGCACTTCAGCACGATTGTCGGTGGTTCCGTTGCCACTTGAGTTGCGTAGAAGATCTTGCCTCGGCGGTTGCTTTTGAAGCGTGGTCCATTTTGGGCGATGGCTGCTTCAATGATGCGGTTCAGCTGACCGGTTGTGACACGTTCACGCGATTGCTTGTAAACGGACTGAGTCAGGTTGATCAGCTGCTTAATATTGCGACTGTCTTTGGCGGTGATGAATGCAACGGGAACGTGTCGCAGGCTACCGAATGTCTTCAGCAGATACTCTGACCACTTGTCCGTCGTCATCTCTTCTTCGAGTCCAAGATCCCACTTGTTCACAACGAAGATACATGCCTTGTTGAGGTCAAGGATCTCGTCCACAAGCTTCTTGTCGACCTTGGATATGCGTTCCTTGGCATCGAAGAACATCAGCACGACGTCAGCACGACGAATACTCTTCTGGGCGCGGACCAGACCGTAGTACTCGATGTCATTGGCGAGACTTTTTCGTTTGCGAACACCTGGGGTGTCGATGGCAACGAATGACTTGTCGTCCAGTGTGAAACGAATGTCGACGCTGTCTCTGGTCGTTCCGGCAACTTCGCTGACGATCATGCGCTCAGTTTGAGCAAGAGCGTTGATGAATGTGCTTTTGCCGACATTTCGACGCCCGACGACTGCCAGTTTCAGTTCCGGTTCCAAGGCACGGTTCTGGCCTTCGAATTCTTCATTTTCATCGGCGTCAGGCAGCAGTTCGACAATCTTGTCAAGCAGTTCTTTACGGTGTCGATTCCCTTTAACGCTGGTCTGAATCATCGGAGCATCAGCGATCCCGATGAATTCGTGCATCTCCAGGTCCGTTTTGATCGAATCGCACTTGTTGACGACGATCAATTTCGGGACGTCAATCTTGCGCAACTTCTCTGCGACGAGTTTGTCGAGCGGAGTTGCTCCTGTCCGGCCATCGACGACAAACAGAATCATGTCTGCCATATCGAGAGCGAACTCAATCTGGTGTTCGATGTCTTCGGAGAGATCGTCTGAGTCCACGACTCCGATCCCGCCTGTGTCAATCAGGTCGAAGTATCGTCCCTGATGATTCATTAAATAATCGACGCGATCTCGGGTCACGCCTGCAGTGGGATCAACAACGGAAACAAGCTTTCCGGCTTGCCAGTTCATGATCGAACTTTTGCCGACGTTGGGACGGCCGACAATGGCAACCTGGGGAATCGGCATAGCACTTAAACTCAAAAAGATGGCGAAGCGGACGGAGTCTGCGATTGAAAAACGTTTGATTTTACAGAGTTCCGTGAAAATAGCATCACTTGGAACCCAATAATGTCTCAGCAATTACGGTCCCGGTAATCGTCCGGGCGCTGTTCAATATTCTTTCGCTGTCTGCCCGTCTGCGTCAACCTGTGTAGTGGTGCAGGCTTACTGGGACGCTGGAAAGGGCGGTGATCGTATGTTCAAGAGTCATGCAGCAGGGGGAGCGAGGATTCCATGTCAGATTACTTTACGTTCGCCGCCGAACGTGTCGCTTCCGCAGAAATTGGTGCTACAAGTCTGACTGCCTCTGGGTGCAATATCATTTGTCCTTTCAGCAAAAGAGTTTGCGTGTTGTGGCTGCGGCAAGTAGACACTAAGTCTCAATTGAAAAGTCGATCTCACATTTTCGACATGTCTTGTTGTTAAAATGCCTGTCGTGACTATACTGATTGGAGCAAGATTATTCGAAATCAGATTATGCGCGACCAAACAGACCACGCCTTTTTGACGACACTTCATCGGTTGCAACCCGCGACTGTGCAAGCGCTTTGCGCTGCGACAGGGGTGACGGCGACGGCAATTCGTCAACGACTGTTGCGTTTGCAAGCGGATGGATTGATCACCCGTGGAGTCACTCGCGGAAATCGGGGACGTCCTTTTCACGCTTATTCGGTTACGAATGAGGGATTGAAGTCACTCGGTGATGACCATGCAGTTCTGGCTGCCATCCTGTGGCGGGAAGTGAAGAAGATTGAGCCTGGTGAAGTCAGGGATCGCGTTCTGGATGGTGTAAAAGAGGCGTTGGTTCGTCGTTTTGACAGTCCTCAGAGTGGGGACCACGCGGGACCGGAGCACGTCAATTCCATCGCGGATCGACTTTCCCGTGTTTGTACAAAACTGGCAGAGCACGGTTTCGACGTGGATTTCTCGGTTCCAGAATCGAGCTCAGGGTTACCTATCCTCAGAGAACACAACTGTCCATATCACGAAATTGCTGAAGAAGACCCGGACTTTTGCGAGTTCGAGCAGTCAGTTTTCGCAGAACTTTTGGGGACGTCAGTCGAGTTGACGTCATGTCGTCAGGATGGTCACGGGCATTGCGAATTTCATGTTGGTCGCCCGTCCTAATTTAAACTTGATGACGGCCGCCAATTTCGCAAACTGGCATTTGGTCTCAAAGAGAGTGTTGTAAACGGTTGATATTGGACGTGGACCGTCCGTACGAATTGATCAAGACGCGAATGAAGCGTCATGTTGGAGCCGGCGAGTCCGGAGTGAACAATGACTTGGATCGAAGGTCGCTTTGAAGAGAACGTGATTACGACGACTCTCGAACAGGCGATGAATTGGGGACAACAGGCGAGCATCTGGCCGATGACATTCGGAATTGCTTGTTGTGCGATGGAGATGATGGCTGTTGGAGCAAGTCGATACGATATTGATCGGTTTGGTTCAGGAGCATTTCGCGCAACTCCACGACAGGCAGACTTGATGATCGTGGCGGGGACTGTGACTCACAAAATGGCCAGTCGAGTACGGCGGTTGTGGGAACAGATGCCTGACCCGAAATATGTCATTGCCATGGGAGCGTGCACAATCGGTGGTGGTCCGTACTTCAAGTATGGATATCACGTTGTGAAGGGGGTCGATCTGGTGGTGCCTGTTGATGTTTACATACCAGGTTGCCCGCCACGCCCTGAAGCGTTGATCGAAGGATTAATGCGAATTCAGGACAAGATTCGAGCCAGAAAATTGACGAAGGGGACCGAACAGGAACTTCCAGTTCCGCATCATTCCGGGTATGTCCAGAACCCGGAAATTGTTCTCGCCTGAGAACCTGACGGTCTGATCAGTCTGGACGAAAAACGACGTTTGACATCGACAATTTGGAATTGGGCAAGGACAGCTGCCCTCATTTGCTGAACTGAGACGACGAAGATGAACAGCTTGCTGAAGATTGAAGACCTGCACGTGAATGTCGGTGAGACTGAGATCCTGAAAGGGGTCAATCTCGAGATTCGTCAGGGGGAAATTCACGCTTTGATGGGGCCGAACGGGTCCGGGAAAAGCACTTTGGCATACACCCTCGTTGGTCATCCTAAGTACGAAATCACTCAGGGTTCGATCACCATTAACGGGACGAATATCGTCGAGCTGGATCCAAGCGAACGTGCCCGACTGGGGCTGTTCCTGGCCTTCCAGTATCCTGTCACGATTCCAGGTGTGAAGGTCGCCGATTTTCTGCGTCATGCGATTACCAACGTGCGTAATCCAGAACGTAAAGAAGGCGAAGAATTGATCTCAATGCGTGAGTTCCGTACAGAACTCCGCAAGACGATGCAGGAACTGAATATCGATGCGGAGTTCGCACGTCGTTATTTGAACGAAGGCTTCTCCGGCGGCGAAAAGAAACGCATGGAGATTCTGCAGCTCGCCATGCTGAAGCCAAAGTTTGCAATTCTGGATGAGACCGATTCCGGACTCGACAGTGATGCTGTTCGCGTGGTGAGTGAGAGTCTGCAGAAGCTCTCCGGGCCGCACATGGGCGTCTTGATCATTACGCACCATGAGCGATTGCTGGAGTTCAATGTGCCACAGCACACTCACGTGATGCTCGCAGGTCGGATTGTGGAATCCGGTGATGCAAAGCTTGCTCACGAATTACATGAACATGGTTATTCGGGAGTGCGAGCTCGTCACCCGATGGCTGCTGCAGAAGAGCAGGCAGCAGGCCAGAACGAAGCCGCTTCCGTTTAAGACTTGTCACCTGATCGGTGATGATTCAGCAGTGTTCTGATTTCATTTGAATTACATAATCCCGCGTGGCGGATGCCGAGAGTTTGAATCAGGAAGAGCGCCCCACTGGCACATCAGCCGTTGGGGCGTCTGATCCGAGGGCGACAGAAAGCCCTCGGTAAATTTGATTTCCTTTCAAATGGCAATCCCGACTTTCCATCGGAGAACGCAATATTATGGCCCCTACAGATACAATTACTGAAAAAACGCATGTCCCTATCGGGGACTATCAGTACGGGTTTCACGATCCGGTCGATAAGTACTCATTCATGTCCCGAAAAGGGCTGGATGCCGAGATCGTTGCCCAGATTTCGGAGATGAAGGGCGAACCAGGCTGGATGCGTGACTTCCGCCTAAACTCGTTCAAACTCTTTGAATCAAAGCCGATGCCCAATTGGGGCGGCGATATGTCCGGAATTAATTTCCAGGACATCTATTACTATGTCAAAGCGAGCGATAAACAGGAGAAATCCTGGGAAGACGTTCCTGAGGACATTCGCTCAACCTACGAGCGATTGGGGATTCCTGAAGCTGAGCGTAAGTATCTCGCTGGCGTGAAAGCTCAGTACGAATCCGAAGTTGTTTACGGCTCGCTTCATGAAGATCTTGAAAAGCAAGGCGTGTTGTTTACGGATACAGATTCCGCGCTGAAGCTGTACCCGGAGATTTTCCGCGAACACTTCGCAAAGATTATTCCGCCTGAAGACAACAAGTTCGCTGCACTGAATTCCGCAGTGTGGTCAGGTGGTTCATTCATCTATGTGCCGCCAGGGGTCAATATTGAATTCCCATTGCAGGCGTACTTCCGGATCAACACCGAGAACATGGGACAGTTCGAGCGGACGTTGATTATTGTGGATGAAGGGGCCAGCGTTCACTATGTTGAAGGTTGTACAGCTCCGACCTACAGCAGCGACTCCCTGCACTCAGCTGTTGTGGAAATCGTGGTGAAGAAGCGTGGACGCTGTCGATACACCACAATTCAGAACTGGTCCAACAACGTCTATAACCTCGTGACAAAGCGAGCAATGGCGTACGGCGATGCACTCATGGAGTGGATCGACGGGAACCTTGGGTCCAGGTTGACAATGAAGTATCCAGCGGTCTGGTTGATGGAGCCAGGGGCACGCGGTGAAACCTTGTCGATTGCGTTTGCTGGTGACAATCAGCATCAGGACGCAGGGGCGAAGATGGTGCATTGTGCTCCAAATACTTCGAGCCGCATCATCTCCAAATCGATCAGCAAGAACGGCGGACGTTCAAGCTATCGCGGTCTCGTGAAGATTGAAAAGGGCGCGACGAACTGCAAAAGCAATGTCGTTTGCGACGCGCTGATTCTTGATCCTCAAAGCCGCAGCGATACCTATCCATACATCGAAGTGGAAGAAGACGACGTCGCGATTGAGCACGAAGCATCGGTCTCAAAGATCGCTGAAGAGCAACTTCTCTACTTGATGAGCCGTGGTCTGACTGAAGCGGAAGCAAGTGCGATGATTGTGACCGGGTTCATTGAACCGTTGGTCAAAGAACTTCCTATGGAGTATGCAGTCGAGTTGAATCGCCTGATCGAACTCCAAATGGAAGGAAGCGTCGGCTAGACCGGTTCGGCCGTTTCAGAATGGCCCTGGCCGCGATTGTTGACAGATTGTGATAGAACACGACCTCTTTGGTTGGGAAATGGTTTCCATTTTCACCGGCCAAAGAGGTATTTTCTTTACATCAGCAGGTCAGCTGGTACGGGAATTCGAACCGCAAGTCGTCTTGTCTCCTCTATTGAGTTGAGAAGATTGCACAGGGGCGACATGATGGAGCGCTGGGGACTTCAGTGACATTTTGGCATCGCTGGGGTCAGGTCATCGGGCGAATCGAGACGTCGTTCAATTATGCAGCTGCTCGTCCATGAACAGACTTCGCTTTGGACTGCTGAGTTTGAACGGGCCTGTTCCGGACGAACGGGGCTCACCATTCGCTGGTGCCCACATCGAAGTGATCTGTTTGATCATGCCGTCGCGGTCATTTTTGTCGTGCTTGTGTGCGAAGCTGATGATGCTTCGCTGACATTGATTCGACGCCTTCTTCGGTCGAACGCGGACCTCAAAATCTTGTGCCTCGTTTCAGCAGACGTTGACTCGTGGGAACTCCTTGCGCGCGAGTTGGGTGTCGCGGCAATCCTGCCGGATGTCACCAGTAAGCGCCATGTGATTGATCTCGTTCAACAGTGGCTGAAGTGATCGAGCGAAGTCTCGAACCGTCGCGATCGCATGTCGCTTGAGCGAATCCACGTTTTACACATTCTTGCTGCTGTTTCTGACTGGCGCAGGTTCTCGTGCGGCCGCTCAGCAGTCGTCTCGGCAGAGCAAAGGCTGAATTGCGCGCTGGAACCGCCCCATGGTTTCCCAATGTGCTGCCAGTTCTTTATCGCTGCTTCATTCTCGCTGAACTGACATGGTTTGATGACATTATTTGAAATGGTTCATTGCACATTATTTCAAAGAACATCATCGCATCGATTGTTTTTTACTTGTAGCATCGATGGGTAGGTCAATTTTGATGCGTTCTGCACTCAAGCAAATCAGATTTCCCTTTTTCAGTCGTTCAGCGACTTCATCGTCATTCTCAATGAGGTCTGACATCGCTCAGAAGCAGTTCTAGGATTTTTACGGCTTATTGTTTTCGGCCCTGAATTTAAATTAAAGGGGTGAATCGTGCCAAAATTTCAGAATGTCTTGCCTTCTCCTTTCTTAAGCCGGACTAAGTGTCGCCTTTACTCGGCAAGTCCAGCCCGATCTTTAGGCTTCACGTTAATTGAACTGCTGGTTGTCATCGCGATCATCGCAGTTCTGATCGCACTTCTCCTTCCGGCCGTGCAACAGGCGAGAGAGGCAGCGCGGCGGTCTCAATGTCGGAACAACCTCAAACAATGGGGGTTGGCGATGCAGAACTATCATGACACTCATCTTGTCTTTCCTTACGGATATCGCGCTTCTCCGGTCACTCGCGTGATTGCCAACCGCGATGCATGGTTCCAGCGAATTCTCCCGTTCGTTGAACAGACAGCACTCCAAAACGCTTATTGGCAGTGGCATGTCACGAATCAGGCGGCCGGGGGATGGTCAGGTTCGTACTCGACTCATACTCAGGAGACAGGCGCCCCAGAGAAGAATAATGTCGTTTCGGTGGGGGGCTGTCCGTCCGATCCTGGAGCTCCTGGGAGCAATACCGGTTTCCACGGAAGCTATGTTGCTTGTAACGGCGACGGGGACAATTTGATTGATGCTGCAAAGGCAACCGGGATGTTCTGGAATCTTTCCCGAACATCAATGCGAGATGTCGTAGACGGGACGTCAAACACTCTCATGATGGCGGAGATCATCGTACGCAGCACTTCAACTGGGATCAAAGTCTATGGCGAACCCGGTTCTTACTGGCTGGGTGGAGGTTGGGGTGAATACGGATTCACAGCGTTTGAAGTTCCGAATACTTCGGTTCCAGATGTGATTTTTGGTTCGGAGTTTGGTGCGTTGACTTGCAAGGACGACACAAATACTCGCGCACCATGTACCCCGACGAGAGGCACTATTGCGCAGAATTATGCACGTAGCTACCACACTGGCGGAGTGACTGTCTTACTCTGTGATGGATCAGTCCGATTTGTCTCCGACAATATCCATCGACCAACCTGGAGAGGTCTGGCGACTAGACAATCAGGTGAAGTTCTGGGTGAGTACTAGAACTTCACGTTCATTCTCATTGCATATCTGCTTGCTGCCATATTGAATGAGGTCGGGATTTCGTGAGGAAAGGCCGTGAGCTTTGCCTCTTCACGAAGTCCCTTCTTCGGCAGCGACGCTCTGTCTATCTCCCGCAGTTTTGATTCAATTCTTGACCAAGTTTCTCTGGTCTTCTTTTACATGATATCGGTGACTCAGATGAAGATCCGCCTGAACATTGCTTCTCTGTTCATTGTTACGCTCATCGTGTTGACACAGGGCTGCGGCAGTGGATCTGCAAAGCCGATGGGAACCGTGACCGGAACAGTTTCATTGAATGGCGAGCCTCTGAAAGAAGGACGCATTATTTTTCGGGACACGACAGGGGAGGAGGCCAGCGGAGCGTCCAAAGTCGAAGGGGGAACCTACAAACTGATGGTGCCGCCTGCCGAAATGAAGGTGGAAATTACGGCATATCGGGAAGTTCCAGGAAAATTCATGGAACTGAATCCCGGTGTGAAAACGCCTGTCATCGAACAGTTTGTCCCAGCACAGTACAATGCGAAGTCTGAACTGACGGCCAAAGTCGTGGCAGGTAAGAACAATTTCGATTTCTCATTGAACGAAAAGTAGAGCGTGTTGTTGAACACGGAGCCGTTCAGGAGGCATCGAGACTGCAGCCACTTTGGGGTCTGAAACTTCGATGATGCTCTTGAGAATCGATTGCAGTTGAAATATGCACGAGCAACCATTCTGGACCAAATTCTGGCGGCTCGCACTTTCTATTGGACTTTCGCTGCTGGTCTTTGCGGGTTCGTTCTTCGTGCCCGCTGGAATCTCCTCAGGAATTTTCTATCTGGCCGTGCTCCTGCTATCGGTCAAGATGCATTCGCCAGCGGTTGTCTGGCGAATCGCAATTCTCATGATGGTGCTTCGAGTAGCGAATTACTTGATTGTGATCCCACAGAATCGAGAGCAGGAGATCACCAATTTTTTGAACCTGGGGCTGACGCTGTTCGCAATCTGGACGACCGCGCTCCTGGGGACAAGAGCTTCCAAGCGAAACTTGCAGCTTCGGATTGCGAATGAAACGCTGGATCAGAAGGTCCGGGAGAGTCAGCATGAACTCAGAGAAGCAATCAAGCACTTGCAGCAGGAAATCTCCAGACGCGAACGAACTCAGGCGGCGCTTCAGTACCAGAATATGTTGCTGGATGGCTTGATGGATGCGGTGCCTGATGACATCTATTTCAAAGATGTTGAAGGGCGGTATCTGCGAATTAACCGCGCTAAAGCAATTCATTCAGGACTGACCGATCCTGTCGAAGCGATTGGCAAGACGGATTTCGACTACTTCACTGAAGAGCATGCCAAATCTGCACTGGAGGTCGAGAATCGAATCATGCAGACCGGGCGCCCGTTGATTGATCACGAAGAGCAATTGGTCTGGCCGGATGGGTTGTCGAGTTGGGTTTCGGCGACCAAGGTGCCACTGAAAAAAGCGGATGGAACAATCATCGGCACGCTCGGAATCTCACGGGACATCACGAGTCAGTATGAGATTTCACAAACTCTCGAACTCGAACGTGATCGCCTGCGGACACTCATCGATCACCTCCCGGATTATGTCTTTATTAAGGACAAGGAAGGGCGGTTCGTGACTGTGAACCGAGCCCATTATGAATTGTTTGGATGCAACTCCGAAGACGATGTGATTGGCAAGACGGACTACGATTTTTCGTCCATTGAACTCGCTGATTTCTATGCGGCCGACGACTATGCGGTCATCAATAATAACGTGCCGATACTGAGTCGCGAAGAAATTGCAATTGATGCCTCAGGTGAAGAGCATTGGGTCCTCACGACGAAAGTACCGCTGAGAACAATGGGCGGGGCCATCGTTGGTCTCGTCGGGATTGCTCGCGACATTACTCAGCGAAAGCGGGCCGAACAGGAATTGCAGGCCGCAAAAGAGGCCGCTGAAGTCGCGAATCGGGCAAAGAGCGAGTTTCTCGCGAATATGAGCCATGAAATTCGGACACCGATGAACGCGATCATCGGGATGACTGAACTGGTGCTCGACACGCAGATGCAGTTGCAGCAGCGCGACTATCTGGAAACGGTACTCAGTTCCGCTGAATCGCTGATGGCAATCATCAACGACATTCTCGACTTCTCCAAGATTGAATCCGGGCGGCTGGAGATTGAAGATTACCCAATTGAGGTCCGTGAATGGATTGGGGATTCCGTTAAGCCGTTGGCTGTTCGTGCCCATGCAAAGAAACTTGAGCTTGCCTATCACATTGCTGCTGACGTACCGGCCTATGTGCGTAGTGATGGTCTTCGCATCCGGCAAATTATCGTGAATTTGATTGGGAATGCGATCAAATTCACACGGTATGGGGAAGTCATTCTCGACGTCCAGCTTGATCGTATGAATCAACTTGGTCAGTCGAATTCAGACGCTGGGGACTCCCTTGAGCAGGCTCTGCATTTACGGGTCTCTGATACCGGAATCGGGATCGCAAAAGAGCAGCAAGGTCGAATCTTTGAGGCCTTTGAACAGGCCGATATGTCGACAACGAGAAACTTCGGCGGCACCGGACTCGGGTTGGCAATCTCGTCGCGGCTTGTGCGACTCATGGGCGGGAAAATCTGGGTGGAAAGTGAACCTGGTGAAGGGAGTACCTTCCATGTGGTTCTGCCATTTGGAGATGTTCGACCAGATGAAGTGACGAAGAGGGGAAGGGATACAGTCGCTCTGGCAGGCCTCAAACTTCTCATCGTTGATGATAATGCAACGAATCGTCAGATTCTGAAGGAGATGTGTGGTAACTGGGGAATGCAACCTGTCGCAGTCTCCTGTGCCAATGACGCAATGGCCGAGTTGAAGGCCGCTGCTGCGAAAGACGAGCCGTATGAACTGGTGATTACGGACGGGAGCATGCCGGACGTTGACGGCTTCACTCTGGCTCAGCAGATTCAACAGGAAGCAAATCTGTCCAGTGTCCTGATGATGCTCAGTTCACTTGATCGACAGTACGATGTTGAACGATGTCAGGAACTGGGGATTCGGGCCTATCTGACGAAGCCAATCAAACAGTCGGACTTGCTGGATGCGATCGTCTCGGTTCTGGACTTGTCCGGGATTCGGATGGATCATGTGGGCGGACATACGCAGTCGCCACCGCAGATTCAACCACTGAAAATTCTTCTTGCCGAGGACAGTCTTGCCAACCGAAAGCTGGCAATTGGATTGCTTTCACGCTGGGGGCATCAAATTGACGTGGCGACGAATGGACTCGAAGCGGTCGATGCGGTTCGTCACTACCGCTATGACGTCGTCCTGATGGACGTTCAGATGCCGGAGATGGATGGGTTGGCAGCGACGCAAGCGATTCGAGAGTTGCAGAAGTCTCAGAATTTACCACCGGTTCCGGTGATTGCCTTGACCGCCCACGCGATGAAAGGGGATCGCGAACGATGTCTGGAAGCGGGGATGGATGATTATATCACCAAACCGATTCGGCCATTCGATCTGGCGGGCATCCTTGCTCATTATGGGACAGCGGTCGAAACAAGGGGGACGGCATCGGCAGGTTTGACTGCAGCCGATCATACTGGTCATGAAGAACTCTCGACCGATGAGCCTGCCACAGATGCTCCTCCATCTGCCCCAGCGGTGCAGGCCGTCGATTGGTCGGTCTTGTTAAAGCATGTTCAACATGATGAGGAGTTAGCCAAGGACGTTGCAGATGCCTTCCTGGCCGAGTCCCAGATGATGATGCGCATGTTTGATTCTGGATTTGAAACCAGAGACGTGACGAAGTCAAAACGTGCTGCACATACCCTCAAGGGAAGCTTGCAGACATTGGGAGCCCATTCGTCTCAGACCGCAGCTGATCTGGAAGTCGCTCTGTCGGAAGAGAACTGGGATGCTGCTTCGACACTTTATGATCAGTTAAAGAAGGGGCTCGAAGAGGTCGTGCATGAACTCTCTGTCCATATTGGTCGCCTATCAAAATAGTGAGCTTCTGAGAAGAGAATCCTTTTGTTGCGACCCATTCATCAGTTGAATGGATGGCTGTTAAAAAATGAACAGGGCGGAGAAGAATCAGGATTTGATTCGACTCCGCCCTGTCTTCATTCTGACCCGTCCATCTCAGGGCAGTTCCAGCTCAGGAGTTGTTACTTGCTGACTTCCGCACTTCGTGGAATGACAGGAAGAACGATTCGACTTGGATGCTGGGAATTGTGGAACACCGATTGTTGCGCCTTGTGAGTCAGGCGGTGTCGGTTCAGTGGTTCCCCTGTGTTTGGATTCACGTCGAATCGTGGGAAGTTGGAACTGGAGATGTCCACGCGAATCCGATGCCCTTTTTTAAAGACATTGGAAGTCGGGTAGAGCTTGATTGTGTATTCATAGATCTTCCCGGACTCAAGCAGAATCTCTTTCTGCAATGTTTCACGGAAGCGACCGCGAATGATTCCGTCCCCGATGTTTAGGTCAAAGCCACCTGGCCATTCAGTGCTGGTCGGGTAAACGTCAATCAGTTTGGCGGTGAAGTCGGTGTCGACTGCGGAGGTCGACGCGTACAGCTTGACCTCAATTTCACCAGTAACCTCGACATCTTCGGTCAGTGGTTCAGTCTGGAAGACAAGGACGTCATTGCGAGCTGACAAAGGAATCGGATCTTTGAAGTTCCAGACGTGCGGACCTCCTTTTTGATTCCATGCACCCTGCAGCAGGATGTTGTCCCCAGAGGAAATGTTCCCTCCAATTGTCGGGACGGGATTCGACGGATCGAATTCAAATCGAGTCACTGCGTCCTTGCTTGCAGGTTCTGCTGTCGACAACTTCCCTTCTTCCTGCAGATAGAAGTTTGTGTATTGAGTCCGTGTGAGCGGCCATTCATTCTCTTCTCGCCAGTAGCCACCGTGGTTGAGTCGGCCTTTATCATCTTTGGTGCCATCTCCGGTTCCCATCACAAAGATGCGGACGGGGGTGCGGAATGGAGCGGCTTTCCCGACGCTGTTATCGATCCCTTTGAGCCAGTGGTCGTACCATTCTTTTCGCCATGCCCATTGGTCTGCAATCCCTGCGTCTTTACCGAAGTTCACCTGACCATGAGCAGAGGCCTGTTGCTGGCCGTGAATCCAAGGGCCCATGATCATGTAGACCGGGCCTTTAATTGTTTTGCTCAATGCCATGAAGTTCCCGGTATTGCTGGCCGCCCAGGAGTCGTACCATCCAGAGACGAGATAGACCGGAATATCTTTGTATCGCTCCGGGGCATCCATAATGTTGTTGAGGGCCCAAAGCTCACTGTTTGTCCCTGTCTCCATCGCCGGGAGTAACCAGTTCTCGTGTTCCGGAGAAAGACGAAGCGGAGTCAACCCCCGACGCGTTGGCTGGTTCGCAAGATAAGCGAATCGCTGGTCGGACATCTCCTTGAGAGCGTCTGCAGTTACTGGATCCTGCCCGGCTTTGCTTCCTCGACTGGCGTTGATGAAGATCCAGTTCCAGAATCGCATTTCGAACGCACCGGCGTTACGCAAACCGTGCCGACCGAGATTGGACATTGCATCGACAGGGATCACAGTGGCGAGTTCCGGTGCCTGAGCGATGGCCATCATGTGCTGGGTTCCCCCGACATAGGAGGTGCCAATCATGCCGATCTTGGCATTCGACCATGGCTGCTTGCCGATCCAAGCCGCACAGTCGACTCCGTCCGGGCCATCATCGACCAGCATGTGCCAGTTACCTTCGGACTTGTAACGGCCTCGTGTGTCCTGAGCGACGAAGACATATCCATTCTTTGCGTAGTAATTGCCGATCGATTTCGATCCATCCTTGTTATAAGGAAGTCTGGTCAAGATGACGGGCAACGCTTCTGCAACGGGCTTGCCGTCGACAGCTGGCCGATAAATGTCAGTGGCCAGTCGCACGCCATCGCGCATGGTGACCATGACATCCTTTTCAACGACGACATCAGCTGATTGGGCCGCTGCGGATTTGATGACCGCACTGCCAGCAACGAGGCACAGCGCCATCGCCAGGAGTCGGACATTGATCTTCAAGTGCATCAGTGTCTCCAGGGGGGGAAGAGGAGGTAGTACGCGAGGCAAGTGGCACTATCAAATTGAAGATCGGAACATTGAACGTGTTCTGAATTCACATTGAAGACGTTGCGAGCCGATCGAGGCCATTTGACCTCGATGCAGGGTATTTATCAGTGAGGAGATATTCCACCATAAACAACGTTGAATCTACTTATCGTGTGATAAGTCCTGATTCTGGTTTCTATCAAGATGAGCAGAAAACTCTGGTGTGAACTTCTCTCCGGATTCATTGGTGACTTGCGGGAGAGACGCAGGCAAGAACAGCTCGCCTCAGGGCGTCCGCGACAGTGTTTCAAATGGATAAGTCTTGTTGCATTCGATTGATCGCGAATGTATAAGTAGAAGTACGGGAGTTGCCATCCTGCTGAACTGAACGGTTTCACAATCATCTACTTTCAACTGCGAAGTTGAAGGGCAGAATTGTTGAAAACGGGCTGTTCAAAAATCGGCATCCTTCGTTTCGGCCCCGGGGTAAGCATTCAGTTCAGTTCGAATGCCCACCTCTTTCACGGCACCCGGGATATCTGCCAAACGAATGGAAAGTTGCAGAAATGCATCGACCACTGTGTAAATAGAAGTGTCGAAATCATGCGCCGACCGAATGTTGTGATTTGCCTGATCACATTGCTTCTTGTCTTGCCGGATTCCCAAACTTCGATAGCGGGAACTCCGGATTCGGAAGTCAGTTATTACCGCCAGATTCGCCCTGTTCTTCAGGCACATTGTGAAGGGTGTCATCAGCCGGCGAAACGCTCTGGAGACTATGTTCTGACATCGGTTGCTCAACTGCTTCGAAACGGAGAAAGCGGCGAATCATCGGTTGTGTCTGGCAAGCCTGAGGAGAGTGCATTGCTGGCAATGGTCACTCCTGTGGATGGAAAGGCCAAGATGCCACCGAATGGCCCACCGCTTTCCAATCCTGAGATTGAGCTGATTCGGAAGTGGATTGCCGAAGGAGCGAAGGACGATTCGCCGCCATCAGCGTCTCCCGTTGTCGATCAAAACAATCCTCCGATTTATCACCGCGCCCCTTCAATCACGTCGATCGATTACTCTCCAGATGGAAAGTTTCTTGCTGTCGCCGGCTTCCATGAAGCAATCATCCTTCCTGCAGAACTCCCAGCGGAAGGAGACTCGCAACCGATTGCACGCCTTGTTGGACTGTCCGAGAAGATCGAATCGGTTGCATTCTCTCCGGATAGTCAAAAGCTGGCAGTTGCAGGGGGGCAGCCATTTCAGAATGGAGAGATTCAGATCTGGAATGTTCCGACCCAGAAGCTGGAACAGTCAATCTCGACGACGTTTGACACTGTTTATGGAGTCGCCTGGTCCCCGGATGGAAAGTCGGTCTCTGTTGGTTGCTCTGATACGGCCGTTCGTGGATTCGAGGTCGAAACTGGTAAGCAGTTCTTCTTCAACGGTGCCCATGATGATTGGCCACTCGATACGGTCTTCTCAACAGACGGTTCTTTGCTGATTTCTGTTGGTCGAGATATGTCGACGAAGCTGTATCACGTTTCGACAGAACGATTCATCGACAATGTCACGTCGATCACCCCGGGAGCGTTGAAAGGCGGGATTTCTGCTGTTGCCAAGCACCCCACTCGCGATGAGATTCTTGTCGGAGGTTCAGATGGAATTCCTCGAATCTACCGCATGGAGCGAGTCACCAAACGGGTGATCGGGGATGATGCCAATCTGATCCGTAAGTTTCCTTCAATGCCTGGGCGAATCACGGCAGTGGCCTATTCTCCGGATGGAAAGTCGATCGCGTGTCTCTCCAGTCATAACGGAACCGGTCACGTTTCTCTCTTTGATTCGGACTTCCCGTATGAGATGCCGGAAGAGATCAAGAAGATCGTAGAGAAAGTTGTTGGGACGCAGTCGCCTGAAGAGGTGCAAAAGCTCAATGCCTACGTCACTGCCGACGTTAAGCAACGTGCTTCAGTTTCTTTCCCAACGGGTCTTTTTGCATTGTCATATCGCCCTGACGGGAAGCAGATTGCTGTCACGGGAGGGGACGGTCTCATTCGTCTGTTGAATCCCGAGAATGCGGGAACGATTCGGGCATTTCATCCGATTACGATTACGCCTTTACAGCAGGACGAAACAGAACAACTTGCACAGCCATTACGAGTCGTCAGTCAGGATCGTCGCACTGGTGACGAGAAGCTGCCGGTTGATGCTCAGGTGGTCCGGATTGAAGTTTCCCCTGCTTCGATTGAGTTGAAGAGTCCATTCGAGAATGTGCAACTGCTCGTGACTGGAATCCTTTCCACGAATGATCGAATTGATCTGACGCGTCTGGCCTCGATTGAACTCCCAGGGGACAGTGCCGGAGTCAATGACTTTGGACGAGTCTACGGGCGTCATAATGGAAGCGCTGCTCTGGCAATTTCTTTCAAAGACTTCAAGACAACAGTGCCGATCAGTGTTGCGGGAATTCAATCGGATACACCTGTCAATTTTATTCGAGATGTGAACCCTGTTCTGACACGAATCGGGTGCAATCAGGGAACATGTCACGGGGCGAATGATGGCAAAAACGGATTCAAACTGTCGCTTCGGGGCTATGATCCGTTGTTCGATGTGCGTTCGCTGACCGACGATCTCAAAGGGCGACGGGTCACGGTTGCTGCTCCGGACAAGAGTTTGATGCTGCTGAAAGCCAGTGGATCAGTTCCACATGTGGGCGGGCAGCTGACAGTGCCGGGTGACGCTTATTATGAAGTGATTCGACGTTGGGTGGAGCAGGGAGCCGAACTCAAGTTCGATGTCGAACGCGTGACTGGGATTTCGATTGAACCTCAGAACCCTGTTGTTCAACTGGTTGGTGCAAAGCAGCAACTGCGAGTGATCGCGACCTACTCCAATGGGCGAACTCGTGATGTCACCTCCGAGTCATTTCTGGAAAGCGGGAACACGGATGTCGCCGAGAGCAATCGTGCGGCGATCGTTACTGCCGTTCGTCGAGGAGAAGCTCCGATTCTTGCCCGATTTGAAGGGCAGTATGCTGCGACCACATTGACGGTGATGGGGGATCGTTCCGGGTTTGCCTGGCAGGCTCCAGAAAGCTGGGGACGGGTTGACGACATTGTGGCAATGAAGTGGGAGCGGATGAAAATCTCTCCCTCTGATCTCAGTGCAGATGAAGTCTTTCTGCGTCGTGTCTATCTGGACCTGACGGGACTTCCACCGAGTGCTGATGAAGTGGTGGCCTTCATCGAAGATTCACGACCGACGCGTGTTAAACGGGACGAAGTGATTTCGCGATTGATCGGTTCCGATGCCTACGTTCAATTCTGGACCAACAAATGGGCGGACATGTTGCAGGTGAATAGCAAGTTTTTGGGGACCGAAGGGGCAGTCAATTTCAGAAACTGGATTCATCAGAATGTGAAGAGTAATCGTCCTTACAACGAATTTTGCTATGACATTCTGACTGCCACCGGCTCGACTCGTGAGAACCCTGCTGCTTCCTACTACAAGATTCTCAGAGAACCGGAAGCAATTATGGAGAACACAACGCACCTGTTTCTGGGTGTGCGATTCAATTGCAATAAATGTCATGACCATCCGTTTGAACGATGGACTCAGGACCAGTACTACGAGACGGCTGCATTCTTTTCCCAGGTTGGCTTGAAGCGTGATTCCAAGAACCCGGACGGAAATCTGGGAGGGACTGCTGTTGAATTTGCCAAGCCGCTATGGGAAGAAGTTTTCGATAAGCCAGATGGTGACATGATTCATGTTCGTACCGGCGGAGTGACGAATGCTCTTGTTCCCTACAATAGAGATCTTTCCGCTCAGTTCAAAGCGAATGATGAAAAGCTGACTCGACGCCAGCAGCTTGCGAAGTGGATGGTCTCCGCTGAGAACGAGTATTTCGCTCGCGGATACGTCAATCGAGTCTGGGGTTATCTGATGGGGGCCGGTCTTATCGAGCCGCTCGATGACATTCGCGCAGGCAATCCTCCTACGAATCCTGAGTTGCTTGATTATCTGACCGCAACTTTTATTGAGTCTGGATTTGACGTCCAACAATTGATGACCACGATCTGCAAAAGTCGGGTCTACCAGTTAGAAATCGCGACGAACAAGTGGAACGCAGACGACCGCCAGAACTACTCCCACGCCTTGCCGAAGCGACTTCCGGCCGAGGTCCTTTATGACGCGGTCTATACAGTTACCGGGGCAAAAATGCAGATCCCTGGTGTTCCAGAGGGCACCAGAGCAGCCGCGTTGCCTGACGTCAAAATCAATCTGGCCGATGGCTTTCTTGACAACCTTGGCCGCCCTGTCCGCGAGTCGTCATGTGAATGCGAACGCTCTGCGGATCTGCAACTTGGCCCCATCATGGCGCTCATGAATGGGCCGACAGTCAGCGATGCCATTTCTCAGCCAGGGAATCAGCTCGAAAAGCTGGCTGGAAGTGAGATAGAGATGACCAGGCTGATTGATCAGGTGTTCCTGCGTGTGCTGAATCGACATTCCACGCAGAATGAAATTCAAGCGACACTCGCGTTGATGTCTGAGTTGACCAGTGAGCAAAGCAAACTGGTGGCAGAGAGAGATGCTTATCGCGAGAAGATTCGACCTCAACGCGAGGCAAATGAACAGAAGCGAATTCAGGCGATTGCTGAGACTGAACAGCGACTTGCCGCATACAAGTTGGAGATTCAGCCGCGGATTGAAGTTGAAGAAGCCGCTCGACAGCAGCGGATCTTGGAGGCGCGCGCGAAAGTGGATGCTCGACTGCAGACGAGTCCTCAACGGGTTGGCGAATGGGAGGCGACGTTGAAGGAGTCGTTTACTCCTTGGACGTCATTGGTGTTCAGTGAAATGAAGTCGTCGGTCGGCTCGACGTTTCAACAGGCTCCGGACCAGTCGGTTCTGGTTGCCGGACCTAACGGGAAGGGGAACTATGAACTCACAGCGAAGATCCCAGTTTCTCAGTTGGCAGGATTGAAGATTGAAGCCATGACCGACGGTGCTCTTCCCAATAAGGGGCCGGGGCGCTCTTCCGGGGGGAATTATGTGCTCACGGAACTGACCGTTCAAATCTGGGCAGAAGCGACACCTGACCAGAAGACGAATTTGAAATTGCAGAATGCGAAGGCAGACTTCAGCCAGAATGGGTATTCCGTCGCGTCTGCAATTGATGGAAAAGTCGCTCCCAATGGGAACGGTTGGGCAGTTTCGCCTGAAGTCGGAAAAGACCATCAGGCAACCTTCGAGATTGCAGAACCAGACCTGATTGCGAAGACGATTGAAGGGGACGCCATCATTCATCTGACGCTGGATCAGCAGTATCAGGATGGAACCCATTCTCTCGGGAAGTTTCGAATCTCGGTGACAAACCAGAGCGGAGCACTCAACTTTGGCCTCCCAGCGCAGATTGTGGATGCATTGAAGACGAAGCCAGAAGAGCGGACTGCAGAGCAGAAGGCCGTTCTCGCCGATCACGTGAATAAGACAGACAAAGAGTTGGCCGATTTGAGAGCCGCACTCGCTGCGACTGAACAGCCATTGCCAACGGATCCCGGCATTGTGGAATGGCAAAATCGTCTTGATGATCACAAGAAGCCATTGGCTGCTGACCCACAGTTGGAGCGTTTCGAACGTGCTGTCGCTTTGGGGGAAAACCAACTGAAGAATATTCGGTTGACGACAGTTCAGGATCTGACGTGGGCTCTCGTGAACAGCCCTGCATTCCTGTTTAACCATTAGTCCGCAGCCGTCTGTGGTTTCGCTCACCAGCGTAACTCAGATCGCTTTCATACATCCGTTCAGAAGAGACAGCTTGTCACAAAGGACAATCCGATGATCATTCGCGTTCCCGGACAACCTGGCAATGATCTGTGCGACAAACAACTGCAGCCAACGCGCCGTGATATTCTGCGTGTCGGCGGAAGTGGAATGCTTGGACTTTCGTTGGGCGGAATGTTGCAACTGCAGGCGAGTCACGCCAGCGAGGGGAAATCCCGGGCTGCGACAGCCAAAAGCATCATCATGGTTTATTTGCAGGGGGGACCAAGTCACCTCGATTTGTGGGATCCCAAGGAGAATGTTCCCGAGAACGTGAAGTCGGTTTTCAGCAACATCCCGACATCGCTACCGGGAATCCACTTCACCGAACTCCTTCCGAAGCTTGCTCAAGTCATCGACAAAACAACTCTGATTCGGTCGATGAGCTACACGCCAAACGGGTTGTTCAACCACACTGCTGCGATTTATCAGATGATGACCGGATACACGACTGATAAGGTGAGTCCGTCTGGTCAGCTGGAACCGCCCAGCCCGAAGGATTTTCCAAACTTCGGGTCAAACCTGATTCGATTGAGACCACCGCAAGAACCGATGTTGCCGTTCGTCATGCTGCCTCGTCCATTGCAGGAGAGCAATGTTGTTGGGAAAGGCGGGACAGCCGGATTCCTCGGAAAAGCATTTGATCCTTACACGCTCTATCCGCCCGGCGATGACATGGATATGAACAAGATGGATCGTATCAATGTCTCCGACCTGGAGATGCGAGCTGACATCTATGGCGAGCGGATGGAGCGTCGGGCAAGGCTGCTGGATGCGGTGAACGCAGGAATGCCGGACATCGATCGCGCGGTTAAAGACTACAAACTCAACGAGTACTATGATCAGGCGTTGTCTTTGATTTCGTCAGGACGAGCGCGAGATGCGTTCGCAATTGAGCAGGAGTCTCAAGAGACTCGCGAGAGGTATGGGCGAAATACCTTTGGTCAAAGTTTATTACTCGCACGCCGTCTGATTGAAGCAGGGACGCGCGTTGTGGAAGTGATCTGGCCGAAAGTGGCGAACAGCGATAACCATTCATGGGACGTTCACGTTGGTTTGCCGGATCGGATGAAACGGCAATCGGCTCCGATGCTTGATAGCGGTCTGTCAGCGTTGATCGTCGATCTGGAAGAACGTGGATTACTTGAGGAAACGTTGGTTGTCGCGATCGGAGAATTCGGCCGCAGTCCTCAACGGGGAGTCAGCACATCCGGAAATGGAAACAGTGCAGATGGACGCGACCACTGGCCGTACTGCTACTCTGCCGTTGTCGCCGGCGGCGGGATGAAACGCGGATATGTTCACGGCAAGAGCGATAAGACAGCATCAGCTCCAGTGGAGAACCCGGTTCACCCGAGCGAGTTGCTCGCGACGATCTACGAAGCATTCGGAATTGCACCAGACACGATTGTTTATAACCATCTGAACCAACCCCGAGAGTTGGTGAAGGCCAATGCGGTCTCGGCGTTGTTCGCTTAGATTCGTGATTTCGAGCAAACATGTCCGGTCTGGACTGACGAGAATTCAATAATCGACCATCAGGGGATCAGTGTCTTCTGATGGTCGATTGCATTTCAGGATGGAAGCGATGGGATCGAAAGACTTTGGCGTGATCGAGAATGATTACGCATTTTTCATGGAGCATGCCACTGAAGCTGAAAGTGACGTTGCTGTCTATGCGTCGAGCCTTGCGGAATACTCCTCAAGACGTGAGCTTGTTCGACTTCTTGATTTCGGTTGCGGCACCGGAGATTTTTCGGACCGTCTGCTTTCCACGCTGAACTTTGCTCCGGAGTTGTTGCAAATTTCGCTGTTTGAACCAGTGTCACATCAACTTGCTCAGGCGGCGAAACGACTGGCGCGGTTGAGTCGAGAACCGGTCACGTGTCTCAATAACCTGGGGGCGATTGATAAGGGACATTTCGATCTCATCATCTCTAATCATGTGCTGTATTATGTGGACGATCTGGACTCGGTGCTTCGCACACTCTTGCTGGGCCTGAAGTCTGGAGGACGGATGCAACTCGCCATCGCAGGATGGGAAAACACGCTGTTGCAGATCTGGAAGACAGGTTTTGCCATGCTGGGCAAGCCAGTTCCGTATTACGCGGCGGAAGATGTCGAACACTTTCTGTCACAACATCAAGTTGCATTCGAGAAGCGAACTTCACCGTATCAATTGCGTTTTCCAAATTCGCAAGAAAATCGCCTCAGGATTCTTCGCTTCCTGTTCGGTGAGCATCTGTCGGCCATGGACGTAGAGCGACTCCAGGCGGAGTTTGAACCGTTCGTGAATGATGGCCATGTTGAGATTCAGACTTCCAGCGATCATTTTGTCATTGATGGTCGCTGACAGAAGCGAGTTCTCTCTCAGGGGGCAGACATGTCAATCCTGTGGATCTGATGACAGGTCGGAGTCGGCTGATGGCTTGGTTTTCGCATCTGCTTGCCGTGCAGGTAGTGGAGCAAATGAGGTTGGACTGCTAAACTGATACCGTCAGCAAAATGTCGCGATTTGCTGGCAAATTCTTCAGATTTCGGTTCAATTTCAGGAGGAATTTGTGCGAGTACCTACTTGCATTTTGCGATGCTGCGCTCTGTTGTTGGCTCTGGCTGCTTTGGCTACTTCATCGTTTGCTGATCCTGTGCCGGCGAAAAAGCCTGGCGAACAGTTTATGGAGAATCCTCCAGAGGTCGCGCAGCGGGAATTGACTGTTACCGCCACGGTGGAGGGAAAAGACCTGAATGGCGTCGTCTTTGCACACGGCGGTGCAAAGTTTGGATACGCTCTCTGGTTCTCCAACGGTCACCCGGTCTTCTCCGTCCGCAACTCAGGGCGTCTGACCGAGCTGAAGGCGACTCATGCGTATCAGGGAAAACTCGATCTCGTTGTGAAGCTGCTTCGAAGCAAGTCGCAACTTTTCGTGAATGGCGATCTCGCTTTTGAACAGAACGCTGGCGTACTTGTGGCTGGTCAGCCTGCCGCTGGCTTCTCTGTCGGGCAGAGCGTCGGCAAAACCGTTGGCAGTTACGATTCTCCCAACCGGTTTAATGGAACGATTCTGGCGCTCGATGTTCAGACAAAGGAATTTAAACGGGAACTTCCCCCGATTGATCCAAATGTGAAGCGTCCGAATATCGTCGTGTTCCTCTCGGATGACCACACATTTCGAGATTCTTCTGTCTACGGTTCGCCGGATTTCAAAACTCCGAATATGGAACGTGTTGCTCAGGCGGGCATGACATTCAATCGTGCCTATGTCATGTCGTCGTCATGTGCTCCAAGTCGTGCCGCGTTACTGAGTGGGATGTACCCTCAACATAACGGGTCTGAAGCAAACCATTCTCGGGTTCACAGTAACGTTAAGAAACTCCCGACGTACTTCCATGAGCTTGGATACGAGGTCGTTTCGTTTGGAAAAGTCGGGCATTATGCTCAGACTCCAGAGTGGGACTTCGACACCGCGAGGCATCACGGATATCACGAAGACATCGCGATTCCAAAGGCGATCGAGTGGCTGGAAGCCCGAAAGAGCGAGCGACCACTTGTTCTGTTCGTTGGAACGAATTGGCCCCATGTTCCTTGGCCCAAAGACCGCGGTGGCCTGAATCCAGATGATCAGGTTGTCCCACCGAACCATGTTGATAGCAAAGTCACACGTGAACGTCGCGCTCAATACCATGCTGCTGTCAACAACATGGACAGGGATCTGGGGAGTGTCTTCGATGCGGTTCGCAAGAAGTTAGGAGACGACACATTCTTTCTTCACACGAGTGACCACGGGGCTCAGTGGCCGTTTGGAAAATGGAATCTCTACGAAGACGGAATTCGCACTCCATTGATCGTCAATTGGAAGGGACGTATCGCAGAAGGTGTCCGAACCGAAGCGATGGTCTCGTGGATTGATATTCTTCCGACACTCGTTGACGTTGCAGGCGGACCAGCTCCAACAAACATTGATGGTCGATCATTTCTCCCTGTTCTGTTGGGAAAATCACAGTCACACCGCGATCAGGTTTTCACGACTCATAGCGGAGACGGAAACAACAACGTCTATCCGATTCGTGCAGTGACGACGGGTGACGGATGGAAGTACATTCGCAACATCCATCCAGAATTTCGCTACACAAGCCATGTGACAACAGTTCAGGCCGATACTGGATATTGGTCGGATTGGGTACAGACTGCGAAGAACAATCCAGACGCGCTCGCCAAAGTGTTGCGCTACCAGCAACGTCCTGCCGAGGAGTTGTATCGACTGTCGGATGATCCGTATGAACAGAAGAATCTGTCTGCTGACCCGGCGAATCTGGAACGGCTCGCGAAGTTGCGCGGCACGTTGGACCAGTGGATCAAAGAGACCGGTGACAAACTCACAGTCTTTGGAACTCCGAAGCTCCTTTCATCTACGAAACGCCTGAATGTGATTACGGTGTTCGTTGATGACATGGGATGGTCAGATCTCTCCTGCTTTGGCGGGAAAGACGTGAAGACCCCTCACATCGACCAACTGGCAGCAGAGGGAATGCGATTCAACCGGTTCTACGTCGCCTCCCCGATTTGTTCACCGTCGCGGGTTGCTCTTTCAACAGGACAGTACCCTCAACGGTGGCAGATCACATCGTTTCTTTCGAATCGCAAGCAGAATCAGGAACGTGGTGTTGCTCAGTGGCTTGATCCCTCCGCCCCGATGATTGCGAGGGAACTTCAGAAGGCGGGGTATGCAACAGGACATTTTGGTAAATGGCACATGGGTGGCCAACGCGATGTTGGTGAAGCTCCGCTGATTTCTGAGTACGGATTTCAGGCGAGTCTGACGAACTTCGAAGGGCTTGGTCCACGAATTCTGCCATTGAAAGATGCTTATGATGGCCGCCCAGCACAAAAGCATGCACTCGGTTCAGACACTCTGGGCCGCGGGGAAATTGAATGGGCAGAACGATCAGTCGTGACGTCATTGTTTGTGAAGGGGGCGATCGATTTTATTGATGCTGCCCAACAGGAGAAGACGCCGTTCTACGTCAATCTCTGGCCAGACGATGTTCACAGTCCATTCTTTCCATCGAAGGCAGCACGTGAAGCGAATGGGACATCCAAGCGTGAACTGTATTGTTCGGTACTGGCAGAGATGGACAAGCAACTCGGCGTTCTGTTTGACCGCATTCGAAACGACAAGGAACTTCGGGACAACACGATTATTCTCTTCGCTTCTGACAACGGCCCTGAATCAGGTGCCGGTACTTCCAACGGATTGCGCGGACAAAAAGGATGGCTCTATGAAGGGGGAGTTCGCTCTCCGCTCATTGTCTGGGCGCCGGGGATGATCGAGGCATCGGCGGTGAATCAGGTGAATACGGAATCGGCTCTCTCCACGCTCGATCTGAATCGCTCTCTCTATGTATTGACGGGAACGCAGCTTCCTGAAGGACAACAGCTCGACGGGGAAGATGTGACGTCGACTCTACTTGGAAAATCGAAGGCAGGAAGGGTTGCTCCGCAGATGTGGCGTCGACCACCGGACCGAGCGGGCAACAAGGAAGAGAAGAACCCTGACCTTGCCATTCGGGATGCGAACTGGAAGTTCTATGTGAACTACGATGGAAGTTCACAGCAGCTTTATGACCTTGCGCAGGATCAGACAGAAACCAAAAATCTGGCTGCAGACCATCCCGAAGTTTCGCAAAAACTGGCAAAGCTGGTACTCGATTGGAACGAGACGCTGACACCTGATAACGGGGATCCTCGCTTCCAGAAGAACTAATAAAACGGACTTTGGTGTGCTCGTTCAAGAGAATTTCAGCTGAAGTTGTTCGTACAATTTGATTGCTAAATGAGATGGGGGCATGTGGATTCACTTGCCCCTTTTTGTTTGTATGTCCTTTTCTGAATTCCATTGCCACTTTTTATGTTTTTCATGGTTGATAGGTGGGCGACTAAAGCATCGATCTGCTCTAATGCGATGCCATGATACGGAGGGGGAAACTGATTCCATTTCCTTCCAATTCCGGGGAGGCAACGTGATGTTCAGGAGAGAGACGATGCAGCGTTTGATTGGTCAGGTAATGACTCTGCTCGCAGGCTTGAGCTTGGGGACAGCACTCCTTCATGCGGACGATGCCTCCAAGGCATCCGCTTCCCGAACGCCTGTAAACAACATTGGGGATCGTCGCGAACTCTTTGTTGATGACGCGCTGATCGAGCAACTGAAATCAGCGGAACTCAAGCCGCATTACCCTGAAGCTCGCGAAGTCATCCTGACATGTGACGCCCCGTGGGAAGGGAATATCTCTGCGTATTACACGTTCATCCAAGATGATGATCGTATTCGTGTCTATTATCGGGGATCGCACTTCACCGGAAAAATTGCACATGAAGTTGTCTGTTATGCCGAGAGCAAAGACGGCATCCATTGGATAAAGCCCAAGCTTGGGATCTTTGAATTCAATGGTTCGAAACAGAATAACATTGTCTGGCTGGACCCGAACTGGTCAAGTAAGAAAAACGATCACGTCACCCATAACTTCACTCCGTTTAAAGATCTGAACCCCAATTGTCCGGCGAATGCGAAATACAAAGCACTTGCAGGTGAGAAGTCTGGACTGAAGGCGTTTCAGTCCCCGGACGGAATTCACTGGACTCTCGTTCGGCCTGAACCAGTCCTGACGGACGGCTATTTTGATTCGCAGAATCTTGCCTTTTGGGACCCGAATCGAAAGTGCTATGTCAGTTATTTCCGTGACTTCCGTGGTCCTAAGAAAATTCGCGACATTAAGGTCTCAACAAGCGATGATTTTCTGAATTGGTCGAAAGTGAGTTACTTGAAATATAATGACGTTCCTGAAGAACAGTTGTATACAAACGCCATTCGCACTTACTTCCGCGCACCTCACTTGTACGTCGGTTTTCCAACTCGTTATCAGGCCAAGACTGAACAGGTCGAACCGATTCTCATGACGAGTCGTGACGGGCTGAACTTCAGTCGCTGGTCGGAACCGTTGATTCCGATTACAGCCCCGAAGGATCGTGATGGGAACCGAAGTAATTACATGGCCCATGGGTTGATTCAAGTTCCCGGTCAGGATCGTGAGATTTCGGTCTTTGGAACGGAAGCCTATTATGCTGGCCCGGGAAGTCGTGTGCGTCGATTCACATTCAGGACGGATGGCTTTGTGTCAGTTCACTCCGGTGATGCAGGTGAGATGGTGACGAAACCGTTGCAATTCAGCGGCAAGAAACTCACGTTGAATTATGCGGTTGCTAAACAGGGGAGCTTGAAAGTCGAAATTCAGGATGCCAAAGGGGCAGCAATCCCCGGCTTCACCGCTGCCGACTCTGTTGCCCTGACAGGGGATGAAATCGATGGCACAGTCAAGTGGGCATCCGGGGCTGATGTTTCCAGTCTTGCTGGGCAGCCAATTCGACTGCGATTCCTATTGAACAAGGCTGATCTCTATTCCATGAAGTTCAACAACTGAATCATGGTCTCCTGTGTTTCAACTTGATTGCCTGCCATAGTGGTCGCTGCATACGATGTCACCAGATTCAGGGAATGATCACCGTCTGTCTGGCGGTGGTCACTTGAAATCCTGAGCTGGGGGATGGCTTCACTCCTGGAATCGTGGCAGATTGCAATTTCGTTTGGCTGGCATTGAGTTCAGCCAGCATTGAATGGATCAGTTGGAATGCAAGTTCTCGTTACCGGAGGAGGCGGATTTCTCGGCAGATATCTCGTTGAGAGACTTCAGGCCAGAGGAGATCAGGTCCGGATCCTTGCGCGGGGGGCATACCCTGAATTGCAACAGGCTCAGGTGGATGTTCGTCAAGGCAACCTCGCGAATTCATCTGATGTCGACCGTGCCGTTCAGGGGGTGGAAGCCGTCTTCCATGTTGCTGCTGTCCCCGGGATTTGGGGATCATGGGACCATTATTTCCAGACGAACACTGTCGGAACGCAGAACATCATTGCTGCGTGTCAGAAATTCGGCGTGAAGCGGCTCGTCTACACGAGTTCTCCCAGTGTTGTTTATGACGGGCGCCCGCATTTGGATGCAGATGAGAGTTTGCCGTACCCCGAAAAGTATCTGTGCCATTATCCGCACTCAAAAGCGCTCGCAGAGAAGGCGGTGTTGCAGGCGAACACATTTGGTGGATTACAAACTGTCGCCCTACGCCCTCATCTGATCTGGGGGCCAAGAGACAACCATCTCATTCCCAGACTGATTCAGCGGGCTAAAGCAGGGCGACTGGTTCGGGTTGGAAACGGCCAGAACCTTGTCTCCATGTCGTACGTCGAGAACACTGCAGAAGCACATCTTCAAGCTCATGATGCCCTCGCATCCGGGGCACCCTGTGCCGGGAAAGCCTACTTCATCAACGAGCCAGAACCGGTCAAGATCTGGGACTGGGTGAATCAGATTCTGGCGCTGGGTGGCCTTGCACCAGTGAAGCGATCGATCCCGGCTTCCGTGGCGTGGGGAATTGGGGCAGTCTGTGAAGGCGTCTATACCGTGTTGCGGAAATCCGACGAACCGCCGATGACTCGATTCCTCGCTTCGCAACTCAGTCAGTCTCACACCTATTCTGTCCAGAATGCTCAGCAAGATTTTGGGTATTCACCACTGGTCGGGTATGAGGAAGCCATGCAGCGATTGGCTCCACTGGTGAAATCACTTGCCGACAAGTGACGCTTTCAGTCCCGATGTCGGCACCCTGGAACAGGAATTCTGGCAATCGAAGCCGCAAATCTGCCACATCGACAGTGAGCATCGTCACCAGTTTGTCAGCCAATTGCCGTTGAATTGTTTTTATCTCTTGTGGAGTAATGGGTTAGAGTTGTGGCGTGTGGCGTATTTGTGTGTCGGCGCAAAAATTGCACTTATTCCAGCGTCGGCTCTTTCGATAGTGCCTCGCAGTTTTTGAAGCGCAGTTCGGTGATTCACTGAAATGACTAACTGGTAGCGCTTTCTCAAGCTGCATTCATTCAAGATTGATATTGGGCATAACGGGGATCGGGGAAATCCATGGCTATCTTTCGTTGGGGAAATCCGCTTCACGCGTTACCCGATCTGGAACGGGAGATGGATCGTTGGATGAAGAGCGTGGAGGTCGCAATTGAAGGCCTACGCCTGGGACGTCCGTTCCCGGCGTTGAACGTCTTCGTGACCCCGGATGCTTATCAGATCACCGCAGAACTGCCCGGCTGTGATGTCAAAGATCTTGATATTCAGGTTGCCGAGGGAAAGTTGATCATCCGTGGGACCAGGTCTCCTCAAGCGGAGATCCCTGCCGATTCATTTCGACGTAGCGAACGGGCCAGTGGGAAATGGGAACGAACTGTGGCCCTGCCTGAACGGGTGGATGAATCCAAAATTCATGCCGAACTCACAAACGGCCTCCTTCAAGTTCATTTGCCCAAGCTGCCAGCCACCGCACCACGCCATATCAAGTTGAATAATACAAGTTCCTCACCGGATACTTCTTCCATCGCCGAGTAAGACCATGTCAGCCGATTCTCGACAGACTGATGATTTGCTGCAACGCTCTGGTGAACCTGCACCTGAACGTTGGATGCGAACTCCGCTCATCGATATTTTTGAGAATGAGCAAGGACTTGTCTTGCGCGCCGACCTGCCTGGTGTCACGGCAGAGGGGCTTGAGCTGCAAGTGCAGGACAACCGTCTCACGTTGTTTGGACGAGTGAATTCAACAGTTCCGGAAGGAGCTGAGTTGCTTCATCAGGAGTACCACATCGGGGACTTCCTGCGTTCATTTATTTTGAGCGACGACGTCGATCACGAGAATATTTCTGCAAAGCTTAACAATGGGGTTCTTGAGGTCGTCCTGCCAAGAATCCCGCGTGCGAAGCCGCGTAAAATTTCGATTCAAACTCAGTGATTTACGACACATTGATGCAGGCAATAAAAAAGCCCCGTCCATATACGGACGGGGCTTTTCTTTTATCTCATGTCAGTTTAATTCTGCTTCAGGTAACTCTTTTGCTGCCCCAGCAGGTTGGATTCGAACTGCATTCCCAAAACGTCCTCAGCAGACTTCTTGAGCTGAGAAAATCCTTGCTGAACGAAGACAAAGTCACAGCCGTGGAATGCAAGTTTGCAGCCCATTTCGAAATAGCTTTTCGCAATTTCCAGTGAACCGCAGGTTGCCGCCCAATTCTTGCCGGCGTTCTTGGCAGCCAGCGAAACTCGTTCAATTGCGGCACGAATGCTAGGGTGACCGAATTCCCCAGGGATGCCGGAAAGTACTGAAAAGTCAGCTGGCCCGAGCATGACCATGTCGACACCGGGAACAGCCAGAATCTTCTCAACCTCATTCAATGAGGATGGTTCTTCAATTTGAATAATGACGTAAGTGTTTTCGTTGGCTTCCTGCACATACTCTTTCATGGGAGTAAACAGGTAAGGAACGTCCGGCCCACTGCCGTCAAACCCTCGCTTGCCAATCGGGGCAAATTTCGCCCATTTCACGACTTCCGCTGCTTCTGCAGCTGAGTCGCAACGTGGATACATGATTCCGCTTGCGCCCAATTCAAGAAGTCGCCCGAGACGCATGAATTCGCCTTTGCCGGGACGAGCGATCACATCGGCACCTCCGACGCGAGCTGCGCGAATCAGGTTCCCTGCGGTTTCAACGCTGGCAGAGTGGTGTTCCAGATCGAGCCAGATCGCCTGAAAGCCCATCAGGCTGATCATCTCGAAGATTCCGCCTTCAGAATACTGCAACGCGACGCCCAGCGTGGGGCTTCCATTACGCAAGTTCTGCACAACCCGACTCGGACGAATGATCATTTGGAGGACTCCGCCAGAGAGATGCCTGGCCTGTGAACTTTTCTACTTGATCGAACTCACACTGAATTGACAGACATCGAGAACGTTTCGAGGTAAGTGTGGCCTCTGACAGCTTTCGATGAGCGTTGTGCTGCTCGTAGATTCACGCGCAAGTGAATTTAGATAAAGAGTGGTTTCCCAATTTCTCAAATGCAGAAAAGTTTGGGTATGAAGAGACTTGTCGCGGAGAATCGCGGTCCGACCACTCGCTTGGCGCACGCAGAGGAGTGCGCATAAAAAAGCCCGAGGAACAGAAGGCTATCTCCCGGCACACCTGGTAACGCGCTGCTAAAGGCTGCTCGGTTTCCCGCCTGACCTGGTTCACATGGTTCCACCGTGCGGGAGATAGCCTTCCATCTCCCGGGGAAACTCAGTGTAGGGGATCACTCTTCAGGTTTCAAAGCAGATGCGTCCAATTCTGAACTCTTGCTAAAGTGAGTTGATCGACTTTTCGGGTCGTTCCGCTGATGGCATGCATTTTCAAACGACGGCATTCCCGTAGAGCAGGGAAGTTTTGGGGAGCAAATACACTTAAAGTCCTGCGATTTTCCCTGATCGGCCCAACCGTCACAACCGTGTTATTCTGACTGAGATGCACGCCACGCACGTTTTACTGTTCCCTGCAGGCGTAACATAACTTCGATTCGATCTTTCTGGCGATGCGAACCGAAACAGAAGACGACGTGTTCCCGTAAGACGCACTTCCTGAATTCGCAAAGGTCCAGATTCGACTCGGATTGGGAGAGTCAGGGATCGAGGCCGAATAAGACGGGGGAGCTGGCGATAAAGTGCTTGATTCTGTTCTGAAAAGAACGAAGATCGAGAGTAGTTAGAGGTCGCAACGATTTTGCGGCTTCTGCGGAGCAGCGAATGGCGTGGCTACAGCAGTTATCAAATGATCAGCAGGCAGTTGTGATTTGCATGGGAGGCCTCCTTGCAGGGTGGGGAGTCCTTTCACTCAGTTTCTATACAAGTGGGATGAACCAACGTCGGGTTTCAACGACTGAGGCCAATCAAGAAGCGATGGCGAAGCAGCAGGAATCAAAGCAGGCCGCCTGAATAAAGAGTCTCAGGCAAACGTACCGGTAAATTGTGAGTTATGGTTTGAAAGAATCCACTGAAGTTTGCTCAGTGCAGATTCATGTGCGACTCAAAAATTGAAATTCATGGAATGTGCCCCTTGCCGTGGCCGCCGATTCGTTGAAACGAATCGTTTTAACCGGTGAAAGTGGGAGATTCCGCACCAAGAAACGTGATTTTGAAGTTGGAGAATGCCTCGAACAGTTGAACGTGATGCGGTCAACAGCTGAATATGGAGTTTCCAGTCATCATGATCGGTCTCTCGGCTTCAGTCCATTTGATTTCTCAGACGCCGTGAAGGCCGATCAACTTCAACCTGCAATCTCCGTCTCCTATCGACAGCGAAAGTGAAAGTATGCGTCTTGCACGTTCCCTTGCTGGTGCCGCACTGATCTTCGGATTCGGCTATCTCTGCGGCAATGGGCACCTTTCGCTGCGTTCAGTGACTGCTCAGGACGAAGCGAAAGATCCAGCAGGTGCGAAGATTCACGAATCGTACCGGCGTCTGGTTGATGCAAAAGAAGCGCTTGAGAGCAATAGCCGCTATGAAACGGTGACGGATGGTCTGAATGCCTTCCTGATCCTGAGCGGTGGCGGAAATGCAAAAACGGATCTGGAGTCTGGCCGCGGTGTCGACCCTGAAACGTTTGCCGCTCTCTATGCCGGTCGAGCTCTTCCGGAAATTCAGCCTTTGCTGAGCACGAACGAGCACGGGCAGATCATGTACAACAACGAAGTTGTTCGAATGTACTCGAAAGCACGGTTGCAACAGTCCTTTGCAGATCGTGTGAAGTACATTGAACGGGCAGAGTAATTCTGCATCTTCGACCGAAATGCGGATTGCATTGATTATGCAGTTCCGTAGTAAAGGGCAATGCGGGTGATACCGGAGAATGCCGGTAGTCTGCAGGGGAAGGGCAATCTTTCCCGGAATTTGATATAAACGAATTGATCGTCCCAGATAACATACGACCTGAATCCTCGGGAAATTGTGACTTTACCGCGACGGTAGAGCCCCGATTTTCCGGTGCTCACAATGGCTTCCAGTTCTGGAAGCGACGACGTAATCCCGGAGAACATGAAATGTTAAACCGATGGAAGTCTGCCCGCGCCTGGTTTCCGGCTGCTGTTGGCGGATTAATGATGGCAAATACCGTCTGGGGTGCCGACGTCGTTGTCCGGACGTATCAGTCGCCTGAAGGCTCGCAGATCGGTGCAGTGTCGCTCCCTTACGAGTTGACCCTGCCGGTTCATGACGCAGTGACACATGTTGTGCTGCTCGATACTTCTGCCAGCCAGGTTGGCGAACACCGCCAGATGGGGCTGCAAGTTCTCCAGAACTTCTTGAAGAAGCTGCCAGCGAACGATCGCGTCAGCGTGTTTGCATACGACGTCAATGTTTCGCCACTGACTGCGGAATTTGCGACACCGGCCAATGCACTGGCTGAAGTGAATGCAAACGCAGCCAAGCGTTTCCCTGCTGGAGCCTCTAATCTCTCGGCTGCACTGCAAACAGCTGAGAAACATCTGGAAGGCAAGCAGACCGGATCGATCCTGATTATCGGTGACGGCATGAGCGTCGCCCATATCTTCCAACCAGCAGAGCTAAAAGCTCTGACCTCAAGTCTTCGTGAGAAGCAGATCCCAGTGCACAGCTTTGCTGTAGGCTCAAGCACTGACCTGCGTCTCCTCGGAATTCTTGGCGAAGAGACTGGCGGCTTTGTGACCCACGACGATTGGGAAAACAAGGCACGTCCAGCGGAAGAGATCGCTCAGGTTCTGGCCGATGCAAGTCACCGTCAGGTCTTTTATCCGACAGCGGTCAGTGTCGATTCTAACTCCATTGAGCTGATGCCACAGCGTCCGCTCCCGATGCGAGCTGATCGTGAGACAGTCTATCTGCTCTCCGGTGCATTGAATGCCGGAACCAAAATTACGATTTCCGGAAAGGTCAATCAGGCCTCTGGAGACGTGACTTACACACTGCCACAGGCGGAACGTACGACTGGAAATACGTTCCTGTCACAGTTCTGGAATGATGGCAAAGCAACCGACGGGATTGCGATCGGATTTGCTGGCGACTGGATGGTGAACTACGCCCATCAGTCGTTCGAAGACTATGTTTCGCAGGTTTCGGCCGAAGGGGAAGCTGCTCTTTCGAAAGGCGCTTTCAAGAAGGCTGAACACCTCGGCACCATGTTGACAAGCCTTGATCCAGCAAGTGCTGATGGTGAGTCACTTGTTGCGAAATCGAAAATGGGAACGAAGGGGCTTCTCGCTCAGGCAGAAGAAGCTCCCAAGCCAACCCCAGCTCTGGAAACGCCTCCGGCACCAGCACCTGGTGTCGAGTCAGTTCTGAGCGGACGTGAACTGCCTCCTGCTGCTGGCAACATTGAAGGCTACGAATCTCTGGTTCAGGCCAAAGGTCAGAAGCTGCAACGTCAGGTTGAGCTGCAGATTCAAGAAGCGAATCGCATGGTTGATAACGCTCTTGGTGCTCAAGCCGAGGACTTGTTGAACCGCACTCGCGCCACAGTGAAATCTGCAACGGATATCTCTCCAGATCTGCGAGGCAATCTGCTTCGTTTGGTGAATAACAATCTGCAGGAAGTTCGTGCCCGTCGTGCTCAGTACGATGCAATTGCACAGGAACGACAGAAGCTTGCCGCAGAAGCAGAAGTTTCAGCTCGACTGATTGACTTCGCAACTGAACGTGATCTGCAACTCGTCCAGATGGTTGACCGTATTCGTGCCTTGATGGCCGAAGCTCAGCAAGGGGAACCGGAAGCTTATGAATCTGCTGAAGAGCAGGCTCGTATGATTCTCGATTCTTATCCTGGCTCGGCAATCGGGATCGCAGAGGTCTTCACGACGGAAGCCGCTGGCCAGGTTGATAAAGCAGCCCGACTTCGTGCTCTCCGATCGGATCGCTTGCTGGAAGTGTTGCATCAGGTTGAACTGGCACACGTTCCGTTCCCGGACAGCCCTGCAGTCCGCTATCCATCCGCTGAGGAATGGTGGGCGATCACTGAAATGCGCCAGAAATGGAAGTCGATGGACCTCCAGTTCAGCAGCAAGAACGAAGAGAAGATTCACGATGCTCTGAATCAGAATACGTCAGTTGAGTTCCCAGCGAACCCATTGTCTGACGTCGTTCAGTACATCTCACAGCAGCATGGTATTCCGATCATTATTGACACTCCTGCTCTTGAAGCAGAAGGTTTGACAGGCGAAGAAGAAATTTCTCTGGTCCTGTCAGGGATTAAGCTTCGCAGTGCATTGAAGCTCATGCTGGAAAAATTTGACCTGACCTATGTGATGCAGGACGAAGTCTTGAAGATCACCACCAAGGTCAAGGCTGACACCGAACTGCGTCCTCGTATCTATCCACTCGGCGAACTTGTTGACCTCGAACCACTCGGCGGCGGAATGATGGGTGGCGGCGGCGGCATGGGCGGTGGTATGGGTGGTGGAGGCATGGGCGGCGGCGGTATGGGTGGTGGCATGGGCGGCGGCGGCATGGGTGGTGGTATGGGCGGCGGCATGGGCGGCGGTATGGGTGGATTCAGCATCCCAGCCGAGCCTAAGAACGCTGTTCCAGCTGCTGGCGATGCCATTGACACTGTCAAAAAAAAACCAGTCCAATAGCATTTCAGCCTGATTCAGCGAAAGCTGCGCAGGTTGGGAAGAATAATGCAGGGCAGGCACCGACGAACCCTTCGTCGACGCCTGCCCTTTCTGCTTCAGGGAACCCCGGTCCGCCTGCTAATGGCGCACAAAAATCTGGTTCCAGACCAGCGGCTGCATCGAAGTCGAAAGTGGAAGGCCTCCATTTTGATAAAGACGTTGCGCTGCCGGATCTGACTGTTGGTGATCCTGCAGAGATCTGGGACACATTCTTTAAGACTTACCGCCCGGCTCCTCAGGTTCTCGCTACCTGGGTTGGAAAGTTGCACGCGGAAAAGCAGTACAAACAGGTTGTCGCATGCTTGCAGGCAGCTTTGATTCACGGACAGGCTCAGCCGTGGATGTATGAAGTTCTCGCGTTATCGATGGAACTGGAAGGAGCTCCCAAAGCGGAAGTAGAACGGGTCTTGTTGTCGCTTTCTGACTTTGGCGGAGCAGACTATAGCACCATGATGTACTCCGGGGCGTATCTCACACGCTTCGGCAGAAAATCAGCTGCGCTCAAGCTCTACCAGCAAGCATCGCAAGGCTTCCCTGAAAGACCAGAGCCCTACACGATGGGGCTGAAACTCGCGCGCGAATTAAATCAGCCTGACGATGTGAAATGGGCCGTCAGTGGGATATTGCTCCACAGCTGGGGCCCGGATTACGCGGTTCAACATCGGGATGCTGAGAATGCACTTCGCGAGCAGATTCGTCTCGCACGGAACAAAGGGGATGCTCAGACAGCAACCCAACTCGAAGAGGCATTGTCGAACGCAAAAAGCTGTGACCTGAAGATCCGCCTCGATTGGAATGGAGCCGCAGATCTGGACATGCAGGTGGAAGAACCGGGAGGAATGATTTGCAGCGTTGAGTCGCCTCAAACTACTGGTGGGGGGATTTTCCTGCACGATGGTGTTGGTCCAGATACCAAGAATGCCTACGAATATTATGTCTGTCCGCGTGGCATCCCCGGCCCTTATCGAATCACCGTCAAGAACTCAGGTGGAAAGCTGGTTGGTGGACGAGCGACTCTCACCATTACCATGTTGGAGGGAACCAAAGATCAGGCGAGAATTGTCCGGACTCTGGTGCTTGAGTCTGAGAATGACGCCGGGATCTTTGTTGATCTCCCGATCGGTCGTCGCGAGCGTCCTCGTGCCATCGGGGCGTTGACGGCTCCCCTTGATCTGACACCCATTGCCTCCGGGACGACTGGAAGAAATCCGCAGTCTGGCCGAGTCAGCCGGGACGTGCTTCGTACCCGAAATGAACTTGAAGAAAGTCAGGCCAACCGTGAACGTCAATTGCGCCGGGCCGGGGCAATTGGGTATGCCCCTGTGATTCAGGTTGTTCATGAAGGTCCATCGAGCACCTCGCAAGTGGTTGTCTCTCATGATCGCCGTTATGTGAAAATTGGATTGCAGCCCCAGTTCAATCAACTGGTGGACTCGTTCAACTTCACGTATCTGAATGGAAGATAGTTTCGTTCTGCAGAAGCACATCAAGAGTGAAGGCCGATCAGCCAACTGGAACTTCATTGACTAACTGAAGGATCCAAGATGAACTCAATTTCTCCTACCCGGTTACTGGAGCAGGTTCAGGCTGGCGAGGCGGTCGAACTGATTGACGTCCGGACTCAGCGGGAGTTTTTGGGAGAGCATCTGGAACTCGCTAGAAACGAGCCGTTAAGTCAACTCGATCCAGCAAAGGTGATGCAGTCTCGAACCGGCGAATCAGGCGCCCCGCTCTATGTCATCTGTCAGTCTGGCATGAGAAGTCGGTCGGCTTGTGATCGATTTCGTGATGCAGGTTTTCACAATGTGGTTAATGTTGAAGGGGGAACGAAAGCCTGTTTGAAGGCGGGATTTCCTGCCATTCACAGGCTTGGACTTTCTCAACTTGAGAGGCACGCTCGCGTCTTGAATGGAGCAATTGTTCTGGTCGCTGCTCTATTGACCTACTTTGTCGATCCCCGATTTCTCTGGGTGTCCGCATTTATGGGAGCTGGTCTGATGTTTTCCGGCTTCTCGGGATACTGCGGGTGGGCACGAATTCTTCCTCGTTTGACTTGGAAGTATTGATTGACGTTGATGTAATGAGTCTTGTCGACTCCACGCTGTCACGCGGGTGAGATCAGTAATCGGGTGCAGTGTTGGGCAGCAGTGACGCTTGAAGTGACGACTTCCGATTTCTGGAGTCGTTTCGTCTTGTGAAAGAGGACATCTGTACGTCGTGGAACGCACAGGCTGATTCAGGCACCGTGGTCAATAAGACATAGGTGAAACATGGCGGCGTTCTTCAATCGAAGAGACATGCTGGCTCAATGTGCAGCGGGAATTCCCTTACTTGGACTCGCTCAACTCTTTTCGCATGAGTCATGCGAAGGGGCCGGACCGCTCACAGTCCGCGAGCCCCATTTTCCTGCGAAGGCGAAGAGGGTCATCTTTCTGTTCATGTCAGGTGGCCCGTCTCATGTTGACTTGTTTGACAACAAGCCGGAACTGATCAAACACAACGGGAAGCCTTTGCCGTTTGAACGCCCCAAACTTGAGCGAACCAAGACCGGCAATATGTTGGGGTCGCCTTGGAAATTTGCGAAGCACGGCGAGAGTGGAATTGAGATCAGCGAGCTGTTTCCGCATTTATCTCAACGCGCGGATGATCTCTGCGTCATTCGTTCGATGGTGGCAGATAACATCAACCATAATGGCGCCTGTCTGCAGATGAACACCGGCGAGCAGGCGTTTTCCCGCCCAAGCATTGGGTCGTGGCTGCAATATGGACTGGGGTCGGAGAATCAAAATCTCCCGGGATTCGTTGTGATCAGCCCGGCGCAACCAGCTCAGGGGGCTCCGCTCTGGAGTAATTCCTTCCTGCCGGCCGCCTATCAGGGAACGCTCGTTCAAGACCTGAAACGCCCGATCGCGAATCTGGGAAATGATCAGTTTCCGGCAAGCGAGCAGCGAGATCAGCTTGATCTGTTGAAATCCCTGAACCAACTTCATTCATCAAGCAGGCAACATGATTCACGGCTGGAGTCGCGAATTGAAAGCTTTGAACTCGCGTTTCGCATGCAGACTGAAGGTCCGGAGGCGTTCGGGATCGAGAGGGAATCGGCAGAGACCCAAGCTCTTTACGGCATCGACGATCCTGTGACTGAGATTTATGGTCGGCAGTGTCTCATGGCTCGGCGACTGGTCGAACGTGGGGTGCGGATGGTTCAGGTTTATCATACGGCCACCAGTAAGCGAAGCAGTTGCCAACTGTGGGATCAGCATGGAGGGCTTCGCGAAGAACTGCCGGCGAATTGTCGAGCGACAGATCTTCCAATTGCAGGATTGCTGACCGATTTGAAGTCGAGGGGCTTACTGGAAGAGACACTGGTGATCTGGGGGGGAGAATTTGGGCGAACTCCGACCGCAGAGGGCACCAACGGTCGCGAGCATCATCCATTCGGGTTCACGATGTGGATGGCCGGAGGTGGAGTGAAGTCCGGAATGACGTTTGGACGCACAGATGATTTCGGATGGCATTCCGTTGAAGACCGCGTGCATGTTCATGACTTACATGCCACGATCCTGCATCTCATGGGGCTCGATCATACCAGAGTCACATATCGATATGCCGGTCGAGATTATCGGCTAACCGACGTTCACGGACGGGTTGTTCAGGAGATTCTGGCATGACTCGAATACTCTCTCTGTCGGAAGCCGATTTCTTTTCTGGAATAACACCATTGGCGAACCATACCAAGGTCGTACGGCGTCTTGTCTTCTCGCTGGTGGCACTGATCTGGTGTGCTGGTCCGTCGTCCGCAGACGACAGTGAAAAGGCGGCGTTCTTTGAAACGAAGATCCGCCCAGTTCTGGTGGAATACTGCTATCCCTGTCACTCCGGTGACGCGGGGGATGTTCAAGGCAAGTTGTGGCTCGACTCAAAACCAGGATGGGAAAAGGGAGGAGAGTCTGGTCCGGCAATTCGCCCAGGGAATGTGGAAGAGAGCCTGCTGATTCATGCGATTCGGCGGTCCGACAAAGATGTCGCGATGCCTCCGGATCAGGAACTCCCTGCATCTGTTGTGCAAGATTTTGTGACCTGGATTCAACAGGGGGCTTTTGACCCCCGACTTGATGCGAAGATCGTGACCAAGAGCCATGTCGAACAGCGGGAATTGACAGATCGAGAACGCTGGGTCTTTTCCAGTCCTGCGAAACCTGCTGTGCCAACTGTAAAGAATGCTGACTGGCCGCAGAATTCAATCGATTACTTCATTCTCTCGAAACTCGAAGCAGCTCAGCTGACACCTGCTTCGAAGGCGTCTCCTGAGCATCTCGTGCGTCGCCTACACTTTGATCTGACTGGACTCCCCCCATCACCTGATGAAGTTAAGGCGTTTGTTCTGGCAGCCAAAGTGGACTATCAGAAGGCAACTTCCGCCTTGATTGATGACCTGCTTTCACGTCCGACTTACGGCGAGAAATGGGGACGCTATTGGCTCGATTGCGTGCGCTATGCGGATTCGCTTGACGCCCGAAGCAATGGGAAACCAGGCGATATTCTCGATGCGTGGCGCTATCGAGATTGGGTTGTGAAAGCATTGAATCAGGATTTGCCATATAATCAATTTGTTCGGCACCAGATTGCAGGAGACCTGCTCGCTAAGCAGGAATGGAATCCCGATCTGGTTGTTGCGACGGGCATGTACGCCATCGGGAATTGGGGGAATGGCGACAGCGACAAGAAGAAGGTCTACACGGATATTGTTGATGACCAGATTGATGTCACTGGGCGAGCGTTTCTTGGGTTGACTCTTTCCTGTGCGCGGTGCCATGACCATAAATTCGATCCCATTTCAACCGCCGATTATTACGCCCTTTCTGGTTTCTTCTTCAGCAGTCACATCATCGACCAGTTCAGTCACCCGACCGCTGGTGAGAAACTGATGCGGATTCCGCTTCTGTCGCCGGAAGAGTTGCTGCAGCGAGATCAGATTCAGACGAAGCTCAAAGATGTCGAGCAGCAGCTTTCAAATGGACTTAAACCACTGCATCGCCGGAAAGATAATGTGGCGGGAAAGCCAGACCTTGTGGCTTGGGACCGGCCAGAGAATGGAAACCCTTCAGTCACGGTCAACAGGAGCAGTGAGAGCGTTTCGTTCAGTACGATTACACTTCCCGGAAAATCCGCTTGTGTTCATCCCGGACCATCCGAGGTGGTCACCGTCGTCTGGAGATCACCAGTCGCGGGGGACGTTCAGGTCGATGCGTTTCTCTCTGATGCCGACGGGAACTGCGGAGATGGTGTGCAATGCACTCTTCTCAGTCTCGATCAAACGTATGCCGATCACACGCTGGTGAACGCGGCAAAGAAGGCGGAAATGAAAGTGACGATAGCCGTCGAACCGGCTCAGCTGATTCGACTGCGAATCGCACCGCGTGCGGAATACACCTGCGATTCGACACAAGTCGAGTTGAAGGTACGTCACGCAGCAAGTGGGCAGGAATGGAGACTGACTGGTGCTCTGCTGGACGACGCGCAGGCGCAACAGGTCGACAAAGGTTCGTTCATCGTCTGTGCAGGAGATGCGCCGTTACTGAATCAGGATGATGCAAAGCAAGCTGTCTTGCTGGCTCAACAGAAAGAGTTGAAGGCCCAACTTACAGAATTCGATCAATGTCAGGGACTTCAAGATGGAGGGGTCCCTGGGAGCGAATATGAAGGGTTTCACGATGCTGCGATTCACGTTCGTGGAAATTATCGCCGCCTCGCCGCAGTTCAGCGTCGAGGTGTCCCTGAAGTGTTCAAAAGCGAGATTCCTCCGTTGGAAGGAAGTGGGCGATTGGCACTTGCTGATTGGATCGCTTCCCCCACTCATCCACTGACTGCACGCGTGCAGGTCAATCGACTCTGGCAGCATCACTTTGGTCGCGGAATTGTGGCCACCCCAAATAACTTTGGAGTCCTTGGGACACCACCATCACATCCTGAGCTACTGGATTGGTTGAGTACCACCTTTGTGGAGAAAGGCTGGAGTCTGAAAGAAATGCACCGCATGATCTGTATGTCGGCAGCATACCAGCAATCGTCATTCTCTGACGACGAAGGCTTTCAAGGGGACGTTGACAATAACCTGTTCAGCCGCCAGACACGGCGAAAGCTGACCGCCGAAGAGCTGCGAGACAGTCTGCTGTTGAGTACGTCTCAACTGGATCGCACAGTGGGTGGAATGTCGACCAGCGATCTCGCATCAGGGCGACGAACTCTCTATTTGAGAACGATTCGTTCCGATCGGACGACGTATCAGCTGTTGTTTGATGGAGCCGACCCAACGAGCATTGTCGAACAGCGAATCGATTCGATAGTCGCTCCGCAAGCACTGTGGTTGTTGAACGACCCATTTGTTCTCAAACAGGCAAGCGAACTGAGTAAAAGATTCTCAGCCGTAGATAGTTCTTCGATAGTCCAGAAGCTCGAACGATTCTATCTGCAGCTCTACGGGCGAACTCCGACAGAAGGCGAAATGGAAGCCATTTCAAATTATATCACCAGAAACGGTGACTCGCAGGCGTCCTGGACGAAGATCTGCCATTCTCTGATCTGCTCCAACGAGTTTATGTTCATTGATTAGACTGAGACTGTCCGGTAAATGGACAGTCAGATGCCTGTCCTTTCAAAGGAGTTTCGATCGCACCCGATCCGAGCAATGTTCTTGCAGATTCGTTAATCCGATAGTGGCAACGAAGAACATGAAACAGTGTCACACGGATTCGCGCGCCTGAAAACGGTAACGTAGCAGGGCTATCAAGGCTGCGACCGGAATCTGCCTTCAACATGCTGATCGTCGCAGAGAGAAGCGACATCAGGGATTTCGTCAGGCGTCACACACGTCGGTGTCCGAAAAGTGGTGATAGCAACGGCAATGGAACGTGGCATCATTCCGATCTGAAATCGTTCTGATCAGATAAGATCTTCGAAATCTGCCTTCAATGGAGCCATCAAATTCAAGCTGTCTGGTGAAGACATACATCACCGACGTTCGTCAGAAGATGCGATCAACGACGCTCATTCTGTCCGATTTTCATTCAACTTAACATCGATGCAATTAGGTTCGGATGAAAGTCTATTTCGCTGCGAGAGATCCCATCTTTTCCTCATGCTGCAATTGCTGAGCGACCCGATTCGCAACAGCAATCTCTTCTCTGCAGATTGAACATTCCTTTGGTGCTTCAATCGCGAGCTTAACGCGGTTCCCTGCGACTCCAGAGACTGTGACGCGGATCCCGCCTGCGATGACGATTGTTTCTCCAACTTTTCGGCTCAGCACTAACATTCCCTGCCTCCGTTGTCTCCAGATGTCTGGAGTCTTAACAAAGTTGCTGATCACCACGGACTTTTGCCAAACGGAAGTTCATCTGACTGTGTTCGTGGCACTTCGACATTCATTTGTCATTGGGCGGGGACGAGTGTATTCCCTATGAAAGTGGGCAACATCACTTCGTCCCGCCAAGACGAGGATTAGCACAATGTGTGCCATTTGTGATGTTTTGTCAAATTTGCACGTTTCGTCGGGGTGATAATATCCGAAAAGACCGTTCAGCGATCAGGAAGGTTCGGATTCAGTTCAATTTGGGAGGGCCAGAGATTCCGCGTCAGGGCACATTTCAGATTTTCTTTCCGTAAACCATTTGGAATCATGACTTTCTTTGTCAGTTTCCAGAAATGGCTGTTTCGTTTTGAAGCACTATTGCCGCTGATTCATTTTAGATCAGTTTGATTTCCATGCAGTCAGCCGAGTAAGAGCTTCAGGGGCGATCGGGGAATTACCAGTCGAAGGATCCTGTGAAACTTGGGGGTGTGATCTGGAGGAAATCACTGTTCATCGTTTCGTTGAGTGCGAGGCAGGCGACGCCCAGGCAAAAAGATCTGTCATCGTGGTGAAGTCCGTCTGAATAGTGATCGATCCGGATTCGCCCGTTCGCAGATTGCTTGAGGATGAGCGATGCGAGTTCGGTTTCCAGGTCGTCCCGATGCGGACCAGGGACGTTTCCACATCCTTCGTACCATTGCAGTCGTTGGTGAAGAATGAGCTGCCGGAGCATCATTGCGAGTCGATGATTTCCCTCGCCCCCGGAGAATGCAAAACGCTCGATTGTGTAGCGCTGTTCGAGCCGTTGAATCGAGCCGACCAACTGGTACTCGTCCACAACGAAACGGATGCGTCCAAAAATTGCAGCAGCGTTTTCAATCCACTGTTCCACCCAGGCGACATGCGTGGGGGCAGAGGGAGACGGTTTCACGACATCCATTCGATCAACAATGGTCATGTCGCCTTCACGATGGCAAATGCATCCTACGGTGAAGTCATGCTTCTCGGCATAGTCGATTGCTGCAACATAGTCGATGCCGGGCTGCCCAACCGGTTGACTGGTGAGATGCGGATTTCGGCACGCTTCGACTTCTGGCAGGGTTAAGAAGTTCCCTTCGGCATGTTGCCAGCGATTCAGCCAGAGACGCTCATAAACCTGCTGTGGCAACAGTGCCTTCTGTTCGTCGAGCCATTCAGAGGTGATCCACGGGGCATGTGGACCATCAAGAGAGGAGAAGTACCATCGCACATCCTTGCGGGCATGCTCTCGAAGTTCCCATTGCCATCCCCGGCCAACTCCGGCATTCGTCAAGATGTTCAGGACGCACTTGGGCTTCTTTGCTGCAGACGACAAGAGTGAATACCACATCTCGGGGCGCGGCCAATGGCTCAGTTCGTCGCAGACAATAAAGTCAGGGAGCGCACCGTAGGAGCTTTTGACGTCAGAAGAGATGAAATCAATTCGGCTCCCTGTCTCGCGATTCCTCACCAGATGCTCAACGAACTGCAAAGGGCTCATAAGGTCTTCGTTGACGACAGCGAGCCGGCGGAGTGAGTCCAGCAGAAAGTTGGCCTGATCCCTATCTGCAGCTGCGGCGAGCCCATTGACCGGATGCCGAGCGGAGAGCAGAATCCACGCAATCTGCACGGCCATATCCGATGTCTTCGAGTGCCCGCGCGGGCGTTCAATATAAGAACGCCGAATGACAGGACCTTTTGTGCTGACGGTTCCTGCGAGGTCCTGCCATGCGGCGTCGAGCGCGGATAGATCCAGGTTCTGCCAAGGCTGTAATACGTCAGCCATGAGCTCTTGCGAGTCATTCGGCAGCCGAAGAAGGTTGCGAAACAGGTCCGGCCTCAGTCGAGCTTGTCTGCGGATAATCTCCCGGTGCGAGCTGAGCAAGGAGCGCAGGAGCTGTTTTTCGGAATTGGACAATGAGTTCGTCATCCGTGAGTTCCTCGATCGCTGTTGGAGAATCGTTGTTGTTCAGCGCTGGCCATTCCGGTGGCGGTCGGTTCTTCAAATAGAAGGTCTGGGCGGAGACGCTTCCCTCCATTGCAGATCGATACAGCGCTGCGGCAACGTTCTGGCTTAACAGTTCATTCACCCGAGCCAGCAGGCTTTGAAACGATTGATCCTGTTCAATCGTCGTCGCAACAACCTGAAGTCCAAATCCGAGCTGCAGGCACGCAGCAGCAGGTGATGCTCCGCGAGAGAGCAACTGGAGATAGGTCATCTGCTCCTGTTTGGTCAGAACCGGTTGAATGGAACGCGTGGCCAGCAGCGCGTTCACAGGACCGTCACCGGAATGGGGCTCACTTCCCGGAGGTGGGATCTGTGCTGGAGCGGCCACCTTGCTTTCTATTGTCGAAGATGTAGTAGATCGGGGTCGCGAACCGACTTTTTTCGTAGGTTTCCTGGGTGACGAGGGCTTGCCTTTGACCACGTTTCAACCTTTTATGATAGAGAGCAGAATGGGATTTGCGTGAACGATTCACCGTTTGCGACTCGCCAACGGAGAGGAAACCTGCACGTTCAAAGACGGGATTGAAGTGCCCCATTTGGGTGAGCGCTTCAATCCATGGAAATGAACAGAGTTCGCAGCATCTGCGAATGAAGAGATGTCCCAGGCCGGCACCACGATAGGTCGGGTGCAGCACAACTCGCGACAACGTCACCAACTGCCGGTTCAGGGTGCGGAGTGTTGTTCGGTTCCAGCGACCGCTTTGACCAAAGAACCGATTGCGTTGAGACAACGATTTCGGCGGAGCGATGAACAGGCAGATTCCGATTGGCTCATCGCCGTGCCAGAGCAGAAAGCCTTGTCGCATCAGCCCGATGTGGTGGCTGCGATAATGCCACCGAGAGAAGTGCGCCCAGTCGGATTTGGACGCGGAGGAAATCCAGTACTCGTCGGCAGCTCTTTTTTTTTAAGGCCAGATTCAGCAGTGTTCGGACTGGCTTCCGCTTGCCTGGTGAGCTGGATTTCCCCATCAAGGCGGCACTGAACCAGGCAGTCTGCATCGACATCACTCGCAATGTCGTCATGAGTGGTTGCCAGAAGAAAGCCGGTTCCGATCCTGGCAGAGATCCGTCTCAGATTCGCAGCAATCACGCGAGCAAGTCGACGATCCAGTGTTGAAGTGAATTCATCCACGACAACCCAGTCCGGGTGATGGGCTAACGCGAATGCCAGAAGAAACCGGAATCGCTGGCCGTCTGAGAGCTCACTGGGCGTACGGAGCATGAGTTGAGCTTCACCCAGCCCGCACATTGCCAGCAGTGATAACGCTTCCTCTGTGCTGCAAGGAAGCTGTTCTACCAGTGCGCGTTCTTCCCATTGGAGATCATCCAGCGAAAGAACGTGGGCCTGCTGATTCGCAAGCTCTTTTGCCGCCGACCTCATCAGAGAGGATTTTCCCGATCCGCTTTCTCCAATGAAAAGGACGATGTCACTGGTGTTCAGCGTGAAGGGAATGTTGTCAGCGATGACATGTTCACCCTGTTCGAAATTGATACCGAACTGGTCCATCACAACGGACGCACGCGTTGAATTGGTCTTCGGAAGAAACTGGTACTTTGCATTCAATAACAGTTCAAAACGAGGCATCCATCTACTTTCATATTGAAGGCCGGCGTACGACCATGGAGTTCGCTGTCTGCAGGGAAATCGACTCCCATCACGGTGGAAGTCAGCATTCCATTCGTGCTGACTTACTGAGCATTGCGAAGATGCACGCGGATCGCAGAAAAGTCGGCAAGCAGGTCATTGACTCGTTGTTCGACTTCCTCCCAGTCTTCGACTGGAACCTCAAGAATCACCCGAACGTGATTGGAATCATCGTTCGATGCTTCTTCTTCGATTGGCAGCGGAGCGGGGACCAGTATGAGATCTTTCAGTTGCTGTTCGTCGAAGCCTGTCAGCGTTGCGTCGAAATCAGGAAGATCCTGCAATTCAGAAACCAGATCCAGCAGTCGATCCGCGTCCCAGTCACTCGCGACGGCAGAGTTGTTCAGCGTGACGTTGAGAGCTTTTTCCTTCTCCAATGGAAGGTCAACAATCACGCATTCAATTTCAGTGACACCCTGAGCTTTGAGCACAGCAAGCCGTTGGTGTCCCGCAACAACAAATCCGGTCTGCCTGTTCCAGACAATCGGTTGGACAAGCTCAAATTCATGGAGCGATCGAGCCAGCTTTTCCCAGGCTGGATCGCCCGGCTTGAGCTCAATACGGGGGTTGTATGGGGCAGGACGCAGTAAGGTTACATCGAGTTTTTCAAGTTGCATTGCGGTTCCAGATTGTCGTTTCGCGAGGTAAATGACAGTGCAATCTCTGTCATTGTTTAAGCAATGAACGCTGTCTGAGGCTGAAGTGTGGATTCGACCAACGACTCCGCTTCGTCACGAGAACCAGAGTCAACCTGTCTCGCGACGGCAGCCTGTTCTTCATCCATCAACAGTTCATCGTCGAGATCAAGGAATTGCGGAGAAGCTTCGAATTCTTCTCGCAGCTCGACTTTAATTCGAGCAAGACAGCGGGTGACATGTCCTTTGGGATGTCCAAAGACGGCCCCAATTCGATCCAACGGCCAACCTGCGTTTTCACGTAATGCCAGCATTGCGAGGTACTTCCACTTGCGTGAATCATCAACTGCGAAGTAGTCATGAATCAGCTTCCAGAACTGATCAGCACCAGTACGTGGAAGCAGAATTTTTGTTCCGTTTGGTTTAGCAACAGACATCGTATTCTCCAGTAGCCGGTTGAATGCACGATCGAAATATCAACGTCGAAAAAGAGCCGATCACGCAACAAGCAAAACTGTCGGCAAGGCGAGCGATGATTCCAGGCAGAATCAAAAGAGGTCGCGACACTTGCTCAACAAATTCATTCAGCGTTGCGCACTTCGTCGTTGAATCCAGAATCGTTTCGAAACGAATGCCCAGAATTCCTTAATCACGGGCACCCGCGAAAAATGAATCAGGCTGTCACCTGAGAAATACGCAGCGAGTTACGAATCCTTTCAGAACTTTTCTGAATTAACTCGGACTTTGATAACGGACCGGAAGAAGAACCTGTCAAAGAGGGGCTCTGACACTTTCATCATGAAGGCTTCAACGCCACAATGCATGAAGTTGAATCAGGGAGATCAAGCTGCATGCAGGAGCTCCTTCAACCTACCGTGGGCTTCCAGTAAGTCGTCACCAGAAGAATTGTGACGTTGCCATTCGCTTGAAAAGTTTCTCCTGCAAACGCGTTCAACAAATCATTGATGATCTCACCGATGACAGCAGCTCTCTCTGAACTTCAGTTTCCAGAACAACTGACTCGACCTGAAATCGAAGCGCGGCAACTGACTCGTCTCAATTCGATGTTGGAGGAGATCGGAACAAAGAACGCTTTCTGGAAACAACGTCTGACTGCAAAGTTGACCGGTCGACCTCTTGAGCACCTGAGCGAACTCTCTGAGTTTCCATTTCTCACAAAGCAGGAACTGGTCAACGATCAGAAGCTCTTGCCGCCGTTTGGGGCGAACCTGACTTATCAGCAATCCAGTTACAGCCGCCTTCATCAGACATCAGGTACAACGGGCAATCCCATAAGGTGGTTGGATACACCTGAGAGTTGGAAATCACTGCTGGAGATTTGGGCGCAGATCTATCGTCTCGTTGGAATTCGCCCGGATGATATCTTTGCGTTTCCGTTTTCGTTTGGACCCTTCCTTGGTTTTTGGGCAGCGTTTGAAGGGGCCCAGCATCAAGGCAACTTGTCTTTGACGATGGGAGGGATGGGAAGCGAAGCCAGAATTCGCATGATTCTGGATCTGAATGCAACCATCATCTGTTGCACTCCGTCCTATGCATTGCGACTCGCCGACGTTGCAGAGGGAATGGGAATTTCGCTTTGCGATTCGGCTGTGCGTATGCTGATTCTGGCCGGTGAACCAGGTGCCGCGATCCCTGCTGTTCGACAACGGGTCGAAAGCAGTTGGGGAGCGAGAGTCATCGACCATTGGGGAATGACCGATATCGGTTCACTCGGGACAGAGGCGTTCGATACTCCCGGCGAGTTAATCATTCTTGAATCGGACTGCATTGCCGAAATCGTCGAAAAAGACGGAACTGCTCCTGTTGCAGCAGGGGAAGTGGGCGAACTGGTGATCACCAACTTATGGCGTTGGGGACAACCGGTCATCCGGTATCGAACCGGTGATCTGGTTCGCGCTTGTAAGACTCCATGTCCTCAAGGTCGAAGTCTCCTTCGTCTTGAAGGAGGAATTCTCAGTCGGACCGACGATATGGTGACCATTCGGGGAAACAACGTGTTCCCGACCAGCATCGACGCGGTCATACGGGAATTCACCGAGATCGTGGAATACCGTATTACCGTTGTCACGCGTCGCTCAATGCCGCATCTCGTGATTGAAATTGAACCTGCTTCGTCCGCATTGCCATCCGCGTCTGTCTTGATTTGCAGACTGGAACGGACCATTAAAGACCGCTTAAACTTTCAGGCGGAAGTGATTCAAGCTGAGTCACTGCCAAGGTTTGAAATGAAAGGGCGACGCTTCTTTCGCGAGGACCGTTCCTGAAATCGAAATCAACTCCGACTCGCCCGAGACAATTCAATCGATATTCTAAGATTTCTCCAGCTGGAATTTTGTCCGTTCATTATTCGCGGGATCGTCTTTTGGGATCTCGCGCCTTACAATTCTTTCTCGAATGGAAAAGAGACAGGAATCAGGCTTTTTGTGGCCTCTTGTCCGGAAACCGTTCAGGTGACGAGTCACGTCGTCTTTGACTTCGACCACAATCTGAATTCACGCTTGCGAAATTTCTGATGCAAATTGTCCCTTATCCGCACCCGGCTCTCTCGTTTCGCTCTGTTGATGTAAAGCAGATCGACGCAACGCTTCGCAAGACCGTTGGTCAGATGTTTGATTTGATGTACGAAGCACAGGGAATCGGGCTCGCTGCAAATCAGATTGGTTTGCCATTTCGCTTTTTCGTGGTCAATCTTGCCTCGCGCCCGGATGAAAAGGACGAAGAAGTCGTCTTTTTGAATCCCGTGATCTCCAGAAAACGAGGGCATGACGTCGGTGAAGAAGGCTGTCTGAGTTTGCCTGGCGTATTTGGTGATGTCCGCCGTTCGTTCGAACTTGTTGTTGAAGCGTTCGACCTCTCTGGCAACGCATTTCGAATGGATGTTGATGACCTGGCCGCCCGCGTTGTTCAACACGAGAACGACCATCTCGATGGCATTCTGTTTTTTGAACGGATGCGGGAAGAAGGGACCAGTGCCAAAGTCGATCTGAAGGTTCCCAAGTTTGTGGATGCGTATCTTCAGGCTCAAAAGGCCGGTGAGATTCCAAGTGACGAAGAGATTCGGAAGGATCTGGAACAGATGGCCAAATCCGGAGCAATTCCTGAATCGTTCCTGTCACGAGCCCCGTTGCCGCTTCCGACTGTTGACCTCCGGTCGTAAACCGCTTCGGTCTCTTATGAGTCCGCGCTGCAGTCTTCTCGACAGGAAAAGTGGCTGAATTCCGCGTGCCAGAAGTACTCTGAACTTTCGCTGACTGACAAGTGAGTTGGCGGCCTCATAACGCCTTCCCCGGCAGTGTCGGAGAGTGCGTTCTTTTTTTTGAGCGGCAAGTCGAACCTGATCAGGTCAGACGACGCCATGAGAAGATGTTCCAGAAGACGCCAAAGAGTGCGCCGATTCCCATTCCAAGAAGATGGGCTTCTGAACTGACATTCTCCATCGAGTGATCGAAATATGTTTGCAGCACAATGATGACCAGCAGTGTGACAAACGTATTCGCCAGCGGTTTGCTCCAACCGCGAATGAGCATGAGTCCTGTTTGCACAACGAGGCCACCGATGAGTCCCAGCACTCCTCCGGACGCTCCAAGAAGGACCGTGATGCCTCCAGCGAAAGTGTTCTCCATAAAATACGGAGTGAGATAGAGTGCTCCGATGGCAGCCGTCAGGTAAGTAATCGTAAAACGCCAAGGCCCCCAGAGTCGTTCAAGATGCTTGCCCAGTGCATAAAGTCCAAGAGCATTCAGTGCAAAGTGGAGTGGACCGAAATGCAGGAATGCAGCGGTGATTGGCCGCCACCAGTCTCCCTGATTGAATTCAACAGGGATGAGCATCGCTCCCATGCTGACAAGATTGTCGAAGTCTTCCGTGCCTCCCGGGATCTCTGCAATGAAAACCATTGTCAGGATGACCAGAAGCGATTTGGTTGCCCAAAGAGGTGATTTCGTTCTCGCACGATGACGCGGCTGCAGAGTCCAATGAAAGTTTCTCAGCACATACAGGACACGCTCTGCATCGGGTTCGATTGGAACTTTGCTGAGGGGCGGAACAGGGTTCGCTAGTCGCCGCTGAATAGCCTCGTCGAGAACATGTTCCTTAGTTTCAAGCAACTTGTTGAATTGCTCAAGCGCGCGTTCGTAATCGCCTGCGACCTGATAGGCGGTTCCAGTCCAGTATTCCAGCATTCCAGCCGGAGATGCTTCGCCAATTTGGTTCACAAAAGTTGCGACCAGAAGCGGATCGCCGCAGTACCCGGCAATTCTGGCATTCAGTCTTGCGAAGTCTGATGGGACGAAAGTTTCAGTCTGCGAAAGAATGAGACGCTGATACTCGTGTAACATCTCATTTCGTCGACCGGTCTCTCCGAGAGCCTGTAAATAACCTTCCAGAACAAGAAAATCGCTGTTGGGTTTGACCGTTACAGCGTTCAGCTTTAACTGGTCCAATAGCCCCTGCCATTCACCGGTACTTCTCGCCCAGACAATGAGCGAAAGCTGCCCAATAGGGTGAGAGTATTGCCGCAGTTCATTGAGCGTTTGAATGGCTTGCTGACTGTTGCCAGAATCCAGCCATTTGACGGCCTTCATGAAGCGAGGGAGATGACGTTGTCCGTTGAATGGGTGAATCCAACTCAACAGCACTGACAGACAATAAGCGGCAGGGAACCGGTTTGGTTTCGCCTGCAATCTGATAATGAGCGAATTGAGAATACCGGGAAGAACTGTCAGGACAGCCCAGAAAATCCCTGTGATGTAGCCAGCAGATTCGAAGTGGAACCGGGCCAAGACAGCCAGCAGTATCAGGAGGCCAATGTTCACATAGACAAGCGGTCTTGCGGCCTGATTTCCAGACGACTGCACTAGAAAGAGGCCACAACTGGCCGCAATCGTCCAGATCAGAATCAGATTCAGGTCCATGTTCCACTCAGCAACAACGCGAGTCGTCTCTGTTGAGGTCGATCAAAAAATAAGAGAGCGGTAATCGAAGAGATGTCGCGTGTCAGTAACCCCGCATGTGAGTCCGATACATTCTATCGACCAAATGCGAAAAGCGAACATGAAGAAACCCTCGTGCGGGGTTTGATGTCGCACGAGGGTTCTGAAAATGTCTTAACCGCGAAGAACTTTATCAATCGTTTCTCGCAGAACCTGACCAGAATGACGAAGTGCTGTCATCTCTTTTGGCCAGAGATCAATTTCGATATGAGACAATGCACCTTTGCGACCGACTACGGTCGGAACGCTGATCGAAACGTCGTTCAGGCCATACGCTCCACTCTGGAGTGAAGAGACTGGCAGAATGCGACGGCGATCAAGAGCGATGGAATGAATGACATCGGCAATCGACACACCGACAGCAAAACCTGCTCCGCCTTTCTTCTTGATCACTTCGGCACCTGACCCGCGAGTCCGCTTCTCAACTTCAGCGATCAGAGCAGGGGTGATGCCGGGGTATTTCTCTAGCGGCAGACCAGCGATTTGAGCGTTCGACCAGGCAGGAACCATGCTGTCCCCGTGCTCACCGTAGATTGTAACCTGCACCTGACTTGGTGTCGCATTGATCCGTTGGGCAAGCAGACTGCGAAGGCGTGTCGTGTCGAGGACCGTCCCCAGTCCAATGATCTGCTGCGCCGGGAGATCCAGCTCCTGTGCGGCAAGGTAGGTCAAGACATCAACAGGGTTCGACACGACGAACAGAATTGCGTCTTTCTTGTATCCGACACGTTTCAGATCACCGAGCAGGCTGCGGAACAGAGCCACGTTCCGATTGATCAGATCGAGGCGGCTTTCGTCTGGTTTACGTCGAAGACCAGCGGTGATGCAGACGATATCTGCGTCTTTCGAAAGCTCTGGTCCACCGGCCACGATATTTTGATCGGAGGTCAGCGATGCGCCATGCAACAGGTCGAGAGCCTGTCCTTCCACCAGTTCCTGATTGACGTCAACCAGTGCGATTTCACGGACAATGCCGCCAAACTGGAGTGCCGATGCGGCACATGACCCAACCAGACCGCCCCCACCGATAATCGAAACCTTCATGATGCCTGTCCTGTGATCAAACGGTGACCCGTTACCCGAGTGCTCCACACCTGCTGCGAAATGGGGAATCCCGTCACCCGCAGCCCAGGTCGTCTATTTCTCTGTGAATTGCTGATTCGGCATGATAGGAGGTGTCGGCAATTTTCAACAGTTCAACGAGGTCTGATCTCAAAGAACCGTCTACCGAGAATCCATCTCGCCTCTGCGAATATCGACTAAGACAGGGGCGAACAGCACCATCGTTGGCGCGAGTCGCAGACAAGAGGAAAGAGGTGCAACGCAAACACGTTACTGGTTGCACAATCGCCCGAGACTGGTCGGTCCGTTTTTGCGTATTGAATGAGAAATACCGGTCAGCGCGATACCTCAAAAGAGACCGGAGGAAGCGTAACCTGAATTATGAGCAACGGCTCAGAAACTATTCCGTTGCTGGTTGCTGACCTGGAACGATGTGAACTTGAATCTGGTCCAGATTCACCAATCCTGGGCCGGTCAATTCGAACCGGAGCCGCAATGCCCCGGCCTTGTGAGCTCGCCGGATCATGCGGAATGACTGCCAGCCTTCAGATTTCTCTTTGACGATCAGGGAGCCATCGCGGCCGGTCAGCGTTTCAAAGATGGAAAACTGATGACCGGTTCCTGCCAGTGCATATGGAATTCGATACTTCCCGGTCATGACGACGACATCGCCCTCTGAAACGTCGACCTTCGGGCTGATGACGACTGCAGATTGCCCGGCAGGAGAATCTGGTTTAACGATCAGTGTGAGGTGATTTCCCGTTGTTCCCCCACCATGTTCGAGACGCAGGGAGGTCCAGCGACTGCCATTGGAGCCATCGGTCCAACTTGTCCCAGACTCTGAATCGCCGCTCGCGAGCAATGCACTCTCATCTTCAAAGTCCCCAGATGGAACTCTGTTCTCGCCCAGATTTTGAACTCGGCCTAAAGTGGACATCAGACGCCAATGCTCAGGCAATGTCTGAAAACTCGTCGCTTCGAGTGTCGAAGTCGGGGAAGTCATCGTTTTAACGGCCGATTCCCAGTATGCCCTTTGAATGATACGTAGTTGGCGCATCGCGGATTGACTCAGGATGCGTGCATCATCGACACGTTCGGTATGAAGCTCCTGACGTGCCTGCTCGATTGCCGAGGCGGCTCGTGCCAGTGCAGCATCGCCATCTTTCAGTTGCGGTGCGCCGACCTGAGAGAGTTCCTGATGAACTTCAGTGACTCGCTTTAGTTTCGCATTCGCCAGATTGACAAATGCCTCTGCCGCCAGTTTTCGATTCTGTCTGGTGACATCCTGAAGTTGTTTCACACCGGCGCTGCCATTTGGGACGACAATCGCCGCGAACTGATCGAAGTGACGAAGGGTAATTTCCGTTCCGCCCGCCACGCGATCCATGTCGAGATTCGATTGTCCCGCTCCCGTTGGAGTCACTTCCCATGCCTGAGCGGCGTCGACACCGCGAATCAGAACTCGCACCGAACTTGCAGCTTGAGCACCTGGAACACACTGACTGCCAGGTTCGTGCCAGACAAGCAAAATGAGCAACCCGCGTTCGGTATGAAAGACGGTGGCTCGAATCTCTGCTGCGGCTCCTTCGACACTGGAGACGGTTCCATTCGCGGAAACAACACGATCCCATTTAGAAGAGAGGGGAGAGTTCGCGACAGGGGCGGAAGAACTGCGTCCCACCTGAACGGCCATTTCATCAACGATACGACCGGTTGCCAGATACGGTTCCAGAGCGCGGCAGTGCAGGCAGAAGATTCGCAAAGCATCCAGACGTTCATTCAACCCGGCCGCAGTGGAATCAAACGGGATCTGCTTCCAGAATCCAACTCCTTTAAAACCGGCTGCAATTGCTTCGTAACCTTGGTGAAGAATCTGCTCAGGTTCAACGATTGGAATCAGATTTCGTGATTCAAAATAATTCAGAAGTGGTTCAGATGCTTCCGTCTGCAGGAATGTAAACATCGGCTTGCCCGGGAGAGCATAGTCCCGGCGTCCCCGTAACTCAGCGAAGTGATTCGGGCTGGAGACGGCCGTATGAATTGCAAAGCGGCTGCTGGCGAGGAAGTCGACATGGCGGTGGAATTCCCGCTCTTCTGAAGAAACATCTGCAAGAACCGGACGACGTATCTGGCGATCGGCGTCGCGAACCTGTTCAGCCCAACCGGAGATATATTTACGGTCTTCCGCAGGGATCTTGATTCCTAACATCCATGCCCAGATCGGTGATGTCCATTCAGGAATCGAAGGGATGCCGGCACTTTTGAGAATGGCACTTTCTGGAGTCGGCTGTGGTGGCGATGCGATGCCGCCAATGTTCATTCCGGCTAATGCTTCAAGGAGCGGTCGATCTTCATAATCCTTGACCCACAACATGTTCACGCCTGTCTGGGAAATCAGGTCGAGGCTCTCTCCATGATAGAGCGTGAAGATTGGAAAGAATGGATTTCCGTTTCGTCGAATTCGATCGTCCGCAATGGCCAGTTGAGACTCGTTCTGGCTTCCGGATCCGGACCCTTTCTCCGGGATTGTCATCTTGAGTTCGACAATGGGACCGAATTCGAGATCGTCTAATTGAAGTGTGGAGATCCCTTGTGGAAGTTGTAGGGCAATTGTCAGCTGATCGACGTAGAAGTCCCGTGTATCAATGTCTTGAGTTCGAATGCCATCCGAGATCTGGTTGCGGAGTCGCAACAGACGGCTTTGCAGGGCTTCCTCGCTGGTCTGGCAACTCACCTGTTGCCACTTGCCGATTTGCTTATAGCTTTCGCCAAACAGTTCCATCTGCAACGGTTCATTGGTTCGCGGGTCAAGCTGATATGGAAAACAGACTCTGACCCCCAGTCGAACGTTCTGGCAGCTTGATCGAATCCAGACTGAAGCGCGTAGTTCGGAAATCACCTTGGCTCTGGGAAGGGCGATGACCACTCTTTCCCCATCCGAAGTCACTTGCTCGGACTGGAACATCATCCGCTCGCATTTTGAGCCTGAATGAAAGTCCTCTGCGGTGATGGCATGTGATCGTAAGGCGGAATTCAGCAGTTGAGTGGCAGGCTGAGCGATCGTTCGGTCAATTTCGAACCCGTGATGCCGGTAGGGGGACGGTTCTTCAGCGCGAGCAATGTTGCAGAGAAGCAACAAGCACATAAACAACGCGTAATTCGTCCAATTGACTGCTACCGACCGTCTCATCTTCAACTTACAGGGTGTGTTGGAGTTAAAACTGGTACAAACGGACCTGGTTTGGTGCTGATGCTTGCAAAATACCAACTTTGACTCAAGACACTTGCTAAGTGTCGTTGGGATTTGGCAACATAAAGCTTGTATTGGCCTGACGTGATTCTTGCGAACTCTCAAATTTCGCCATTGGAGGGGTTCGTTGTCAGGGTGTATCTTTCGGGGCAGACGCAGGTGACGTCTCTGAGTTGTCAACGGCGAGGTATCTATCATGCAAAATGCAGTTCGATTTCCAGATGCCTCTTCTGAAGAACTCCCTCGCGAATTGATTGAGCTCGGAAAGCGGATTGCCGCATTACCTGAAGCTCAGTTCTCCCAGCTGGAACAGCCATATACGCAGGTGGTTGATTGTGTTCGTCGTCGCCGTCGAATTCTAAATCTTGTGCAAGAAGCACTTTCCCAGTTGCGGCTCGACGTGAAGTACCTCATGTTCGATCTTGAAATCACTCGTGAAGAACGTGACCGTTTGCGAGCTCAATTGAACGAAATCGAACCTGGCGACTACGGCTCTGCTTCTTAAGTTCGCTGCGTCTTGTGCTCAGGAAGGACTTTGGTCCTTCAGTCCTTGATTGTTCCTCTGCTTAGTGTTCTGAGGCGTCGACTGTCCTGATTCTTGCCTTCCAGGTGCAGTCCACTTTCGTATCACGAGGAAGACTGTCATCTGCTGAAGCAACTGTCCCATCGACAGCGGGTGGTTCTGTCAGAGTTATTCTTGAGATGGTTGCTCTGCGGTCTGCTTTTCAGTCACTTTCGTGGATTTGCTTTGGGACGCAGGATGCTCGCCTGCTGTCAATTGAACTCCCTGTGGCTTTCCTTGCAGGAAGACTGGCACCTGAATTACTGGGAAATCCGGATCGTCTGTGCGAATGGAAATAATCCCGGTCTGAGCCCCGGATGGCAGGTTTCCTTTAGTTGAAACCCGAATCGGAGTCGTTGTCACATCACCGGAAAGTTGCGGCTCTTGTGGCTCCGCACTTAGAAATGGGCTGGTAGTTTTGACTTCCACGATCTTCAGATTTTTGCCGCGGTGATCTGCGACGCGAATTTCGCTGGTAATTGCGGAATCAGAGAGCTGGTAGAAATACAGCTCTGGCGGAGTGACTTGAACATTTCGCTCTGGGACACTCATGCGGAAGACGACAAGTTCTTCACGAGGTTCACCATCGTTGTAGTGAACTCGAACTGAGTATGTGTGAGGGCCAGGCGTTTCCCGCGCGGTGTCAACTTTGACTTCAAACAAACCCTGTCCACCTTGCACATAATGGGTTCGATCACCCAACAGTTTTGGGGCCAGGCACCCGCAGCTTGGCTCAAGCTTCGTGATCTCAACTGGTTTGTTGCTGCGGTTCCAGAAGGAAAACGGAACCGTAATTCGGCCTGTCGCGGGAATCTCTCGCAGATTCACAGAGTATTGGCGAAACGCGAGAGAAGGGAGATCTTTGTGGTTGGCAATTGCTCGTGGAACCGGGACCCGCGAGGTGGCACAAATGGCCATGATCGCTGGGCAAAAAACGAGGAGCACGAGCCCATAGGTGGCAAGTGGGGCAATCCATCGCGTGCGTCGTTCGTCCATGAACATTCACCTCTATCAGATTTCGGAGCTCTGCACCCGCTTTGCAATTTCGAGTGAGGCATTGTCTTCGAATGAGTGCGATCCCGAGCCCAATATCCGCTTCCGTCCTTGGAAAACGGCTCTGAGTATTCAACCTTCAGGGCAGGGATTCATCACACTCTGGCAAGACATTCTAGGTGAAAATTCAGATCCCTGACAATATGGGTTCCTCGACCGCAATTGCATGAGTGCGATTTCTGCAAGATGCAGCCTAGATGTCGGTTGTGGCGAATTCGCTGTGTTGGGATTTCATCTGTCTACCTCAAACGCCGCGTACCAGAATCGCGATTCCGCTCAAAGAAGAGCCCCTGAGCCAGCTCTAAGAATTGAGCCCATTGGCGCACGACCATTTTACTGCATTTGCATCCTGGTGAGATCCCCTGATAACGAGCAAGGAATCAAAACCATGAGTTCGGTTCGGGCGTTTGACTGCTAGATGATGTGCAGCAACGGGCGATTTTGTGCCTGCATCTTTTCCAGAGGCGTCGGTTCGTCGTCCTGTGCAAGAACGGTGTCGACAAAGAAGTACAGTAGCTGCCGAATCTCATCTGATTCGACACTATCTGCGAGACCTTCAGCGCCAGCACGTGATTTGTCTGCGAGTGATTGAGCTTTATCGAAGACGTTCAATTCATTGAAGAGACCGCGCAGCTGATTCAGACGGGAGACGTTGTCCCCTGTGGACTCATAAATCTCGCGAATCTGCTTCTTCTGCTCAGGTGATGCGGATTGAAGTGCTAAAGCGAGGAGCAGAGTTGGTCGCAATGCGAGTGCATCCTGACCGGCAACAAGTTTATTGTCACTGTCACCCTGCCAGTCTTTCAGATCATTCAAAATCTGAAAGCCGACTCCCAGTTTGCGACAGAACTGAGCAACGGTCTCGCGGAGTCCGTCCACTGGACCCGCCAGTCGAAACCCTGCAATGAGTGCGGCTTCGAACGCAGGCGATGTCTTCAGTGCATAAATCTGCAGGGCATCGAGCGGTGTGATATTCCAGTCTGGCGACTGCTGCCAGCCCATTTCAGCGCCTTGACCATCGCACAATTTGATATGCGCTTGCGACATCGCTTCCACAATGTCACACGCCGCGTCGCTCCCGATTTCACTTCGAGCTTCGTTGACCAGACGGTAGCCGAGACCGATCAGATAGTCGCCGATGTTGATCGCGGAGCCGATGCCATGCACGCGATGGAGAGTCTGCCGTCCGTAACGGTACAGGTCGTTGTCTTGAATGTCATCGTGCACCAGAGAGGCCTTGTGAAACGCCTCGATTGCCATGGCGACTTTTGCTGCCCCCGGCGTGAACGCATTATCTTGAGCGTTCGCAGTTCCATTGACCCATTGACCACCACTGGCAGCGTCAAATGCAGCAAGTGTAATGAACGGACGGAATCGCTTTCCCCCATTGGCTAACCAGTCGAGCGCCGCGTTCTCAGTCTGCCCAAGTGGGGAGAGTGCCTGCTCAGGCGTCGAGCTTCGTTGACGGGTGACAAGTTCAGGGAATTGATTCGTGAATAGGTTCGACGTCGCCCTCATCAATGGGACGTAGCTTCGCGTCATCGGGGCCGGAAGTGGCTCATACTTTTCGAGCACATCCCAGACCCATGCTTCATCAAGCGTCGTGTTTTTGCAGTCCCCGGAGTGCAGCGGGACGGCATAACTGGGAACGCCTGCAACCAGAACTTTATCGATCGCTTTTTCCAGCACATTCAGGCATGCGACGCCCAAAATGCCGTCGACATAGCCTTCAACGATGATTCGCAGAACGACTGGAGACCCTTCGGCGACAAGGACCTTGTAGCCGAGTTGCTCTGCCCGAACTTTATAGTCTGCAATGGAGCAGGCGCCGCACTTCTCGCACTCCAGGCCGAACTGGCTGTATTCTGCCGGACAGCCGGCTGCGTGCTTCAGACAGTGCGGCAGCAACAGCATGCGTCGTTCAAACGGAATCGACAGGAACTGTTGCTTCCAGAAGAAGTTTCCGATCAGCACCATTGCGAACCCGAGATACATCTCCGGTTCGTTCAATTGTTCGAGAAGCTTGCGTCCCCAGCCTTCAAGATTGTTCTTTGAGAATGGCTGGCTTTTGTTCAACGTTTTCGCGAACTCTTCGGCAGCGGCTTTGATCCGTTCGCGATCCGCCAGCTCTTGCGGGACAGCTTTCAGGTGGCTGGTGCTTTTTCGGCGAACTCTCTTTTGCGGCGGTGGATCGTCGTCGAAACGCCGTGCTGTTGAAATCTGATTTCCAACGGATGAATCAGCAGGACCTGTAGACTGGTCGTGCTCGACGGTCGAATCCAGTGATGGTTCAAACATGCAATGATGTCGCCGCTCAGGAGATTCAGTTTCAGGGAGGACTGCGTACGATGTTCAAAGCAAGTTATCAGAGCATTCGTTCGCAACCAATGTCTACCTTCAGAAATGCGATTCGCAGTTCCTGACCGTGGCAGGCTATTCTTGAAATTTTGGCGTTGAATATGGACGCAGTGCATTCGCCGCAAAAATCAAAGGATACAACTCTTCAAAGTACCATAATTTGGCGAAATAGAAACCGATTGGGGCTGCTTCAGCGATCTTGCCACGTTCTACCTGATCGACAATCCACTGAAGTCCTGCATTCACTGCATCCTGGGAATTGACGTCACTTCTCAGGATTTCCACGGCCAGAGAGGTCTCTTCCACCGAAGATGGACTGCGAGAAGTGCCTCCCCAGCCTCCGTCGGGATTCTGGACATTTTTCAACCAGCGGCAGCCTGCCTGAGCAATTGACGAGTCAATTTGCCCCAGATCCCGATAGGCCGCAAGGACCTTAGACGTTCCGTAAACGGGATTGATGTCGTCAGGTGCATGCTGATTTCCGAACCAGAGCGGCAGCCATGATCCGTCCGAGGTCTGTTGCTTTTCGAGGAACCTGAGTCCCCGTTTGATTGCAAGTTCGGCGCCTTTTCCCAATGGAATGTGCTGGTTGCATAAGAAAAGAGCCCTCAGGCAATGCGCGGTAATATCGCATGAACTGCGATCGAACGGCAGCGTTCCCCAGCCCCGACAGAACGTCGGCCATCCACCGTCACGATTCTGAAGCTGCCGCAGCCAGTTCGCTCCTTTCGTCAGTGCTGTGCCCGTCGCCTTGTCGATCTTTCCATCGGCGAGATTCAGCAGGGCGAGCATCGCTCCTGGAGTATCATCGGCGTCTGGCACTCCCCCCGGCAGGTCGGTCCATGCCCAACCACCGGGTGCAGCGTTTGTGAATGGATGAACCTGAAGATATTGCTGGCCGAGCAGCCAGTCCCGGATTTGTATTTTTTCTTCACTGCTGAAATCGCCAGCGAGTGCGTTCACCGAAAGCGTCGTCACCCAGGTGGCCAGATTCGTGTCGATGGGCCAGCTTCCGTCAGGCAAAACTGACGCCACGATGAATTGAGTTCCACGAATGGCGACTGGATGGTCCGCCAGCTCTTTGGCGGCGAGACTCATGACGACAAAACTTGTCAGCGGAGTTGCTTCCAGGAAACCGCCGAACGATGGTTGAATCCGCTCAAGGACTCGAAGGCTTGGATCGATACAGACGTCTCGCAGTTGTGCGAGAAGGTAATTGCGAGACCGTTTGAAGTGGTGTTTTACCTGACCAATTGCGATGAGCGCCGGCAGGGCGTAACTCACGACGGGAAGTTGCACTGCGGCGTAAAATCTCGCTGGGATGCAGGACAGCTCGAAAGGGAGGGAGGTAACTTTGTCCCAGCTGACAATCCCGGCCAGAGCACAGTGTGCCAGGATCGGAACGGAGAAGGTCTTGTCTTTTCCGTATCTGGCAATGACTGCATCAACTCCGCCGCTGGTGTTGATGTAGTTGCCAGCACTTCGCAAGGTGCCAGAGTATTCCTCGTTGTCTTTGCGAGCCGCGAGGAACGAGGCGTAAGCCAGCATCGTTGTGGAGATGTTGCTGACACTCTTAACGGTGTCTCCCCAGCCGCCGTCTTCATTCTGATGTTCCGCGAGCCATTTCAGGCCGCCATCGATCAAGTGCTGCCAACGAAATTGAGAGGGGCCGGATGGGTTCGGGGGAAGGACGATTCCATCGCCTGGCTGCACCCCAGGGATATGACGTCGAACTTGTTCCAGGGCCATGACAGCCGTGGCTGTCGAGAGCGCTGATGTCGAGAGCTTCCCTTCCCAGTGACCATGCTCACCGCGTCGGGATTTCAATGTGTCGCGGACAGAGTCCCATGCACGACGAATCTGCTCTGGAGATGGTACCGACAAGTCAGCTCCTTCAGAGTCACCGTGATCAGTGCCATTCGCCTGAATGACACTGGTGAACCGGTCAATTTGTGTCGCCACGCGTCCTCAGGTGAGAAGGACAGGGCTATGCGATCTGACCATCGGCCAGTCGTGAGAAGATCATACGGCCAGCGCTGTTCTGCAGGACGCTGGTGACGACAGTGTCGACTTCCTTGCCCATCTCTTTCATCCCTTGCTCAACAACGACCATCGTGCCGTCATCGAGATAGCCGATTCCCTGTCCGAGTCCTTCGCCTTCTTTAATGATGCGAATTCGAACGTGCTCGCCCGGAATGAAACGAGGCTTCAGGGCATTGGCAACTTCATTCAGGTTGACAACGTCCACTCCCTGAACGCTGGCCAGCTTGTTCAAATTGACGTCGTTGGTGACCAGGCGCCCATTCAATTCGCGGGAGAGTTCTACCAGCCGCTGATCAATTGTTTTGTCGGCACTGGTTTTGGATTCATGGACCCGAATTTCCACTTTGGGGTCCTGCTGCAGTTTCTTCAGAACGTCCAGTCCACGTCGGCCACGGCCTCGACGCAGGCGATCATGGCTGTCCGCGATATCCTGAACTTCCTGCAAGATGAATTGAGGCACTACAAACTCGGAATCGACAATATGCGTTGTCACCATGTCTGCAATTCGGCCATCAATCAGTGCGCTCGAATCGAGAATCAAAGGGCGTCCCCCTTTGAGTTCACGGGAGAACTCCACATAGGGGATCACCAGTCGGAACTGATCTTTGGTCTGAAGCAGGAAAGTAATGCAAAGGTAAGGCAGAATCAGAATCGTCAACAGGGAAAAAGCAGCTGATAAGCCGGGACCATCTCCCTGGAAGAGTTCCTGCATTGCAAACAGCGGCCGTAGCGCAAGATTGAAGAGATACGCCAGCAGCAGTCCGATGAAGAGTCCGAAATAGACTGCGGAAACAATGTCGACTCGCTTCTGCGGGATCAGCACATCGACGAGCAAAACGCTCATCGTCAGCAACGTCATCAGGCAGAAGCTGATGACCGGATACTCTTTCATCCACGGCGACGGGGCATCGCTGCTGAACATGAAGGTTGCAAGCGCGCCGACGCAAATAAGAATGTAGGAAGCCCGAATGATGAGCAGCAGCATGGGACGTTTCTGCAGTTCTGGAGGGATGATTCAGCTGGAAGGTGCAGGTTGTTCGTGGACACCGCTGAATGGACAGGGACGAAGCTGATACATCATTGGTGCGGCCGTTACCGTTCACCTGCAGAGGGGGTTGCAGCATGAGGAACAACCGGCAATGGATCACGTCCATCTCAAGCTGATTGTCCTTCACTCAAGCAGTGGTTCTGCAGGGGAATCCATTTTCGCGACGGGCTTGAACCACGAACGCATGACCCGCCTCGGAGAGTGCACGTCGTGTTGAAAACCAGACACACCTGAATCTTCAATCTCTACTGTGCCTGCAACATTCGACCCGCAATTGGTTTCCGAGGAGTTTGATTGATCATAAAATCCAGCGTTGCGATTGCCAACACTGCTGTCTGCCGGACCTTTCAGAAATCAAAAATTGATGTTGCGCGTCCACTTTTGCGGAGTTCTTCGAGTGTTCCGGTAAGGCGATTCTGTCAGTTATCAATGGTCTTACAGGGCGATCCCACTCAATAATTGAAGGTAAACTTTCAGTCGCCAGTGCCAATCTTGCTGCGAACCTTTGTTCGTCGATTCGAAGCTCAAAGTACCTGTTGCCAAATGAAAAGGCCGAATCTGAAGTTGCTGTGACAACCTAGGTTCGGCCTGATCTCGTATTCCGCACGTCATGTCGCTGTCCCCATTGCTGAAGACTTGGGGGACAGACTATGTGGCGGAAGTTTCTTCTTTTTTCGGCTCAGTTGTCGGCGGATCGAACCGCGGAGCCTTCCAGCTCTGCTCGTCGCTTTCAACTGATGGGCGAGCGGTGTTCGATGCCGAACTGTTCGCGTAGTTATTGCTGCTTCCAGCCGAACGGATTTCGTCTTCGACGCCGTTCATTCCCTTTTTGAACTCAACAATGCCTTTACCCATGCTTCTTGCAACTTCAGGCAGTTTCTTCCCGAACAGCAGCAAAGCGATAAAAGCCAAAAAGAGCATTTCTGGCGGTCCAATTCCAAACATCGTTCACCTCTTGAGACAGCAGTTAAGCATTTCCGATTCGAACTGCCGCTTCCAACTCTGTATGGGATTCGGCGTTATCCATTCGACCAGTGCCGCCTCGACATGAGTGGCAAAATGTCGACAGCAATCGACTATCGGTGAATCGCGAGAGGCGGGCATGAAGCGCACGAGTACCTGTCCGGGAAGTCACCGGTCAATTGCACTCGCTTGGCCCGCTCGATTAAAGAGCAAACCGGTTGAGCAACAGCAATCATAAGAGAAGGCCGACCTAAGTCAAACCCGACCGATCAAAACAATTTCTCTTTTTTCTACAACATCAATACAAAAAGGAAGATGTGTCGATTCGGTTATGCAGCAGATTGAACAGGATCCGGGACAGATTCCAATCGTTTCAGCAGCGTCTGCGCACATCGTGCCAATCCTCCTGCTTCGACGATGCTGTCCGCGAGAGCGGCGACTTCCTGTTGCTTCGACCGCAGAAGCTCGTCATCGGACAGCCAGCTGTCGAGAATACGAATCATCTCATCAACATGCGGACCCTCCTCGTCGGTGCAGGCAAATTCAGGCATCATTGGGCGGTCGGCAATGAGATTCGGAAGTGTCATGTAGTCGCAGGTGACGAGATTCAGCCAGATGAATTTCATGATGCCGCCGCCGCGGTAGAGCACGACTCCCGGCTTGCGGCGTGCGAGCAATTCCAGGCTGACTGAGCCGGAGACAATAAAGCAGCAGTCGGCCGTTTCGATCACCTCTGGTGTTTTGCCGAGGTAAAAATCAATGGGCAGAGAAGAACCGTTTTCTGCCAGTAATTCCTTGCATCGATCGAAATGCCACTGCTTGTAACATGCAATTGGGAATCGAACGTCTGGGTGTTTCTCATGAAGCACCTTCGCAATCTGCAGCATCATTGGAAAGTTGCGATTGACTTCCTGCCGGCGGGAACCAGGGAGAATGGCGAGCCGTTTTCCTGGCTGATTGCGTAGTGTTTGGAGTGTCGGTTCGTCGAGTTGAGAGTGCGCTACCTCATCGAAGAAGGGGTGCCCCACGTATTCGACATCAATTCCCCGATCGCGGTACCACTCAGCTTCGAAGGGGAGCACAGACAACACGCAGTCCACATACTTGCGGACTTTACGAATCCGCCAGCCAGCCCAGGCCCACAGTTGCGGAGGGCAGTAGTAGTAAACCGGAATTCCTGCTCGCTTCGCGGCTTTGGCGATCCACCAGTTGAACCCGGGAAAGTCGACAAGAACAACCGCGTCAGGCCGTTCGCGTTCGAGATAAGTACCGGCCTGTTTGTACAAGCCCCAGAATTTTCGAATCAACGGCAGCACAGCCATGAATCCCATCACGGCCATGTCGGTCAGACGAAACAGTTGTTCCTGACCAGCGTTCTCTAACTCATGCCCGCCGAAACCGCTGACTCGCAGGTCTGGATGGCGCTTACGCAGCTCCGCGACCAGCTGAGCTGCGTGTTGATCACCACTCGGTTCCCCGACAGAAAAAAAGAGATGCATGCCACGTCCTGTCCGCCTGCATTGGGCGCATCAAAAATCCATTTTGAAGTCGACACTTTATCAAAAGTTCAGCCTGTGATGCCATGCGAACTTGAACAGGCCGCCTGAACGCCCGTCAGTTTTGCCAGCAATTAAGTCTGGTTTTGGAACGAATGTCGACTCCTGATGAGCTGCATCGAATTAGAGTTCGACTTCGACAAGAGCCTTGATCTCTCCGGACTCTGTCACATGTGCGATCACAGTTTCGTTCGGAGTATGCAGCCCCATTGTCGTTCTGGGAATGGGCGGCTTTTTCAGGCTGTGGTACGCAAGCCACTGCGATTTTCCCAGCCGCAACCGAACTGCTGACGCAACATCCGCTGGCAGTGCTTTTCCATCTTCCGCGACGGTCACTCGTTGCCAGTCAACTGGTTGGTCCTGTTGTTTCTGTGACCATTCAAACAGAGTCGCTGCGAAGAGCCCGCTTCCGTTTGTCTGCACTGAAAGTTCGAGTTTCCCGTCTTTGACTGCCAGTGATTCCGTGGCTCGGTCGACCCGGTATTGTGGGCTGGTCCATGGGAATACGCGAACTCGTTGCGAATCGTTGATCAGCGCCAGCTCGCGTGTGGCTGCATCTTCCTGAACGTTCCAGTCGCCAATTAGCGGTAATGTGCGACGATAAGAAATCGCACCGGATTGATTCAGGCGGACGGAATCCCCGATGAACAAGGCGGATTCTTGCCGCATCAGAAGTGCCTGTCGAATGACGGTCGCCGGGCCTTCATTGTTCAACTGCAGTTCCATGTATGCAGCATCTTTGTCGAGATACCAGCAACAGCAGGACCATTCCCCGCTGGTTGAAATCTGCTTCCCGTTGAATGTCAGCTTGTGATTCCAGTCACCGGCGAATAATGGAGTGTTCGCAACAACGACTTCAATTGAAGGCATTTTACGGTCGTAACGAACCGCACACAGATCGACGGGAGTGGACCAGGCGGATCGGAGGATTCCCCATTCCGCCCAGTCGGATTGATGAGCTTCTCGTTCAAATTCCTTGCGAATCAGTCGTTCCTGATCCCCTCGCAGAGCTTTCGATTCTCCACCTGACCACTGTTTTAACATGCGTCGAACAGTGGGGTCCTGCTCGAATTCAAATGCATCAATGACCGCCTGAAGCTGGAGGCAGACTTGCGAGGCCGGAGTTTGACTGAATGCGAAATATTTGGGACTCAGCAGGCTTGCCACGCGTCCGATAAAGCGTTCGATTCGCTTCTCGGACTTTCTGTCCCAGAGGTCGACGCCAATTGATGACGCAAACAGATTGATTCTCGCGAGTTGCACCAGTCGCGGCAGGATCTCTTCTAGCCAGCATGCGTGCGGGGTTCCATCGCCGTCTGTGCTTGCATCAAGTGCCTGTCGAAGTGCTTTGACCCCGTCACTTGCCGAAGCTCGTTCGTACTTCAGTTCACTGTATTGCCATCCGACCAGACACTGCAGTTCGATCAGGTCAACGGCTTCGAATCCGTCGTCGGCGGTGACTTTGCTGTCTGTCTGATACAGATGTTCGCTTTGATCCAGAATCCAACGCCACAACGCAAAAAGGGCTTTGGCCTGCAGCCGATGTGCGTGCAGGTGAAGTATCCAGATGCCTGTGACAACAGAATCTGTGCATGATTCTTCACGACCGGCGGACCCGTTCGATGCACCGGCGAGAATGGACTCAACTCGTTCCGAGAATTCGGCGGATTCGAGTTCTTCATCGAAAAGCAGGGCCGCGAACGAGTGGTCATCGTCCAATTCCGATGGCGACCAAAGCTGTGTGAGCCGTTCCTGCAGTCGGCGGCGATCGCGTTTACTCAGCGTCTTTTTCTTGACGAGGTGCGACTGCAGTTCTGTTGAAAACTGCTCAATATCACCGGCCTGTGCGGCTCTGGTCAGTGATTCGGATTCGGATTTGCGAAAACAAAGTTCGCGGAGCCATTGCTGATCCATTTGTGCCTGCCGCTTCAATTTCCCGGTCGGCTGGCTCATTGAGTTTTTGCCAGACATGGGAAGCCTTTTGCATTCTTGTTTTATAAAGGCTGGCTCGAATCTCGTGCCGCCCCAACCGTATTTCTCATTGCACGCTGTGTGCATTCACTTTGTGTCTCACATGTCCTGCAGGTGCATGGAATTCATCGATGCTTCGCAGAAAATGAGGCAAAACCCAATTCACAGATTCGTGAACCGGATCCTGAGTACCGGATAGATTACCGATGATGACTTGAATTCGCCATTTGACCCAATTTTTCAAGCCCGCTCCGAAATCGGAATCCTCATTGAGCATCAGTCGAGGTCGGTTTATGATCGAATTCGAATTGGTTCTCGACCGACTTCACCTGATGCAATTTTGAAGCAAGCTTTTTCGGCGACTGCATCTACGTCTATGAGAATCCGATTCGGAATTCCGCGATTGAACGCAGAGAAATGGACGCCAGAAATCGCTAAACTCAATTCCACCTTGAGCATTCAGGGCCAACGATTTATATAGATCACGACTGAAATCAGAAGGGAACGGACCTCGCGTTCGAGGCCGTTCTGGATTGAAGGGCATCGCGCCGAAGCAGGTCGATGTCTGGGGGAATCGGATCTCGGCTGCGTGAGCGAGTCGGCATTGATCAGAGGGAACTTCCGTGCGTCAGTTTGTTGTTTGTCTGTTAGCAGCCGTTCTGGGAAGCTGTCTTTCCCTGTGGATCATGGATTCCAGGCTGACGTCGACTGGCCAGCAGGCTGCTGCTCAGTCGGACCGAAATCCGTACTCATTGCCGGCAATTCCGAAGCCATTCACACCGACACTCATTCCGGCCAATCTGTTTAATGCCCAGGGGCTCACACCAGACGAAGTCGTGAACGTTGCGGTCTATGAAAACTGCAATCGGAGCGTTGTGAACATCTCCACCACAGGGGTACGGACGGAACGCTTCTTCATGATGGCAATTCCTGAAGAAGGAAGCGGATCAGGAGCGGTTCTCGACAAGCAGGGACACATCCTGACCAACTTTCATGTGATCGAACGGGCTCGCCAGATCAACGTGACCCTGTTCAATGAAGAAACTCTCACTGCAAAATTGGTTGGTGCGGACCCGGTCAACGATATTGCGATCATCAAGATCGAGACCAAAGAAGACGTTCTCGTCCCGATTCCGCTCGGGGATTCGGATCACTTGTTGGTCGGGATGCGCGTCTTTGCTCTGGGCAATCCTTTCGGGTTGGAACGCTCGATGAGTCAGGGGATAATTTCCAGTTTGAACCGCACACTTGAGGTTCAGCGAAATTGGGTCATCAAGTCAATTATTCAGATCGATGCGTCCATTAACCCCGGGAACTCAGGGGGCCCCTTGTTGAATACGCGTGGGCAGTTGATTGGAATGAATACCGCGATTGCCAGCCGTGTCGAGCAAAGCGCAGGGATCGGATTTGCGATTCCAGTGAACTTGATTCGCCGCGTGGTGCCTGAATTGATGCAACATGGAAAAGTGATTCGTGGCGAGATCGGTATCACACATGTCACCGTAACTGATCAGGGCCTGCGCGTGATGCGACTCGCACCTGGGGGGCCAGCAGAGAAGGCTGGAGTTAAAGGGCCGCAGATCGCCCGACGCGGACCAATTGTCATCGAAGATCGCGCTGCCGCCGACATCATTGTTGGCGTTAACGATCAACCGGTAGCGACCGCAGCAGAATTTCTGGGCTTGATTGAAAGCAAGAAGCCAGGCGATGTCGTCGAGTTGCAAGTGCGTCGAAAAGACGGCGTCGTAAAAGTCCCTGTGACACTCGGCGGAAGCGACTCCAGTTCAGAGTCCGACCGGATCTAAACTAAGTCGGGCAACTACACTAAACGTTTGAATTCGAAAAAAACGAGCGAATTCCGGTATTCCGGAGTTCGCTTTTTTGTTTATTCAAAGGTCACGTAATGAGAACTCCAATTCCAGAAGTGCACTCGAGAGAGCTATCATTCTGATCGAAGTTCCAAATTTCGTATCTGACTTCCAGTCTGCTTTTTGAGAAGCGTTCTCAAATGTTGAAAGAGTTGATTGTGAAACGAGCTGATACTTTACTTCCGTTTTATCCTTTTGTTATTGGAAGCATTCTGGTGGGGATTGCTGTGTTTCGGAGTGCTGACAGGATAGATCCGCTGTGGTGCTTTTTTCCTGTGGTGATGCTCAGTGTCAGTCGTGTGTCGTACTCTTTAAAGAAGGAGATAGCCCAACTGAGAAAACAGCTCGAAGATTGTTGTCCTAAAGACGAGCGGCCTGGTTCCGTTCCCAAGGAGTGATCAGAGCGGTGGAAGAATTCCGTGGGCGGGGCGGTATCTTCAATGAAGACCAGTTTTGTAGTTTTGTAGGCTGGGTCCTCTAGACCCAGCTCTCTCGGAGCGATCCCAGCCCGGCAGACCGAGTGATGCACTGGCCATTTATTCGCCCCTGCCTGAGCGATTTTTATCCAAGAGTCAACTTAACCGCTCCCATTCCAATGCTGGGTCTTAGGGACCCAGCCTACAAAACTTTTTCAAGATTCATCCAAATAATGCAACCGTTCACCGGAGGAGCAAGTGGCCCATCAATCAGCGAAGAAGAAAGTGCTGGTCACCGCAATACTCGGCATTATATTACTGTTAATTGCGGTCACAAATTTACGACAAGTTGATCGCGAAGACTTTACCATTCAGGTAGGAACAGAAGAAAACCAGGAAACATGCAAGCGGGGTGGTTTCTGTGCCAACTCTACCCTTGGGTGCAGTTACAGCGGAGCCCCCTATACAATTCATCCTGAATCGCAGACTTTCATTACTGAAATTGACCCCCAGTCACTGCAAGAATTTGAGAAATTATGGAATGCAAAATTTTCAAAGGCTAGGTGAGAGGTTCAATGAAGACTGGGGTTGGACAGGGCTACATGAAGCTCGTTTAATTAATCAGTTTTGTAGGCTGGGTCCTCTAGACCCAGCTCTCTCGGAGCGATCCAAGCCCTGCAGACCGAGTGATGCACTGGCCATTTGTTCGCCGCTGCCTGAGCGATTTTCATTCAAGCGCCAACTTGACCGATCCCATTTCAATGCTGGGTCTTAGGGACCCAGCCTACGTCACTGTATTGAGTGCCATATCGTAAAAACAGGCAATGCCACTCTGTCAGCGACGAATGCTAAGAAGAGGTCTTCATGTTCATCATGAATTGGATATTTACAGGATCCACGCGTTCAGCCACCAGAATATTCACTGAACCTAAAATTTTCTGGTTATTTGCGGTCCTTCATTTAGTTCTGATTTTAGTGCAAATTGGGTGCTGGAAATATGCGATGGAAGCTAGGAATCTTTCTTGGGAACTTGAAATGGGTGAGGCGGACGCACTGTCGAAGCTAGAGTGGTCGATTTGGTTCATGTTTTTTTCATGCTTCGCTATGAATGCATTCTATCTCCCATTCACGCTAATGATAGGAGGGGTAGGGTTTGCGCGCCAGTGTAAAGCCGACAAGAAGAAGTGCGGCGTAGAATGCTGGTGTGAAACGACGGACGGAGCCGAATAATCACCGAGTGAACTCAATCAAAGGATCGCAGTTCTGTGTGGCGAGGTAGCATGTTCAGTGAAGACCTGAATAGGGGCCGTGTCGTTAAACCAAACAATGCACCCGCCCACCCGTTTAATTAAACCAGACGATGCCACCCTGCCAAATGGAAGTTCGAGACGAATGGGACTTGATTCAGAACCGACGCGAGTAAGTCAAGACGACAGTCTGACGAAGGAGCGATTTGCTACGCAGGTGCAGGGGCGGCTGCTGAATCTTCCCTGTTGGCACGTCAACTGTGATCGGATCGGCTCTGTTTTTGAGCTAGCATTTGGAGCGAGAGTGAAACGTTCCAGTCCGCTTGGACGCGAGGACTACTCGGAGGAATTTCGTCATTTCGAGGGAGAGTCAAATCTGATGGTTTGGTGTTCGTGGAGGCTGGATGGCCCCTCTGGCCCTATCATCAGTTCCGACAATGAAGTGGGACGTCACGAGTGTCTTTCGAGAATCGTCGGTGAAGTCATATGCAAGATCGAAATTGACACGCTGTCATGGGACATGAAATTGCATTTCAGCAATCGGAACACAATTTCTGTCTTCTGTGATCACGTTCCCCCAGATCCGTCCTTCAATGGAAACTGGGATTTGTTTGCGGGGCAGGACGTGTACTTCGCGGGGCCGGGAAATAGGTTTGGGATCGAACCTCGAACAGGTGAAGTGTGATCATCACTTGGGCTGGGTGGCATGTTCAATGACGACCTGAATTGGGGGTCATGTAACGCCGTCTGATTACCCGCTGGGAATACTATGCCGAACTGTTCGAGGCCTACGTCACTTAATTGCTGAACACTTGATTCAACACGAGGGGTATCACCTTTGCTGCATCAACTGCTATTTGATATCCATGGAACGTGTACCGAAAGTTCCACAATGCAAAAAACTCCAGCAGGTCGGGGACTCGCTGGAGTTCGAATTTCAATTTACCACTAAAACGTTTAGGTTTTGCAGAGTTCCAAGGCGTCGTTGCTGGACTGCTCTAAAATCTTCGCCGCTGAGTCTGTGAATAACTCGCGGGCTCGCTTCACGCCACTCTCTTCAAGAATTCCAATGAATGGATTGGATTCAGGATCGTATCCAGCGGCGGATTCATTTCGCTGGACATAGTTTGCCATGTCATCCGCGACCGCAACCAACGCGACAAGTTTCTGAAACTTACCGGCTCGTTTAGGGAAGTGGTGATACCGGACGCTGGCGACAATGGCTTCTGGCAATCGGTTTTCGGTCGTGAACCAGGCGCCGACTTCCGTGTGTGTGGTGGTCCAGCAGAGTTGTTCTTGACGCAATTGCGAGGTGGGATGTTCCTCGAAATTCACCGGGTCTGCTTCCAGAAACTGTTCAGGCAGGGCAACTGCGACGAGGAAACGGCCGATGTCGTGGATCAATCCGGCAGAGAATTCTTCCCCATTACAACCGACTTTTAGTGATCGGTTAATGTTGGAAGCCATTACGGCGGTGACCAGACCGTGTCGCCACAACAGGTCACGAACCCATTCTTCTTCCAGAGTGAAGCCTTCAATCAAGCTGGCGAAGCTCGATGTCAGGATCAGGTTGCGACATTGCTGCAGCCCCAGCCGGACAGTGGCGTCCGCAAGGCTGGTGATCTGACGTCCCTGTGAATAGATCGCGCTATTTGCGACCCGAAGCATTTCCGTTGCCAGTTTCAGATCTTGTTCGATGAGTTTCGTGACTTCACGAATCGAGCAGTCGGGATCGCGCAGCATTTCCAGTGCCTGCTGGGCAATTGCGGGCAACATCTGAATTTTGGACAGGCGGGCTCCAAGACGCTTCTGAATTTCTTCTGGAATAGAAATTACGTCGTCGTCATTCCGCGATGACAGATCAAGAACCATAGAGAATGTCTCATCCTGATACATGGATCTCAGCGACCTTTTGACCCCAATTTGTCATTCGATCTCAAATATGGCCCAAACGCAGCGTGCGTGCATCAGCCTCTGTCAGGTACGCGTGATTCTGTTGAACTTCCCTTGAAATTCGAAGTGGAGGCAATCAAACAGATCATGTGTTCTGGCAGGGACCTGACACGCTCTGGCAGGCACAATTCCGTTTGAACTCTAGGTCACGTTGCAAAGAAAGAAGCTGGATGTCGCGAAAATGCAGCATGATCACGGGGCGATCATACCGGTTGATGTGATTTTTCCGCTTCGAAATACTCGAACGTACGTATGCACCATTCAATATTAGAGAGCAGGCACTAATTCGCCGCGCATTCGTCCCCGTCATCCGCGGATGAGTTGAAGGAAAACAGGGGGCATCATCTTGGGTGAGAAATTTCCGTCCTCCAATTGGTTTTCGTCCCCCTTCGAGGCCACAAGTCCTTCGGGCCGAGGCTATGATGGGAACGTCGCGAAATGAGTGCCGAGTGGATGGTGTGCCTTCGTATTTCGAATCCGACCTGCATCGGACTTCATGGACCTGATTCAATGACTCAATCACTCGTCAGAACAGCTGCCCAACCTGGTGGTGAAATTCGATTTGAATTTGGCAGAAACTGGCAGAATTTCTTGTCAGTGATTGATGAAGAGCGTATCGCAGTTGCGGTCGAATCGTTGAAGGTAATGCTGCATGTCGATCATCTCGACGGAAGCACGTTCCTCGATGTCGGCTGTGGGAGTGGGCTGTTCAGTCTCGCAGCAGTCCGGCTCGGAGCGATGGTCCGTTCCTTCGACTTTGATCCTCAGTCGGTGGCATGCACGGAAGAGATGAAGCGCCGATTTGCACCGGACGCGGAATGGATCATCAGTTCCGGTTCAATTCTTGATGACGCATTCGTAGCGACATTGCCAGAGTCCGACATCGTCTACAGTTGGGGAGTTCTTCATCACACAGGAAAGATGTGGGAAGCGATTGAGAGCGTCCTCCCTTTGGTTGCGCCGTCCGGGCAGCTGGCGATCTCGATTTACAACGATCAGGGAGGGGCGAGTCGTCGCTGGCGGGTGATTAAGAAGGTCTATAACCAGTCTCCGTCCCCATTGAAGTCGCTAATCGCCCTGGGATTTGGTCTGTCACACGAACTCAGGCAGGCGTTGATTCGAGTTGTTCGACTTCAAAACCCGCTTCCGTTTGCAGATTGGAGGCAGAAGAAGCAAGACCGAGGGATGTCTCCTTGGCATGATATTGTTGACTGGATCGGTGGCTACCCATTTGAAGTCGCTAAACCGGAAGAGGTCTTCCTTTATTGCAGACGTCAGGGATTTGAACTGACGCACCTGACCACTCAGGCCGGGGGATATGGCTGCAATGAGTTTGTCTTCAGGCGTAGGACGTTCAACTCTGATTGAGCGATCTCGGCAGATCTTCAGATCGACCACTCTTACTGGTGCCCATCTAGTGATCACCGGGGTAGTACGGTTCAACGTGGACAACGACTTCACGGACGAACGGCCAATCGGTTTGAATCTGAGCTCTGACTTTCTGGGCGATTTTGTGCCCATCCGCGACCGTCACTTCCGGAGCAACTTCAATGTCGATGTTGACATGTGCATCGGGGCCAGCGTGCTGAATTCGCATCTTCTCGACGTCGATGACGCCTTCCACCTTTGATGCGGACTTTCGAACCCGTTCAAAGTCCTCTTCGCGGGGAACTCGGTCCAGCAACTGATGCAGGTTCTCGTTTGCCGCCTGCAAACCAATTCCCATCATGACCAGGGACAGCAGAATTCCTCCAGCATGGTCAAAGATGGCTCCATATTGAGGCAGCAGACTCGCGGCCAACAATGCGACTGCAGCGACAACACTTGTCAGGGCGTCGACCAGAAAGTGCAGGGACTCGGCTTTCAGGGCAGAACTGCGAGTTCGTTTACCGGCATGGTAGATGAGCCACGTTACGACCGCCAACGCAAGTGTGGCTGCAGCGGGAATCAACCAGGTCCACCCTGGGATGTCCCGGTGTGGAGCGGTTCCTGCAACAGCGATTGCGTTACTCCATCCAAGCCAGACTCCTGATCCGCAGAGTAATAAGCCAAGCTGAAATCCAGCCAATGGCTCGACACGACCATGTCCAAAAGGATGCTCAAGGTCCGGTGGACGTGCGGCAAAACGGATGGCAGCCAGCAGGACGAGGCTTGATATGACGTCGAACAGACTCGAAATTGCATCGACAAACAGCGCGGACGAATCCGACCAGATGACTCCGGCCGCTTCAACAACAACAATGATGAGCCGGACCCAGATTCCAACGAGCGTAATATAGGTCAGGTCCGATAAACGCTGTTGGCGCGCACCATCCACATCGCAGTCAACCGAGATTGGATCAGGAAAGGCGTCTTCTTCAGCCACAGAACAGCCCCGAAATACAGTGCGACCCATTTAAGCGAGCCGAAAGCAAGATTCCTGGGGGACTATTGCTGCCGGGAAACTCGATACGAACAAAATTCGAAACTCAATTGGTTTTGATTATATCAAACGATATTCACGACAATGAGGCGCCGATTCCATCAAAGTTGAATGATGTTCCTGAGAAGCTCGGACCTCGGGCTCCGCAAATTGAAGCGAGTCTATTGCTAACTTGCGGCTGATTCAGTCTGATGCGTGGACTGAATCACTTTCGAGGCCCACTTCAAACGCTCTGCTGATTGCTCTGCATGAGAATTATTGCTGGAAAATACCGCCGTCGCATCTTACTGACCAGTCCAGGCCAGACGACTCGTCCGATTACAGATCGGGTGAAAGAGTCCTTGTTTGAGAACATTGAAAAGCGGTTGATCGGAGCCCGGATTGCCGATGTTTTCGCCGGTACCGGGACAATCGGGATGGAAGCGTTGTCCCGAGGTGCCAGTTGCGTGACGTTTATTGAGAAGGACCGCGTTGCATTGCAGTTGCTTCGGCAGAATATCGCTGCCTTGAAGTGCGAAGATGAAACATTGGTCTGGCCGGCTGATGTGCTACGATGCTCGTTTCGGCCCAAAGGAAAGAAGGCCCCGGCATTCGTACCGTTTCAGGCAATCTTTTTTGACCCTCCATATGCCATGGTTCCTTCGATGGTTGAAGGGTCTCCGTTGTGGCTTTCTCTCTCTCGGCTCGCTCGACCTGATGTCAGCACAGAGGGAGCGACTCTCGTTCTTCGGGTTCCAGAACGAGCCAAGTATGACATCCCACCTCAATGGGTGGTTGACTGGTCGCTTGAGACGTCAAACATGAAAATTGACATCTGCCGTCGAGTGTCGGATGCAATTCCGCAAGATGCTGAAATTGCTGCTGACGAGATTGCTGATGACAGCACTGAAGATGGCGACGCAGATGGCGGCACCGAAACCGGTTCGTCCTCGTAACGTCTTCATGATGACCGTTGAACTGGCAATGCAAACTGGTGAGCAGGCTTCAGTCGTTTGCTGATGAGCGATTCCTGAATCTCTCGACACGGTCCTTGAGCTTTTACAAGCAAGTTCCTTTATTCAAACTTGAGAGTCATGGCTCCCGAATCCACTCCTGACGCTTCTGTCACTTCGATTTTACTCGCAATTGAATCGTCGTGTGACGAAACGGCGGCGGCGGTTGTCGATCGGAACGGTCAGGTTTTAAGCAGCGTCATTGCGTCTCAGGACGAATTACACGCTCGATTTGGCGGTGTGGTCCCTGAGATCGCCTCCCGAGCCCATCTTGAACGCATTCTGCCTGTCATTGATGAAGCACTTCGCCGAGCGAATGTGAAGCTTTCGGATCTCACGGCCATCGCTGTCATGACAGAGCCCGGTCTGGTGGGATCGTTACTTGTCGGCGTGACTGCGGCCAAGACTCTGGCGATGGTGCTGGATCGTCCGTTGGTCGCTGTGAATCACATTCACGCTCATTTGTATGCCTGCCGCATGCAGGCTCAACGAGACATCTTCCCGGCAATCGGACTTGTGGTCAGTGGAGGTCACACGAACCTGTATGATTGTCGGAGTGCGATTGAATACGAACTTCTCGGGTCGACCATCGACGATGCCGCAGGCGAGGCTTTTGATAAAGCGGCAGCACTGCTAGGACTTCCTTATCCCGGGGGGCCTTGGATTTCGAAAGTGGCTCAGAACGGAAACCCGAAGGCGTTTAATTTTCCGCGATCATTCCTGCGAGACGAGCGACTCGCTTTCAGCTTCAGCGGCCTGAAAACCGCAGTGCGATATGCTGCGTTGGGCCAACCCGGCGCGCTGGCTTCGCCGCCTCCATTGACCGAAGAACGAATCGCCGATCTCGCAGCAAGTTTTCAGGAAGCGGTCGTTGACATCCTGATTGCCAAATGCCGTCAGGCGCTCAAACGCTATCGTCGGAAAACTCTTTGCATCGGGGGAGGAGTTGCGGCAAATCAGCGACTCCGGGAGCGTCTTGAAGAGCTTGCAAAGAAGGACCGAGTCGAAATTGTGATCGCTCCACTGTCATTGTGTACTGACAACGCCGCGATGGGAGCAATCGCCTGGGAACTGCTTGAGAACGGTCAGACAGCCAGTCTTGATGTGGACGTCGTCCCGGGGCTCGTTCGACACTCATAGTGTCATGCCTGAGTGCGACGTCCCGATCTCAGTCCTGTTGGACAGCGGAACTGTCGGTCGCACGTCCTGAGACATCAATCAGAATTTCCACCGGACTTGCGAGGTTCGTCTTCAATCTGAGTTGACCTGAAAATGGTCCAGCTTGAGCCGGTGTCACAATGAGTTCCAGACGCTGTTCTACAGCGGGTTCTGATGGCAGTGTGACATTCAAAAAGTCCGGGGTTCCATTTTCGATCTCAGTGAGGCGAAAGGGAATCTGCATCACGCTGGTGATCAAAATTCTGCGTCTCTGACTCTCTCCGACGTTCAAACTTCCAAAGAGAATTCGACTTGGGTAGATCAGCGTTCGTGGTGCTGACAGGTTCAATAGCAGATCGTCGCTTGCGGACTCTTCCCCTCGTTCATTGAGAATAGCGACTGGCAACGACCAGGGATCCGCGCGACTCACAACTGTTGCGGCTTCCTCTGGTGAGAGTGTCAGCTGAACTTCGATCCTCCATTGCTTTCTCCACAGGCCTTCTTCAACGGGTTCGACTGCACCAACTTGTTTGATGGAGTTCGCTTTTGCCCATTCAGGCCAGCGCATTGTCTGGATCTCATGTCGATCGGATGGCGTCCCCCTGTAAATCTGCTCCACCATGACCTGAAGTGTTTCGGAGACGGCTGCAGTTTGTGGAACTGGAATCGTATGCACACGCGGTGATAACTGCATGTCCCGATAGACCTGCAATGTGCATCGAAGGGGAAACGTTCGCCGAAGATCCCGATCTTCTATCGCCAGCTCCGCTGTGTACTCCTTCTCGCCAGACGCGTCAGGAGGCAACGCCTGTATGAATACAGTCTCATGTCTTCCTGAACTGACAGAGAAGGAATCCTGAGATTTGAGCTTCTGTCCATTGACGTTCAGCCCATAACAAGAGCAGCCAGTGGCCTTGAGAGTCAGAACGCGATCTGAATATGTGTCATTGACGATCTCGAAAGGGCATTGAATGAGTGCCGAACGATCTTCTGACTTCAAGATCTCGCTCATCAGCAAACTGGGCGATCGGACATTTTCGGAAACTGTCAGCTCCCCATCCTGACTTCCGCATCCGCTTAGAAAGAGTGCAGTGACGAAACTCAGAGCAAATGTCAAAAATGTCTGACGGCCTGCGGAGGGGCTGAATCGGTGCAATCCGGAGCAGCGATTCCTGTGAACTTGCGAATCGAACGCCGGAAGGCACTTTCGGTTCGTTCGGTGGTCGTCAGATCGAATGTCACTGATCCAATGCATGAGTGATGACGATAAACAGATCGGAATTGAGGGAATCGTGTGAGTCACGAGTCATGGTTGCTTTGAAAAGTTCCCCTCTGGTCTTCTACTGTACCGAATTCCTGAACTGTCGTCGTCTGAGTGTGAACTCTGGCGAAGGGGCATTCATAGAGCGTTTCCGCGACGCGCCTTTGCGATCGGGAGACGGCAACTGTGAATGATTCCGAGCATGAATCAGTGCAATGAAAAGGTGATTCAAGTGGCAACAAATTCTTCATCCCCTGATCAGCTCCGCACATGGGACAACACGCATGTCTGGCACCCTTTTACTGCCATGCAGGCATACGAAGCTGAGAATGCACCGATCATCTCGGACAGCGAGGGATTCGATCTGATCGATGTTGAGGGAAATCGCTACCTGGACGGGATCTCATCACTCTGGTGCAACGTCCACGGTCATCGTGTGCCAGAGATGGATGCAGCAGTTCGTGCTCAATTGGATCGGGTGAGTCACACCACATTACTGGGGCTTTCCTCTCAGCCGTCGATCGAACTCGCCAGAGAAATCGTCGAGCGAACACCCTCTGGTTTGAACAAAGTGTTCTATTCAGACAGTGGCTCAACCGCTGTTGAAGCTGCGTTGAAGATCGCGTTTCAGTACCACCGGCAGAAGCCCAACAAAGAAACGCAGCGCACAATCTTTGCGACAGTCAGTCAGGCATACCACGGCGACACGATTGGATCGGTCAGCGTCGGAAGTATGGAACTCTTTCACCGTGTTTACGGGCCATTGCTTTTCGGGACGGTTTCCTGTCCATCTCCTGTTGCGCTGCGACGCCCGGAGTCGATGTCGGCCGAGGCATATCTTCAGTTCTGTTTTGATGAAGTCGAACGCATCCTGAAAGAACATGGATCACAGATTGCAGCGTTCGTGATTGAACCGTTGGTGCAGGGGGCGGCTGGAATGCTGATTCACCCCACCGGTTACCTTGCCCATGTTCGCAAACTAACGAAGCAGTATGGAATCCCGTTGATTGCCGACGAAGTTGCCGTTGGATTCGGGCGAACAGGGACCATGTTTGCCTGTGAGCAGGAACAGGTTGAACCGGATCTGATGTGCCTGGCGAAAGGGTTAACAGGCGGGATTCTCCCTTTGGCAATGACGTTGGCCACTGATGAGATCTACTCTGCATTTCTCGGTGCTCCATCAGAAGGAAGAACATTCTTCCATGGGCACACCTACACCGGGAATCCTCTGGGATGCGCTGCCGGATTGGCGTCGCTGGAACTCTTTGACAAAAACGACGTGCTCGCCAATGTCAAAGCGAATGCGGACCGAATTGAAAAGCGACTCGCGGTCCTACAGGATCATCCGCACGTTGCAGAGGTGCGACAGAAGGGGGTCATGGTCGGGATCGAGCTCGTTCGTGATCGCGACACGCTCGAACCATTTCCATCAGAGCGACGAACAGGCCACTTGATCACTCTGGCGGCAAGAAAACGCGGAGTGATCGTCCGTCCGTTGGGCGACGTTGCTGTCCTGATGCCTGCCCCGGCAATGCTAGTTCACCTCATCGACAAACTCTGCGATGTCATGCTCGAGTGCATCGATGAGGTGACAAAAACGACAACGTAATCTCTTATGATTAAAGGTCGAATTTCAGTTCGAGGGGAGCTGTTCCCTTTTGGATTGAAGTCGTCAGGACGGAATTTTCCTCGCGCCAGAATTTCGCTGGAAGAATTTCCTTTGCGCCCTGCTGCATTGCGTCAGCGTGAGTCAATTCCGCAGGAATATCGGTGCCATCTGGCATCTGAATCTTGCTGATCAAAACACGATACGTTCCTGGGACCGCGCCCTTTGTTTTTGCTGGCGAGATGCCATTGATTGGTGTCATGACACTGAATTTTCCCTCTGCGTCAGTCAAGCCATAGGCTGCCCGAACTGCATCGGTTCCGAACGGAACGAGGGTCACTGTTGCGCCAGCGAGTGGCTGCTTCTTAAATGTAATGACACCAGAGACTGGAACCAGTTCTTTATAAAAATCTGGAACATCAGGTTGCGATCCGCATCCACTGAAATTTCCCAGAAGAAGAAGGCAGATAAAGGCTGTGGATTTCAGTCTTTTGGTGAATGGAAACTGCGTTTTCATATTGAGCCCTTGAAATTTCGCATCTCTGGCGATTCGCATTTTCCAGAGGAAGCCGAGACGAAGACGACAGATTACGTTCGTCTTAGTTACAGTTGCCTGTGTTTATGAGGGAAGAGACACCGGAAGTTGAACTTCGGTGTCTCCTGAGTTCTTAGCGCTATGAATGAGCTATCGATCGGAAACTGTGCTTGAACTAGAAGTTGTCTAACTGCTGGACAGCCGTCAGAAGTGGCTTCTGTAGGAATCGATCAAACAGCCGATTCCTGTTTTAGAACTCACCTAAAACCGTGCCGTCGGCGATCAGGTCAAGTGAGGTTCTAATTGAAGCGGCGGTGTTCTGACTCAGGAATCGGACGCCTCCATCTGCCATGAGAATCTGTGTTCCGCCAGTGTGCATGCTGCCGGTGTTGGTCCAATCCCCGAGTTTCATCAACGGATACTGAGAAGGATTATATGGTTCTCGCTCAAAACGATTTGGTGGATTGTGACGTAGAGTAAGGCCAATCTGACACCAGCCACGACCATACCATTCTGCATTGCTCCCGTTCAAGCAGCATCCCTTGAGTGTCTCGGCCATCATACAGGTGTTGCTCATCCCATCAACAACATCACTAGTACGGCATCGGCTCCCATCTTCAAACATGGTTCGCGACGCGGTCGCGCGAGTTACCCATTGATTGCATTCTGTATGGCCTCTGTACACGATGAAATCGTAGCTGGTGCGGTGGGTGTATGCTGTTGAATAGCTGGCTGTCACATCTGAAGGGCAACTGATCAGCGAGGCGATTCCGCTTGTGGCCGCCTGAGCAGTGGCAATGTTAGTGGCGGCTGTCGCTCCGCATAATGGATTGCCTCCTCCTGATATTTGTGTGGTAAACGCTTGGTTGAAGTTCAACTTATTGTAAAGAGGGGTTTGTTCCAAAAATGGGAGAAGAAGAACGAAGCCGTTCAAGTTCATCGAACAATGCGATGGAACGTTGCCCGTCGCTACGCAGTCACCATTTCCAAGTTCGGAAGGAGGGAAGACGCTATGTGTATCGAGATAATTATGAAGTGAGAGCCCCAATTGCTTCAGTGCGTTCTTGCAACTGGACCGTCTGGCTGCTTCGCGAGCTTGTTGGACGGCGGGGAGAAGCAATGAAACAAGAATTGCGATAATCGCAATGACGACCAAAAGTTCAATGAGTGTGAACCCCCGCGAAACATGTTCCCTGAACTTTGCAAAAGGGGCACTTTTGCGATCGGCATGCCTAAGCGACGCGTCAGTACGTGGTTGTTTCATGTTCGTGGGCCCAACTAAATGAGTGGTATCTGAAAACGAGAGATAGAGATCTCAGAGGAAATTGAGTTTGTCGAAATTACTGCATGGATTTGAGAGAATTTATGTAAATCTACGGTAATTGATTTCCGCTTGCTACAAGTTTTAGGTGCCATAATATGCAATCGACCGTTAGTCGAAATGCAATGTTCCCACAGGCACACCCCGAACCACTGGAGTCAATAGCGATGTCAATTGACTCCGAGTTATTTGTTGTCTGCGGGGAATGGGATGACTGCGGAGATTGTGCGGGCTCCTCGGTCTCGTACGCTTTCTCTTCTCTCTGAAATGCTGTCCAATGGAGACTCCTCATTTGCGTTTGATTTGAACGGGTTTTCGACAGGACTTTCTGTGGCGGCGCGGCGAATAAAACAGGCTTCGGCGACGAAATCAGGTGGATCTCAGGTCTCCGCCTGGGCCTTCTGGGATGTCGTGACAATCGCTCTGATTCTCACCCGATTCTTGGTGCCGACGGAAGGAGCGGAGCAAGGTCAAACGCTGTGGATTGCGACAGGCTGGTTCGCATTGGCAACTGTGCGCTGCTGGTGGCTTTCTCGTCACACCGGATGGACGTTTCCGCGTTGGAACTGGACTGACATTGGAGTTACGCTGCTCGTTGCCGGGAATTGTCTTGCCGCGGTTGTTGTCTTGACAGGACTCGGAGATAAGCGGGCAGCGTTAAACGGTCTTTGGGAATGGCTTTCGATTGCGGTGATGTGGTTCATGGTCCGCGATCAGTGGCGTTCAGAATCATTCCGCCGTCTGCTTCCTGTAACACTCCTGATCACATTCGCGGCGCTCGCGCTACTTGGACTCTGGCAGCATTTTGTCTGGTATCCTCAACAGGCCTGCGAGCTGAAAGAAGTGCTGGAGCTGCGAACACGAATCGAACGGAATGAAGTGCTCAGTTCGGTCGAGCAGAGTCGATATACAGAACTCGTTTCGACGGTCGGCGGTGACTTGCTCACCCTGGACGAGAATGGTCGAAAAGGGCTGATCAATCGTGCCATGCAGAGTGTGGAGCCGATTGGTCGATTTGCGCTGGCGAATTCCCTTGCCACACTACTGGTCGTCGGGCTGTTTTTCGCCTTCGATTCTCTGGTGCAGATCGTCAGAATGAATCGCACGCCGGGCAGGCTTGCTGCTGTGGTGGGGCTGACGACGTTACTTGTTGCCTGTCTGGTTCTGACAAAAAGTCGCACCGCAGTGATTGGTGTCGGGGTCGCGTTCGTGTGGCTGGGGATTGTATTTGGTGTTGCTCGATCGAAGTGGAGCAGCGGGACAATACGCGCGGTCGGCGTCTCTCTTGTCGGCCTTGTTGTTCTGGTGGTTGTCCTCGCGAAGTTAGGAGGGCTGGATCGTGAAGTATTGAGTGAAGCTCCCAAAAGCCTCCAGTATCGTTTGGAATACTGGCAGTCGACTCTTGGTGTGATTCGTGAACACGTTCTTTTCGGAGTTGGACCAGGAAATTTCCGCCAGCACTACATCAAACACAAGCTTCCCGGTGCGAGTGAAGAAATTCTGGACCCTCATCAGTTTGTGCTGGACGCGTGGGCGCATGGCGGGATGATCGCTTTGGTAGGGGTGTTGGCACTTGCGATCGGCTGGCTTGTCTGGTGTGCGCTCCCCCTCCTTTCTACGCGTTTAGGCATGAATCCAACAGGCGACAATGTTGTTTCTGAAGCGAGCGTCGCGAAGTCCGTCGGACGCAAGTTGGCATGGAAGAATGTTCTGTTAGTGGGTGTCGCGGCTTTTGGAGCAGTTCTCGTTGAAGAATGGTTGTTTGAAGGTTTCACAGATGACATCTTGATCGGCGTGATGTTTGTCTGGCTGGTCATTGCCGCTGGTTTGCGGTTCGTACTTGTTGACCGAGGCCCGGATCGGCCGTTCATGCTCGCAGCAGGAATCGCAATCTTTGTGCATCTTTGCGGAGCTGGTGGCCTGAGCATGCCGGGGGTTCTGCAATTGCTCCTGCTTCTCTTCTTGCTTGCGATGCCAGAACCGATTTCAAAATCAGAGTCAACACAAGTAATCGAGGTCGGGAATTCTCGCACCGATTCGCAGGTCCCACTTCTGGGAGCGACGATCACAGGACTCACATTAACGGTGCTCTGTGTCTGGACTGGGCTGCTTCCTTACTTGAACAGTAGCCTGTTGCTGGATCGAGCGAGGCACGAGATGTTGACTCAGGGAAATCAGCGTGCCGTAGAGCGATTACTGGAGCAGGCTGCTGCAGCGGATACGCTTTCTCCAGAACCGCACCAGCAACTGGCAATGCTGGCTCATCACAGGTGGTTGCAGGATCGAAGCAATTCGGCGCTTTTCAATAAGTCGATTGAGGAACTTGAACTGGCCGATCAGCGTGATCCGTTTGCTGCCAAGAGACAATTCATTCGGGCGGAGTTCTGGATGGATCGCTATCGAAATGAACCGAATCCTGAATTCGCCAGCGAAGCAGTGACAGCATGTGAACGTGGTTTGAAGCAATATCCACAACATTCCCCTTTGTGGGCTTTGTACGCACTCGCTTTGGATGCGAGCGGAAAGCCAGCCAGTGCGGCAATTGCCAAAGCGCTGGAGCTGGATGATCTCAATCGGAAGAATCAGCACTTCGACAAATTGCTACCAGAGGCAAAGAGGAAGCAGCTTGAAGGTCTCAGTGAGCAAAAAGAGTAGGAATGCGTGACTTTTTTGAGGGAAAATCGCTGTCGTTGGAGCTTCATGATCCATTTACAGTGAAGCCGTGGCAGCCCGGCAATGTGGATTTTGCGCTTTCGATGTCGTCAATCTTCCGATGTCCATTCAGTGGCTCGCTTTTCGCTTAATGAAACTGTTTCTAAGATGCATGAGAGTTTTATGCGGACTCGAATGCGTTTCTGAGAGTTGGCTTTCTGATGGTTTTCAGGGGCGAGCCGGATCGGAAACGCCAGTTTGAGAACAGCCCGGTGAGCGTGCCGGTTGTTCTGGTCGATTTGCATGTGCTTGGCTGGAATTGGGGATTGCACTGTGAAGCCACTTCAGACACTTGCTGTCATTGCCACTTTGATCGTCGGTCTGGCAATCCTGTCCTGGGTTTTCGGCAGAGTGGCTCCAACGCCGCCGAAGCAGGTCCATCAGCACGATTCCCACACTCATGATTCAGAGTCTCCGGATCATCCTGAAGAGGAATCGGCTGGTGATCCAGACAAAGATCATTACCGTCAAAATCCATTCAAGATTGGGACCGGAGAGAACCAGCCGAAGGCAGAAGTTCCCGAGATTCACTTCGCTTTCGGGCGTATGGCACTCGGCGAAACCGGGAAACACGACTTCGTTGTGAAGAACGTCGGCAAAGCTCCCTTGAAGCTTGCTCGCGGGCCTGCCCAGTGCAAGTGTACGGTCAGCGGATTGAAGGAACAGGAGATCCCGCCGGGGGGGCAGACGGTGATTCACCTTGCCTGGACTCCGAAAGATATCGGCGAGTTCTCGCAATCGGCGACCATCTATTCAAACGACCCGACAATGGCAGAAATTAATCTGGGCGTGTCCGGAGAGATGTTCCCAGAGATTATCGTCACTCCGACCACCGGATGGAATCTTGGGCCATTCTCCAACTCAAACGACATTCCTCTAGTCGGCTCTTTGGAGTCTTCCGTTATTGAAAAGTTTGCGATCACCAAGATCGAAGTTCCGGACGACAAGGTGAAACTCGAAGCGATTCCTTACTCTGCGGAAGAATTGGAACAACGAGGATTGCGCGTCGGTTATCACCTGAAGGGGCATCTCAAGGGGATTGAAGCTCCAACGACAGTGAAAGAGTCTGTCGTCATTCACACCGATTTAGAGAAGCACCCGAAGTTTGAACTCGAGGTCACAGGGACACGTACCGGGGCGCTCACCATTATTGGGCCAAACTGGTTCGCTGGTGGTCCGCTGATCGAGCTGGGAAGTATCGAGCAGGGGAAGGGGAAGGAAGTCAAGTTTACCGTCATGATCAGTCCTGGTGACGAAGAACTCAAGCTCACGGAAGTGACCGCTGACCCTGGATACGTGACTGCCAGATTGAAGCCTGAACAAACAGGAAAGGAGCTCGCCCGAGAACGCTACTCCCTGTTTGTGTCTGTCCCTCCGAACAGCCCAAAGGGGATATGGACATCATCCAACCCCGGGAAGCTGGTTTTGAAGACAAACCATCCGAACGTGAAGGAACTGGAGATCAAACTGCATCTGAATGTCGATTGATCCTTTCCCTGTTGAATGGCTGGTTCGTGCGGTTCGCGTGATCTTGCCTGTTGTCGTTCAGTCATGGACACTCAGGTGTGGAATTTTGAGAGTGGCCTATGTCACGCTTGTTTCAGCCGACAGGCCCTTTCACGGTTCCAGTCGACGCAAGTCCGCTGATTCCGGAGTTGATCGCTCCACTCACGCTTGAACAGCTGAAACGTAGCCCGATTTGGTACGGGAATTCGCAGCTCTCCTGTGGAGAACTGTTTGAAGTTCGGGAGCACGCGGCAGATCCGAACGAGGTCCTTTTTCAGGGCGATCTGCGACGGGTGAACTCAATTGGGGCGAATCTGGCTCAGGGCCGAATTCGGGTCGTTGGTTCAGTTGGAGCTCGACTTGGTTCCGGGATGTCTGGAGGAGAGATCACGGTTTCTGACGATGCCGGGGATTGGGTTGGTGCCGGCATGTCAGGGGGCATCATCCGAATCGACGGGAATGTCGGGAATTATGCTGGGGCCGCTTGCATCGATGCGCGTCGAGGCATGTCTGGCGGAATGATTCTCGTGCAGGGAACCGCAGGAAACTCGATTGGCGAGAGGATGCGCAGTGGAGTGATCGCGGTGCAGGGAGTCGCCGGAGATGGTTGCGGAATCGGAATGATTGCCGGAACACTTTGCTTGCTCGGCGGTGCTGGTGTTCACCTGGGGGCTCGCATGAAACGAGGGACGATCCTTGTCGGGGGGGATAATGGATCTTCTGAGCTCCTTCCTCCGTTCGCATATTCCTGTTCGTCGCATCCTGTCTTTCTAAACCTGCTTTTTAAAGAGTTGAAACAGGCCGGGATGACGATTCCAGAAGCATGGTGGACTGCAAACTTCGATTGCTTTCGAGGAGACGGTCTGGAACTCGGTCTCGGTGAGCTCTTCTTCCCTTCAGTCCGGTAATGGGTTGCGGAAGCATCAGTTCACTGCCGACGGCATTTCGTCGCAACAAAGTATTTCAGAGACGTATACGCCACGTTGCAGACACTGTTAAAGTACGGGAAATCGACTGGTCTCGATTTCTATTTGAATTGATGACTTCAGTGCGAATTTCGAATTGATGGGACAGAATCCGGGACGAGGCAGCAGGGGCGGCCAACCGGATTTTCATCGCAGATGGCGCAGCACCGCCGTTTTCACAACTCACCTCAAAGATGTAGGTCACCCAATGCGGACTCGGGAACAGTTGCTTTCTGAATTGACCGGCCAGGTTTGGGATGTCGTGATCGTTGGGGGCGGGGCAACCGGACTTGGCTCTGCCGTCGATGCTGCATCACGCGGGTTCCGGACCTTGCTGATTGAACAGAGCGACTTCTGTAAAGCGACCTCCAGTAGAAGCACGAAACTGATTCACGGCGGCGTCCGCTATTTGAAACAGGGAAATGTTTCACTTGTTCGTGAGTCATTGCACGAGCGGGGCCTATTGTTGCGAAACGCGCCGGGGCTGGTGAAGCCATTGGAGTTCGTGATTCCGACGTTCTCGCTTCCGGAGCGCTTGTTCTATGGCGTTGGGCTGAAGGCATACGACCTGCTGGCAGGAAAGCTGGGCATGACGAGCTCAAAAATGCTTTCAACAGCGGATGTCCAACGGCGCGTCAATACAATTCGAGCAGACAAATTGAGCGGGGGGGTCTCTTACTTCGACGCTCAGTTTGATGACGCGCGACTGGCGATTGCGATGGCTTCCTGTGTCGAAAAACTCGGTGGGACAGCGTTGAATTACACGCGGGTGACGTCATTGCTCAAGAGCAATGGGCGCGTATCCGGAGTTGTCGTGAAAGACGTTGAAACTCAGAAGCAATACGAGGTCGCGGCAAAGGCTGTCATCAACGCGACGGGGATCTTCACGGATTCGCTTCGAGAGATGGATGATGCTTCTTCACCGCCGATTCTGAAGGTGAGTCAGGGGACCCATATTGTTGTCGATCGCTCATTTCTACCGGGTGAGACAGCGATCATCATCCCCAGCACAGACGATGGGCGTGTCGTCTTTATCATCCCATGGCACGGCTCGGTTGTGATTGGAACCACAGATGTTCCGGTTGCCGAACCGGTTCTTGATCCGATTCCGCGAGACGATGAAATTGAGTTCCTTCTGCATCACGCGACTCGCTATTTGTGTCGTGAGGTGACAGTGGCTGACATCCGCAGTTGTTTCAGCGGGCTCCGGCCACTCGTGAGTGCTAAGGGGACCTCGGCGACCTCAAAGCTCTCTCGCGACCATCATGTGAGCACGTCGTCCAGCGGAATGGTGACTGTCACTGGCGGGAAGTGGACGACATACCGGCGAATGGCTCTTGATGCGGTGAATGCCGCGATCGAAGCTGCAAGGCTTGAGAATCGTCCATCGGCGACAGAGAACATGCAGCTCACTGGCAATCTCCAGGACGAGCCGAATGCTCCTCAGTCTGTCGAGTCGATTACGAATGAATTTGTGCTGAAAGCGATTCACGACGAGTCCGCCAGAACGGTCGAAGACGTTTTGAGTCGCCGGTGCCGGCTTCTGCTCTTGGATACCAGAGCAGCGCTGAGTGTTGCGCCCGTAGTCGCCAACATCATGGCACGGGAGCTTCAGTTCGGGCCGGATTGGCAGGAAGATCAGCTGAATCGGTTTGGAAAGCTCGCGGAAACGTACTTGCCCCGAGGTCAGTTCTCGGTTTAGACCGGATTGGCTTCTTTACGGAACGCAGCGGATGTCGCTCTGGTCACCAGACGGAGGACTTCCGTCGGGGTAGGAGCATTCCGCAAATTTGGATCTCCTCCGGAAAACCGCGCATGCGGTGAGATCGCGTCCGAGGCGGGGGGGATTTCCCCTCTTCTGGATTCGAGATCGCGACGAGTTGGAGCTCGATTTCGGCCGTTTCTCTTGTCTAAGTGGTTATTTTCAAGAAGGTTGCGATTTCTTCTTCTTTGCGCCATCGATTTCGAAGCTGATCTTTCGAGTCCCGGATTCGCTCTGGTTACGGCGGAACTGTCGAGGCTTTTTCTAGGCAACTTTTTGAACGGATTTTCAGGTAGAGTCAGGACTTCCAAGACTCTGCGAAATTCCCATGCTTGACTTTTGGAGCTTTTGCTGAGTATAAAGCACGACTAGCTTGGTGGTTGTTAGTCTGTTTGCTTCTACGCGATTCATCGCAGGGCTGATTATGTTCTTTCGCTCACGCTCGGGTTCTCACCAGAATTTGACATCAAAGTCTGCAGCATTCAGCTTGCTGGCACTCTCACTTTTTGTCGTGGGATCAGTTGTTGGATGCGGGAACGGCGGAGGCAAAGAAGGCGGGACGGTTGAACTGCTCAATGTCTCCTACGATCCGACTCGTGAGTTGTGGAAGGATCTGAACGCGGCTTTCATTCCAAAGTTCAACGAAACACACAAGAAATCCCTGAAGGTCAAGCAGTCTCATGGGGGCTCAGGTCCTCAGGCTCGCTCGATTATCGATGGTCTCGAGGCGGACGTCGCAACTCTCGCACTCTGGTCGGATGTCGACGCCATTCACAAAAAGGGACTGATTGCTGACGGGTGGATTGAGAAATTCCCCAACCGAAGCCTGCCGTATACGTCCACGATCGTGTTCGTTGTACGCGAAGGGAACCCTAAGAACATTCAGGACTGGGGCGATCTCGTGAAGGGAGACGTTTCTGTCATCACTCCGAGCCCGAAAACATCAGGGAATGGAAAGCTTGCGTTTCTTGCGGCCTGGGGGAGTGTGATTCAGGCTGGTGGAAACGAAGAACAGGCTCAGGCATTCGTGACAGATCTTTATCGTCGGGTGCCAGTTCTGGACACTGGAGCACGCGGAGCAACCACCTCTTTCGCTCAGCGCGGATTAGGCGATGTCCATTTGACTTGGGAAAACGAAGCACATCTTGAGCTCAAAGAAGCTGGCGGGAAGCTTCAAATCATCTATCCGAAATCGAGTATTCTTGCTGAGCCGCACATTGCGATCGTCGACAAAACCGTTGATCGAAAAGGGACTCGGGAAGTTGCGGAAGAGTATTTGAAATTCCTGTACACACCTGAAGGTCAGGAAATCATTGCGAAGCACCATTACCGCCCAACGGATGCCAAGGTTTTGGAAGCTCATCGGAGCTCGTTCCCTGATCTGGAGCTGTTTCAGGTGACAAAAGTTGCCGAAAGCTGGGACGCGGCCCAAACTCGATTTTTTGCTGAAGGTGGCGTTTTTGATGCCATCTATCAGGCCAATAAATAGTTGAACGAGACGCTGGTTTTCAAGGAATTTCCGGCGTTTTTCCATGTGTCCGCTTCGGTTCACCAGTTGACCGACTTTGACTGGCAGGCAAAAGCAGAACTCACCAACATGGTCTTTTCAGGCTCCGAAATCGCCTCGCTTGAGTATTGGAACTTGACAGGAAGCCCTTCAATGATGAAGTTCTCCCCTGAAACTTCGTCCGGGACTCCTTGTTTCAGCTATTTCGGCGTCTCTTTTTGTGATGGAAACGAGCCTTGACGGACAGGTTTTACGTTTCCTTTATTGAAGTCGGTGAGAGGACATCTGTGTCGCAGTCTGGCATTGTTGAAACGGCGACACCCAAGGATCCCGGCGATCATCCCAAAAAGATTGCCGCGGAATCCAATTTGCCAAATTCAACACCACATCCGCTTTTACGTAAAAGTCCATTGCCAGGCTTCGGTCTCAGCCTGGGCATTACGATGGCGTATTTGTCCGTGTTGCTGCTGATTCCATTGGCAGCCTGCGTTCTGAAAACATCTGAGCTGACTCCTCAAGCGTTTCTGGCTGCAGTGTGGTCGGCACGAGCTCAAGCTGCTTACCTTGTGACATTCAAAACGTCACTTCTGGCTGCAATGGCGAGTGCGGTTTGCGGTGTGCTGACTGCCTGGGTGCTTGTTCGCTACGAGTTTTTTGGTCGACGTTTTCTGGATGCACTGATCGACCTTCCGTTTGCTCTCCCAACTGCGGTTGCCGGGCTGGTTTTCTCTGCACTGCTCGTTGAGCAGGGCTGGTATGGTCAGTTTCTCGTTCCGCTGGGCATTAAAGGGGCTTATACCCAACTCGGGATTGTGATCGTTCTGACGTTCATCGGAATGCCATTCGTGGTCCGAACGGTGCAGCCGGTCCTCGAAAGTATGGAGCGGGATACTGAGGAAGCCGCTGAGTCGATGGGGGCGAATCGCTGGCAGACATTCCGGCTGGTTTTGTTCCCTGCGATGTGGCCAAGTATTCTGACTGGATTCGCACTGGCATTCGCCCGAGGTTTGGGGGAATACGGGTCTGTTGTCTTTATCTCTGGAAATATGCCGTTCAAGACGGAGATCGCTCCGGTGTTGATCGTGGCACGGCTCGAAGAGTTTTCGTACCCCGAAGCGACTGCAATCGCGATGGTGCTCGTGACTGGTTCTCTGGTTTCGCTGGCGACAATCAACTGGCTTGAAAGAAGGAGTCAGCGCTATGCAAATTAAAGGGCACCATGGTCTGTCGCGTGTCTCCTGTGCAGCACCCAACGAGCCACTTTGGTTGCGTTGTGTGCTCATTGGATTGTGCTATCTGATCGTTGTCGGGTTGATTCTCGTTCCGCTGTATTACGTCTTTTATGAGGCAATCAAGCCAGGGCTCGGACAGTTCTGGAGTAACCTGGTTGACGACTCTGACACCAGGCACGCAATTTGGTTGACGATGACGGTCGCCCCTGTGGCGGTCGTGTTGAACACGGTTTTCGGAATCGCGGCGGCTTGGTCGATTACTAAGTTCCGTTTCCCCGGTCGTGCAGTATTGATGTCGTTGCTGGACGTGCCATTCGCAATTTCCCCTGTTGTTGCAGGGTTGATGTTTGTGTTGCTGTTCGGAATGCAGGGTTATCTGGGACCAACTCTTCGCGAGTATGACATTCGAATCATTTTTGCATGGCCTGGATTGGTTCTGGCCACCTGCTTTGTGACGATGCCGTTCATTGCGCGCGAGTTGATTCCGCTGATGCAGGCGTTGGGGAAAGACGAGGAACTCGCTGCTGTCAGCCTTGGTGCGAACCCTTGGCAGCTCTTCTGGCGAATCACTCTCCCGAATATTAAATGGGGGTTGCTCTACGGAATTATCCAGTGCAACGCCCGAGCAATTGGGGAATTCGGTGCTGTTTACGTGGTCTCCGGCCATATTTCCGGGGAAACAGACACCATGCCGCTTCGGGTTGAAAAGCTCTATCAGGAGTATAATAACCCAGGATCGTTCGCGGTCGCGTCGTTGCTGACACTGATGGCATTGTCAACGCTCGTCGCGAAGGTCATTCTGGAACGGTGGATCGCAGCTCAAGATGCTGCACGTTTCAATGATGTAGAATAAGGCGAGTAACGCCTGAGTGACATTGGATAAAAGTGAAAGACCTGTCTTTCAGATGCCGAAACAGGGGAAGATTCCTGACCGGAATTTCTGAAGACAAATTGAGAGAGTTTCGAGGACTCTCACAGCCTGAGCGGGTGTCATCGCTTGAATGCTGACATCCGGGCAGGAATAGAAAAGCAGGACGATTATGAGTATTACCATTCGTCACATCACGAAGAAATTCGGAGAGTTCACTGCGCTCGAAAATGTCAGCCTCGAAGTCCCTTCCGGCTGCCTCCTCGCATTGCTGGGGCCATCTGGCTCTGGGAAAACCAGCTTGTTGAGAATCATTGCCGGTCTCGAACATGCTGACCGTGGCTCAATTCTGTTTGAAGACGAAGACGTGACGAAGCAAGCCGCTCGTGATCGCGGTGTCGGGTTCGTCTTCCAGCATTATGCGTTGTTTCGACACATGACAGTGTTTGAAAACATTGCGTTTGGAATGCGAGTTCGCAAAGTCAACAATGCTGAAGTGAAGTTGCGCGTCAACGAGTTGTTGTCTTTGGTCCGTCTTGAAGGTCTTGGGCATCGCTATCCAAGTGAATTGTCAGGTGGCCAGCGTCAGCGAGTTGCATTGGCGAGGGCTCTTGCTGTTCGCCCACGAATGCTGTTGCTGGATGAGCCGTTCGGTGCTTTGGACGCCAAGGTCCGTCAGGAATTGCGAACATGGTTGCGTCGGTTGCATGAAGAAATGCACGTGACCACGGTCTTCGTGACACACGATCAGGAAGAAGCGTTTGAGGTTGCGGACAAAGTTGTTGTCATGCGACAGGGGAATATTGAGCAGGCTGGAACGCCTCAAGAGGTGTTCGATCATCCTGCGACCCCGTTTGTGATGGACTTCCTTGGGAATGTGAACGTCTTTCACGGGCGAGTTCAGGCCGGGACCGCACACGTCGGTCCGTTTCAGCTGGCATATGCTGACTACCAACATGATGAGCCGCGTCAGGCGACCGCGTATGTGCGTCCGCATGAACTTGAGATCGAGCGTTCACCAACGTCGATTGCCTCACTGCAGGGACGCGTTGTTCAGTTAAATCCGAGCAGTTCTGTTGTCAAAGTTCGCGTTTGTCTCGATGAATATGGCATCGAATTGACCGTTGATCTGGTCCGTGAACGCACGCGGGAATTGAATCTGGCGATTGGGGATGCGGTGTTTGTGCGTCCGAAATCGGCCAGAGTTTTCATGCCGGAAGCCGAGTATTCGATCTAAACCCGTTCAGGTCTCTCTGTGTTGAAGTGATCGCGGAAGCGGCGATTCCTGTTTGAATCCTTTGGACAAACAGCAGGGCTAGGGCTCCGTCGTCAAACGTGGGCCTCGGCTTCTTTGTATGTGCTTGCGTGAACACTTTCAGACCGATTGCGGAGCCATCGTGCTTCCTCTTCAATCGGGTACTGAAGTTCAAATCTTGAAGAGATGAATACCTGCGTGACGCATGACTTTCAGGTCTGCTCTTGTTCGCGGTACGCTCGCTGACTGGTGGGAATTCTCGGCCTGGATTTCGCAGATTTTCAGCGACTCATTCAAGATCGCGATTAGAACCTTGATTCGGTAATTCCCTATTCGTTCTAATGCGATTATTGAAAGATGACTTGCCTTGCCCCCAAGGAAAGTCTTTTCGGGAATCAGTGCAGATTCCTTGCGAATCGCTTTTTGCTTCTCAGGCAAGGCATTGGATGTAAGTGCGATCCGCTTACGGAAATGACCACATCGCCACTGTCTCAAGGGAACTGTAACTTGGTCTGGACGATCAATTTCCCAGTCAGATCTTCACAGGGATGTCACATCGCGGTGAGTTTCCTCGCGTTGGCATTCTGTCTTCTAATTTCTGACACTGCATTTGCGTTGGCCCCTGATCGATTTCTCACGCAGGCATTCCTTCGAAAGTGGCAAGCTCCACAAGGATTACCAAGAGCGTCGATTCTGTCCCTGCATCAGACTCAGGATGGAATTCTGCTTCTCGGAACTCAGGCGGGATTACATCAGTTCGATGGATTGAAGTTTCAGCATCTCAACGCGGTGAATGGACCGTCGCTTGAGAACGTCTGGATTAGTGATATTCAGCAGTCAAACGATAAGGCCATCTGGTTGGCGACCAATGGTTCTGGTGTCTTCCGTTATCACGATAGTGATACGGAAGTCGTGGGAGCGAATGCCCGACTTGATCTGTTGAATGTCCATCATCTCTTTCTGGATTCCCGCGATCACCTTTGGATTGGCACTGACGATGGGGTGTATGTGCTTGATACCACGGTCAGGACCAGTACTGGCTGGAATGTTGAGAAAGTTGGATCTGCTCAAGGTTTGCCACTGACCAATATTCTCGCTTGTACCCAGACCGAAGATGATGCCGTCTGGGTTGGTGGGACAGGAAATATTCTCTATCGCGAATCAGAAAACACGTTTAGCGCTGTTTCAATGAAGTCCATTCCCGACACCGCCATCGTGACGACATTGCTCGCCGATGGTCAGGCGATCTGGGTCGGGTCAAGTCATGGTCTGGTCAGAGTTGAAGGTGATCAGGAAACTCTGTACTCAAAAGAAAACGGACTTCCGCATGAGTGGATTGAGTGTCTGACTTCCAGTCCTGATGGCAGTTTATGGATTGGGACGAAAGATGGAATCTGTCGACTTCGCAATGGGGGAATGGACCTGTTTCGCACTCGAGACGGGCTCTCCCAGAGTACTGCGTGCTCGATTTTAGAAGACCACGAAGGAAGTCTTTGGGTTGGTACGAAGAACGGTCTCAATCAATTCGTCGATCGACGCACAGTTCCGTTAACGGTCAGTGAAGGTCTAGGAAGTAATGAAGCCGGACCGATCCTTGAAGACTCTAATCGTAACATCTGGTTAGGGACTCTGGATGCAGGTCTGGCGTTGGTCGAGGGACAGAGTTGTAAGACACTCTTCACAACCCAGAACGGCTTGCCGAGCAATAAGATTCTGTCATTGGAGCGAGATGAGCAGGGCTCTGTCTGGATCGGAACGGACCGCGGGCTCTGTCTGATGCAGGACAAAAAGATCATCGATTTATGGGATATTGAAAAAGGTCTGCCATCGAACATTATTCAAGCACTGTGCATGGATAAGAACGGGGTCCTTTGGATCGGCACGAACAAAGGGATTGTGTTTCGGAAGGACGGCGAAATTCACACGCCAGAGAATGCAACAGGGCGCGAAGCTCACTCCATTCTCGATTTGCTGGCGAATGATGTCGAAGGTGTGATTGCCTCTGCCGAGACGGGAGTGTTTCTCTGTAAAGAGTCCGGAATGGTCCAGATCCTGCAAAGTTATAGTGCGTTGCAGGGAGTCGATTCGATCATCAGAAGCGTTGATGGACTTTACTGGATGGGTACCCGAGATCGGGGATTGTTCGTTGTCGATTCGCTCGACGGCAAAGGGCTCGTGTTTCAGTTTACGATGAAACAAGGGCTCTATGATGATGAGATCTTCGGAGTTGTGGCCGAGCCTGATGACCGGTTGTGGCTCGCATGCAGTCGCGGGATCTTCTATGTCAGTCGCGAGGAACTCCTGAAATGTGCTCGCGGCGAAATTCAACGTATCGTGAGCAGTCCGTTCAGCCCGACAGAGTCTCAGAAAACGGTTGAATGCCAACGGGGAGTGCAGCCCTGCGCGGTGATTTCTGAAAATAATCTGCTTTGGTTTTCAACGAACCAGGGTGTGCTTTCGGCCTCTCCACAACGCCTGTCGCGAACTCTGCCAAAGCCAAATGTCATCATTGAGGAAATGCAGGCAAATGGGGATCGGGTTGATTTGGGACAGCCCGTCCGACTCCCTGCCGGTCGTGCAAACGTGTCCTTTCGTTATACCGCAGCCACTTATGTGGTCCCCCAACGGGTTCGATTCCGGTATATGCTGGAAGGATTCGACGAAGATTGGATCGATGTCGGAGAACGCCGTGAAGCGTTTTATACCAATCTTCCTCCGAGGCACTATCGGTTTCGAGTGAGTGCGACAAATCAAACATTGAACTGGTCTGAGATTGCAGCGCCAATCGAGTTCGTAGTGCCCCCTCATTTCTACGAAACAAGGTGGTTCAAAATTGGTTCACTATTTCTCGCGGGCTTCGTCTTCTGGGGCATCTATCGTCTCCGCGTGCTGCAAATTCGGTCACGATTAATGGCGGTGATGGCGGAACGCCTGCGGATTGCTCGCGAACTCCACGATACACTGATTCAGGGCTTCTCTGGTGTGACGATGCAAATGCAGGCGCTGTCCAATCGCTTGCAACCGTCTCTTGAGCAAAAGACATTGAAAGAAGTCATCTCCGACGCCGGCTTTTGTTTGCGGGAGGCGCGACGAACAGTTGCCGGACTGCGAAGTACAAGTGGAGCTGCGAGTCTTCCAGACGCCGTCACACAGGCGGCGACTCAAGCGGCGGAAACTCATGGCTTGCAACTGAAGCTCAATATCGAGGAATTGTCTCGTCAGCTTCCCATGGAGGTGGAGTACCATCTGTTAAGGATCGCGCAGGAGGCAATTTCTAATACGGTCCGTCATGCTGATGCGAAGCATCTTCATGTCACGTTGACGTTCCGGTCGGGGCGAATCAGGCTGGTGATTAAAGATGATGGGCGGGGATTTCAGGTGGCCGGTGCCGAAGGGCGATTGCCTGGGCATTATGGATTGATCGGAATGAGGGAGCGTGCGATCCAAATTCATGGGATACTTGAACTGCAAAGTTCTCCTTCAGGTGGTACAACAGTTCAGATCGATGTGCCGATTCCTCCCCAGCCATCGGAAACCACTCCTTGGTATTCCAGTCGCAGTGTCTGAGAAGGGCACCTGAATTGTCTGAATTGCTTACACTCACTGTGATTCGTGTTCTTTGCGTGGACGACCACCCGCTTGTGCGCAAGGGGATTGCATCCATCCTGAACAACGAGAGTGATATTGAACTCGTTGCGGAGGGCGACAATGGCGAAGACGCTGTCGAACTTTACCGCAAGGCCAAACCGGACGTCGTACTTCTCGATCTGAAGATGCCAGTGTTGGACGGGATTGGCGCGGTGAAACGTATCCTGTCGGAAGACCCTGACGCCAAGATTATCGCACTGACGAGTTTTGATGGTGATCAGGACATCTACCGGGCGTTGGAAGCCGGAATACGCGGATACCTTCTCAAAGAATCAGTTCACACCGACGTTCTCAGTGCCATTCGAACGGTCTTCGCCGGTCAAACTCTCGTCTCTCCAGAAGCAGCGAAACGCCTGTCGGAATACTTCTCTCGGTCGATGTTGACGCCGCGCGAGATTCAGGTGCTGGATCTTGTGGCACATGGACTTGCGAATAAAGAAATTGCGGCCAAGCTTGGAACGGCGGACGGAACGATCAAAATGCATGTCCAGAATATTCTGCAGAAGCTTGAGGCTTCTGACAGGACGCATGCGGTTACAATCGCACTGAAACGAGGCATCATTCACCTGTAAGCGGCAATCAGCATCAGCAACCGGCAATTCGACCTTGAACGTCGAGCCGGATTGGGAGCTGTTGCATCTTCCCTGATCTTGGTGGGGGATGCGTTGATGTCAGATACAAGTGAAGAAGACGTGAGTAATCATGAGCGCACACGAGGGTCGGATGTCAGCAGATTCTTCCCATTCAGAAACGCGTCTCCCGATTCAGTTCAGTCAGCGCCGGGATGCCACTCGAGATCTGGCGATCAGCTTTCTGATGCAGCAGGGAGTTGAGAACCCTCAAGTGATTTCACTTGCGGCAGGCCTCGTCGACCCGATGACACTGCCGGTTCATAAGTCACTGAAGGCTGTGCAGGAAATGCTGTCCAGTGAATCCGTCGGCCGCGGCGCTTTGCAGTACGGAACGACTCACGGTTACATCCGAATGCGACGGTTAGGACTGGAGCATTTTGCAAAACTCGAGCGGCAGGACCCGTCTGATCTGAAAGTCGGTCTGGATAATGTCTTTCTGACAACGGGTTCGCAGCAACTGCTGTCGCTTGTCTGTGAAGTTCTGTTTGATCCCGGGGACATCTGTTTCGTTGCAGGTCCGACCTATTTTGTGTTTGCCGGGAATCTGGCAGGTGTTGAAGCTCGGGCAATCACCATTCCCAGTGACGAACACGGAATGAAGATCGATGCTCTTGATGAGGCGCTTGCTGAACTTGAGAAGGCAGGGGAACTCTCCAAAGTCAAACTGATTTATGTGGTGAGTTACTACGATAATCCAGCAGGAACCTGTCTCGCGGTTAAACGTCGGCATCAATTGGTTGAACTGGCGAAGAAGTGGTCCCGCGAACACCAGATTCTCATTCTCGAAGATGCTGCCTATCGGGAGCTTCGGTATGACGGGGAGGAATACCCCAGCATCTGGAGTTGTGATGCTTCCCGCGAACTTGTGATTTATGCGCAAACGTTTTCCAAAACATTTTCGCCCGGGATTCGAGTTGGGTTAGGGATTGTCCCCACGGCACTCATTTCGGCACTCGCGGATCGGAAAGGGAACGAAGATTTCGGTTCCAGCAACTTCAGCCAGCACATCATGGCCAAGGTGCTTGAGAACGGCGACTACTATCAACACCTGAATCGAATTCGCGAAAGTTACGCAATGAAGCGTGATGCGATGCTTGCCGCGGCCGAACAGTACTTCTCGGATATCCCTGGGGTCACCTGGCATCACCCGCATGGGGGCTTGTATGTCTGGATGAGCTTGCCAGAATCAATCAGCACCGGATTCGGAAGCGAACTGTTTCAAGCGGCGGTCAAAGAAGGTGTGATGTACGTCCCAGGAACGATCTGTTACGCAGACTCTGGTCAGAATCACCCGGACAATCAAATGCGTCTCAGTTTTGGTGTTCAAAACAGCGAAGGGATCGTGGAGGGGATGCGCCGCCTTTCCGTTGCAGTCCGACAGCAGATCAGCATGTGATTTCCAGCACTAACGTTTTCGGTTTTCCAGCGTTTCGAGCGTTCTTCTCCATGGAGGCGTGCTTTTCAGGACGCCGACTATGGAGCAATGTCGATTCCGATCGAATGTGTCTGCTGCCACGGAACCGGAATTTTCTGCAAGCAATTCGGGTTCATGAATTGTTCGATTGGTCTGACAAACTAGAATTCATTTGGAAGAATTTGCCTGACATGAGTCGATGAAAGTCGAACATCGCGAGACACGTTTACGATCTGTAATCGTGATTCGCAAAGGACTTAATGCTTTCAGGTAACGTCTTCAGCATGAGAGACCATTTTGGTCGCTTGTGTCACCCCCAGTTGCGGATTCTGACTCATGTGCAGAATCCGGTTTGACGGTGACGGGGATTTCAACCATGTTGACCTCAATTCCGATCCCTAGGCGAACGACTTAGTCATGGACCCTCAAAACCTAGTCTACATCCTCACTATTTCAGGGATGCTCCTGATCTTCGTTGAGATGTTCGTTCCCTCTGGTGGAGCGATCGGGGTTATCGCCGCATGTTGTTTCTTCGGGGCAGGGTATTTCGCATTTCAGGCATGGTCTGAATCAAATCCCTATTTGATGTGGAGCTATTACGGGACCGTTGCTCTGATTATTCCCTGCTGCATCGTCGGGGCATTTGTCCTGATCGAGAAGACGCCTTTGGGAAACCGTATTCTGCTTTCCGCCCCAACAAACGAAGAGGTGACTCCCTATCAACGTGAGCAAAAACATCTGACAAGCCTGATCGGAAAGCACGGGTTTGCACTGAATTTGATGACTCCCGGCGGATTGGTGAGCATTGACGGTGAACGGCTCCATGCAATTGCTGAGACAATGATGATCGAGGCGAATTCGCCCGTCGAAGTGGTGGAAGTTCGAGGGACCCGTATTGTCGTTCGCCCGGTTGAACGGTCCGACAATGCGCCAACGACAGCTCGAAGCGATGAACCGGAGCCGTTGGTTGAAGAGTCTGATGGATTCGATCCATGGAAGAATGAACTCGATGACAAGCAGGCCTGACGCCTGAGTTCGCGATCGCGATTGTCAGGGAAGACGCACGCTTGTACGGCGTTTTCGGATCTCGGCATAACAAGCAAATGGATCGTCTGGCTTTCCAACTCTGACAACGAGTTCTGTGTCAAATGTCTCTCCTTGAGAGACGAGATACCTGCTGGCGACGACATAGTCGAAATCGTACGCCGCTGCGTTGTGGTAGAAGGGAATCCTCGTAGCGAAGATCGTCTTTCTTTTCGCAGCGATGAAGTCGAGAGCAAACTGTGCATCGACGATCGATGTTGCGTCTTCAGGAACAGATTCAATGAGCTTCTGCGCGAACAATGGCGCGTTGTATTCTGGATCGTTCCAGTTTCGGAGATGAACGACTGTCGCTTGAACGCCACTTCCGGGAATCATTGTCATCAACAGTGCGATGGCTGCTGACCAGCAGGTGGCAATCCGCAGGCCGCTTTGGGATCGAAATGCGTTAGCGATTCGTTCTGTTGTTTTAGAAATCATCCATCCGGTTGTCACAAAGCAAAGGCTCGCGACGTAAGCCCAGTAACCGGGTGTGTAGTGGTGTGTCCCGATCAGGAAACAGAGCCCCAGATGCGACGAAATTGCCAGTAAGCTGACCGTGAGTAATGGCTGATTTCGATGAATCAGTGAAAACACAGTCGCAACGATGACTGGAAGACTAGCGATCAGACATTGCCAGATGCCAATGTGCTTCCACAGATATTCCCCGTGATAGCCAAGCGAATTCCAGTGTGAATTAGGGAGGTGGGCAGTTGAACTGTTCACTCCAGTGAAGAACTGGTTTTGAAACTGGATCTGAAAGGTCTCCACGTCGATGAGAATCAGCGGAATCCAGGCTGAGAACACAACGATGGCAATCGCAGCGACAGTGGCCGGAGTTGAAAGTCGCTTCCAACGCTGTTCAAAAATCATCAGGCAAATCCCAATCTGAACGGCATACAGAATCGCAAACGGATGACAGAGACCGCCGCAACCCAGAGCAATTCCACACCAGATTAAATTGGAGCGAGCTCGCGTGTTGCACCAGCGAAACAACAGCCAGATGGCGAGCACACCAAACATCGCGCAAAAAATGTCAGGACGAGCTCGCGTCGCAGGGAAGTAAAACCAGCGAGAGAGTGACAGAAGCCCTGCCGCCCAGAATGCAGCGATCTCACTCCCGGTCACTTCTATTGTCAGTTTCCAGACACCCCATAGCAATACGATTCCAGCAATCGCTGATGCCAGACGTGCTGTTCCATAGACATCAGGCAGAAGCGAATAGCACACCGCTTGAAGGTAGAATGACAACGGGGGCTCTGCATAGAGAACGTGATCCGCGCGATAATATACGCTCTTGAGATCTCTAGTCGGGACGTGTGGGAGCTGTGGCAGTCCTGTATTAAGAATCGTCAGGCCAGCGACCGCATAGCAGTCTTCATCTTCTCCTCCAGGCTGGAGAGCCATCGCCGGAAGCCGCATCAGGAGAAACAGAAGAACGATGGCGGGGAATCCGAACTTCCACCAGTTGACCTTGCTTTTACTCTCTGAGTTTTCCCCCATGAATCCAATCCTGATGCAAAGAATGGAACGCGCATAGAACTGAAATGGCTCGGATGAATAGCGGCTACAACATTACCTCAAAATGACTCTGAATTTAATATCTGTTGATTATGTAAAGTTACAGTCGATATTGTCATGTCCAAAGCTGTTGCCTTTCGCGATCAATAAAAAAATCCCCCAGCCGATAGCGACTGAGGGATTCGATTTCCGCATGACAATTGTCTGACGGCATTACTTCTTCTTTGGCAGATATCGGTGTGTTGCCTGAGCAAACACGGACTCTGCGGATTCCATGATCGTTTCCGCGATGGTTGGATGAGGGTGAATCGACTCTGCCAGATCACGGGCAACTGCTGCGGTCTCCACAGCAAACACCCCTTCCGAGATCAGTTCCCCAGCGCCCACGCCAACGATCCCCATGCCGAGAATTCGTTCGGTTTGTGGATCGACGATCAACTTCGTCAATCCTTCTGGGCGACCAATAGCCTGAGCACGTCCGGAAGCAGCCCACGGGAATTTTGTGACGATGACTTCCTGTCCGCGTTCTTTGGCAGCGGTTTCTGTCAAGCCGCACCATGCCACTTCAGGATCGGTGTAGATCACACTCGGGATGGCGATGTTATCGAACTCAACGGGTTCGCCGAGGATGGTTCCGACGGCAACTTTCCCTTCGCGAGTCGCCTTATGAGCGAGCATCGGGTTCCCGACGACGTCGCCAATGGCGAAGATCTTTGGGTCGGCGGTTCGCATGTTCCGGTCGACTTCAATGAAGCCGCGATCAGTGACTTTGGCTTTCGTATTCTCCAACCCGATGTTGGCTCCGTTTGGAACGCGACCGATCGAGATGAGAACACGGCTGAATGTTTGCGGAGAAGTGACACCTTCCCCTTCGAGTTCAGCAACGATGCCAGCGTCGGTTGCTTTCAGAGAATTCACTTTTGTGTTGGTGTGAATTGCAACGAAGTCTTGCAGCAATCGCTTCTTCAACGGAGCAACCAGATCGCGGTCGGTGCCGGGAATGATATCTGGCAGCATTTCCACAACGGTCACCTTAGAACCGAGTGCGGCATAGACTGATCCGAGTTCCAGCCCGATGATTCCGCCGCCGACGATCAGCAGTGTTTCAGGAATATCTTTGAGAGCCAGAGCGCCGGTCGAATCCATGACTCGTTCGTCGCCCAGATCGAACATCTTGGGGACGGCTGGGCGTGAGCCAACTGCAACAACGCAGTGATCAAAAGTCAGTTGACCGGTTGAACCGTCCGGGTAAGTCAACTTCAGGGAATTGGAACTTTCAAATGTTCCACGAGCCTGAACGAGCTTCACCTTGCGAGCAGTGCTCAGCTGGCGGATTCCCCCGGTCATTTTGTTGATGACCGAGTTCTTGAATTCGCGAACCTTATCGAGGTCAATCTTGGGCTCAGAGAATGTGAGACCCCAGTCTTTTGCGTGCTTTGCTTCGTGGATCAATTTTGAAACGTGAAGCAGCGCTTTCGATGGAATACACCCTCGGTTCAGGCAAACCCCGCCTGGCTGTGCATCCTGATCCACCAGGATCACGTTTTTCCCATGATCAGCTGCTTCAAAGGCTGCCGGATATCCGCCCGGGCCCGCCCCCAAAACTACAACATCCGCATGCAATGTTTCGTTTGCCATGATCGCTCCTGCAACATTAAATCTGAGACGCAAACATTAGGCGAAATATTGGCTGGCGCAAAGTCGTGTCAGGCACATATTTAACCGGACATCTCTCAGTCAGGAGCAGAATCTCAATTGGGGAATCTTTCCAGTTCGTCGAGAATGGCTTCCAGCACAAAAGCTACCGCTTCCCGACGACGGAATTCCCGGAGTATGACCTCTTGAGGAGCTTCAGCGGAGACTGTTCGCTTTAGGACTGTGACCGAAGGTTGTCCACGAGATGCGATCCCGATAAAGATCACGCCGTCAAAAGATGGCGGAGCCCCAGGCCCGAGATGCCCTGTGACACTGGCTGCCAGATCGGCTTCTGGAGTGGCATTGATTCCTCCCTGAGCCATTTGTTCGGCAACGATCTCGCTCACCGCACCGATATTCGGGTCGTCTAATGCATCTCGCGAGACGTTCAACCAGCTTGCTTTGGTCTCGTTACGGTATGTAACCGCTGACCCACAAAAGACATCCGAGATTCCGGGGACCGATCCGAGGGTGGAAGCGATTAATCCGCAGGTGCAGCTTTCGGCCAGCACCAGACGACGCTGCCGCAATGTCAGCTGCTGTTTTACGTCGATGGCCAGAGCGGAAAGTCGTTGGTTCAACTCAAGCATTGGCATCAGAGTGATCTCGATGGGGCTAGTGGGGGAAGGGCTTGGGATTTGCCTGACCGGAATATTCTAACAGATCTGGTGAAGTGCGAATCGTAGAAACAAAACGACACATCTGCATTCCTTGTTGTCGCTTGGAGATACGGTTATCTTCATGCCGGGATTGGGCATTGTGAAATGCTGTTCATAAATCGAAATCAACATCGCAAATGATCTGGTGATGCTCATTCACCGATGTGTCGCGACTGTCTGTTTCGAAGAACATCATTGATCAGTGAGTGGAGGTCGACCTGATGAGATCAGCGCCGTCGACTTATCCCTGTTTCGAGTACTGACTGGATCAATAACGATGTCTAAAAACGCAAAAATCGGGATTATCCTGTTTTTCATATACACGACGTTCTATGCCGTGTATGTCGGCCTGAATGCATTCTCTCCAGAAACCATGGCACAAACTCCAGTGCCCAATGTGAATCTGGCCATCATCTATGGTTTCGCCCTGATCATCGTCGCGCTGGTGATGTCGCTGATCTATGGTGCCTTGTGCTACATCTGCAGTGATCGTCAGGGGGATCGATAGTGATTTACGAACCAAGCTGGATTGCAGTTGTTGTCTTCCTTGCGTTTGTCGCAGTGACAATGGGGTTGAGTTTTTATCTCGGGGGACGAGCCAAATCGACTCAGGGGTTCTTTGCGGCCCATGGTCAGATTCCCTGGTTCATTAACGGAATCGCGTTCGCCGGGGATTATCTTTCTGCGGCATCATTCCTCGGCATTTGCGGGATGATTGCCTTCTATGGATATGACGGCTTTCTGTATTCGATTGGCTATCTGGCAGGGTGGATCGTTGCCCTGTTTGTCGTCGCCGAACCGATGAAGCGTCTTGGAAAGTTCACTTTCGCAGATGCACTGGATTCCAGATTTCAGTCTCGCGGAATCAAGCTGGCGGTCGGGATCAGTACGCTTGCTGTCAGTGTCTTTTATCTGATCCCACAAATGGTCGGAGCAGGGGCGCTCGTTCAACCATTGCTCGGATTAAGCCACTGGCAGGGAGTTGCGCTGGTCGGAACAACAGTGATCGTGATTGTTGTCTCTGCAGGGATGGTTTCGACCACCTACGTTCAGTTCATCAAAGGGGGACTTCTGGTTCTGTTCTCCTTTATTTTGACTGTGATGATTTTGGATAAGGGATTTCAGGTCAAAGAAGGCGGAATCGACGGACACGTTTTCCGCTCTGTTGGACCTGTTGCTGAAGAGAAGTTAGGCCAGGCAGCATGGATTGAATCCGCACTTCCATCGATGGAAATGGTGCCGTTGGAAACGAGCTGGAATGACCTCGATTTCTACCGCACGAAAGATGTGAGCAGCGGAGCGATCATTACCTGGAGAATTGAACGGGAAGCCGACGGGCAAGTGACCTTGCGTGAGACGCAGACCATGTCCAGGCATCTGGATGGAAGGCTGTTCGTCAATGGACTTCCGAAAGGGAAGAAGCGAGGCGAACCTGAACTCCATCCGGTTGGGTATATCAGCAAACTGGCTGGTGGAAAGACCGAAACAGGGCCCCTCAATCCGCTGACTTATCTGCAAGAACTGCACGGAGCCGAGATCATTAGCTGGAAAGCTCAGACTGTCAAAGAATCGGATGGCAGTGAGACGACGATCTACTATCAGCAACCGACCTCAGGGGCAAAACTGCTGCTGCCGGGAAACCATCCCACCTTCAAAGGGATTCACAGCAACAATATCACGGACCGAATCAACTTCGTTTCGTTGATGCTGGCTTTGTTCTGCGGAACAGCGTCTCTCCCACACATCCTGATTCGATATTACACAGTGAAGGATGAAGTCAGTGCCCGAAAGAGCACCATTGTGGGAATCGCGGCGATTGGGTTCTTCTATGTCCTGACCCTGTACCTCGGCCTTGGAGCAATGGTCAGTGGAGCGCTGGATGTCTCCGATTCGAATATGGCGGCTCCACTGCTTGCCAAGAGCATGAATGAGGGTTTGTTTGCCATTATCTCGGCAATTGCATTCACGACAGTTTTGGGAACCGTGAGTGGGCTGATCCTCGCATCCAGCGGGGCGATCACACACGATCTGCTGACGACCGTTTGCGGGTTCAAATTGAATGACTTCGAACAGGTCCGGATTGCCAAGTTTGCGTCGGTCATCGTCGGAGCACTGGCGATCGTCCTGGGGATTGTGTTTGAGAAGTTGAACGTGGCCTATCTGGTCGGCTGGGCTTTCAGTGTCGCGGCATCGGCAAACCTGCCGGCGCTGGTGATGATGTTGTTCTGGAAGGGGACGACCAAAGAAGGAGTCATCTCGGCAGTTGTCGTCGGGATGACCTCGTCACTCGGATGGATTCTGCTGAGCGCAGATACGTTCAAGAGCGTTTACGGACTCGATCCTGCAAATGCACTCGTCCCATTCAGCCAACCGGGAATCGTGACAATTCCACTCGGCTTTTTAACGCTTGTTGTGGTTTCGCTGATGACCAAAAATCGACACATCGAAAGTTGAGAATCAATTCGTCAGCGTGCATCCCGGAATTGACGGCGATACACTGAGGGCAACGTATCCAACTCGCAGTATCGTTCTTGTAAAGAAATTCACGATTCATGGCGACGACTCGAATTCAACTTGATGCTGCACTCGACGAACGTCGCCTGCCGGATATGGACGTTTTGCTTGATGGTCAGCAGCACCCGCCAGTTGGTGGCCGTGATGACTGGTCAATCAGCCTTGGGAGTTTCTGGACGGGTCTTTCGGCCGGTGTCGAAGTCATTGAGATTTGCAATGGTCCACTTTCCGTGTACGTCCTTCCGACTCGGGGGATGGGCATTTGGAATGCTCAGTTCAACGATCTGCAACTCGGCTGGAATTCGCCGATTCGAAACCCGGTGCATCCGCGATTTGTGAATCTTCAAAGTCGAAATGGATTAGGGTGGCTCGACGGTTTCAACGAGTTGCTTTGCCGATGCGGTCTTGCGTTCAACGGTCCACCAGGACACGACGAAGGGGCTCGCAGTCCGATTGAATCGGAGATCACGCTGCATGGGCGGATTTCCAACATTCCTGCGTACGACATCGAACTGTTTGCTGATGTCGAAACTGGTGAGATTGGCATAAGTGGACTGGTCGACGAATGCACGTTGTTCGGCCCACAATTGCGAATGAAGTCGACCATCGTGACCAAGGTTGGAAGCTCAACCTTTACGGTCCGTGATGAAATCACCAATCTGGGAAGTGACAGCACTGAGCTTTCGCTGCTCTATCACACAAACGTTGGCAAACCGTTTCTTAATGAAGGCTCTGTCTTCGAATGTGCCGCAGATAAGATCATTCCACGAGATTCCCAGGCGGCAGTTGGAATTCAATCTTACGATTCCTGTCTCGGGCCCACTCCCGGTTTTGCAGAGCAGGTTTACTATTGCAATCTTCTCGGCGATGAATCCGGCACGACTCAAACACTGTTACGAAATCAAACCGGTGATCGTGGTGTCAGTCTGAAGTTCTCGACGAAGCAATTACCGTGTTTCGCGTTCTGGAAATGCACACAGGATGAACGCGGTGGGTACGTCGCAGGTCTTGAACCGGCGATTAACTATCCGAACTTCAAGGCATTCGAACGTCATCATGGTCGCATTGTGAATCTGGAAGCAGGTGACACGTACACAACTGAGATCGCGATCGGGATTCATGATTCTGGTGAATCGGTGCAATCCGTCTCATCTGCAATCAAGCAACTTCAAGGCGGCTGTGCTCCGAAGCGGTATCTGACTCCGGTGACGCCATTCTGTCCAATTGATTAGACCGGTTCGGTCTCTCATCTGGCCACGCAGCAGCCTGCCCGATCGGGGAGAAACTCAATCCCGCTCGACGATTCAAAGCGCGAGATCGAATCTGAACTGACATCTTGAATCCGAAGTGACACCATGAAGATCGTACGATATCAGGACACTGCGGGCGCTATTCATTGGGGCCGCCAGCATGACGACTCCCGGATCACGCGTATTCAAGGAAGCATCTTCGATCAATTCACAGAGACAGGCGAAGAAGCTTCGGTTGCGAAGTTGCTGGCGCCGATCGAGCCCCGCGATATTTTCTGCATTGGTCTGAATTATCGGAAGCATGCAGAAGAAGGTAAGCAACCGGTTCCGGAGTTTCCCGTCGTGTTCATGAAGAACACAGGATCGGTCCAGAATCCAAACGATCCCATCATTCTCCCGCGTGTCTTGCACAGTAAAGCGGTCGATTACGAATGCGAACTGGCCGTTGTCATCGGTAAAGAGTGTTACAACGTCTCGAAAGCGGATGCCTTGTCTTACGTGTTGGGCTACACCTGCGCCAATGACGTCAGCGCACGAGACTGGCAACTCAAGTGGGGCGGGAGTCAGTGGTGTCGCGGAAAAACCTTTGCGACGTTTTGTCCTTTGGGCCCCTGTCTTGTCACGCCGGATGAGATTCCTGATCCAAATTCCCTGCAGATCAAAACCGTACTGAACGGGGAAACGATGCAGGACTGGAACACCAATGACATGATTTTCTCGGTGCCGGAATTGATTGAGTTTCTCAGCGGGAGCACCAAGCTGTTGCCAGGCACCGTTATCCTGACGGGAACTCCGCATGGAGTCGGGGGAGCAAGAAAGCCGCCGGTTTATTTGCAGCCAGGTGGGGTGGTCTCAATCGAAATAGAAAAGATTGGCACCCTGAGCAACCCGATCGTTGAAGAACAGACTTCGAAATCGTTTGATCGCCCCATCGGCGCATAAAAAAAACGGAGCTCCGCATTAATTTACGCGAAACTCCGGTCTGAATTTGTCTACTTGGAGCGACTTACAAAGAGCTGTTGCTGGTATTCCTGAAATGTCACCCAGCGAATTTCGTTTGATCGCAACTGGCGTTCCCAGTGGCTGATATGACGACGATCAACAGATTGGAATTCCCAACTGAATTGATGTTCTGCACGCAGCCGGATCGTTTCTCCACTCTGAGCCTGCTTCAATTGCAGGTCGACCTGAGTGGGCATCAACTCTTCTTTTCGGAGAGCTTCGTTCAGCTGCAGCCGAGCCTGTGGAAACGTTGCATTCGGGCGGAGCATGAAGTTGAGGCGAGCCGCCCAGTCGGCATAGTCCAGATAGAGACGCACGAACTGTGGCGATTCAACCTGAGCGGTCTTCACTGAGTAGCTCAGGGCGTTGGCCTTCATGTCGAAGCGTTTCTTGTTTGGATCAAGAATCGACTCGAATTTAGGATCGATCTGGAACTGTACAATGTCTGCGAGCTGATTTGGTTGATTGCCGCTCTTCTGACGCATTTGCTCGATGATCTTGAGCGCTTCGGTCTTTGTCGATTCCATTGCGTGGTTCACTTCGGTGAAGGGAACCTCGGTTGCGGTGTAGTTCTTGCCAAGAATCACAAAGCGATGGTGTACTGGCTCGTAGATGACGACTTCGCCAGCTTCTTCCATGTAGTCATAAACCTTACCGGCATGGAAGAGTGTCAAACTATGTGACACGGCTTTTGAGGCAGCGTCAGTCCGTGATTGATTACTGACTGTGGTGTAGACCCGCATATCTTGAGCGGTCACAGGCGTCGTCGAAATGACGAAGCAGGCCAACGATACAACACAGGATGTCAGAAAATACTTGGACACGGTCGATACTCCGTGAGTCGTGGAAACCAACACATCAATTACGTTTCTTCGTCCGTTGTGCTGCGCCGCGAGAACTCTGATTCAGGTGACCCTGAGTGAAAATCGCAGGCAATCAAGGACAAAGAACGATGTCTGTCAGGCATTTTCAGGTTGAGTCCGGAAATCCGGCGGAACCGCACTGAGCAACTTGGAGATTGCTCGGAATGGAATGGACGCAATCCTGAAAATGAATTTCTGAAGGGACCGGGACTCTATCCAGCGTCCTCTGACAGGAGCAAGATAGGAACGTCAGAACGGAAGCGTCTGAGGCGAATTACATTCTGCAGCGGCAGAATCAGCGACTTGTCGATGTAAAGCTCAAAGCGAATCAGGTCAATTATTGATCTGAAACGACATTTCAGGCGGTCGCTGGAGCATTTCCAGGAATCATGCAGCATCGCTGGCACGCGGGGTTCCGCCTTTCTCCCGTTAAGCGGAGTTGCGGTTCTTCCCGATCCGGAAGGCTGCTGCACGGCAAAATGGGAGACCAGCCCCGTCTATTTCGTCGAGTCGCTGACCTGAGCCCAGCAGAATCGCAAGAGAAGCAGCATTTCCAGCAACTGGATCTGTCTTGCGGCGATCCCTAAAGGGCTCTGTTCGTCTCTTGCGACAGCTTCGCAAAGTTCGACGAAACCTGTTGAATTCCATCCTCGACTGGTGAGTTTTTTTTGCCAGTCAGATGCTTCTGAATCGCGCGTGTTTCCCAACACGTTTTTGGCCAGTGTCCCCAATTCATCAAAGAGTGGGTGCTGTCCGATGCGGCGGAACCAGTATTTGGCGTTGAAATAGTCAGGCTCGCGACGATGCATGATTGCATGCCAGTAATCGCCGAGATGGAGATGCCCGACCCCTTCGACACTTTGGGAGAGTTCGTGGCTTCCATCGAGATCGTCCAGCAGCAGCATCAGTCCAGAGCGGAACGCGACTCCTGAAACCTCCGTGCCGCCTAACTGGTCAATGCGTTTCAAAATCGCAGGCTTCACTGATCGTGATTGGGGAGCCAATCGCGGTAGCAGTTCGTCCGTCTGGCTGATTGTCACCTGTCCGGCGAGTGTCTCGGTGACAAGGACCTCAGTGTGGGGCAAGCTCGCTGCATATTGCCATAAAGAAGACAGCTCATTGGTTCCCGCGGTGAGTGCCGTTCCTGTGCGGATAAACGCAATCGCCTCTGGTTGAACCTCTGCGACGACCGTTGCGGCAGGAATCGGGACGCCATGCCAAAGGATGTTCCCTGTTAAGCCCAGCGGAACAACAATGACCTTTGGGAGTCCGCCATCTGAAAGGAATGTCTGCTCTGCAACTCGAAAGGCGGACAACAACATGTCGTTGACTTGTGGTTGGCCGAATGCCAGATAGGCCTCGTTCCCAGACTGAAGTCGCTGGGCGGACCAGTCAGAAAAGGGAAGGAGCGATGGCGGACAGTGAGGCGTTGTCATTCAGGTTTCGAATCGCTGTTGCTGGAAAGGGCCTCGACTGATGACCGTTTTACTGGGGAGGAGTTACTGCGTCTTCGATGGCTTTGAGCAGCTGCTTCAGGATGAAAGGCTTATACAGGACGCACTTCAGTCCCATTTGACGCGCCCTGACCAGTGTGTGCTCCCCGTCGTAACCAAAGCCAGTCATCAGGATGACTGGCGTGTTCTCGTGAGTTTCCCGCAACTGCCGATAGAGTTCCGAACCCTTCATGTCCGGCGGCTTGATGTCGCAAATCACCGCGTCGTAGTGGAAAGTTCGCGCCATGCGGAGGGCTTGCTCGCCATCACGAGCCGTTTCGACAACGACGTTGAAACGTTCCAAAATTTCGTGAGCGCTGTGCCTGATGTCGCGTTCTTTGTCGACGACCAGGATTCTTTTCCCGGCGAGATTTGGATGAGTCGACTTGCGGAACTGAGGGGTTCCTGATTCCGTGCTGATTGAGCTTCCGGCCTGTCGAATCGATTCACGGATGTCCTGAGTGTGTTGCAACACTCTTTTCAGACGATCGTGAACCTGAGGGTCCTGATTCCCATACTTCTCATAGAGCCATGTGGTGTCGTTGAGGATCTCGTCGACCGGATCGGCAACTTCGCACAGAGCGCGTTTTGTGCTCTCTTCAACTGTCGTGGCTTTCTCTGCCATCAGCAGGTCAAGCGTGTTCAAGGCGACAGCCACTTCGCGGCAGAAGAGTTCAAGAAACTGGAGATCAGTTTGTGAGAACGCCCCCGGTTTGAAGCTCTCAACATTGAATGTTCCCAAGACCAGATCGTGCCGGATCAGTGGAACTGTCAGAGAACTTCGGGCACCTGTTGCGCCGACAATATAGAGCGGATCGTTGACTGTGTTTTCGCACAGGTAGCTTCGACCTGTTGCAGCAACATAACCTGTGACGCCGTTTCCTTCTGCACTGACTCTCAGTTCGCGATGCTCGGCGGATTCGTCCATCCCCAAGGCGAGTAGAGGACGAAGCGTCATTGTCTCCTGATCAATGATTCGAACTTCAACCGTTTCAAACTCCAGCAGCTCCTGCGTGTAATAGCGGAGTTTTGACTTCAGGAGCTCAATTCGATCGTGAGTGGAGAGCTCCAGCACTTCTTCCGGTTGCAAGTCGCCGAGATCGAGTCCAGCTTTGTAGATCGCGTTCAGCTTTTGTTGCTGCAGAATGTCTTCTGAATTGTCGCGGAGTGTCGCCAGGAGTAATTGCTCTCCATTGGCGATTCGGCTGCAGACCGGGCTGACGGTCACGTCGTAGAATGTCTTATCGTCAATGCGGACCCGAGTTCTCGCTTGCTGACCTGTGACAAGGACTGAGTTAATCGGGCAGAAATTGGCTCCAATAATCTCGGCGCCTTGCCAGACATCAAACAGGCGAGGAAGCTTCTCCTGGCTCTTCTCCAGCTTAAGAACCTCGGTCGCCAGAGTATTTGCCCAGAGAACTTCTTCCCGTTCGTTCAGCAATACGACCGCTTCAGGAAATTTGTCGAGAAGTCCGGTTGCTTCTAGAATGAGGCCTGTACCGCCTGCATGATTGCCAATCAGGCAATATCCTGGCGGAGAATCCCCCTTCAAGCGTTCCAGTGCGTCGCCGAGCGACTCGGCTGGAGTCAGCTTGCAGTGCTCTTTCAGCCCTGCGACCACCGGCGAGAGGGTGGACTGTTCAAGACCGAAAATCAGGACTTCGACTTGATCGGGCACGTCGTCTCCCATTTCACTCGAGCCCAAGAAATTGCCCAATACCGCTCAGCACTTATAACTGAGGCGAACTCTGAATAGTAGACCGGTGTTTAGTCGGTGACAACTTATTTCGTTATACAGTCCTAAGCGTGCTTGCGTTGTATCCAACATGACGCGAGTCGTCCAGATTCCGGCGAACTCTACCAATTGTGGTATCGGTTCATGTTGATGCCTTGATCTGCCCTGACTTTCATCAGCCCGAGGCGTGCTCGTCTCTGCCGCCGAGTTCACCTATTCAGTCCGTCGACAAAGGCGAGGCGCATTCCACGAATGATTTTTGTTCCGCGTGAATCAGGTCTGAACAACACTGTTCCGCCACTGAGCGCACGTCGGCTCGGAATCGGGGAGAAACGAACTTGGTCCGGCGAAGTCGGTTTCTGGGGGCAACTTGCCTTGTTCGAGGTCGATGCGGTGATTTCAATGTAGAACGAGTTCAATCCGCTGTCTAAGATCGGATTCCAGCGGGAGTTAGCACATCACAAATTGATTGAATCGCAAGATCGAGGTCCGGATCAGTTTGCCGTTGCTCGCCAATCTTTCGGCAGGCGTGAATCACGGTGCTGTGGTTTCCTCGATTGAAATATTTCCCGATTTCCACGTAGTTCATCTGGAGTTGTTCTCTGGCGAGGTACATCGCAGTTTGACGAGCAAGTGAAATCGTCTGCGAGCGTCGTGGACCTTTCAGGTCGGCCGACTTCACTCCGAATTGCACTGCCGTCAGTTTGCAGAGTCCTCCCAGATCGATGGAGGGAACCCGATTGCGTTCTTCAATCAGAGCCTTGACCGTTGAGCGACGGGGACGCTGGGCGGGAGAAAGTAACTTTTCTTCTGCTCGTAACTGAGCAAGTAGGCCAGACAGTTCGCGTGGCGAGACTGGGTAGTCCTGAGCAATCTGATCGATCTCTTTTGTCGACAGATGGTGGCCTTCACCCGCCAGAATGTGTTCAATCAGTTTGCGACGACTCGGGACCGAGGGCATCTCGATTGTCACACAGAGCCCACCGTGCATCCGGTTCATCAGGCGTCGACTCAAGCCGCGAATGGCGCCGGGCATCTGCGTACTTGTCAGGAGGACGAGTCCACCTTGAGAAATGACATCGTCGATGGTTGCCTGCAGTTGTTGCTGTGTTTCTTTTCTCGCCCCGAGCATCTGGATGTCTTCACATACCAGCAGAGCGATCTCGTTTCGATACCGTGTTTGAAACTGCGGAATCGAATCAATTGTCGCAGCTTCCGCAAACTGTGCGGAAAACTGAGACGCTGTGACAACGATGACTTTCTTGTCTGTCCGCTCGCCTTCCCAGCTCCGGACGAGTTCTCTGGCGAGGTGTGACTTTCCGGTTCCGGCTTCCCCGATCAGGGTGACCAGATTAACACAGCGGCGCTTGACTCCAGGGGCAAGCTGATTCACTGCTGCAATAGACAGCTGATTTTCTGGGAGAACCAGAAAAGAGCGAGGATCAGCTTGACGCAGTACAGCGTTCACAAGTTACCCACTCTGTTTGGTCTTTGTTGTTTGAATCAGACCAGACGCTGTGAATTACCGCTTTTGCTGCAGGGCAACATAGCGCCCCAAGGCCATCAGCGGAAAGTAGTGACGATAGAGATGATACCGCATATAGAAGACTCGGGGAAACCCGGTCCCTGTAAATTCCTCTTCGTCCCACGTTCCATCGGAACGTTGTGACTGTACGAGGTATTGAATTCCTCGCTGCACCGCCTTGGAGTCGCCTTCATTGGCAGCGATCAATCCAAGAATCGCCCAGGCCGTTTGTGAAGCTGTTGTCGGTCCTGTCCCGCGGAGTGTCGGGTTGTCGTACGATTCCGCCGTTTCTCCCCAACCTCCGTCTGCCTGCTGCTTTTCTTTCAGCCAGCGTGCAGCCGCCTGTAGTCGAGAATCTTCCGGAGAGACGCCAAACTCCGTTAATCCTACCAGTACCTGCCAGGTTCCATAGAGGTAATTCACTCCCCAGCGACCGTACCAGCAATTATCGACTTCCTGCTTATCCCATACGAATTTTAGAGCTTTCTCGAACGCTGGTTCTCGGGATGTCATCCCAAGGCGGCCGTACATTTCGAGGACACGAGCCGTTATGTCTGCCGTGGGAGGATCGATCATGGCGTTGTGATCGGCAAACGGAACGCGAGTCAGGATCTCACGATCGTTGTCTGCGTCGAATGCCGCCCAACCGCCGTTGCGGCATTGCATTGCCGCAGTCCATTTTACGGCACGTCGCAATGCGTTGATCATCGGTTGCATCCGTTCCATGTCCAGAACAACTCGTTCCGGATGGTCGGTTTGACCGGCGATCACAACAGAGACATCGAAGTTTGCGTGTTGTTGAATTCCCTGTTTGCTCATCAGGGAAGCTGTCCAGTCCGAACGAATGTGGCTCGGCAAGCATCGGGCGAGTGCCATACTCACCATGATGGTGTCATCGATGTCTGGATAGAATTCATTGTTGAATTCAAAGTACCAGCCGCCTGGTTCAACGTCTGGGTGATTCACGGTCCAGTCGCCGGGAGCGCGTACTTCCTTCGAGAGCAGCCAGTCCACAGCCTTGGCCAATTTCGGGTGATTGGCGGGAACGCCAGCATCGCGCAGGGCGTTGACTGAAATCGCTGTGTCCCAGACAGGGGAGCGACATGGCTCAAGGCGAGCGGTTCCATTTTCTCTGATCGTCAGCTTTTCGAGCTCGTGCAATTGAGCCTGAACCATCGGAGACGATTCTTCGTGCCCGAGGCATCTGAGAGCAATGATGCTCCAGATGATCGGAGGGAAGATTGCCCCGAGTCCGTCGCTTTTCTCAAAGCGATCGGTCATCCATTTGGTTGCCCTGCGAATGGCGCGTCCGCGAAATGGCTTGAATCGCACCCCTTCGAGAAACTTCCAGCCGAGATCGATTCCCTGAAAAATTTTGTCCCACGGGACCCAGGTTCTGTTCTCCAGAGCGTCCAGTTGCTGGGACGGCGGCATCATCATGGGCATCTGCTTTGGCGATGCCAGAAACAGTTCGTCGATTTTCAGGTGTTCGGGAAGTTTGCGCTTTGGTTGAAACGCCCAGACCAGACTTAACGGGACTACGATCGTACGAGACCATGACGACATCTCGTAGATATTGATCGGCGACCAGTTCGGCAGCAGCATCAACTCTGGTGGGACAGCCGGGCATTTTCGGTAGTCAATGATTCCCAGCAGTGCGAGGTAGAATCGTGTGAAGCTGTTGACGGACTCAGCGCCGCCAGCGTTTCGAATCGCGGTACACGCACGCACCATGTGCTCAGCGTTTGGATCATCGCCGGCAATCTTCAACGCCCAGTAGGCTTTGACCGACCCACTGATCTCGACGGGACCGCCAGGGAATTGAGCCCAGCCGCCAGTGGGAAGTTGCTGTGCGCGAATATAACGGGCACATTCTTCAACGATCGGTTCGTGTGATCGTTCCATCCATGTCAGCAGCAGGATGTATTCGGACTCAAGGATGGTGTCTCCCTGAAGTTCCCCGAGCCAATATCCCTCTGGGTTCTGGTGGTTCAGAAGCCAATCACGGGCCAGGCCCATTGCCGATTCGGCAGAGAAGGGTGCGTCTACTGTGCTCGCAGCAGGAATACGATTTGCGACACCGAAACCACCATTCCGCATGTGACCTGAATTCATTTCAGGCTCCCTCCTCGTCAGATCCGAATCCATTCGCTCGAAAATAAGCGGCGAGAACTGACACGCTGGCGACACGGATCTGGCGTCACTCTGTCAGCTTCTCTGTGGTCTGAAGCACTGTTGTCTGAAACCGGATCAAGCGAGACATTTCGCTGACGGCCGTCAACGCATCTCGCCGAACGACAGACCTTCATTTGTTGAGAAAGACTGTAACTTCAGCAGCGCCTGTGAGTTGAGATCATAGCCGGATTCCGGTCCAATGGGCAAGTGCATTTCGCGTCAACAAGGGGGCTCGCGGAGGCGATTGTGTAACGGAATTTACCTAGTTTCACTCACACGCTGCCCGGTTTGCCTCTGTTCGTGTCCCGTATGGTGAAACGTGCACTGGGCACTGTTGATGTGACCTCGATCGACTCAATTGTGACACCGTGTTCCCCCTCTTTTCAGCAATCAGTTAAGGTCCAAACATGTCTCTGCTTTCAGCGCTGGCGCAGTACGACACTCCGACTGTTTGTAATGTGATCGAGCTGTTCGATGTGCGTCCAAGAACGTCGGGATACATGAACGGGTCAATTCGGGCTGGTTTTCCTCATCTTCCCCCGATGGTGGGATATGCTTTGACCTCGACGTTTCGCAGTGCATCGCCTCCGTCGGCGGGGACCTCGTATTCCGGTTTGATTCCTCAGATCGAGATGTTTGAAGAGTTGCCAGGTGCGCCCATCATCGTCTTTCAGGATCTCGACAATCCTGTTGCCGCCGCCACTTTCGGTGAAGTGATGTGTACCATGTACAAATCGTTTGGGGCTGCCGGTCTGATTACTTCAGGGGCGGGCCGCGACCTGGAACAGGTCAAAGCGATCGACTTCCCAGTCTTCACGAATGGAACCATCTGCTCGCATGGGTATTGTCATATCCCGCAGATCAATGTTCCTGTCAGCGTTGGTGGAATCATTATCGAGCCAGGCATCCTTCTGCACGGAGACTGCAACGGCGTCACCACTGTTCCCATTGATATCGCCGACGAAATTCCGGATGCCTGTCGGGAGTTCATGGTTGCTGAGCAGATTGTGCTGGACTACTGCCGCTCTGGTTCAGTGACACCGAGAGGGTTGAAAGAAGCACAGGCAGAGTGCATTCACCAGATCCATAGTCTCGCGCAGCGATTGACAGGAACAGAGTGATGATTCGATCCCGGTTCGCTCACGAATTGATACCACTATTGAAGGATGAGCTGGATCGTCAGCAGCAAGCCCAGGACTCCGATTGCGATTGAGACGGCAACTGGTAAGAACGTTGCGTGCGTTGTTGGGAGGTTCTCTTTAGGAATTGTCCGGCAATAACTCTTGAAGCGTGATGTTCCTGCAAGGATTGCTGCAGCACCTGAGAGGACGAGCGTTGCTCCGATCAGCATTGCGAAAAGCGTTGAATGTTTGGCGTCGTTGCCGGGCTTGAGCATCTGGAGGAACATCCCGAATCGGGCGACGACGAAGCCGAACGCCATAATTCCGATGCCGGTTCTTAACCATGAGAGAAGAGTTCTCTCGGCTGAAAAGTAAATACTGGGATCTCCATCGTGGCATTTCTCATCTTCCGCCATCTTGACGACCTTCTCTTCATCAAATGCCATTTAAATACCTTGCCTAAGCCGCTTGATTTCGCGCTTGCTGAGTGACTGTTGCCAACTTCTGTAACCGGGAACTGGAATTCATATGAAAACCAGTGATCGCTCGCTGATTCGAAAATCGAATGTGATCTGCTCGGCTGGACTTGATTATTGAACGGTATCCCTCGATTTCCGGATTGCAATCCTGCGTTAGCGGCTGCGATCCATGTTTCGCATTCAGGCTCAATAGTTAAGGTATCATAGGCGCGGAGGACGAACGTTCCCGCCAGAATTCAATCGAGCCCTGTCGCATTACAGAGAAAATTTGAATCAGATCAGCGCATCTTGTTGTCAGAACGGGTACATTGATTCTGGAGCTCAGTCAGGGGAGAGATTCCTGATTGAACTGAGGGCGCTTGAAAAATGTTGCCGCTCAAAGTGGTGCTATCCGAGGCAATCTTTCCGTTGTGACATGGTGAACCGGACGAAGCAAAACTCGAACCTGCGTCACAGCAACCACCGTCGTGTGTGTGCTGGGATGTTGTGTCTCTATCTGTTTTGCAGTCTGGCGACTCCGGTGACAGCCGTGACAAGCGTCGTGAAATCCGGGTGCCAGTGCGATTCGACCGCACAGGTTTCAGGGTCATGCTGCTGTTTGAAGAAGACGCTGGCGGATCGAGCACAGTCTCAGAACGGGTGCTGTCAAAAGCCACAGGCAGTAAAGGCTCCAGCAGTGGAAACGCCTGCCTGTTGTGTTGCGAAGTCAGAACCCGCCGCGACTCCCTCCTGTTGCCAGAGTCCACAAGATAAAAAGAGTGAACGTTCTGAACCACAATCAGGGAATGAGCCAGTTTGTGATCAAATCACAGAAAGTTGCTCCTGCGGACCTGACACTCAATTTGGTCTGATCGCCAATATTGAGCCTCGTCTTCCTGCATGTGAAGTTGCCACTCCGCAACAAACTCTGCTTGGGTATCTCCCGGTTGAACACTCCTGGAGTTTTCAGGGACGCGCAATCTGTCCTGATGTTCCACCTCCTCGAACTCATTGCTGTTGAGTTCGTTCGTCAGGCTGTCTGAGACACGTCCGGGAATGCGCCACGTACTGGCGGTTCAATCGCCGTTCAGCCATCACCATACTCTGCTTCCGCTGGATGACGTTCAGTCGTCCATGATGCAATGGAGACGTTGGCGTTGCTGACGACATGCAGACAGCTTGTTGGTGTTCATCCAACTTCCAGTCGTGGGTCTCTTCAGATGACCGCGATTGATACTGGAGAGTTTCAATGTCTCCCTGTTCTCGCTCATTATTTCAACGGAAACGTGGATTTACTTTAATCGAATTACTTGTGGTGATTGCGATCATCGCGATTTTGATCGCCCTGCTGCTTCCTGCTGTTCAACAGGCAAGAGAAGCGGCCAGACGCTCACAGTGCAAGAATAATCTCAAGCAACTGGGGCTGGCGCTTCACAATTATGAATCAACACATCGGGTCTTTCCGCCAGGCAGTCTCGGATACCCTTTTGTCTGGTCTGCGCAGGCGCAGCTGCTTCCTTATATGGAGCAGACCGCATTGCAGAATCTGTTGAATTTCTCAGTTCCACCAATGCTCCTTTTTGCTGGCAGCTACAACATTTCTGCCGTGACAGCGAACGACACCGCTGCCAAAAGTCGCTTGAGTATTTTTCTTTGCCCGAGCGACAGCGATGGTGTTCCGAATGAAGACTATGGTGGGATCAGCTATCCAGCCTGTGCTGGCTCAGCGATTAACAATGCTGCGGACGCTGCTGATGATGGATCTGTCAGCCGCGCTGATGGCACGATTTTTACGCAGTCTCGCATCTCATTTCGGGACATTGGCGACGGCACAAGCAACACTGTGGTCTTTGGTGAACAATTGCTTGGTGACGGAGATCATTCCGCCCCTGCTGCGGGTGACACACGGCGACGGATTATCGAGCTTGCCGGGGCCACTCAGACAACGGAATCGGCCTGTTCTTCAGGGACAGTCTGGAAAGGTAATCGCGGCGCAAAATGGGTGAACGGCCATCTCGCAGATTCGATGTATAACCATTATTACGGCCCGAATTCGCAGTCGCCTGACTGTCATAATGGGTACCACAACTTCGCCATTACCAGTGCGAGGAGTGCACACACCGGAGGCGTTCAGGTAACTCTCGCAGATGGCAGCGTGCGGTTTGTTTCTGAGAACATCAATCTGGCAACCTGGCGAGCTCTCGCGACCCGAAATGGCGGTGAACTTGTCGGAGAGTTTTAGCCTTGTCGGGCATTGATCTGTGGTCCGATTTAAAAGGAGAGACTGAGAGCATGACTGCTTTCGGTCTCTCCTTTTTCATTTGAGAGAGCGTGAAACCGACCTGTCGGTATGAAAGTTTCGTTAAGCACAGGAGACGGAAATAGACTCCAGGCGTCCAATTGATCAAGATGGCGTCATCAGAAACCGTTTTAAGCCAGTGTTCCATTCCCCACATGTGTCATTTGCAGATGAGGTCACAACGTCAATGAATCAGTCAGTTGCACCGGAATCTGTTCAACAACTTGGGCGTCGAGCATTCCTACAAAATGGAGCGCTCATTCTCCTTGGCACTGGACTCTCGACGAGTTTCTCTGGGAAGTTGCTGGCCAACGAAATTGAAGAGAAATCGCTGGTGCACGTCGGCCTCATCACTGATATGCATTACGCGGACAAAGATGCGAACGGAAAACGAAACTATCGTGACACGCAGAAGAAGCTTGAAATCGCTGCGAGTCAGTTTGAAAAGACCCGACCGACTTGTGTGATCGAATTAGGCGACTTCATTGATTCCGCCAGTTCAGTTGATCAAGAGTTGGCTTTCCTGAAACGGATCAACAAGGAATTCTCGCAACTGCCGGGCAAGAAGCATTACGTCCTTGGAAACCATTGCGTTGAATCGTTGACTAAAGAGGAATTTCTCGGCGAGGTTGGACAGCAGAAGTCGTATTACTCGTTCGACGAGAATGGCGTTCATTTTGTCATTCTGGATGGATGCTTCCGCAAGGACAGGGCTCCTTATGGGCGGAAGAATTCCGACTGGACAGATGCGAACTTAACGGAAGCACAGATCGACTGGCTGAAGGCTGACCTGAAATCGGCTGTCGGTCCGGTGATTGTTTTTGTTCATCAGCGTCTGGACGTCGAGAATAAATATGCCGTGAAAGAAGCGGCCATGGTTCGCAAGATTTTTGAAGAGTCCGGGAAGGTTCGGGCTGTCTTTCAGGGGCACAATCATGTCAACGATCTCAAAGAGATTGGCGGGATTCATTACTGCACTCTGATGGCGATGATCGAAGGCCCCGTCGAAACAAACAACGCGTTCTCGACATTGGACGTCTACCAGAATGGCTCCATCCGCCTCACTGGATTCCACAAGCAGGAATCACGGAAGTGGTCATAATCTCAGGCTGATTTTCGATCGAGACAAACCGGGATGGTCATTGCGGAAGAGGGGCGTAATTTTGGGGCGTTCCCTGATCTCTGACATCCAGCTCAATACTGGTCAGAACTGTTCGCACTGAGATCGAGAGTCTTCTGAGCAGTTCATTTCACGAGACATCAGGCTCTCGATTCATTGCAAGAATTGCCACTCACGCAATTTATGATGCGAGTTGACAGGCCATCGATTTGAAATTCCGCGACTCAACCGCCACAATCAGCACGGACTGATATCCCCACATCTTCATATGAGGTTGTGAAGTCTCTGACGATGCCAGAGAAGGTGATTGCAATCGTGAATGATGACCTTCACCGTGCCCGCATTTTTTGCCGTATTTGTGCCCATAGACGAAACATTATTTCAACCAGCCCTTTAAGGTGATCAACTATGGCGAATGTCGCCTCACTGGTTTCATCAGCTCTTTCTGAGAACGATGGCATTCTGCGACTCACCCCGACCTGGGTCCCACGCTCATTTCTGCAACCGGGTCGCCGTCTGAAGTTGCACCCGAATGATTACTACGCATTTGGGATGGATCGTGGGGGGATCGATGAGCGTTGGTTCGCATCGACCACACCTGCAGCGAACGAAAATCGCCGGCACGACGAAGGTCTGTCGTACATCATTCATCAGGGGCAGAAAGTCACTCTGGCCGACGCGGTTTCTGAATTGAAGTCAGAACTGATCGGTGAAGAACTGTGGAATAAATACGAGCGCTGGCCGGTTTACTCGAAGTTCTTCGACAACATGGGGCCAATTCCCCATCACATGCACCAGAACGACGAGCAGGCAGCTCTGGTAGGCCAGCAAGGGAAGCCAGAGTCGTATTACTTCCCACCACAGATGAATGCGATTGGCAACAACTTCCCATACACATTCATGGGGTTTGAGCCGGGCGTCACCAAAGAAGAAGTGATCGCCTGCCTTGATCGCTGGAACGAAGGGGATAACGGTATCCTCGACCTGTCCAAGGCATACCGCCTGAAGCCAGGAACAGGCTGGTTGATTCCGCCATGCGTTCTGCACGCACCGGGTTCTCTGGTAACTTACGAACCACAGTGGGGATCAGACGTCTTCGGGATGTATCAGTCCCTCGTTGAAGGCCGCATGGTCCCTCGCTCATTGTTGACGAAGGACTTCCCGGAAGAATTCCACAACAATAACGAGTATCTCGTGAATGCTCTGGACTGGGAAAAGAACGTCGATCCAAACTACCGCGATTCTAATTACCTCGAACCAGTTGTTTCCGAACAGGGCGACGGTTGGGTTGATAACTGGATCGTCTACGGAAAGGTTGACGGAAAGCAGTTGTTCACCGCGAAGGAAATGACACTGCAACCGGGTGCAAAATGCACCATTAAAGACGGTGGAGCCTATGGCCTCGTCACTGTTCAAGGACGTGGGAAAATCGGCAAGCTCGATCTGCAGACACCTGTGATGATTCGCTTCGGGGAAATCACAGAGGACGAAGTCTTCGTTACCGCGAAGAAAGCTCGCGAAGGGGTGACCTTCGAGAACACTGGAACCGAGCCGCTGGTGAGTCTGCGATACTTTGGTCCAGATGCTCAGCCAAAAGCACCAGCTAATGGCGCTTGGAAACTGAACTAAGTAAAGACTTCTTTGCAAAGTTGCGAGGGCCCTGAGTCAACTCAGGGCCCTTTTTGTTTTCAAGCATTCCGGAACCGGGGACCCACGGAGTGCGGTAAGACGCTTACTTGCGGATTGCTTTCGCCGTCAACGGATCTTCTGGCCAAGGGTGCTTGGGGTATCTTCTTGCGAGTTCCTTTCGCACAGTGGGATACGTGTTCGCCCAGAAACTCGTTAGATCATCGGTGACCTGTTGAGGCTGCATGTTCGGGCCAAGCAGGTGTAACAGAACTTTGACGCGTCCCCCGGCAATGCGTGGGGATGAAGTCAACCCAAAGATCTCCTGAATCCTCACCGGAAGGACGGGAGGTCGGTTTTCCTCGTACTGCAAGACAATGGAACTTCCACTTGGGACGGTGAAACGTTCAGGAGCTTCTTTATCGATGATCTGCCGCTGCGACCAGTTGAAGAGATTCAATAACTCGTCATGCCAGTCTGCTCGCTTCAATTCTGAGAACGACCGACATCGGGTACAGAGGTTCTTTAACGCTGCAAACAGGTCTTCCTGACTCAGACTCGGAAGCCCCAGTTCCGGCATCCATTGCGCCAGTCCACTGACACGGGAAATCAGATTTCGGATCTCAGGCCGATCACCGGGAAAGACCTGTGAGAATTCCTTACAGGCTTCTTGGAAAAGCAACGCGGCTGGTTCCTCGTTGTTCGGCAGAACAGAGGGTGTTTCATTGAGGATGAGGTCTTCGAAGTAGTCACGCTTTCTGGCAACCACCTGCTTCTGCGTCGGATGAAAGAAGAGTTCCATTACGGTTCGCAACGACTCCGCAGGGAGCCATTCTGATCGCACGAGAGAAGCCTGACGTACCAGTGCGTCTGTCTGACCGGCATCGACGTCGGTGCATAAAAACAGTTCTCCAGATCGCACACATGATTGAGGCGCAAGCTTCACTCCGCGACCACCGACCATGACCCCTTTATCACTTCCCGGGGAACGTCGTTTGGCGACGCGGTCAGGGAAGGCGAGTACGAGAGCCTTCAACAGAGATTCGGCGACATCATTGTCGTCATCCAATTGAGAGTCAGGGACATCCAGATCTTTGAAGTCTTTCAGGAGTTGATCGCGTACTCGATTCAGATGCGACGCGGCGCCACGGTGAAGTGTCCCCCAAGGGAAATCGAGAGTGCCGCTACGTTCAGCCTCTTCCAGTGCCATGAGTCGATCAAGCAGATCCGACTGGGAATGATGACTGCCGGACGTCACCATCGTCCCTCCTCGACCTTGCTGGAAACCTTGACCGGGCCGCGGCCGCATGAATGGATCACGTTCTTCCAGTAAGGCCCCCAGCCACGCCGCGCGATGGACCTCACCGAACTGATGTCCCGCCAGCAGTAGTCGACCGATTCGTGGATGAGCCGGAACTCGAGCGATCTGCTGTCCTAACTTGGTCAACCGCCCTGACTCATCGGTCGCCCCTAGACGCCTCATCAAGAGTTCGGCCTGAGCGACGGTCTCTGGACGCGGCGGTTCGAACCATGGGAATTGCAGAGCATCAGGCTCTCCCCAACTTTTCAGCTGCAGCAGCGGTCCGGCTAAGTCGATTCGCCGGATCTCAGGTTCTGTCTGTTCTGGACGATGATGATGTGAGACCTCTTCCCACAATCGCAGGCAATAGCCGGGTGACGTCCGTCCTGCGCGTCCTTCGCGCTGGTCGGCCGATGATCTCGAAATCGGTTCAATCTCTAAACGGTCGAGTCCAACTAACGGATCGAAACGGAGAACCCGAGCGACACCCGTGTCGACAACGGCGGTAACACCCTCGATAGTGACTGAGGCTTCCGCGACGTTCGTTGAAAGAACAATCTTGCGTTTCGGAGAAGGGGAGAGCACCTGATCCTGTTCTTCTGGAGAGAGGTCTCCGTAGAGCGGCCAGATCCCGGCGTTCTGCTGGCGTGCAAACTCTTCCAGTTCACGCGCGGTTCGATGAATTTCACCGACGCCCGGTAGGAACACGAGGACATCGCCATCGGTCTTCTTGAAGACCTGTTCAACTCCCCATGCAGCCAGTTCGACAGAGGAGCGACGGTCACGTTGCTTCAGATACTCAACTATGACAGGAAATGTTCTTCCGAGGCTTTCAACGATGGGACAGTTGTTGAGATAGCGCGAAATCGGCTCTGGGTCCAGCGTTGCCGACATCACAACAATCTTCAGGTCGTTTCGTACTTCCTGTTGAATGAGTCGTACCATTCCGAGCGCGAGATCGCTGTTGATATTTCGCTCGTGAAATTCATCGAACAGAACTGCCCCGACACCTTCGAGGAACGGATCTGTCTGCAATTTTCGGAGTAGAATCCCTTCGGTGACGACAAGGATTTTCGTATCGCGGCTGCACTTGGAATCGAATCGAACCTGATACCCGACGTCTCCACCGAGTTTCGTTCCCCGTTCGCGAGACATTCGGACGGCGGCGGCTCTGGCAGCGACACGACGCGGTTCCAGAAGAAGAATTTGACCTTCTCCAGAAAGCCCTTCGTCGAGAATCGCAGGCGGAACTCTCGTTGTTTTTCCTGCCCCGGTGGGAGCTCGCAGGACGATCGTTTCACTCTCCCGCAGCTTCGTCACGATCTCTGGAAGAACATCATCGATTGGCAGCCGCGGAAGAGAAGTCATACAGGCGTCGTCGTTTCAATCATGAAGTCCAATAAAAAAGCGGATGGATTCAATGAACCCATCCGCCAACGATTTTGACTATTGTGTCGGGAATTTCAAAGGCGAAATCCTGACGCATTTCAACTGAAGATTACTCTGGAAGTTCTTTTCCACGTGTTTCCGGAGCGAACCAGATCACAACCATCCCCAGGAAGTAGATACAGGCCATTACGCTACATGCGTTGGCGTAGCTTCCATTGAAGACATCCTTCAGGAGAACGCCGGTCTGAAGTGATCCCACAGCAGCCAGAATTCGACCGAAGTTAAATGCAAATCCCTGAGCCGTTGCCCGAACATTTGTCGGGAATAACTCCGGAAGATAGAGCGGAAGCCATCCATAGAAGGCAGCTGTTGTTCCGCCAGCAAGGAATGAAGTGAACAGGAACCATGAACCGAATTCAGTGCTTGTCTGGTAGAACAGCAGGACCGCACCCAATGACAGAATACACAGGCCGAAATAAGTGATTCTTCGGCCGAACTTGTGCCCGGCGATCGCAGCGAGAATCGTTCCGATAATGGCGCCGAAGCCCAGTGCGATCTGCGTGTATTCTTTCCCCTGAATGCCTGATTCTTTGGTGAGTGATGCAGCCCATGGAGCGGCCCACTGCAAAGATCCCCAGGTTCCCAGCAACGCAACGCCGCTGAGCAATGCTCCGACAAGCATCAATTTACGGACTGGCTGACCGTTAGCACCGACGATGACTTTGTCTTTGCCAATTCGATCAAGGAAGCGGCTCACTGGATACATGAAGCCGGCAATTCCCATCGCCAGTCCAATTATTGTTCCAATGACTCGCGCCCAGGTCGGCACGCCATCGTTGGCCCAGAGAGCCAGCATTCCGATTGGTCCAAGTGAACCGATCAAGACCCCCAGAAGGTCAATGGTCGCCCAGTTATTGGTCGAACCTTTTTCCTTCTCCTCGGTCCATTTTTCAGACTCAGGTACGAACATTCGAATCACAAATGTCAGCACGGCAGGGAACGCTCCGCACATCATCAACAGTCGCCAGCCCCCATTTGAAGAGAGCGTTTCGACTTGCTCTGAAGAAATTCCAATTGCCAGGAATACTTTCTTCAGTGACTCAAGAACAGAGATCAGATACATGCTGAGAACGGCATCGAGCATGAACCCAACGTTGGATGCAGCACCAATCAGACCGGCCAGCCATCCTCGTGATTTGTTCGGCCAGAGTTCCATCACAAGCGAAACCCCGAGGGCCCATTCTCCTCCCATCCCGAGGGACGCAAGAATACGGAATACGAGGAGCGAAGTTGCAGAGTCAGCAAATCCGCACAAACCGCTGAACAGAGCGTACGTCAGAATACTGAGAGCCATGGCGCGGACTCGACCGATGCGGTCTCCCAGCCATCCGAACAGCACTCCCCCAATTGCGGCACCGACCAGAAAGCCGGCGGTGATAATCCCAATCCACTTCCCGGTTTCTCCGGCCAGTTGTTGAGGATCTGTGTAATGGGGGGAAAGCAGGTCTGTCAGTGCAGGATTGGCGACGAGGGGGAACAGGCCCATCTCGAATCCGTCAAACATCCAGCCCAAAAGTGCGGCGCCCAGCGCCATCCACTTACCGCGTTCATTCAGCTTTTCAGCCATTCTCTTTGACTCGCTTTCGCAATCACAATGCCCCAGGAAGGCAATGTGAGGGTGGTCATTATTCGCTCAAGGAATGAGGCTCTCTTGCAGGAAAGACCTCTCTCCAATTGCTTATTTGATCAAGCGTTACACGCGTACGCGCAGCGTTTTCGTGTTCAGGGGCACCGAACCGAAGAATTGTGAGCGTCGCAAACTGCAAGAAAATTTTCCAGCGAGCTGCATGATATTTCGAGAAATTTCGCGGAGATTCGAAGATCGAGTTGAGTTCGATGCTCCACAATATCGAGATCGAAAGCGAATTGGATTTCTCGTCCGGTATCGATACATTCGAATGCACCAATGTATTGCCCCGCAACGGAGATTTCGAATGACCTGCCATTGGCGGAAGATGCTGCTGTCAGTTGCAATTGTTTCAGGGCTTTTATTTCAAAGCCTTGCAGTTGCTCAAGATGCAAAGAAGTTGGATCCCGCTCGATGGGAACCAGCGATGAAAAAATTCGCTGATGCTGATGCGAAAACTCCTCCGATCCCAGGCAGAATTCTGTTTGTAGGGAGTTCGAGTATCGTCCTGTGGGATGTTCAGAAATCGTTCCCCGATCTCGACATCATCAATCGAGGGTTTGGGGGTTCTCTCCTGAGCGATACGGTCCACTATTTTGACCGCGTCGTTCTTCCGTATCAGCCTCGGACAATTGTGGTCTATGCCGGCGACAATGACATTGCTGCATCGCGGACCCCACAGCAGGTCGCAGACCAGTTCAAGCAACTGGTCGAGAAAGTCAAGAAGCAGATTCCGAAAGCCAAGCTGGTCTTCATCGGAATCAAGCCGAGCATCAAACGCTGGGACAAGGTCGAACTGGTCCGTGAAGCGAATGAGCTGATCAAAGCTCAGATTGCTGGTTTGCCTGGCGTCGTTTACGTTGACGTTGATGCTCCAATGATTGGAAAAGATGGCAAGCCGCTCCCTGAATTACTTGCAAAAGACGGTTTGCATCTGAGTCCTGCCGGTTATGAACTTTGGGACAGTCTGGTTCGCCCGCACATCGTCGGTGATTCTCGACTGTCTAAAGGCCGCGAACTTTATGATCGCTATCACCCATGGGTGCCGCCGACTTCATTTGAAGAATGGAAGGTTGAGTCGGAGAAGATTCGCCAACGCGTTCTCGTTTCCAATGGCCTTTGGCCAATGCCGGAGAAGCAGCAAATCAAGCCGGTGATTCATGGAAAACTCGACATGGGCGACTACACCGTCGAGAAAGTCTTCTTTGAAAGTTCACCGGGCTTACTCGTTACCGGGAGTCTTTATCGTCCCAAGACGGTCGAAGGGAAGATTCCAGGAATTCTCTGTGCGCATGGTCATGCACAAGATGGTCGGATGCATGAGAGTTCAGATGCGTCTGTTCCAGGTTCATATGAAAATGGTGGCGAACAGTTTCGTTCTGGAGCAAAGTCTTATATCCAGTCTCGTGCAGTGCAATTGGTCCGGATGGGGACTGTCGTTTTCCTGTATGACATGATCGGGTATGCCGATCATGGACCACTCTCGCACCGACAAGGATTTTCTGACGCTGATGCGGCGTTGTGGTTGCACAACAAGATGGGGCTGCAGACCTGGAATTCAATTCGCGCACTCGATTTTCTGGTGTCATTGCCTGACGTTGACCCATCGAGAATCGGCGTGACAGGGGAAAGCGGAGGCGGAACACAAACATTCATGTTGTGTGCTGTCGACCAGCGTCCAACGGTTGCCTTCCCGGCAGTGATGGTGGGGACCGCCATGCAAGGGGGATGTATCTGTGAAAATGCCGACTACCTTCGTGTTGGGCAGAACAACATCGCAATCGCGGCTTTAATGGCTCCGCGTCCACTGGCGATGTCCGGTGCGAACGACTGGACAATCAACATCGAGACACGTGGTTTGCCAGAGTTGAAGCAGGTGTATGGCTTCTATGGTCAGGCTGATCTGGTAACGGCCAAATGCTTCCCGCAGTTTGGTCACAACTACAACCAGCCTGCTCGCGAGATGATGTATGACTGGTTTAATGCTCACTTGAATCTGGGATTGAAATCACCAGTGAAGCAGCAGGATTACTGGCCGTTGACCCGAGCTCAGCAGACGGTCTTCACTGACCAGCATCCACGACCAGCAACCGCTTTGGAAGAAGCACCATTGCGAGACCAATTGCGGGCTCGTGATCGTCAGCAGTTCGACTCGCTTAACCAGGACAACTATGAAGCAACGATTCGTCCTGCCGTCAATGTGCTGCTGCCTCCAGCGAAAGGTGAAATTCAGATCGTTTCTGGTTCTGAGAAGGAAATTGCCAGCAACTTGAAACGCGAAGAATTCACTGTTCGTTCTGCACAAATGCTGGTTCCGGTGACATTGCTCACTCCCAAAACGGCGACGCAGAAGGTTGTGCTTTGGCTGGACGGCGCCGGGAAGTCTCACCTCATGACTGAGAACGGAACTCCTGAAGCAGCGGTTTCTGAAATACTGAATTCAGGCTACGCAGTCGCCGGAGCGGACCTCCTTTTGACCGGAGGCACTTCTTCCGCCGAGAATCCTTATCTGGAAAAAATGAAGTCGACTTCTCCGTCGCACCAGGCTGCCAAAGCAGGTGAAGACTACACCGGATTTCTTTACGGATATAACCTGACTCTGATTGCCGAACGAATCAATGACATTGATCGCACTGTTAAAGCACTGAAATCAAAAGGCTTTAATGAAGTGACCTTGGTCGGGACCGGAGATGCAGGCCTTTGGGCGTTGCTTGCTCGATCTCGAATGGGGGCAAATGAGGTTACCAGCACGATTGTTGATCTCAATCAATTCCGCTTTGGGAAGATTGATTCATCTCTGGATCTGAACATGCTTCCGGGCGCGCTCAGATACGGTGGTGTCGGTGGAATTGCCGCACTCTCGTTCCCAGCATCGCTCACTGTGCATGGGGTTGGGGACGCTAACGACAGCGAACTTTCTCCGCTCAGCAAGAGATATTCAAACAATGGAAATCTCAAGTTATCGGCAGACTCGCTCTCTCGCGAAGGTGTCGTGGCGAGCGTGGTAAAGAAGTAGTTCGGCAATCCTGACGTCTGAACCCGGTCAACCAACAGAAAAGGCCGAACGACTCATATGTGTCGCTCGGCCTTTTTGATTTTCGAATTGAAGCCGCGTCTGTCTTGCTTGACGGTTGACTGTCGAAGTCATTCGTCGAATGCTAACAGTCAGATCCGGTCTTAGAATGCTTGAATTGCCGGGACGCCTGCTGCCTGTTGAACTGGGAAGTTCATCTGCTGCTGCATCTGGGATTGTGGCTGATATTGCATTGGTTGCATCATCTGCTGAGGGACCTGCTGTGGCATCATTTGTGGAGTCATCATGCCGCTGGTTTGCATGACATTCCCCTGCATCATGTTTCCTTGAACCATCCCGCCCGGCATCATTTGTGGCTGCATCATTTGTTGTGGCATCATCATCTGAGGCTGCATCATCATTTGCTGTTGCGGCATCATTCCAGAATAGGACTGCATTCCGTTCCGGTAATACATGTTGGACTGAGGACCGACGCGAGGAGCCAGATACTCTTCTTTGGCATTTGGATCGTATGGTGCCATTGATCGGGCAGGTGTCGGATTCGCTGATGGAGGTGCAGGGGCGTCCATCTGATAAGCCGGAGTCGGCATCATTGTTGACTGCTGGTCGCCGTACATCATCGGCTGACCGTATTTCATCTGGCTGCCCATCATGCCAGAGAAGTTGCCTTGATTCTGGCAGGTCTCACAATCGCTTCCGGAATTCATTCCGTCGAAGTATGGACCACCGCCCATCATCTGACCGTCCATTTCCATGCCGTTGTAGACAACGTCGTCACCCATTGTCATTGGCATCCCGCAATTCAGCGGCATTCCGCAGTGGCTTGATCCGCAGTCGATGTAACTCGAACCGCAGTCCATTATTGAAGATCCACAATCCATTATTCTGGAACCGCAATCCCCGGCTGGAGCGGAAACCTGATGGGCGTAGCAGTTTCGACATCCCGTCATCCGGTCACGACGAGCTTGCATTTTCTGGATCCGATGTGCCCGAAATTGATCAATCAGGCCGCCGTTCCCGACTCCCGGCTCTTGACCGCAACTGTCGACGCAGTCAGGGAACGGTGCGTTCAGAAGTCCACCCCCACCCATTATTCCCATACACCCTGAAGTGGTACAGGCAAGACTGGCAAGCAGGAGGAGATGTGGAAGGGATCGAAACATAGAGCGGAACCTCAGAAGATAGAACGCAGAATTTCCACTGCGCATATTCACATGAGATTCATCGGCTTTCCGATTCTGTCGAGTTGATCGATTCCGTAAAATTTAACGGACATGCAACGACCAGTTTGTACTATTAGTCCGAAAAGGCAGAAGATTTGACGACGAGACGACCGAGTTTCTCATGTCGGCCAGTTCTGCCGGTTGCGTATGGCTCGAACATGCGTAGAATTCAGGTAAGAAATGATGTTCATTCCGGTCGGTAGGGGGATCTCACAGAGATTCCACACGATCGGGATAGTCGGCAATGTCTGATCTTTTTGACATTTCTTCGTTTGCGTTCACGGGTCCGTCGATGGAGACGGATACGGCTCGAGGGGCTTCTCTCGCGAGCAACGTGGGGACATGGATGTCTCGTTCGCAGCAATTACGAGATTCGCAATTCATCCCAATCAACGTGTGACGTGACCGGAGCCTGGGGACGATGACCAAAAAATATCTGAGCTTGGACGAAGCGGCTCAACTCCTTGGAATGCCTCAGGAAGAACTCGTACGTCTCCGTGAAAAGGGTGAAATTCGTGGGTTTGCTGACCGCGGCACCTGGAAATTCAAGCAAGATGACGTCGATGCTCTTGCTCGTCGTCGTCAGGCGGATTCAAGCCCTGAAGTCCCGCTGTACGACCCGGCTCCTGGCGTTGGTGAGCAGCCAACGGTCATCCGTCGCGAAACACGTGGGCCATCGGACAGCAATCTGCTGAATGATGATGCGGTTCGATCAGGGAGTGATAGTGACGTTCGCCTCGTTGGCTCGCGTGGACAAGAGTCAGGAACGGGAACTGACAGCGACATCAAATTGCGAAACGCTGACGGTCCACTTCAGACCGACCCAGAGATTCCGATTTTGACAGGCGGAAGCGATAGCGATGTCAAACTGGTCCGCCCTGATAGTGACAGCGACGTCAAACTCTCTCTGCCAGGCAGTGACAGTGATGTCAAACTGAGCGCCGAAGATACCGGGCTTGAAACTTCGATGCTGGTTCCAGACAGCAAGACTGATAGCGATTTTCCGATCGCCGATCTTCAAAAAAGCGACAGCGATGTTCGGCTGGTTGGCAATTATGCCGACATTCCAAGTGACGTCAGTCTTCTTGATGACGACGACGCACTCGCAATTGACTTCAACCCGGACTCTGGACCGAGCGCATCTGTGCTCGATGACGAGTCTGGTATTTCGCTTGGCGGTGGCAGTTCGATTCTGCTTGGGGAAAGCGGAATTTCTCTGGCCGGCCCAAGCGACAGCGGCATCGGTCTCGATCTGAACGATGATGAAGATTCCGGATTGACTCTCGCTCTGGATGATGAGAGTGGAATCTCTCTCGATGCCGGAGAAAGCGGGATCTCCCTCGAAGCGATCGACAGCGGAATTTCACTTCATGGAAGTGGCGTTTCACAGTCGGATGACCGTAACCGAGGTACTCTCCCGATGATGGATATCATGGGGGGGGATGATGGTGATCAGACGAACTTCGAGATTCCTGCACTCGACGACGGGTTTGATTCGTCCGATGCAGACGTGACTGGCGTGATGGACATTCATAGCGGTAGCGACGATGTCTTTACGCTTGATGACGAAGTCACAGATTCAACTGATCATTTTGAAGAAGCTGACCTCGATCTGGAGTCGGAAGGCTTCGACGATGATCAAGATCTCGATGTCTTCGAAGGTGGAGACGCTTTCGAAGGAAGTGACGACACCGGCTTTGCTCAGTCAGGCGTGGGGCGTCTTGCTCCTGTGGAAGCCGAATGGGGAACCGGAATGTTTATCGGGTTGGTTGTAGCCAGTTTAATGTTGCTGGTTTGCGGAGCCGTGATGATCGATCTGGTGAAACACACCGCGACATCGAATCAGCTCAATCCAGTGAGCGGAAAACTCGTTGAGATGATCGGCGGACAGTTCAAGAGCTAACGAAGTCCCTGCTGATTGCGGACTTCAGGTGAGATAAGAGTAAAAAGCCTTCGTGAGTGACAGTTGTCGTTCGCGAAGGCTTTTATGTTTGAATGAATGAGTCGAGGGCGTTGCGAAGCCGAATTGCCTGACGCAAATTTGGTTCTTCAGGAGCCTATCTTCCCATCCGAATTCTAGCGACTTTGGCGAGTTGACTGCTTTTTCCAGGATGTGGAAGGATGCGAAATATGGTCGGCATCCAGACCGGGGATTTCACACTTTCTTCCGGCAACTCTTCAATCGCTGGAAGCGATGGTCTGGCTGATTCGGGAATCATCTCGGTTGTCGTGGGGTGCAGATAGATGCGCCGCCCGTCGAGGTATTCTGCGATCATGTCGGCCATATCGCGACTCAAGCGAACGCAAAGGACAATTTTTGGGTTGGAGCGAATGACGAGACCGTACTCGCCACGAGTTTCGAGATATGGTTCGAACTCTTTAAGCAGCGTCGCCCAGGGAACGTTGTCGTTTGACTCAATGAATGAGTAGATTGCTGCTTGCACCTGTCCGTGCTCTGCCAACTGTTGCCAGCGTGGAAGCTCTGTCTCGATCAGGTCGATGACCTCACCTTTTCTTTGCTCTTCCTCCATGACTTGCATGATACGGAAGTCCTGAGTGGCCGGACGACAACGAGTGCGCGCCCATTCCCTGAGATGGAAGATTTCATCCTCCATCGTGACCGAGAGCGGGACTGTTCGCTCTTTCGCCTGTTCCAGGTCTTGCTGAGTCGGAACCCGATTTAATGCGTGCGCTTCAATGACTGCAGAATTCACGATCTCTTCAATTTCAGCGCCACTATATCCGTTGCTCTCTTCTGCAAGTTCTTCGATATCGAACTTGTCTGGCTTCCACCCACGCTTGGCGAGATGAATTCGGAAGATCTCCAGACGTTCGTAGTAGTTTGGCAGATCAACGAAGAAGAGATCGTCGAAGCGTCCGCGACGCAGCATTTCAGGAGGGAGTCGGGAGATGTTGTTGGCTGTTGCAACAACGAAGACAGGTGCCGAGTGTTCCTGCAACCAAGTCAGGAAGCGTCCGACGAGTCGCGACAAAGTGCTGTCCGTGCTGGCCTCATCATCGAACCCGGCAAACGCCTTGTCGATTTCTTCCAGCCACAGGACAGCTGGAGCAATGGTTTCAAGAAGTTGTAAAACATCGCGCAGATTCTGTTCAGATCCGCCTCGTGAAGATTCCAGAAGAGTTCCGATGTCGAGGCGAATCAATGGGAATCCCGGTCTCTCCGCTTGTTGACGATTAGCCTCCGCAAGTTCTTATCAAATAAGAACTTGCGGAGGCTTTTTTCATTGGCACAGTCGACTGTGCCAATGATTGTGCCAATCAGCGTGTTAAGGTCGTGAGACAGAGGCGAGATCTTCAAGAGTTCCTCATAGGCCTTCATTGAGGAAGATGTGTCTCCTCTGGTATCGAACGGGAACACTTCAGGACTCACGCGAGCCTGGTGATTTGACGAGTTGCACACGACTCATTTGGCGGTGTGACTCTTCATTATGTAAATGATAGTAGCGTCTGACCATATCGCTGTCTTGGTGGCCGACCCATGCCATGACGACTTGCTCGGCGATCCCGTCATTCGCACACTTGGAACAAAAATAATGACGGAACGAATGGAGTCGTCCGTCCATGAATCCCTTTTCGTTCACAGGACTTGGAAATTGTGGCGCCAATGGGGTCAGCACATCGCGGATCAGAATTTGTCTTAGCGTATCGGGTTTGAGTTTGCCGCCCAGTGGACCGTGAAAAACGCGCTGATCGGCCCGTCGTGGGAGGTTCATCAAGATTGGCAAGAGTTCCTGATGTATCGGCAGAGACCTACCGTGGCCCGATTTGGTTGTCCGACGTTCCCCACGCAAATCACGTGTCGCTTTGCCAGTTTCATCTGTCAGCGTGATCATGTTCGCTTCGAGATTAATATCCGACCATCGGAGCGACGCCAACTCTGAGATCCGAAGTCCGGTACACGCTAGAGCAATCAGCGTATGGCCAAGCCAGTTCAACTCCGGATTTTCAGCGCAATGATCCACCATCGCCTGGACCTCCGCTAGTCGCCAACAGTAGGTTTGCGTTCCATCAGCCTTCCTTAATGGATATTTGAACAGGCAAGGCTGGGGCAGATGTTTTTCCTCGACGAGGTACTTTATGACCTGTTTGAGAGTGTTGAGTTCCAAATACTGAGTCGCGTACGCATAACCTTGATCACTCAGCCAGGCTGCATAGCTGTTTAACGTTTTCGCTGTGACTTCATTCCATGTCTCAATGTGGTTCCGACTGGCAAAAGGCAGAAATTTGTCGAAGACCGCCCGGTATCGCTTGGCTGTTGTTTTTCCGGGACCTCCTGCGATGCGTGGCCGCTTTACGTGCTGTTCATAGAGGGTTCTCCCTGCCTCTAATGAAAGTTTTTCTTGTGCGAGAGTGGAGAGCAGATGCCGCTCGGCGAGTCCGTGCTCGACGGCTTTGACTACATCCAGCTCTTCTAGGGCGGTCAGGGCTTCAGATCGTTCTCGTGTCGACAAGGAATGTCGGCCGAGCGGGGGATGATTCGATCGCCCGTCCGCGAAATAAACACCGTTCCGCTGGCCTAACAACCAGCTGAAATAACGGCAGCGGAGCAGTTCCTTTTTTCGAGGTTTTGGCATTGAGCACTTTCACGATTTCTAGTTGCGTTGCTTCCATTTCGGAGCTGGTCCGGCGATCGGCTTATGGGAGGAGGGACGCGTTTTAGTCGCCGTTGCAGCGTCGGGAATTTGCGCGAGGAGACGCGTCAGTTCTGAGAGCGGAATTGACAGGCGAGTTCCAGGCCCACCGGGTTGGCAGATGCGAATTGAGCCGTCTTTGATGCGACGGCGAATTGTCGGCACCGAAAAACCGACGCGCGCGGCGAAGTCGTTGACACTGATGCAGTCGACATGCGACTCTGAAAAAATCATGGGCGGCGATCCAAAGTGTGAGTGGTGTCCTTACACTTATTCCGCCTTCTCAATTAGCGATTACGTTATTTGGGAGCGATTTCTTGCGATGGAAGACATCCGTTGGCGTACATCTCGTATCCCATTCCAGCGGAAATACTTAAGTGGCCGGTGTGCCCTGCCACTTAAGTCCGGAGGGATGCACTTCACGAGTCGTTTTCCGCGTTACCTCTCAGATGTGCGAAGAAAACGGGGGAGCGATATCGGGGCAAAGGATGAATCTTGGAAAATCCCATCATTCCTTGCTTTCGACTTCGAGATCGCCTCGGTGTTCCAAAATTGCGTTTTAAAATTTTCCCTATCGATGTCAAAGCTCATCAGTTACTCGAGGGTCTTGACGAATGTTTTGAATGAGTTCTCGTGCTTCGTCTTTGGGAGACAGTTCGAGTTCCTCAATGATCGCACTATCATCCCATCCTTTATGGATTAGATCTTGGACATCGATGAGCAGCTCATGAAGCTCACGTGCGTCTCGCACGGCGATATTTGCGGTGGGGGGTGTCCGGTTGTCGTATTTGGATGTGAACAGAGTCTCGGGAATTGGATTGCATGATTTTCTCCTGATTGGCCGTCTGCTTGAGACACGTAAAACCTTACCTCCTAATCGCCCAGCGAACTTGTATGCTCCCATGATTCGATACCACACATCTGGGGTATATTCCTTACCTGAGATTTGCTTGAACGCTGCCTGGTATTGGTTGGATACTGTCTGGAGTGGTCGCCTCAGTATCTTCGCAATTTCTGCGAAACGCTTCTCGTTCTCATTGGCATACCCACCACCTTTCCAACCTTCGCGAAGATCCCACACTTCGAGGTAATCTTGAAACTTTTCGGTTTGCTGTCGTTGTTCTGCCAATTGGTGGGTCTGTTTGTATTGGCGTGCGATCTGTCCCACCGCGTCAGTGATCGCTCGGAGAGGGGCCTCTGGGTTGATCATGACAAATTGCTCCCCGAATACGTTCTGAAAGTTAGGATGTTCCCCATTGAGGATCTCCGTTAGAAGTTCGTATTCCTGTGAGGCATTGTGAAAATCTACGTCGAGCGATTTCTGTAGGAGCTGGATCACTGCAATTTTAGTATCCCTGGGTAGTTGCCTGGCGAGAACTGCCACGACTCCACGGACCTGTATTTGGGAGACAGCCCCCTTTATCCACGGTGATTTCATTGGAAGGGAATCCAATCCGAGCTGGTCATATCCAAGACTTGGATCGATTGGCTCGTAATGCACTCCAATTAACTGCAACAACATCTGAGCAGATTCAAACGCGAGTTTCTCGTATGGGGTTGCGAATTCCGGAGGTCGCGTTGCTTGCTTCCAGGTCATCAGATAGTACGGATGGCGGCGGGTGAACTCCCAGCGAAACTGAGGAATTAATCGTTCGACGAATTCGGAAGGACGGGGAACGAGCCACGATTCAGAGAGCAACGGTTCACTCATATTCAGGGAGTTCCTGCCACTGGTTGCGCAAAAGTAATGGGAGTATTGGGCGATGATGAATGATTGTTGTTCACGTCATTGAGTACCTCGATGTTGAACCGCTTCGCCTCAACTTGTGGATGAGTTTTCAATGTGGCAGTCTGTTTCATTCAGGTTGATTCGAAGTGGTGGCGATCAAATCCGAGGGGGCTTCTCTGATTGATGATACCCCCGGTTGATGACGGGGGGTTTGACTCCGTTCTCTCCTACCTCGGTATCTATTCAATTATGGGGCTCATGGATCTAATCCCCAATAGTCAGTTCACTGGCGAGGAGGTTGAGGGTGAGGTCGTGGTCGTTGGGGAGGTGTCTGAGCCATCTTGTGAACTGGTGGAGCAGGAGGGCGGCCGCGAGGCTGGCGCAGTAGATCGTGCTGCGGGAGGTGCAGCTGCCGGACTGGGCCTGAGCCTGGGGGAACAGAGTGGTGGCATAGTGCTGTCGGGAGGACTCGTCTGTGGCGATGAGGATTCGCAGGACTTCTCCGAGCATACGGCCATCGCCCCAGTATTCGAGCTGATGCTGGCGGCTCCGCCAGATGGCCGCGCGGGCGCTGATCGAATCGACGCAGCAGAAGACGACGGTGCCGGTCTCCTGACGGGAGCGGAAGCGATCGGCCACCGTCTCGACATGGAGCTGGGGATCGATCCGCCAGAGGAGGGCGGCGGTGGCATCGACTTTGAGAGATCCCAGATCTTCCTGGAAATACCCCTGCGTGGTGATGTTGGTGGGTTCCACGTGATCGGGATCGATCAGCTGGATGCGGCGGGCACCGCTGGCGGCCAGTTGCAGGGCGACCTGCCGGCCAATGGCACCGACCCCGATGACGGTGAGACTGAGGCACTGGAGTCGGGTGAGGGGGACCAGATCCTGCTGCCGCAGGAAACGATCTGTCATGAGAGGCCTTTCCAAATGCAGACCGCCTCATCCAGGAGAGAATTCTCCCAGATGAGGCGGCAATGAGTGAGTGATGTGAAGGAATCAAATCGCAGCGGTTTCGAACAGGTCGTTCGTGAAGAACTCCTCGAACGGCGGTTCTGGTCTGTCGAGGAACAATTCCTCTTCCTGCACGGCGTCGCAGTACTCCCGTTCCCACTGCGGGAAGTCCGCTGCCGGGAAGGGACGCGTGAAATCCACTGCAACCTGCAGCGGGAGTCGGGCGGGACCTCCCCGTTGCCAGTGCAACTCGGCGAAGGTGGCCCCTCCCCGGGCAAGGATGAACATCACCGCCCAGTCACAGCGCCCGAAGCAGCGTTGGAACGTGCGCCGGTCGACGGTGCTGGGCCGCGGACAGTCACCGGGATGGGTGTGGATCCAGATCCGGCCGAACTGGTCGGGACGGCGTCCCTGGTCGACCTGAGCCTCAAAGAACTCGGCGACAGCGGTGTCGTCGAACTTGACGGTGACGCTGGTGCACCGCTGCTGCACCAACTGGATGTCTTGGACACAGAGACTCTGGTCAGGGTCCGTGATCCCGAAGCCTCCGACTTCTGTCGGTCCGAGATCACGCAGGCAGTGGAGTTTGGCCCAGGCGGTGGGGGTGAAGGTCAGGGTCGGGCGGGGGGACCGTCTCCCCCGGGGCCGACGGAGGTGGCGGCGGAGCAGGCGTTTGGTACGGAAGGTCTGTTTCGTCATCTTCAGGATCCTGTTGCAGGTCATGGCAAGGGCCGCAGAGAGCGTCCGTCCGACAGGAAGGACAGACTTCTTGGCCACAGTCGGCACACGATTCCAGGCACCCCGCACAGTGCGGTTCCTGACAGTCGGTGCAGCGTTGTTCGCAGGCAGTGCAGAGAGAGTCCCCACACTCCCGACAGGAGGTGAGGCAGTCCGGACAGGAGCTCTGCTCACACCCCACGCAGGACGTGAGGTCTTCGGCCGGGCAGGGACCGCCGCAGTCGGCGCAGGGGACCCCTTCCCAGTCGGCGAGCTTGGTGTAGGCACTGCCGGGGTTGTAGGTGTGCAGTACCTGGTTGATCAGGAGACCGACATCTCCCAGTCGTCCCTGATCGAGCGCGAGCCGGATCGCTTCGCGGGCCTCCCCTTCACAGAGGATGCGGTCATGGACATGCGGATGGGTGGTTCCGGGGGAGTCTCCGGCAGGATGCGGTTCCAGTGCCAGAACTTCGTAGGGGTGAGTGAGGGACAGTTGGGTCCAGTCGAGGCGGATCTCGAAGGGGCCCAGTTCGACGCCATCAAGGATCACCGGCTCGGTGATGATGCTCACAGTCGTTGCAGCGAGGTCATAACGGACTTCGGGGAACTCCTGCTCCAGCGCCACCAGTTCTTCGTACAGCGACCGCAGTGGGGGAGGTGGGGAGCGGAGTGAAGTCTGACTGAGAGCAACCAGCGCCCGACAGCGGGAGCCGAGCATCTCGAGTGTCTGCAGGTAATGTTCCTGAAGCTGTTTCTGAGTGGCCGGCAGGGACCGCCGTTCACAGAGTTGCAGCTGACGCCAGAGCGTCTCGAGTCGCTGCCAGTGCTCGGTGGGAGGATCGGGAGCGGTGGGTTCGCGGGAACCGTGTGCGTAGTGCTGGTGCAAGGCACACGCCACCCGCAGGCGAGTGTGCTGGGTTTTAGACATGAAACGATTTCCTTTCTGGACGAATGAAGACAGCCGGTCATTGACCGGCTGTCGCGTTTCAGAGGTTCGTCAATGAATCCTGCCGGGAGGACCTCCCGTCAGAGTCGCCCTCCCGGCTCTCACGCGTGCTGAGCCAAACCCGACAGGGCCCCTTCGATGCGGGTGGGGGTGAGGGAGACGCGGTCGCCGGGCTGCAGGACATAGTCCGCGGGGGCCGGCTGACGGTTGACGCGAATCAGGTAATCGCCTGGAGAGGCATGGGGGAGACGATCGGAGAACAACTGGGCGAGCGTGGTCTGCGGAGCAATGTCGATGTGGTCGGCGAAACCGCCGCCATCGTTGTTGAGAAACAGGATCTTCATGAGCGGGCTTTCTTCAAAAGAACGGGGCAAGGGGATTGGGAAGACACGCTTCCGCCACGCGGCGAGTTGCGTGTCTTCAATCGAAACGGCCGCAGTGCGGGCACCCGGTCGAGCAAGCTGCTCTTAGTGACGCCGGAAGCGGATGCCGCCGGTGCCAATGGCACTCAGCAGCAGGAGGAGCAGCAGGCCTGCGAACAGCGTCCAGGATTCGGCGAGATAGGCCACTGTTCCGGCCACCAGCAGGCAGCCGTTCACCGTGGCGACATTCAATTTCTGTCGAGCGGACATAGGTCCTTTCTGGTCAGGAGCGGCGGTACCGGAACGGGCGATGAGCAAGAGCCCCTCCATTCCGGAGCAGTTCCAGCTGATCCCAGTCGAGGAACCGGGGTTCCCGCTGGCTCGGTTCCGGCAGCAGCGGGACGAAGCCCATCCGGGAGATGGTGGTGACGCTCTCTCCGGTGGTACGGGCGATGGAGCGGTTGAGATCACGTTGACGCATGAGACAAGTTCCTTGTGAAAGTGAGGTGAGCGCAACAAAAAACTCCCCAGGCGGGGAGTCGTGACATGCAGCAGGGACTTCGAACACCTTCAGTACTCCTCAGGCAGGAGCAGGGTGGTGACAGAGCGATCCGCTTCGGTGATGATCCAGAAGCGGACACCGGCAGCGGAGTGGTAGACCGACAGTAACCGCTCATTGTCGAGGAGCGACTGATCATTGGCGGCGGCATCAGCCGGGTCGCAGTCTCCCCAGTCACCACACTGATGCCGGGTCAGAGCGTGCTGGACCTCGGCAGGGGTGAGCATCTCCAGAACGCCGGGAGTACCGACGATCTGACCTAACGGGAATCGGGGGGCACGGACAGCAGTGGAATCAGGGGGCATGGTGGGGCCTTTCAAGCAGCAGGCAGAGGGAACAGACGAGCCGGTGCATCCCAGAAAAAGACCCCGGCAGACAGGACGTTGATTAGTCCTCTCTGCCGGGGTGAACGGGATGCTTATGGACACTCTCGATGCAATGATATTCGCATCATGTATTATGACACGTTTAGGCCCTGAATTTAGCGCGACGCAGACGGAGCAGCGGAGGCATACCACAAGGCCGCCCAGATGCTGCTCCATGTGCCGGCCAACGGCACTTCAATTCCTATTTCTCTTTTTTCTTCTCATTCCTACATCATGTATTATGACACCCATGAGCCCGATATTTAGCGCTCGTTCCCCACGGAAATGACCGGTTACCAACAAAGCACTGCATGGGCACGCGGGCTGCTTGTCGAACGCAAATTTAATCCCGGGAATAAAATTCACTGTCTGGGAAAAAGTGAGTGTGAACGAGTTGAACCGTCATGGTTTGTCTCTGTCGAATGTTGTCCGATTCTGAATCATCAGGTCCCTGTAGGAACGTCGTTGGTTGTGTGGGTTGAGGCAATGTCGATCATCGCAGTGAGAGAGAACTTCTCTAACTTCGTGCTTGCTTGAGATTCGCTCTACTGTTACGGTAGTATCTACTGGGTTAATAGTAGGAGAGGGAAATTGAAAGCTGCGAAGCCGTCCGAATTGGAGTTGCAGGTGCTGGGAGTGCTGTGGGAGCAGGGGCCGCTCAGCGTGCGGGATCTGTTGCCGCTTCTGCCGGACGGTAAGGAACGTGCCTACACGACCGTGCTGACAATTTTGCAGGGCATGGAACGGAAGAAACTGGTGACGCATCGCCGGGAAGGGCTGACTCATATTTACCGCCCGCTGGTCACTCATGAGGAAGTCGTTCAACCAGTGTTGAAGACAATGCTTAACCACCTTTTCTCCGGAAGCCCGGCCAAGGTGGTGCAGGCTCTGATGAATGCCACTGAGATTTCAGCGGAGGATTTGAAGCAAATCCGTAAAGTCATCAGTCAGGCTGCGAAAGAGGCTGGCAAGAACGGAGACGAACAATGACTTCGTTAATGATCTGGTTCTCCAGCCCCGCCGCAGGCTCTCTCTACTGGTCACTGCTCCATTCGCTTTGGCAAGGGATGCTCTGGAGCCTGGTGCTCGCGATCGTACTGACTTTGATTCCACGTTCAAAACCGAACCTCCGATATTCAGCCAGCTTGGGGTGCCTGATCGGCATGGCGCTCGGAGTTCTGGTGACATGGTCCATCCTCCGTCTTCCAGCGGGAACGTTGACCGCTGCAACAATAGGAGAGAGGGCGGTAGACATTCAGGAGAGCGATCCAACAATCTTGACAGCTCCTCCCCTCGGCATTCCGCCAGTCTATGACAACGTTGCTGACACGCGGCCGGGACAGAGGGGCGTCACAAAACCGCCTCGCTGGCAGGAATGGATATTCAATCAGCTCGATCAGTTCAGTCCCTTGTTCGTTGGGGCTTGGGCGTTGGGGGTTGTTTTCTGCCTGCTGCGTTGCGTGCGTCATCGATCCGCAGCGGCCACATGGAGGCGTGGGGACCTGATCCGCGATCCGGCTGTCGTCGAGTTACTCCATACGCTGAAAAGCCGGATGTGAATTCGTCGGCGGGTGAGTCTGATCGCGTCGCTTCAGGCGATGGGGCCTTGCGTGCTGGGAACTGGAGTTTCCCACGAATGGTGGGCGCTGGGTTAAGCCCTTATGATTCCCAGTGAGGAGAGCATTGCATGTCGCAGAGTCGTCGTATTTTCACAGCGGAGTTCAAGCGTGACGCGTTGCAGCTGATGCAGCGTGAAGGTCTTTCACAAGCCGAAGTGGCTCGGCGTCTGGAGATTGATCCCAGCACGATTCGCAAATGGCAGCGGCGACTGGAGTCTCAAGGAGAACAGGCATTTCCTGGCAAGGGGCAACTGGCTCCTCTGGAGGAAGAGAATCGACGTCTGCGGGAGGAGAATGCTCGGCTCAAGATGGAGAGGGACATCTTAAAAAAAGCTGCCACATTCTTCGCGAAGGAGCTCAAGTGAGATACTCCTTTATTGACGATCATCGTGAGCAGTGGCCGGTTTCGGTGCAATGTTGTGTGCTGCAAGTTTCACGAAGCGGGTTCTATGCCTGGTGCTCTCGTGAAGAGGGCATCACAGCTGTGCGTCGTGCGGAGCTGACGGAGCGGATTCGTGAAGTTCACGAGACCAGTCGGCGAACATACGGTTCCCCCCGAGTGCATGCCGAACTGCTTGCTCAAGGTCATCGCTGCAACCGCAAGACCGTGGCAAAATACATGCGGAATGCTGGGATTCAAGCCAAATCGCATCGCAAGTTCCGTGTGAGGACGACCGATTCCAACCATGCTCATCCCGTGGCTTCCAACATTGTGAATCGAGACTTTCAGCCATCAGGTCAGAATCAGACCTGGACTACTGACATCACCTACGTGGCGACGAAGGAAGGCTGGTTATATCTGGCGGCCGTGGAGGATTTATTCACTCGACAGATCGTGGGCTGGTCGATGTCGGCGAAGATCGACAGCCGTCTGGTGGTCGACGCTCTGGAAATGGCGATTGCTCGTCAATGTCCAGGAGAAGAACTGCTGGCTCACTCCGACCGTGGCGTGCAGTATGCGAGTGAGCATTACCAGAGACTGCTCAAGGAACATGGCATCACGTGTTCAATGAGTCGCAAAGGCAACTGTTATGATAATGCACCGATGGAATCGTTCTTCGCCACCTTGAAGAAAGAATTGGTGCATCACGAGCAGTATCAGACCCGAGCAGAGGCTCGAGCGAGCCTGTTTGAATACATCGAAGTGTTCTACAACCGGATCCGCAGACACTCCGCCTTGAACTATCAAACCCCAGTCCAGTTCGCAGAGGCCGCATAACCACCTTCCAGCGCCCACCATTCGTGGGAAACTCCACCAGCTATGAGGACTGTTTTTGTGGACGCGGACATTAGGGGATCTCCTAAAGTTGATGATCTAGCACTTCGCCACTTTCCTGAGCACGAAACAAATCGATTGAAGCCGAGGGGCGAATTCCAAAACGGCAGATCGATCAGCCATTTTACCGCAAACTCATAAGCAATTCTCGCATATACCGAATTTCATTCCACAATTGACAAAGAGAGGCTATATCCCCCTGTTGAAAGGCCATTGGATTGCTGTGTTTGACCTAACACCTCAGAGTGGAGGCCGTTAACTGTGGGCCGATAACACTCCTCCGGTCGTGTATTTGAGTCCACTCATATACGATTCCACCAGCCGGCGACGACCGTATCCCTTTTTCGTTGAATATTTCCGCCGTCATCTCGGAACGATACTTGCCATTCAGACCACCATCGTTGTGATGGACGGCAGGCTTCACCCTCTCCAACTGCCATTCTTCCCGACAGAACGGATGTACCTACTCAGCATCGTAGCCAGCATCCGCAAACAGGGCCTGGCAAGCCGGAGGAGGTGCATCAGGCGGTGCTCCTTGCAGTGGATCCCGGAATTCGGACCAGTTGGGAGCGTTTCTGGAACATCGAAATCGACGCCTCTTCAAAATGCTGAGCAAACAGGATCAAGTTCTCGCGAAGACAACCATTGGAGAGAGTCATCGGAATCCCTTGGTCGGTCAGCCAATCACAAGAAACGTAAGGTCATCTTTGAATGCTTCATTCGCGGCGAATTCTTTGACAGCGGTTAGGATCTCTTTCTGTATGTGTTCGGGATCTTTCATTCCGTTCTGAGCAATCAGATCCCTCAAACGGTTCATACCGAACAATTCCCCATCCGGCGAGAATGCCTCAATCAACCCGTCCGTAAACCAAACCAAACGGTCTTCAGAAACGATTTCCAACTCTCCAGCTTCGAATGAGACATCATCACTGATGATACCGATTGGCATTCCAGTGGCTGCGAGTTCGCGAAACCCACGAATTGGACTCCAGATCAGTCCCGCCGGGTGTCCAGAGTTCACGTAAGTCATCCGACGGGAAGCAGGATGCCACACCCCTAAAATTAACGTTACGAACCGGCCACTCGGAAGCAGCGATGCAAACTGTTGGTTGACCTGAGTCAAAATCTCTGTGGGAGACTCGTGAGAGAGTGACGCGCATATAATCAATGATTTGAGAATCGTCGCCGCCATTGCGGCAGGGATGCCGTGTCCTGCCACATCAGCAACGAGGATTAGCCACGAGCCGTTGGATAGCGGTATGATGTCGTAATAGTCACCTGCGACATCTTCAGCAGGTTGAAAATAGGGACAGATCGACAGTCCCGGGATCTTCACGTCATTGGGGAGAAGGTGCTGCTGGATTTCTCGCGCCTGTTCCATTTGTAGCCTGCGTTGACTTTCGTTCGCAGCAAGCGACTCGCTCATAAGATTGAAGGAATTCGCTAAAACCTGAAGCTCGCGGCCAACCGGGAGACTCAACGGAACTCCGAAACTTCCGTTTGCCACCGCGTCTACCGTTATCGACATCTCTCGGATCGGTTTGCGAATGAGTTGCCATAGTACGACGCCCACAATCAGAGCAGCCAGAAAAGACAGGCTCATCAAGCCAGCCAGATGCCACATCGATTCAGATCGTGCGAGGCGTCGAATGTTTGTCGCAAGTTCTGCGATCACGACAATGGTGTCATTTTCACGATACCCTCCCAAAACCACTGCTTCACTTTGCCAGAAAATCTGAGACCGTCCCGCAAGAAATGCCTGGATGAGTTCCTGCTCTGCATCGATTGTCGTGTGGCCGTGATCCGCCCCATGGCTATGCAGGATTTCACCTCCATGACTCACCACAATTGTGTGCCCTGGAGAACGGCCACTCTGCATTTTCCAGCAAACCTGTTCAATAAACTCTGCCGTTGAATGCAGGGTGCTTTTCGAATTTGCCTGCGTCAGCTGCAATACAGCTTGATGGACTGCAACCGCTTCGTCGGCCAGACTTGCCTCCTTTTCAGTAACAGCCTGATCCATTCGATTCTGGTACTCAAATACAAGCAGCACAGCCAGAAGGACTCCCAGTGGAACGTTTACTGCGAGCAGTAGATGGACGCCAAGCGGCCAGCCACGAATCTTGTGTAATATGCAGCGAAGAATGTCCATACGGGCAAGATCTCTATTCTGTCGTATCCGTAATGATGGCCGTCGGTTGGTCGCTGCGAAAACGCCTCCAGGAAGATCTGCCGACGTCTCTCAACATTCACCGGCCTGCCTTTTGTAAACTACTGTCTTCAGGCAGATCGGGAACGTGTGACGACTGTTGATTCTGCAGCGTGCATGAAGGTGATAACTCAATTCATGGCTGCCGGAGCAAATGTGCCAAGGCTCGATGCATTGTCTCTGTTCTGTTGTGCCTGAACAGCTTGCAATCTTCCACCAGTTCCAACATCCTGAATTGCTGTTCCGATTTCTGCGGGGTTAAGTCCACCGCTCAGTTGCAAACCTTCGATGCTGACGGCCAAATGTCGCGCCTGCGTGACTGCGTTGATATAGTTTAGGTGTTCGTTGTAGGAGCTTTGTTGTGCATTCAAAACAGCCAAGTACCCATATTCTCCTTGCTGATATCCAACTAGAGTTAGTTCCAGATTCTCTTTGATTCTTGGAAGAACCTCGGTTCTCAACTTCTCAGACTGGTTTTTGGCAAGCATGTAGTTTCCGTATGAAGTGACAAGTTGATCACGCAGAACCAGACAGACACGCTGCACCTCCAGTTGAGAACGAGAGTACTCGTGAGCTGCGTTATGAATCCCTCCCTGATTTCGATTGTAAATCGGTAAGGGCAGGGCGATAAGGCTACTGAATGTACCGTATCCGCCAATAGAGTCATATTGGCTTACCACCTGTACGGTCACGTCCGGGATCGGTGCTGCACTGGCTGCCGTCCACTGCGCACGTGCTAACCCAACCTGCGATTGAACTCCTTTCAATTGAGGACTCTCTGCGAGCAGGCGTTGCCACTCAGATTCAAGGTCAAAATTCGGTAAGTCTGCGGGCGGCTCTGCCAGTGGAACAGCGACCATTTCCGGACAGCCGATAATCGCCGCCAATCGATTCCATGCTGATTGATATTCGACCTGCGCATTCTTGTGCGCAACGTCGATTTGCTGACGTTGAATCTCAGCTTGAAGAACATCCGTTTTCGGCACTTGCCCGCCATTGTAAAGTTTGTGAGCGGCCTCCAGAACTTGTTGCGAAAGACCAGAGAGTTCAACGGCAATTTGAATTTGTTCCTGGGCTGCAAGTACGTCAAAGTATCGCAACTGCACATCGTTGAGGATTCGGTGCTTTTGCGCCTCCTGTTCCCACAGTGCATCTTGAACTCCAAAGGACTGTGCTGCACGGGCCTTTTCAAGTTTACCTGCAGTTATGAACGTTTGCTGTGCAAGTACACCATTCACCTGAGACTCTCCATTTCTGGAGCTTGAGGAATTCAGGTAACCCACAGTGGGGTTTGGGTAAAGACCCACCTGTTGCCAAACACCTCGTTCTTTTTCAATCTCCGAACTTGCCTGCGGCAAGGTCGGGTTGTTCGCCAATGCGATCTGTTTCAGGTCATCTAATGTCAGCACCGAGTTTGAACTGAACTCTGGTGTCGATGCCTCGACTAGAAGATTCTCGCCATCGACCTGAGTGATGCCGCTGATCTCGTTAACTGAAGCTTCTGTTTCAGGAGTTGATTCCAAGGTCGCGACCGCGAACCGATTGGTCGTATGAACTTCCGGGGCACCATCTCTGTTGTGCTGTTGCGAAAATACATCTTCAACAGAATCTGTTGATCTCTGCTCTGACGCACTCATTATTCTGTTGCCTGGCAATTGATCGGATTTCTGACGGGAAGTCATCCGAGTTGAGTTGCAAGCAGAGAATTGAACAGTAGCGACAAAAAGTAGAATTCCGGTACGTGGCGTCATGAGAGTCCCTTCCCAAATGCGACAAATGAATTTTGTATCGGTTTATGCGGTCGCCAGTGGTTAACAATGCAGAACAATTTTACGGTTGTACCGGATCAGAATTGTTTGACACATTTTTTGGATCCTCTGAGGTATGGTCTAATTCAGTGTGTGCAGTGACTGAACCTCCACTGGCAGGGTTTTTATGACATTTTTCGGCGAATGCAGGAGTTGATTCTGCAGCCAGATTTAACATGGTGTCTCCAGATACAGTTCGCTGATAGACCTTTCTCCCAAACTTATAGAACAAGGCAGGAGTCACCAACTGGTCGAGAATTGTCGAAGTCAGCATGCCGCCAAAAACAACAAGAGCCAATGGATATAGAATTTCCTTACCAGTTTGTCCGGCTCCGAACAGCAACGGCAATAGGCCGATGAAACTCGTCATCGCTGTCATCATGACTGGACCCAATCGTTCGAGGCTTCCCCGGATGATCATTTGCTCGGAAAATGTCTCACCCTCGTACTTCATCAAATGAATGTAGTGAGAAATCATCATAATCCCGTTTCTGCTGACGATTCCGATCAGTGTAATGAATCCGACCCAGTGCGCAACTGAGAGAGTCGTTGCCCCAATCCAGATACTGGGCCAATCCGTCAGTGGAGCGGCCCTCAAGATTTCCCAGTCAGGGCGATTGACGACAAGCAGTGTCAAGACAGATCCAAATGCTGCCAATGGAATATTGACCAGTACCTGCATCGCGGCTCGCCAGGATTCGAGTGCCTTACAGAGGAGTAGAAACACTCCAGTGATGCTAAGCATGCTCAAAAGCAGTAGTCGTTGATTCGCATCTTGCTGTGCTTCAAACTGTCCACTGTATTCTACATAGTAGCTACCGGGTATTTTCTGCAGCTTATCTTCAACGGGAGCAACAGCCAGTTTGATATCCGCAACGACACTGGCCAAATCTCGATCTTGGACATTGCAGAAGACAACGACGCGGCGCTGTACATGCTCTCGATTCACGGTATTCGGACCAGTCGTGTCCACCACTTCAACGACTTGCCCCAGCGCAACTCGACGTCCCGATGGCGTTTCAAGAATTGTTTCATTCAGAATCGCCGGATCACTACGCGAGGTTTCATCATACCAGACGACAAGTCCGAAGAATCGATCCTCGTCCAAGACTTGAGAAACAACTCTTCCTTTGTAGGCCGTTTCTAACAAGTCCGCGATCTCTCCTGGAGAGAGGCCGTACCTTGACGCCTCGTCCCGTTTGATGTTCAACCGTATCTGAGAGATCTCAACCTGAGGTTCGATCTGAAGGTCCACGACTCCTGATACTTGCTGCATCCGTTCCTGAATGTCATATGCAGCTGTGCGGAGTTCCCGCAAATCTTGACCGAACACCTTGACTGCAATCTGAGCACGTATACCTGACATCATGTGATCCAGCCGGTGCGAGATCGGCTGCCCGATGTTGACAGCTGCCCCTGGGATACTGGAGATGCGGTCACGAACGTCTGCAATGACTTCGTCACGTGGCCGTCCTATTGTGTCAAAGCCCCACAGATGAGCGATGGGGATCAGGCGAAGGGCTGCGTACCCCCATCCCGGTTTGGGAGGTTGATGCTCTGCCAGTCGGACTTCGATTTCAGAGGAATTGACCCCTTCGGCGTGTTCATCCAACTCCGCTCGTCCTGTTCGGCGTGCAACGGAAAGGACTTCCGGAACATCCAAAATCATTCTCTCTGCTCGCGCAGCAATTCGCTGACTTTCATCCAGGCTAGTTCCAGGCTCAAGACGTACATTGATCGTCAAGGTTCCTTCATTAAATGGTGGCAAAAATTCGCCCCCCATCCACAGGATACTGGTACAACTCACCGCCACAAGAACGGCAACCGTACCAAGAACCAGCGTGGCATGGCGAAGTGTAAAGCGTAGCATGATCGTGTCGATACGCTTCAGCCATCGCATCAGAAGTGGATCTTTTCGTTCGCTTAGAAATTTGGCTCGGGCCAGAAGAATCGATCCAAAGGCGGGTGTAAATGTCAGTGAGACCACCAACGAGCAAAACAGGGAGGTGATGTAAGCCACGCCCAGTGGAGCGAACATCCGGCCTTCCAAGCCTCCCATCGAGAAGAGGGGAAGCATGACAAGTATGACAATAAGCGTTGCATAGACGATCGAACCACGGACTTCGCACGAAGCGTCATAGACCACGTCTAACACTGCACGCCGTTGGTCTACTGACAACTGTTGATTTTCTTTGAGTCGGCGGTAGATGTTCTCAATGTCAACGATCGAATCATCGACGAGGTCACCTATCGCTACCGCAATTCCACCCAAGGTCATCGTATTGATTGAGATTCCGAACCAATGAAAGACGAGAACTGTTAGGAGAATCGAAAGAGGCATCGACGTCAGTGAACTGACACTTGTGCGGAAGTTCCCCATGAGTAGAAACAACACGATGACGACCCAGATCGCTCCATCTCTCACCGCTTCAGTCACATTTTCGACGGCTGATTCAATGAAATCTGCCTGTTTGAAAATATGACGTTCGATCACGATGTCAGGAGGAAGTTCGTCCTGTAAAACGTCAAGGATCTCGTCGATGCGGCGATTGAGAACCAATGTGTCTGCATTGGGCTGTTTCTGTACCGTCATCAAAACAGCTGTTCCCCCCACAAGCTGAGAGTCTGCGTCTGAATGTGCCAGGAGCTCCTCGGTTCCGGTAGGTTGATGCTGGAGAGCATCAGCATTGCCGTCGTCCTTGGCTGAACGAGAATCCCGAACGGCCTTATTCACGTCGGGGTTGAGTTTCGTCCAGACGCTGGCGTCACCGCGTTTGACAGGGCCGCCAAATGTCACATCAGCGACATCTCTGATGCGAACAGGAACAGGCAATCTCCAGATAACAGGAGTGTCCTCAATTTCCTCCAGAGTGAGACTTTGACCGGAAATTCGTAACAAAGATTCTTTGGGGGACCGTTCCATAATCCCCCCTCCGGCAATGACATTGGCCCTTCGGGCTGCATCGGTCAGTTGCTGTAATGTGACGTTTTGAGCCGCAAGGCGAGCTGGAGATGTGATAATCTGGTACTGCTTCAGGGTCCCGCCCATCACCGTGACTTGCGAAACGCCTTCTGCCGCCAAAATTCGATTCCGAACTGTAAACTCTCCAAGGGTCCGCAACTCCATCGCCTTGGCTTCTTGATCTTCAACTGAGTTTAGCTCTGCAGTCGACCGCAATCCCAGCAGTAAGATTTCGCCCATGATCGATGAAATGGGAGCCATTACCGGGTTGACGTTCTCAGGCAGTCGTTCCCTGGCCATTTGCAACTTCTCGGCCACGATCTGCCGATCACGGAAGATGTCTGTTCCCCAATCGAACTCAACCCATACAATCGATAGTCCAATGCCAGAAGCGGAGCGAACCCTCCGAACGTCAGTGGCTCCATTCAGCAGATATTCCATCGGTCGCGTGACAAGCACCTCGACCTCTTCTGGCGCTAATCCGGGCGCCTCGGTCATGATGGTCACTGTCGGTCGATTCAGATCTGGGAACACATCCACAGGCATCTGACGCAACTGATGCACTCCAGACATCATCACGACAACCGCCGCGACGAGGACGAGCACACGATTTTTCAACGAGAACGATATAATCCAATTTAACATGGGAGTTGTTTCTAATCTGGGTTATCTCAGAGTGGCATATGCCTTCTGGAGTTGGGACACACCGCCACTTGCCACTCGCTCTCCCTGATTCAATCCACTTTTAATTTCGATGAACCGATCGTCTTCTCGACCCAACTCCACACGTTTACGCTCAAATGTGCCGTCCGGCCTCTGAACGAAAACAAAGCTCTGTAAGCCTTCACGGATGACTGACGAAAGGGGAACTGCCAAGGCTGATACGGGATCGCCAATTGCCAGCGATATTTGCGCCAACATGTTATGCTGCAACGCGATTTCGATTGGCTTGTCGAGTTCGATCCAGACCGTTTGTGTGCGACTTGTGAGGTCGACGACGGGACCAAGCCTTGCCACCTTGCCGTTCAGTATCATCCCTGGATGAGCTACCAGACGAACCCGAGCAGATTGTCCCACGTGGATACGGGACGAATCTTGTTCGTGCACAAAGGTCTGTATCCAGGCTCGCGACGGATCATGAATTTCGAACAGGGATTCATCAGCGCGGACGACCTGACCAAGTACGCGATCAAATCTCGCGACAACACCGTCCATTGGAGCACGAACTGGGAATGCAACTACGACTTGTTTGGTTTGAGCAATTTCATCGATTTGTTTGGAAGTCAATCCGACCGTTAACAGCTTTTGGCGACTGCTGGCAATTAGTATTTCCAACGATTTGACGCGGCTTTCCATTTCCAAAAGTGTTCGCCGTGGCACCGCTTCGCTTGCTTGAGACAATCTTGTCCATGTGTCTCGCCAAAGCGCGAAGTCAAGCTGAGCTTTGAGAAATTCCAATTGAAGGTCTTGCAATTCCAGACTGGCCACTTCAGCGATGACATCGCCATTTTGAACGGTTTGACCGGGAGTGACAAAAATCGCCTGCACCGTGCCAGCCAACTGAGGCGATGCCGATGTCCGAAATTGCGGCGGAATCTCGACATCCCCGTCCAGCCGCAACACTTTCTCGATATGTTGTGTCTCCAGCGGTTCGACGATCAGCCCAATGCTTTGAGCAGTTGATGAGCTCAGCCGAAGTACACCTTGAAAAAACAAACTTGAGAGTTCATGTCCACCACGAGTCACAACTCGATCACCTGGAAAAATATCGCCAGAAATGATTTCGATGAACTCTCGATTCCTTCTGCCAGTAACAACGGATGTTTTTCGATACTCAGAACTGGATTTCGTCGATGTTGACTCGACAAATACGTACTGCTCTGCACCGTCGCTGAATACCGAAGCCACCGGAACCGTAAGGGCTTCGCTTTCTCCAGGATTCAGTAGTTCGACCTGACCATTCATCCCCGGCAGGACGCGGTCTCCATTTTCACTGTTAATGATCTCGGCCCATGCGGTACTCTGATGCCACTGTGGGTCGAGCCAAAATCGCAGGGAATTGATTTTAGTTTCAAAAACCTTATTTGGCAGACTGTTAAACGTCACTCGTGCAGTCTGACCTTCACGAACTCGATGGATATCCTGTTCCAAGACTCCGATATTTAGCCAGACCTTTGACGTGTCGACAATTTCAAATAAATGTTCTGACGGTTCGACAAACTTCCCTAAAGAGACATCCGCGTGAAGAACAATACCTGAAATTGGACTTCTTAGTGGCAGACGTAAGGCCCCATACTTTTCATTTGTCGATGCTGACAAGTCACTTTCCTGAAGGCCCAGCCCAATCGATTTTGCACGAATGACATCGAGCGAATTTTGGCTTTGAAGATGAGCATTCTCGGTTTCAACGAGTCGTTGACCTGGCACTGCTCCCGACTGTGTGGCAGGGGCTAAAGATTCGAGCAGTTTGGCAGACAACTGCAACTCATTTTGTGTTCGTTGGTAGTCATACTGTAAAGCTTGCAAACCAAGGCTATCCAGTGTGGCCAGAATCTGTCCTTGCTTGACTGTATCGCCGGGACGAACGTGCAGTTCTGAGATTCTTCCCGGTAGTATCGAGGTCACAAACGCATGATCAGTCCATGGAGCAACACTGGTAACGTAAGATCTCACCGAGCTGGTCAGATCACGTGTTTGAACCTCCTCTGACGTCACATCGAGCAATTCCCGGGCATCTCGACTCAACGTGAGATGGCCTGTTTCCAGCTCAATCTGCACTCCTTTAGTTGGTAATGGCTGATGTCCTTCATGGCCCCAGGCAATACCAGTGGTGATCGCCGCCACGATGATGGCACTATATCGCCCATGTTTCAAAAACATCTGGGGCATCATTTTCGTAATCTCCGGTGGGGAAAATTGGACGTGGCGGCTTCACTAGTGCATTGTCACTGTTAAAAATTCGGATTGACGATGACGCAAGCCCGGCAACGACGGGCGGTTTTGCGGTCACGCACCCGAAACCCAAGCCGTGACACGGCACTAGACTCGTCATGCTCGATTGAAGCTCTCTTGATTTTCGGAACGGTCCCAGTTCAAGTGGCAACAATCCATCCGCAGCTTCAGTGATGTGATGCTTTGGAGTTCTCTTGCTGAATCTCCTTCACCCTTGCAAGTGTGGCCTTTTTGTCCAACTGCGCCTTCGCAACGCACGGTTTGCAACAGACGAAGACGGGTTGACCGTCCAGCAGCACTTTCACTGGTGGACCCATTCCGCCTAATCGACTTCCCTCGGCAATTGGGCAGAATAACTGAGCCTCCGCAAGTATCTGGTCTGCTGCCGGAAGTTTGGCAAGTGCGACTGTGCACCTTTTAAGCCTTCCCACAGTAGCCAGAGTTTCTTTGCTGTGCTTTACAGCTTCGTCCGAACATCCTTCACAGCAGACGAAGAGCTCAGTCCCTTCGATGGTGACCTTGATAGGAGCCCCCATCGCCCCCAGTCGTTCTCGACTCATCAGCGGACAGTACCGTTGTGACAGAACGGCGGCACGATCGGACACGGAAAGTTTGGCGAGTGCCTCGCTAACCCGAGATTCAACAGACTTTTCTGGAACCGCACTAGTGCTTTTGCCATCAGCATGCAAAGAGTGGTTGGTGAATCCAAGAGCAAGCACGAAGGCTGTCGACAAGACGAGAAAAGTAAAATTCATCTGAATGCATTTCGTATTCATAAGCGTTAAACCCCGTTTAAACTTTACAGTGTTCCTGTGTATGCAGTCATTCTGATGATCGCGACTGAAAGAATGCGCAATTCTGAGTCCGATCCATTGGCTATTTATTCAGTTCGATTTTCACTCGTTCCTTGAGTTCGTTGACCTTCGATAATGTGAGTTCAGCATCTGCCTTGGCCTTTTTCTCACAACCTTTACAGCATACAAATACAGACTGATCGTTGATGACCACTTTGATAGGAACTCCCATTGATCCGAGTGGTTCCTCTGATACTGCACAGTATCCCTGTGCCACGGCATGAGCACGGTCCTCTACGTCAAGTTTTGCCAATGCATCCTGACGTTCGTCTGCTTCAGACTTCGTCGTTTGGCGTCCGTTGTTTCCACCAGTTGGTTCGGTAGATTGAGCAGCCCCACACCCAGTGATCGCAATAGAGAACATCAGCAGAGCGCACCCCAGTGCAACGCGAGAAATGGTTTTCATTGAATTTCCTTGTAATGAATTGATCCCAAAAAAGTGACACATGACTATCGTTTCACATATTCTTCCGGCAGCTTAAGTTTGCTCCCGCCGCTCTTCGCCTCTTTGAGAAACTCGTCTACACATGGTGGGCAGCAGAACTCATATCGATTCCCCCCAACCACCCACGAGAAGGCGGAATTTGCTTTTGTCTCCGTAATAGGGCAGATCTTATCTCCCGGCTTAGGAAACATGTCGTGTTCTGACTTCAGGCCGCGGAACTTCACACTGGCTGTTACTCCGCCATTAGCGGCGATGTCAGCTTCTGTGTAGTTCCCACCGGGCGTCAGGTAGAGTTGCCGCTCTTCTTCTTCAACGAGTTTCGATGGCATTTCCTCGCCATGCTGTTCAAGTTTTGACTTGAAACCAATTCGGAAACGCTCTCCGGAAATCACGATATTCGGAATCGTCACTTCAAGATTGCGACCTTGAAGTTCGTTCGGTAGCGTCCCAACAAACTGCGATGCACGCCCCTGTGCGTCACCCTCTTGGGGTTCTGCGTCCATCGTGAAAGGGTGTGCAGTGGACTCCCCCTCAGCTTTCACGAACCCTTTGAGCTTTTGGGATTCAACATCAATCACACGCGTTTCGTCTTGTCCGAGTGTGTAGAGCCGAAGCCGCCCTCCCTGCTCAAAAACTGCCTCCGCGTGATAGCTGTCTCGGCCGAGAGAGACCATAATTCCACCATGTGCACCGGGCTTATGGCCGTGTTCACCTTCACTTTCCTTTGGGGGTGAGGGTAGCAATGACGACGTAACATCTGTTGGCTGTGTAGGTGAACTGGTCTCTTGTTGCGATGTTGATTCAACGGGTGCCGTAGGATTATTTCCTGAGCAGCCCCATAAAAACATTCCGCTGGCAGCAACCAGACTGAATGCAGTCCAGGTTTTAATAACACGCATGGCTCGATCCTTCCCTACAGGTGAGGTCATAAAAATGCAGTAAATCAAGAAGATTCATACCATTACTCCAAGCGAATCATGGAGGTGGCAGCGATCGTGAACAATTGCGAAGAGCGCACACGAGGCCCGGTTGACCTTGAATGCAATACAGAACTGTTCAACGCAACTGAAAAATAGCTGAGAATGCCGTAACCAACTCGTCCTGACCATAAACGGATCAAGACATCGCGGACAGCAGCGTGGTCTTTAGCATACCCACGAGCATAGAGAGATGCGGATTTCGCGCCCTGAAGAAGTTGCGTACAGAACGGTGTCAGGCAGAAGCAACGCCCGAGCGGACTGCACATACGCGAAAAGTACCGGCGAGCTCACACCTAAAGTCAAGTGATCTGACCAAGAGCGGGGCAATTCGACCGTATGATCGACCGGAGGTTTCGGCAAGGCACTGCAAACGCTTTGTTTGCATTCACAACAGTCACCCGAATAATCAGAATCAGAATAAACCGGAGAGTGGTTGCTCGAATCCTCGTGTAAGGTTTGGTTTCGTTCCGCCTTGCAGCAGGGAGACCATTCAGCATCCCGATTGCCTGTTAAATCAAATGTTGACAGGACCGTCCTGGCTGCACGGCCGATAGAGCAGCAACATGGGGAAGGCCCCATGAGCGACAGCATCAGCACGTAGATAGCGAGTACGATCCGAAACATAATGATCCTGAAACCGTCACTTTCCTCTTACTGCTTTTAGATCAAAAAGAACGATTTCATTATCGGCGACTTTGACAACAATTCTGCAGGGCACTTAGATTATACGTCGTACTAAATGTTAGATCAAACTAGATATTAACGAAGTGTTGACTGTTGTCGAAATTCATCAAACGTCAAGAGGGTCTCTGAGTCTGGTCAAGCCAGGTCAAAATCCGATCGATTTCACTGAATTCCCGAACTCCAATTACAGTGATATATCGATTGCCTTGCTTCCAGCTGACCGCCGTTGAATCTTTCAGCTGCACGAGACAACACCCTTTTCCGTGACAACTGGCAGTGATAGCCGGGCGATCTCCAAACCATTCGAGCGCAGTGTCGTTATGTTCAAAAATCGCCAGAGCACTCCCGTCAGCTCGTTGGCACAGGGTCTGTACGCACGTGCAACAAGGCATTTTTACCACAAATGTTGACGCAATCTTGTACTCGGGAGGAGCTCCAGCCGCGATTACTGGTCGGTAGCCGACCAGCTTGGTAGCTTGCTCCGGGGACACGCGATGATTTTCGTATTTGTCAAGGAGGAATTTTTGAGCCGCTTCTGGGTCTCTGTTGAATTCCAAGAGGTATTGGTTGAATTCGGTGGTGAAATGGTTGTGGTGTTCAAGATGCCGCCAACTTTGGAGCATAAATACGGCAATCCCAACGGCAATCGTTGCCGCTACAGCAATAATCATTCGTGAGCGTGATATATATGAGTTCTGAGCAAGAGAAGCCTCCGGTTTAATCCGATGGGACTCTGGCTCATCTAAGGTGACTTCAATCCGTTCCCAGAGGTGGTCAGGGGGCGTGGCGGATTCAATGAACCTTGCCATCAGGGAAAGTCTTTCAAATCCGCGAAGTTCAACGGCACATCCGTCGCACTGGCCGAGATGCTCTCGCACGGCTTCGTGCAATTCGTCCGACAGTTCTCCATCGTAGTAGGCAGAAAGCAATTGATTCACTTTTGAACAGTTCATTTCACGATTCCCAACCCAAGTCGGCAAGGTGCTGTCGCAGCTCCCGTCTCGCTCGATTCAGCCGAGACCCCACTGTTCCCTCTGGAATTTCGAGAGTGTCGGCAATCTCGCGATACGACTGCCCTTGAACTTCGCGAAGCACAAAAATGGCACGCAACTCCGGATCAAGTTGTGACAGCGCCCGCTCTAGAATTTCCCTGTCCTCTGAACGCGCTCCTTCCTGGCTCGGTTGACTCATGGGTTCATGCATCAGTGGCTGGATGTTCCGCCGCCGTTTCTTACGCAGATGCTGCAACGCCTCATTCATCGCCAATCGGTAAAGCCAAGTTTCAAAGCGAGATTGGGCTGAGAACTGTTCGATTTTGCGAAAAAGCTGAAGAAATACCTGTTGTGTCAGGTCCTCAGCCTCCTGCATACCGACGATCCGAACCATCAATCGATAAACTTGACCCCGAAATGACTCATAAAGGTGTAATTGTGCATCCCGCTGACCGGCACGACACCTCACCAGCAGTTCCTCGTCAGGCGATATTATGCCTGCGTGAATGCCTGTGAGGGTCGATTCATTAGATGCCATTACCCAATCATTCCTTCACACCATTTTACGAACACGTTGATCATTTGCGAGGATTCCACATTTTCCTCAGACTGGGAGGAAATTCACCTAAAACCATCCGTCCCAAGGCTTTCCGAATATTGAGAATGCGACCAACGGAATCACTCTGAAGATTCTGCTTTCTGGAGCCCCACCTATGTTACCTCCTGTTTCAAAAAAAATGAACAAGGGTTCACAGTGTCGAAAATCTCCCTCAAGATCGCTCCGTGCCCTGATCTCTTCTGAAGATTTCAAGAGTTCTCAACTTTTAAGTCGATTGAACAAATATTTGGCATACAGAAAAGATTGAACGAAGTGCGAGCCCGGCACGCCTCATCATTCCTCAGATTCAATTTTGGCGACGAGAGCGGGGAAGGTGACAGCCACTCAAACCGTGGCAGTTTCATGAGCAACCGGGGGTAGGGCAGCTACCAGTATAGCCCCTAAAGCCGCAGTCCGAGAAAAGCAGGGGGTACAGAGAATCGAGGCCGTATTTGCGTCCGGAAAAACAGCAAGGATCGACACCATCTGAATTTGTACGGAGCGATTCTGGTGGTTGCGAGTCATCTCAAACCACCAGTTTCTGGACAATCACGCTTGCTGGGGTGACTGCCCAGAAGCTGGCGGGGGCAATTGAGTCGGCAGGCCGAATTTTAAGCTGGAATTTCGTCGATTACTCGGTAGCCGGCACGTTCAATAGCGCTCCTGACCGTTTCTGCAGTAAAGTTTTCGCCTTCAACAGTCAAAACTTTTTCAGCCTTTCCTGTGTCGACCGCCCATCGACTGATTGATGGCTCCTTGTTCAGAAAAGGGGACACTCTCGCAACACAAGACCCGCAATTGATGTTCGTGCGAAAACGGCGTGTGGTTGTCATGGCATCAGCTCCACTGGAAATGTTGACTGCCCACTTCATCGGGGCATGGGAGTGGGAGGAATCGATGATTCTTCCTGCAACTGAATAGGCAGACGGATGTCCCCACCAAGCGTTTCAGGAATTCTTGCATGATTCACATGACGACATTGGGGCTTTTTGAGTTCAAACGATCAAGTTGTCTCGAGATCACTGGCCCTTCTCTGGCAGGTGCAATCCAAGCACCCATGAGTAGCGCACGTACGACAAGTGCGCTCCAATTGCTTCCGCAACGCAGCGCGTGCTCGATGCAGGCGGATTCGAGCGGCTCCACGAGAAATTCCCAGTGACTCAGTGACCGTAGCGATGTCATTACCCTGCATGTCGACAAGATTGATCAGCGACGCTTGTTCCGGCTTGAGAGTGGACAGTAAGCCTTTGACGCATTCACAGAGCACACGTTCTGTTTCTGGATCAGGATGCGTTGGAAGCGCTAAGGTTTGTTGATACAGCGACACGAGAGAACGACGCGCGGCATCGTCCTTGCGATATTTATCAACAATGGCGTTTCGGAGAAGTCGATAGAACCAGGCAACCACGTTCTCTGTGTCACGGATCTGATCAGATTTTTCCAGAGATCGAACATATGCATTTTGCAGAATTTCTTCTGCCTCTTGCTGGCTACCGACTCGCTTTTGAAGAAAGCTTAGAAATTGTCGATGATTGGCGAGTAAGATCCCAACAGTCGAATCTGACAACGACACTTCGTCCTGCTGACCCATTACCGAACCTTTCATTTGGATTGAGGATGTGTGCTGCAGGATCATTACGGATTCCGCTTCGGTTGGAATTGCCTTAGTCGCAAGGCATTAGCAAGAACAAATACGCTCGACAGGGCCATCGCTCCCGCAGCGAAGATAGGCGACAGTAGAATTCCAAAGAACGGGTAGAGTATGCCCGCAGCAACAGGAATCAAAGCGGTGTTATAAGCGAAAGCCCAGAAGAGATTTTGTTGAATATTACCGATAGTTGCCTTTGACAATGCAATCGCGTTCGGAACTCCTTGCAGGTTGCCAGACATGAGCACCACATCGGCAGACTCGATCGCCACGTCGGTTCCGGTTCCGATCGCCAGTCCAACGTCAGCTTCAGCCAGGGCAGGGGCATCATTAATACCATCACCAACGAAGGCGACACGACCATGTTCAGACTTTAACCGCCGAACCGCGTCAACTTTCCCTTTAGGAAGGACCTCCGCTACCACCTCATCTATTCCAACCTGAGCGGCGATTGCTTTTGCCGTCCGCGCGTTATCGCCAGTAATCATGGCCACTTTCAGCCCCAGTTGATGAAGTGAAGAAATCGCACTCACCGCGTCCGGCTTGATTGGGTCGGCAACGGCGATGATCGCCGCCAGCTTCCCATTCAACGCAGCATACAACGGCGACTTCCCTTCATGACCAAGCCTTTCTGCTGTTGATGAGAATGCCTGAGTGTCGAGGCCAATCTTATGCATGTAGCGGTCCGCGCCGATTTCCACACGAACACCACCAGCTGTTGCACGCAAACCCATTCCTGTGATTGACTCGAAATCTGTCACCTCAGGAAGTGGAATGTTCTCCTTTCGGGCTGCTTCAACAATGGCGCGAGCGATCGGGTGTTCAGACCGGGATTCCGCAGCAGCAACGTGGCCCAAAATCACCTCGCGCGAAGACCCCTCCACGATTTCCAGATCTGTCAGAACTGGCCGACCTTCCGTGACAGTCCCTGTCTTGTCGACTGCCACGACTTTGGCATCTTTCAATAGTTGCAGCGCTTCGCCCTTGCGAAACAGTACCCCCAGCTCCGCCCCACGTCCTGTGCCAACCATGATTGACGTTGGCGTTGCTAATCCCATTGCACACGGGCAGGCAATGATCAACACTGCAACTGCATTGATCAATGCGAAGGTGAGAGCCGGTGAAGGGCCAAGGACCAGCCAGACAAGAAACGTGATTGCCGCGACAACCATCACGGCGGGAACAAACCACAGTGTGATTCTGTCAACGACTGCCTGGATCGGCAGCTTGGAGCCCTGGGCCTGTTCAACAAGGCGAATGATTTGAGCGAGGACGGTCTTCTCACCTACAGCTTCAGCACGAAGGGTGAACGCACCAGTTTGATTGACAGTTCCTCCAACAACACTGCTGCTGGACATCTTCTCCACGGGAATTGGCTCGCCTGTGACCATCGACTCGTCGACATAACTCCTTCCGTTTACAACCACCCCGTCTACAGGCACCCGCTCCCCAGGGCGTACATCAACGAGATCACCTAAGACAACGTCGCCAATGGGGATATCTACGACACTGCCATCTCGAATGACATGAGCAACTTTTGCCTGAAGCCCCACCAGACGTTTGATTGCCTCCGAAGTTCTCCCTTTTGCCCGAACCTCAAGAAAGCGGCCCAGAAGAATCAAAGCGACGATAACCGCTGCTGCTTCGTAATAAACGTGCACGGTCCCCGTCGGAAGAAGACTTGGGGCAAATGTGGCAACGACGGAGTATGCGTAGGCTGCGAATGTTCCCACTGCGACGAGCGAATTCATGTCCGGCGCCAGGCGAAGCAAGGCAGGAAGTCCTCTGAGATAAAACCCTCTTCCCGGAAACAACAACACCAGGGTGGTTAGAATGAACTGGAGATACCAGCTTTGCCTCATGCCAACGGTGTTCATGATAAAATCGTGCATTCGTGGGACTATGTGAGAGCCCATCTCAAGGATAAACACGGGTAATGCTAACACGATTGCCAGAATCAGTTTGAACTTCAAATCAGCCAGTTCCAAGTCTTTTCTGCTGCTGTCAGTACTATGTGCTGACAGGGGATCAAGGATACGAGCTTTGTATCCGGCCTTTACGATAGCCTCTATTAGCATTTCTGGACTAGCATTCCCGTGAACGGTTGCTCGCTCAGTTGCCAGATTCACAGTTGCATCCCGCACTCCAGGAACAGCTTTCAGTGCGTGCTCTACGTGCCCTACACATGTGGCACATGTCATTCCGCCGACTTCAAGTTCAATGACATGTGATGGGACGTCATATCCAGCTTTCTTGACCGCATTGATCAGTTCTATGCGGTCAATTGAAGTTGACGACCGGATCTCTGCCTGCTCCGTGGCGAGATTGACGGAGACACTGCTGACTCCTTTCACTTTGGATAGCTCGGCTTCAACATGTCCAACGCAACTCGCACACGTCATGCCCGAAATTGGAAGGCTAGTGGATACATTTACGCCAGAGGATTCATTGTGTTGGTTAATTGCCATGAATGATTCCATTTCTCTTATTTTATTTGCGATACAGCACATTGGCGATTGACGATTAATGACAATTTTATGCCAATAGATGTTATCTCCGAGTAGTGTTTGAGCGCGATTCAAATGGAAATTGTATTCATGAATGCACCTGAGGTGGTGATTATTTCTATTTGTTGAAAAATGTGTGTCCCAATATTGTTCGATCTTCGTTCATCACACAGCTTGTCCCGAGTTGATTAGATTCGCTTTTCTGCAGGATTGGAATGTCCCGCTCTCATCTTTTACTGGCAGTGACAGTCAATTTCATCGATCTTTATTCGTGGATTGGAGCAACAAACGATCCTCACCGCATTTTCAACAAGAATGTGCCAAGCGTGGTTCACGCAACTTCCGAATTTGCCGGTGACCGTCACCAAATCAACGAGCCCAAAATGCGAGACACAAGAGTGTGATTAACAGATCTTTGCAAAAAAAATCAAGTTTTAATGAAGTTTCAATCGAGACGTTGCATCAAAACACAGGGCGAGAAAAGGACACATTTTGTGAGCCTCGCTCAGGCCGTTTGTTTGCTCGTGCTTCGGGATCGCCACATCATCTTTGAATCCATTAGAAAGCGGGGGGGGGGGGGGATGTTTCACACGACCACTGTAAAGTATTTTCTGTCAGCGGTTTGCGCAGTTTCTCTGTTAGTGACTCCAAGCCTGTTGGTTGCTCAGCAGCAGACTTTCAATGCTGCAGGCAAAGCTCGAGCGAGAATGCAGCAGAGTCACAAGCAAACTGGAGCAATTGGTGAAGGATATCGACCTTGGACTGCTTGGAGTTATCAGAATTCGGCAAGAGTGAATTCCCAAGTGCTCAATGCATACGGTCAGAACTGTCAGCAGGTACTTCCGGAGACCGCCAGAGAGCATCTCGGTCAAGTTCGGAAAGATTTAGCCTCGACAAAATCGGAGATCGCCAAGATAGGAGCGGATGTCGCTAAAGAGGCAGGTATCAAGGAAGATGTAGACGCACTGGAGAAGCATTTAACGGAGTGCGAACAGATTTGCAATTCAATTGAGACTTCGATCGGACAGACTGATGTTGAGACGAAGCATTTCTGTGCACATTGCACCGCATTGGAAGCAAAAATTAGGTCTGTCGAAAAGGAACATCTAGAATTGCTTAAGAATATTGGTGTAGAATTGCCTTCTTCTGATAAGTAAAGTATTCACCAAACCAGAATGCGATTTATGTGGCTTTCGCGAAAAACTGCACTTTCTGTGATTCTATCAACGTGTTAGACCAGTTTGGTATATCATGTGTCCGCGAGGATCGCGTTTCTTCAAGTGAAACATTGAACTTCCGCGAGACAGTGCGATTAACCTTTTGCGAAACCGCTCTAAATAGCCCCACACCGGAATCGGAGTGGTGTTTTCAACTGGTGTAGGAATAAAAGCAGGCTTGGTCTACGTTGAGGAGGTGTACCACCACGTCCTTTCCCGAGGAGCCAAGCCATGGATGGCAGTATCCAACTGACAGCCCAGGAACGCAAGGTGCTTTTGCAGGCGTACCGCTCTGGAACTGGTCTTTCCACCTCTCGGCGGGCACACATCATCCTGCTCCGGGCCGACGGCCTGAGCTGGCAGCAGATCAGGGAAGTGCTGTTTTGCAGCTTCGATCTCATCTCGCAGACGCTCAAAGCATTTGCACAAGGAAGAGTTCCCGGTATTCTGGAACAACAGGCTCCGCAGCGTTTCAAACCGGCCTGGGTGATGAAAATCCTGCGTTGGGTCACTCAGCACACTCCCCGGTATGTTGGCTATTTTCGCTCCCGCTGGTCATGCGAGACGCTGGCTCACCTGCTGGCATTTGAAACCGGCCTGCGATTCAGCGGTGAAACCATCCGTCGGGGCCTGCACCGGCTGGGGTTGGTCTGGCGTCGGCCTCGACCAGTTGTCGGGCCTGTGGACCCCGAACACGCCGGGAAATTCCAGCGAATTCAGCAATTGTTGCAATCCCTTCCCCCCAACGAAGTGGCTGTCTTTCAGGATGAAGTGGACCTGAACCTCAACCCGAAGATCGGCAGCATGTGGATGAAGAAAGGTCAGCAGGCCGAAGTGGTCACACCGGGGAACAACCGCAAATGCCATGTCGCTGGCTCGCTGATCTGGGGCACCGGGACTTTGCTGGTGAGTCGTCCCTGCTGGAGAAGAAACACCGGTCAGTTCCTGGCTCATTTGGACGACCTGCGTTACCGGCTACGAGGCTATCGGAAGATTCACGTCATCTGCGACAATGCCAAATTTCATGACTCAAAAGCAGTCAAAGAATATCTGCAGGAATGGAGCCACCGGATTGAAATTCACTTCCTGCCCAAATACGCCCCGCAGACGAACCCCATCGAACGGGTCTGGTGGCACCTACACGAGACAATCACCAGAAACCACAAATGCCAAAGTCTGGAAGAACTGATCGACCAGGCCTACGAATGGTTCAAGACCAACAACAACCATTACCTCGATATGCGACACTCCTTCGCCAAAGCCGCTTAACAAGCACTCCGGTTCGGTCGAGGATCTATTTAGGTGTTCACCAGTTAGAGTCACCACACTTGAGGCGCAATTACTGTCTGTAAAAATGCTTACAGCATTATAATGCAACCAAGGAATATCAATGGTCCTCTTCAGAGGACACTTGAGATTCTTTGATCGCATTTTCAGCTGCTAGGGATGTCGTTTGAACGCGACCTGATCCTCCGTGCCGGTTCAAATCTCATAATCCCGACTATTTTCAGAAACGAGCCCTTCGGCGAGAACGTTGAAGGGCTTTCTCATTTCAGGGCAAAGAGTTACGCCGTCGAGAACAGAGTTCAAACAGACGATTTCGAGTAATCGACGCTTCGCGGCAAAGTCGGCGTTAAGCCATTGCTCTTTCAGGGTTTGCGAGAGTTCAAACACTTTCGCCGCCAACTCGGCCGTTTCGTCGTGGGAGCGGTCGAGAACATCCAGTTGCAGCTTGATGGACGCCAGCCGGTCGCGTAACTCGGTGTGCTTCTTGGCGAAGAGTTCCTGGTCGATGTCCTCGGCCAGCCGCATGTTGAGCAGCCGGTCTTGCTGCTGGATGATGAGCGTTTCCTGCCGGGTCAGTTCCTGGCGTTGGGCACGGCTGTCGGCCTGGGCATCGCGAGTCTGCGAGGCCAGCACCATGCGGAACCAGTCGCGGACGGATGCGTCCTCGACTTTCATCTTGTCGAAGAGGGCCAGCACCTGGGCTTCGATGTCTGCTTCCTTCACCCGAATGCGCGGGTGGTCTTTCTTGGTGTAGCGGGCGCAGCGGTAATAGACGTGGTGGTTGACGCCACCATCTTTCCGCTTCTTCTTGACCAGCTCGCCGGTGATCGGATGGCCGCAATGGCCGCAGGTCATGAACTGGCCCGCATAGGTCAGCGTCGTGGCATGGTAGATGGAGCCACCGAGGAGCGCCTGTACCCGATCCCAGGTCGCCCGATCGATGAGCGGCTCGTGCTTGCCGGGATACCATTCACCCTTGTACTCCAATTCGCCGATGTAGGCCCGATCCTTCAGGATGTTGGCGATGGAACTGCGGGGGAACTTCGGTTGCGAGTCGCGGAACGCACGCCCTTCGGCGTTGATCTTTTCCACGAGGCCATCGAGCGTCAGGTTCTCGTAGGCGTAGAGGTGGAAGATGCGTTTGACGTTGGCCGCCGGTTCAGGATCGACTTCGACGATGCCCCGGCCGTCCTTGCGGGCATTCCGGTAGCCGTAGGGAGCCTTGCCGACGAACCAGCCTTCCTTCACGCGACGGGCGAGTCCTTCGCGCACATCAACCGATTGCTGTTCGGTGTAGAAGCTGGCCATGTTGGCGAGCGTCCGCCGCATCATGCGGCCAGCGGGCGTATTCTCCGTTGGTTGCGACACCGAAATGAACGGCAGGTTGTATTCGGATTCGAGCCGTTCGAGTTCCACGTAATCGAACAGGTTGCGGGACGCCCGATCCACCTTGTAGAAGAGAAGCCCATCCAAGGCGAAGGCGTTCTTCTTGGCGTAGGCGATCAATTCGCGGAACGTCTTGCGTTCATCCCCCTTGCTGGCCGTTTCGGCGATCTTGAACAGCTTGACGATCTCGCCACCGGCCTGCGTCGCGTATCGCTTCAGGCCGTCTTCCTGGACTTCGAGCGAGAACCCCTCGCGTTCCTGTTCCCGGCTGCTCACCCGTGCCAGCGCTGCGAACTGTTTCATGGCTACGATCCCGAAGACAAGGCGTCAAACAACCGACCCACACTCTGGATCATTGTAACGGCTTCCTCCGGCGTGAGCACCTCCCGGTAGTAGGGTTGCCAGGTGCGGATGGTCGCTTCGATCAGTTCCGGGGTGATCCAGTCCGGTGTCCCGGCCGGGACGATGCTTGTCGCATCCTCTCGGATCTGGCAATCAGGTTGTCGATTGCGCCGGGACATGACGGGAACCACCACCATTTACGAAAACAAGGAATCGGTTTGGGACCGGCACCACACCGGCTGGAGGAAAGATCAGTCCAATGAAGGCTTCCGCAAGCCTTCGCGTTGGAACCGGAGCAACTCCGCGTGCGGAATCGCCCAGGCGCGGTGGGCACCGCGACCGCTGTCCTTCTTTTGGGCATGGATACGGCCAAGACGGCACCACTGGCGGCAGGTAAAAGCCGTGCGTCCGACTAGACGGGCAAATTCCTCAACGCTGTACCACTGCCGCTCCTGCTGGCCGATTGCCAACACGGTTAGCAGCGACTCGATGCGATCCAGCCGCGATGCAAATGTCTTGCTGTCGATATCCATCACTCGAATCTCCCGGTTAAAAGCATCAGGCAGGATGGACGCCTGCCTGATGCGTTCCAAACATCGAATGAATGCCAGATGGCATCAGGTGCTTACATGCCTCTGGTGCTATCCGGGCGAGTGGCATTTCCGAGCAGCGGCATGAGCACATGCTCGACCACCTGACCCGTTGCTTCGGGTTTATCGCGAAGGTGAACGGCCACTCGCTGGCAACCGATCCAGATGAGTACGCCAGCAACGCCAAGCATCGCTGCTAGAATTAAGACGATGAGAAACATGATGGCCTCCTTGAGTGTTGAAAAGATGGACGGCAGCGAGGTGCTGCCGCCCGGTTGAAGCTCGATGTCATTTATGCTGTGCGGAACTTACCGCCCAGCATCGCAACAAGAATGGCCCCGATGACCACAAGCGCCCCGCCAAGGAACGTCATTGCCATCGAGTTGCTTGTGGTCTGATCGACGCGGGCTTTCATGCCACCGAGTTGTCCCGGCAGGCGAATCTCCACCGGGATGGATGGTGCCGGTAATCGGTCAGACGCCGTATCCAGGGCGAGCATCTGAGGCCGTGGTGGCGATTCAGCGATCGGTGCCTGGAACATCTGCCTGCCATCCTTCGCCGTCAAAGCCGGTGGCATGACAGGTTGCACGCTCGCAGGAACTCTGACATGGGATGAACAGGACGGGCACGGTCGGGATTGTCCCGCCAGGTACTCCCTGGCAGAGATCTTCGTGCCGCAATACTGACAACGGAACTTGATGCTTGTGTGCATGATGCACTCCTTCATGAAATGGGAAACAACGGAACGTAGGTGAAAGACAGTCAGACCGGCGCAAGGTCACTCGCGTTTATAAATCTCCCGGCAAACCAGAGCGGTCATGCCGGACGTCATGGCCATCAGCAGCAATACATCGAGAATCACGCCGATGCGGATGATGGTCTCAAGAGGCAATGTGTAATCACTCATCTCTCATTCTCCTGTTGGGTTTCGAGTTGTGAGGCGCGGGATGCGTAGGAATCGAGTTCGGATTGATAGGACCCGTGGACCGTTCCAAGGTCCTGGGTCGTCATCTGGGGCGTGGGGTTGAGTGGTGTCCCCATCTCAGACATATGTTCGGGTTGGCCGAAATATGCCTCATGGAGGGTGCCGCGAATGTCTTTAACAGCCTCGCGCCCCATTGCTTTCAGCTCAGCCGAAAGTGACGGCTGGTCTGCCGCCCATTCGGCCCGTTTGGCAAGCATCTGTTTCCAGATGCCGTCCTGTTCTTCTGACATGGCAGTTACCTTTCAAAAAAGAGGAAGGGATTAGAAACGTCCAGACTTATAGGTCTCGGCGAGGTAGCGTTGCTCGATTTCCGCATCACGCATCTGGCGCAGCCGACGGCGGTTGGCCTCAACCATGATTGCCTCGGTAAACATCACCGAAAAAAATCCGGCCATGATGTAAAGGCCAAGTGGCTGGTTGAACTGTGCTATCACCCCGCCTACGGCAAAGCAGATGAAGGCATCAACGCCCCTGGCGTTCAATTCCGAGACACGCGGAAAGAGACGCCTGGAAATCCATGGCGTGCCGTTGTAGCGACTGTGAATAGCAATCCCTCGACGCCAATTGCTGAATGATCTGATCCGTTGAAAGATCAAAGCGACCAGCCACAGCAGGAAGAAAACAAACATGGGAACGCAGTTGGCAAAGGCACCCCAGCCCAGGATCATGGCGATGGTGGCAATACCGCATATGCCAATCCCTTCCGAGCCGAAATCGGTCCTCAGGAATACGGTAAAGCTCAAGGAATGGGCATGGGCCAGCAGATACAGGCCGTTGAGCGAGCCAGCCATCGTGATACGGTCGCCCGGTTGGTTTTGTTGTGGGTTATGTTGTGTGGTCATCATTCGGTCCTTTGTGAAAGTGAAGAAGGTATCGTTGGTTCGGTCGTTACGTATTGTCAGCGTGAGGCATGGAAACCGCCTTCCAATGCCGTAGTAATGAGGTAGGAATCTTCCGGGAACGCAGTGGCTGTTATCCCGGCATGCGTTGATCGAAGCTGGTAGCCAACCAGTTCTCACCACTAGAAAAAGGCTCGCCGCTGCGAATCACGAAACAGTCGCAGACATACCCGTTTGCAACCCCGCCGGTGCGAAGGCCGTGCATGAAGGAAGCAGCCTGCAAGGTGGACTCATAATGCTGGGAGAAATTACCGCTATAGCGGTTCGATCCCATCAGGTCGTCGTAGATGCCTTCACTGGGCGTCACTGATCCGCCTGTAAAGGTTTGCAAGGATTTACCAACAAGGCCGCTGGCCCAGTTGGCCGACTCAATGTCGCCCAAGGCATGCAGCAGTTTGGTGTGGAAGTTGGTGAGCAAACTGTCCGCCTGGTGGCGTCCCGTATCACCGGATAGCGCTGCGTAATAAGCGTGAAGCGACTGGGTGAGATAGACCATGCAGCCGCGATGCGACCGGCACTGGGCGATATAATGGGCATCAAAGCTGCTCACGAATTGCTGTGCTTCATCCGCCCAGATCGTGGCCACATTCGACTGCTCATGGGCGACTCGCTTCAGCACCGCTTTTTGGGCGAGATACTTCCAGCCGCCAGCAACGAACAAGCCAATGTCGCCCCATTCGGACGGGGCCATGTCGATCAGCACCCATTTGCCCGCAAACAAATCGTCGGGCGAGACATTGGTGCTGGAACTGACAAGTTCGCGAACCATCCCGGTATTGAAGGTGTGCAGGATGCCCATCACCCCGGTCATGATCGATGACCGCGTCTTGTCCGCCATGAACACAAACTCGTTCAGCCAGTATTCCTTGGCGAGTTCAAAGTCATGTTGCTCCATCGCCGTTTTGGGTTTCTCCCAGGCCGTTTTGAGGCACTGGTTATGAAACCCTGCCAGCCATTCCTCAGATGTGAATTGCTGCGGGGATGAAGCAGCCCCGGTGATGAAGCGGTGCAGGTCCGGGGCACTGACGCGGCCGGTGGCCAGTTTGACCACCTCGACCGCGTTATAGATCATCCGCTGTTGCTCCTTGTCCCAGAAGTCGGATGACTCGCGGCCGTCCGTGTCGCTGCTGCCAAGCGTCTCACCGATGACCGTGATGCATTTGGTGATATTGCGGGTATGGCCTCCCTGTGCCATCTCGTAATCCAGGAAGTTGAACCGCAGCGGCGATTCCGGGGAGAAGATCAGCAAATCCTGCGACCTGCCCGCCGCCTTGAAAATCTTCTCCCACATCGCACGGTCCTCGCCGGGCTTGGCGGCAAGGATGAGACCGCCGCTTTGCGGGAGTCGTGCCAGTGCGTTGGCGATGGCCTTGCCGCTAGAGGATGTTTTGCCCGATCCCGTCCTGCCAAAGATCGCCACGCCGCCGTTGAGCAGATCGCGAACCGTAAACCGGTCACTGTCATTCCAGGCAAACAACACCCTGTCCAATCCATCCGGTGACCGTCGCCGTTTGTAGCTCGTGTTGCCGCGACGCTGCCCCGGCATGACGCCAAGCAGCATGAGGATAAAGCCACCACCGCCAAGCAGGAGCACACCGCCGCTCGGATTTGGGGAATCGAGGCAGAGGATGGCGGCACTGCCAAGCAGCACCAGGCCGAGTCCTCCGAGAACCACACCGCGAAGGCTGTAGTTGGTATCCATTACGCACCTTCCTTTCTCGCTTTGTCCTTCATGACGGCGGCAAAGGTTTTGGCATCGAGTGATTGCTCGCGTGCCTTCCTGGCTTCCTTCTGCGCCTCGCCTAATGACTCGATGAAACCATCGAGCGAGAGGCCTGCACCAGAGACGGTGATTGACACGCCGGAAGCGAGCGGGCAGACGATCCGTTTCATTTGCGGCTTTGTTGCTGGCTTGGCTGTCGATGCGGATGCGTCTGTGGCTTTTGCCTGCCTCACCTGCCGGGCCAACCCATCGCGGGACGTGCCGGAGCGTTTGAGCGCCAGCAGTTCGGCCTGCTGGTCGGCATTGGCCCGGCTGATTTCATACACCGCTGTAATGCCGATCTGACCCGCTTCCAGTGCCTCCTGTACTTCGGGAACGCAGCGCGAGGCGGAGAGGTACTTGGTGACGGTGGACTCGGCCAACTTCAAATGAGCCGCAAGATCCTTGTTGGTCCATGTAGGGTTAAACCGGAGCAGTTCCTCGCAGGCTTTCCATTTCTCTGCGTCGGTAAGGTCAGCCCGGTGGATGTTCTCCGCCAGTTGGACGATGCGAAGCTCCGTCTCGCTCATCGGCTCGTCCGAGATAACGACCGAAAGCTCAGCCAGACCGACGAGTTTTGCGGCCCGCAACCGCCGTTCGCCGGTGATCAGTGTTCCGTCCGGGCGGGCCAGAACCGGTTGGAGTTGGCGAGCTTTCAGGGATTCACCGAGCCGCTGAAGTTCGGTCTCATCGAATTGCTGCCGCACTTGCGGGGCGGCCTTGAACCAGGCCAGTGGTTTTGACGCGAGGGTTGCCATGAGGGTACTCCTTGTTGAAATAACGAGATTCGGACGATGGATTCGAGTCGCCAATCGCTTCACAAGAACGATCTGCCCGTTCCTGGAAACCGGCAACAACGATGAGCCGTCATAGGTCGCCGCAAGCTGCTGATCAGCAATAAAAGGTGCCCGGCCAAGCACAGTGACGGACGGTTCCTGAGCCAATAACGGCAACAGCCAAATCGCAGCCGCCGGCGCCTTTTCTGCTCGCCGCAGGGCCAATTCAGCGGCCAGTGGCATGACCGGCAATGAAGGGATCTTCTGGTCAGGAGTCGCCCCCGGGCCGTGGAGTCTTGATTCTTTTGTTCTTTCGGCTGGAACGTGCCGATCCCCATTTGCTCCTGATGAACAAGAACGGCCACCCCAGCCTGCTGAGGTTGGAATCTCTGAACGGGACACGGACTTGCCATCGCACAGCTCCTTTTGGACAATTTGGTGGAGAATCAGTAGCCAAAGGTCGTGGCAACTACTTTCGCTGCGGCTGTTTGCTACACACCCAAATCGTAGGAGCGGCCCCGGGAAACAACCTTCCAGTGCGATGGGAAACCACCGGGCATTTCCCCAGCAATTGATGGAAAATTGACAGGCGTAAGGAGGAAATAAGGCAATGGCACTAGCCAAACCCGATGTCATCTACCAGCTTCACCAGGCTAAAGGCTGGAGCCAGGAGCGTCTGGCGGAAAAGGCGGGGATTGATCCCAAGACGGCCAGTAACGTGATGCAAGGACGTCCGTGCAAGATCTCGACACTGGCCCTTATCGCACAAGCCCTTGGCGTCGAGCCTTCAAGAATCATCCAAGGCGACTTTCCTGATCCCGATTCGGACACGGATCGCAGAAGTCGTAGCATGACCCTTAAACAACGCCGCGCAAAAGCGCGTATAAGGCTCGATGTTGATTACAACAGCTACGATGAACTCAAAGACCTTTCCGAACTGATCGCTGTACTTATGGAGCGAATCAAAGCAAAGGAAGATGTCTTCGTCACCGACTATGCCAAGGGTAGCGTGCTGGTAACGCTGAGCATGGGGCAAGATGACCTGGAAAAACTCATCCTGGCGTATCTGACGCACTCTCTGGACGATCTTCCGATTCATTCCATCACCGTGCTGTACGATCCAGGCGGGCTTGCGAGTAACCTGCCGCAAGTTATCGATTCGCAAATACGCGAAGATTGGCACGCTGCTCAGAACGCCGAAATCCCGCCAGAGGATTCCCCAGATATTGATGCGCAAACTAAAACGGACCAATCAAAACCGAAAGAGACGTGAATGGCACGAACCAAAGAATCAGCGATTTGGGTCCTTAAGAGCTTCATCGCCGCCATCGCGATCACGCGATTGGCCTAATCAGTCAGGTACGGCAGCATAGCGAAGTTTATCGCTGCACGATTCAGCCAACCCTGGCGGGTCGACTCACAGATCGGGAGCGTGCCAAGCAATGCCTTGGCACGTTCCATTAATCTCTCTGCGAGATGCGGGTCGGAGTACGAAAGAGGTTCAGGCATTTTCGCTTCTTTACAGATCGCATTATTCTTCGGAGTGTTGCTGTCAAGCACGATGCATGGGGTCGAAAGTGAACACGCGGCAATGGTGTAGTGAAACCGTCCCGAGATCAGTAATGCAGCTGACTGGATTGTATGCAGCCATTCGCTCATACTCGCCGCCTCAATATGCTCCCAACCCTCTGGTAGTTGCTGGCGAAGGGCTTTCAGGAATTGCACATCATCCTGAGCCGGATATGATCGTGCGCCAGTCAACAGCGTGATACTGTAGCCGTCTGCTGCCATGCTGCGCATAAAGGCTGCAAGGCCTGCGATTCCTTCAGGACGCCAGGCCACAGAACCGGAAATGACAATCGAACGCAAGTGATTGCCAGTGCTTACGGGACCATGTTGTTTGATATAGAGTGGCAAAGAATCGAATGCCAACGCCGCATCCACGCCCATCGCCTTCAGGATTTCCTGGCTGACATGTTCGCGGACAGCAACATAATCCAGGTGTCGATAGACACCTTTGTAAATGGCAGCAATTGGCGACTGGCCTACGTCCTCTGCCTTGGCCACCGGATAGCACGAATGATTGATGATCTGCACCTTCTTTTTGCACACCAATTTGCTGGCATAAGCGAGATAAAGCAGAACCCTCGCAATTTGCGACAAGCCATGCAGTGACCCTTCACCGTTGATAACGACCGTATCGCATTGCAGGATAGGCCCTGTAACTGGCAAGTTTGCATGGAAAAAGCTGTTGAAGAATTCAGGACTGTCAAACTCCTGAGTGGTTTGCGGAATAGGTTGGCAGGCATAAATCGACTGGATCGGTACCGACTTCACGTCGTAGCCACGTTCGGCCAGCGTGCTCTTAATCGCTTCACTTGTGCCGGTGCACCCCCAGTGATACCAGGAGGATGTGTCGTTCAGAAATGCAATCTTCTTCATTGTGCACCATCCATCAGACGCTTTCGCACCCGCTGAATAGCCGGTTTCCACTTTGATAGTGCTTCCTGCCGCTCCAGGTGGACGCTGCGATACCAGCGACTGTTGTTTCCCTGAAGACCCCACCTCCAGTCAGGCACTGCGCAAAGCAGAAGTGTCGTCGGCACACCAAGCGCCCCGGCCAGATGCACCGTTGCGTTGTCGATCGTAATAACGCCATCCAGCGCGGCCATCTGCGCCGCAAGCCCATCAATGTCATTGAAGGCATCAATGGCCGGATCAACGAAAATGGCATCCCGGCAACGGCGATTACATTCGACAATCTCTTCTGTATGCTCCCCGTACTGGAGCGATACGAACTGAATGCCCGGGACAGACAGGATTGGTTGCAATTCTGAGAGGCTGATATTACGAGTGAATCCCACCTCGGGGTTGGTAGTGTGCCATGCCAGCCCGATGAGCTTTTCTCTACCCCGTTCCCTCGCTTGTGCCAGATAGGCATGGCGTAACGCGCCGGCGCGTTGCATGTCGGCGACCAGGAATGGCGGATGCATTCCCGGCGTATAATCCCGCAATGCATGCTGCAGCAGGTCGCCCATCAGCACATGGTAATCGAATTGCGTTCCGATGGCTTTCAGGCCTTCCTCGGATACAATCTCTACTTCGGGAAAGGCGCGCGCCACTAGCGGTGCCAACTTGGCGGTAACAACAACCGTTACGGCAGATGCCTTGGCGGTGACCCAAGGCAACAAGCTGAGGAACATGATAGCATCCCCGATACCTTGTTCCGACCAGACCACGACACGCTTTCCATTTAACGGCTCACCGTTCCAGCGAATCACCGACTCCAAAAGGCGACTTAGCGCCCTGTCGAGCGGACGTAACGCGTACTGCGCATAGCCATCTTGCATGTCACTCAAGAGAAACTGGAGCGTTCCAACCAGCCCGGCTGAATGTGCGTCTGAGGCGTCGCGTTCGGCAAGTTCCCTGTATAGTTCTTCTGCTCGCTTGAACTCCTGCATCAAGACGAAAGTAATTGCTTTGTTTCTCTGAAGTCGGATCGATGTAGGGAAGTGACGCAGAGCTTCATCCAGCAAAGCTTGCGCCTGGTGGAACAGCCCGGCTCGTTGAAGCGCTTTTGCATAGCGCACGTACAACGCTTCGTCTGGTGACAGGGTCTGCGACAACAAGAATGCCAGATGCGTTCCAGCTTCCTGATGACGTCCAAGTCGCTCGTACAAGTCCGCCATCATCTCGTGAAGCTGTACGTCACCAGGATTTGCCTTTAAGGCACGGCGTCCACGGCTGATTGTTTCTTCAATCTTGGAAGCTGAGACTGGCATAGACACTGATTGCGAGTTGATACATAATTTAATTAAGTTTCCTTCAATTCTTGCAGGTCAATTCACGTTGCGATTCATAACTTTATATCGAACAGCAACTCTCATGGCAACTTCTAGTTGCACCCGCAATTCTGTTGACAACATACAACAGATGCGTGTATTGCATTTAGTCAGTTACAAGCAATAACAGTGCGAAGGATGCGGCAGATGAAGAGAAAACCAACAACGAGGCTTGCTACAACACACCAGGGAGCCAAGGCTACGCTTTGGGCTATCAGCTAATGGTCGCTTTTCCGAACGCCCCCTACCTCTACATCGGGTCAACCAAGTATGCCGCAGTGGCGGGGTGGCCTGTGAATACGGCCGTGACCGCTGGCAGCCTTATCCGTCAGAACGCTACGCCGACCCTTGGTAACGAACGCGTGTTTGTGTGCATCGTCGCAGGAAACACCAACCCGACAACAGAACCCACATGGGATATTACAAAAGGGGCTAAGACGAATGACATCAGTGTAACGTGGCAGGAATGTACTGGCCAACCATCAGTTAATGGCGACGTTGAGAATACGCAGGATTGGGATGAAGCTTCCGGGAAGGTTGTATCTCTTGGGCAAATCATCAAGAGTGTCGCGGAAACGCATTATTTCATATGCAGTAATCCAGGAACGGCAGGTGGCTCGGAGCCGTCCTGGAACACAACTGCGGGGCAGACCACATCAGATGGCAGCGTAACATGGACCTGCATTGGAGCTGTTGGTAACTTTGGAGCGTGGGCGGCTCCACACTCGCGCCTGCCGAACGCTCTTAACACTAATTGGGGCACGAATGGGGCCACGTTCTTCATTTCGGACAACCATGCCGAATCGCAAGCTACCGCCTGGACTACAACAATGCTGGGCCTTGGAAGCAATCCAAGCTACTATCTGTGCGTAGATGATTCGGTTGCGCCGCCGACAGATTTAAGCACTACGGCAACCATTTCAAGCGATAGCAGCGTATCCATTGGCGGAGGCTCAGGTGTCCGCGCATTTTACATGTATGGCGTGACGTTCAATTGCGGAACTGGCAGTGCTAACGTAAGCCTCGCATTGCAGGGGCCATCGCAGGTGTATGAGGCATGCGGCTTCAATCTTGTGACGTCAGGCAGCAACCCTAGAATCTTGCTGAGCCAGACGTCATCTACCAGCAGGCTTTCAGTGTTTCGCAACTGCACCTTTTCATTTGGCGCGTCATCGCAGTCGATCGCGTTGGAGAGTGGGCGTATTGAAATTATCGGTGGCTCAGTCGCCGCGACAGGAAGCGCACCTACGACCGCTTTCGGTTTCGGAGCAACAGGGACATTATTGGTGCGAGATTGTGACCTGTCGGGCATAGTGGCCAACTTGATCAACATGAACGTAGGCGGTACATATGACTGCATATTTGCGAATTGCAGACTGGGGTCAGGCGTGGCTCTTGCTGCTGGTGTAACCGGATGGCCGGGTGGCAACACGCTGCGGGTGCATAATTGCGACAGCGAGGCGACGAACTACCGCATGTACACTGCCTATTACTGGGGAACCAGCCAACAAGACACAGGCACGTACAACGACGAAGGAGCAACTGATGGGACCACGCCAATCAGCTGGCAGATCGTTACCAATGACTTACCGTACTTTGCACAGCCATTTGTCTCCGAGCAGATATTTCGATGGGTGGATACAATTGGAAGTGAACTGACGGCAACGGTCGAGATTGCTGGTTCCACCACATTGTACGATGACGAAGTATGGATGGAGATCGAGTATCTCGGCAATGCATCGTATCCCCTTGGCTCATTTGCAAACTGCCGGAATGCCGATGTACTGGCAGCCAGAGCCGCCTTGCCAAGCAGCAGCGCGACGTGGACTGGATCGCCTGCAGTGACGCAGAAACTGGTTGTGGCATTCACTCCGCAGATGAAAGGTCCGATAAAGGCGAGAATCTTTGTGGCAAAGAAGAATGCCACCGTTTATGTCGATCCCCTCATTACGATTACCTAAATGACGGACGCCGCGACATCAAAACAGTACCTGATTCCCGAAAAAGGCTACGTCAACGAGACGCAGCATGCGAAGGATTATTTGATTCCGGAACAAGGATACATTAACGAAACGAGGGCGTCACCGGTCACTGAGACGACCAAGCAATATTTGATACCGGAAAAAGGGTACATGAACGAAACCCAGCACGCCAAGCAATACCTGATTCCCGAACAGGGCTACATCAACGAGACTCGCTCTGCGTCTTGACACACCGTGTCGGCCGACTGCTACGGACGGCTCTTTGACCGTGTTATGTCAGGAACACTGGCGTTTCCTGAGTGATCCACTCCTTGATCTCTTGATGTGATTCAAACTCTTTGACCGTGATGCTATCAATGGTCGGGCCATCTTCACCAACCTCCGCAATATCCGCTTCGCTCATTTCCCGGACGAGGAGCACTCTGTGGCGTTGCAGTCCGGCACGGATTAGATCGATACCGCTGCCTTCGATCATGCGGTCGAGATTGCTTCCCCTTATCAGCACGAGATAAACCAGATCACCGGAAAACTTGATGAGGAGTCCTTCGGAGGGGTCATATTTCCATGTGCCAAGCCAGCTATAGGGAAACCAAACGCTGTTGCCTCCCCGAAAGCGGAATTCCACGGCGCTGGCCCGCTCGTGCAACCCGCGAAGATAGCCGAAAGCAGGGCAAGCCCCCTCACCTTCCTGCGGCTGTTTCCTGCCTTGCAGTGGCATCCGGCCTGATAGATGCGGATTACCTGAAATGCGTTCGGTATGGGGCGTCAGTTCATCTTGCATGATCATTCTCCCTTCCGGGATGTTGCGGCTCCGCTACCGGCATCGGGGTCAACTCCGTTTCGGCTGTCTGCCTCGGTCCGCGTCTGCGATTGGCAAACACGGTTGCCGGTGGCGTTTTTGCGGCTGGCGGATCGACCAGTTCCGTAGCTGTCAGCGACCTGTCGGCCTTAGATGCTGCCTTCAGTAGTTCCAGATGGTCATCGGTGAAGATCAATGCCTGCTCCTTGCCGCGCGTGATCGCCACATAAGCCGTCCGCTCATCGGTGGCTTTCATGGACTCGCTGTCGATGGCCACAAACACCTTGTTTACCGTTGCCCCCTGGCTCGCATGGCTTGTAGTGACATAGCCGTGGGTGAGATGCCCGAAATCGCTGTCGATCACCCAGCCATTCGCCAGGCGAATATCCCCGCTGGCGGTAAATCCCGACACTTCGTAAAGCGAGCCGTTGCTCAAACGGTGCTTGCCATCTTTCGTCTTCCCACCTGCCGTAATCCGGATGCGATCACCGGAGGCCAGCGTCAGCGGCCGGGCGCGATACACTTCAAAACGGTCGGCATATTCTGTCGGAGGCTGCACCGTCTCGGTGACATCCAATCGCGTGCCCTTGGCAAAACCCGTGGCGTTCTGGTGGAATACCAGCCGGTCGCCCGGCTCGTACTCCGTTTCATCAGCTTTTTGGGAATCGGTCAGGTGGGCAGGCACATACGACGTAACGACCCGTTCACCGATCAGCTTCCCACCGGCTTTTAATCCCTCACGAATGGCGTATGTCACCCGTGCCGCTTCGGCATGGGTGGGGGAGACCACCAACGCCGTCTTGGGCTGGCCATCCTTTGTCCGTTCCTTGACTGCCGCCAGATAAACCGAAGCGAGTTGCTGATAACGCTCACCATCATCGACCTGCTTGATCCAACCAAGCTTGTCCAGTTCCTCGAACGCAATGCCGACCCGTCCTTCGCTCAAATGCTGGGACACTTTCTTGTAGTCCCCTCCCTGACGCAGGATCTCCGTCACTTCCGCAACGGGAAGTCCTGCCCGATCCTCCAGCAGCTTCAATGGTTCGCCAGCGGTGACGCTCCGGTGTTGCCGCCGGTCACCCACCAGGATGACGCGGGCGGACACTGCTTCAGCAATGGTAAAGACGGCGTGCATGTCTCGCGTGCCGAGTTGGCTCGCCTCATCCATGAGGATCACACCGTTCCTGGCCGATTGCTGCATATCGGCGTCTTTGAGGAAGCGGGCGACCGTATCGGCGGTGGCAAATCCCGCCTCTTCGCGGAGCACCTCACGGCTGGCTTTGACCGACTGGGCAATCGCCACGACCGGCTTTCCGGCCTCGGCCAGCGCCTCGCCAATCTCCTGCTCCAGCGTTGTCTTTCCGGTGCCAGCAACACCGCGAATGACCATCACCCGGTCGCGGGAACCCAGCACATGCCGCACGGCGGCTTTCTGCCCGTCATTGAACCAATCGCGTTTCAGTGGGCGTTTCGGATCACCAAGCGGGCGGCAGCGGCCACGTCCATCGCGGGCGAAGCTGACGATCTTCGTTTCCAGGGACAACATCTCGCGGGTGGTTGCCATGTCCCGGTTATCTACATCGCTACGAATGAGCGGCCTGCGGGCAAGCTCACCTGCCGTGCGTTCCACCGTGACCGCACCAAGGCCTCGTTTCAGGGCCTCGGTCAGCAGCTTGCGTTCGGGAACGACCGCATCCCGCACAAAGCTATGTTCAATGGCATGGTCGACGGCCGAGCGTTCCCCCGGTTCCGGCCGGGTGGGTTTGGTCTGCTTGGCGTAAACGTCGGCAATCCAGTCCTGTTCATCTTTGGTAAGGCGGGAACGCCATTCCTTCTGGAGTTCGGCGAGGCTCAGGTTCTTTCCCTTGTGCTCGCGCGTCGCTGCCCCCAGTTCCCCCTTGCGGTCTGCATCCACGATGCCCCGCTCCTGCGCCAGTTGCTCGATGAGTTCCGTCCGCCGCGAATAGCGGTTCAGGATATCTTTGGGCATTCCGGCAATCTCGAAATCGTCCCGTTTGCGAACGATGCCAAAGCCGAGGTCTTGCAGACGGTTGGCCAGCCGGACGCGAAACGCCGCTTGGAAGTACGGCGCGTCCCGCTTGAGTTCGCGGAATTGTCCCGCCTTCCAACGGTCCTCTTCCTGATCGAACGTGCTGTTGAACACGAAGCAGTGGGCGTGAAGCTGCGGGTCAGGAACGCCATCCACCGGCCGTGACGTGGTGTGAATGAACTCGGCCCAGACCATATTGCCGGTCGTGCGGTTCTCATCTTTGCCCGCTTTGCGGACCCGGGTTTTCATCTCCGATTCCATGTCCCGCATGGTTTCGCGGGTCGCGTCCTGAAAGGCGTCGAGGATGGCCTTGTCCTCATATAGACCGTACAGCAAAGAAACCGACTTGGGGACCGAGAAGGTGAAATCATAGCCGACCGTGCGTTCCGTCCGGGTGCGAACGGTGAGCGGTTGGCCGGAGCGGGGATCAAGGTTATCGCAGAGATGCTCGAAGGCCTGCTTGTCCACTTTCCCGGAGAGGCCGAGACGAGCGGCTCCATTGCCTCCCCATTGACCGATCATTTCCTGTCCATCCAGGTAGTAATCGGCGGCGGCATAATAGCGTTTAGCACCAGCGGCGCTGCTTTGTTGAGACACGCGGATCATGCCTCATTTTACCGTAGCACAGAATGGTTAACGCTTCCTTAACTAATATCTGCTCTCTGGCTCTGAGAGCCATTCTCCGCGATTCAGCGGATCGCTACACCACTGCAACATGGTTGCATTTCCAAGGACTCATTACTCTCATTGATTGTTTTTTCAGGAGTTTTTGCCTGCGGTCCTTGCCCACACGCTTGGACATTTGGGCTTGGCGGGAAACTGCCAGCCAAATCACTTACTTATTGCCCCAAGGAGCGATTCGCGCTATGGTTAATGTCCGTTAACAGACTGCCATAGACGTGAATGACTGAAGAGAATGATGTCGCCCAACGCTTCGTGCCTCGTATCCGGGAAGAACTCGACAAGCTGCCGCTGACCGAAAGTCAGAAACAAGCAGCGCTCCCCAGCATTTTGAGCAATGTCCGTTTTTTGGATACTGGCAACAACAAATACTCCAGTGATAACCTGCCATCTGACTCAGGTTTCTTCGACTTTGCCAGCAAGCTACAAGAAGTCGCCACTCATTTCGAAAACGACGGACTAACCCTGCCGCAATACCTACAAGCTGCGTTGAAACAGCCGCAGCTCTTTCACCAATCTCCAGCTACGATTGCTGGTAACATCGAAGGCTTGGTGGACCGCTTCACAAAAGAAGGGCTGACCACCAGACAGTACCTGCAAGCGGCGATAAAACAGCCATCGCTCTTTTCCCGAACTCCTACTTCGGTTGCCCACAACATCGAAGGCGTTGCGGCCCGCTTCGCCGCCGAAGGATTAACCACCCAGCGATATTTGCAAGCAGCACTTAAAGCACCATCGCTCTTTACTCAATCACCCGCTACGATTGCAGATAACATCATGGCTACTGTGGATAGATTCACTTCCGAAGGTCTTACCACAAGTCAGTATCTACAAGCGGCGCTGAAACAACCGCAGCTTTTTTATCTGGCTCCCGCTACGGTCGCCGGTAACATCACTGGCGTAGTGGACCACTTCGCCCCCGAAGGACTGACGACGAGACGGTATTTGCAAGCGGCGTTAAAACAGACATCTCTCTTTACTCAGAAACCTGCTACGATTGCAGGCCATATTGGCATCGTCTTCGATCTGGTTAATCGTGGCATCTTTCAGCCACCGGGGCTTCGGCAAAGCAATTCAGGGGCACCGCATAACAACCCCCATGCCGCAGCACTTGACTTCTTGTTAAATAATCCCAAACTCTTGTCGTTGGCCGATGACAATTTTCGATTGCGGGAGATTCACCAGCGCCTAGCCAATGGGCCAAGCAACTCCAGGCTTCTAATTTCAGCCCGCCATTTCGTGGAGCGTGACCTGTCGCGACATTTAGGGCACAACGACCTTGCCCAGCCTGTACCTTCTGATGGTTTTGCCGCCGGCATGGCATCCCCCACTGAGCAGCAGGCCAAGAGATTTCTTCTCCGCGCTCTTATGCACGCAGGCTACATCAAGGGCGGCAGCATGGAACGTTGACAGCAGCACTGTCAACAACGGGCTGCAACGAGGCTAAGAACGTGTGGCTGATGTGTATCACCGGCCCGGCAATGCCCTACTTCGAGGATTTCTTGGCCGCCATCCGGTCAAGGAAATCAGCCCACCATTGCATCATCTCCCGACGTTCCGGCAGGTATTGAGCGTGATTGTAAGCAGCCCGGACACTGTTCCGTTCCGAATGGGCAAGCTGTCGCTCGATAACATCTGCGCGGAACCCGTGTTCGTTCAGGATAGTGCTAGCCGTGCTTCGGAATCCATGACCAGTGGCTTTGTGGCGGTATCCCATTCGGTATAACGCATAGAGCATAGTGTTCTCGCTCATGAATGTTGCCGGGTTGGTCTCGTTTGGAAAGATGAAGGGCCGGGTGCCAGAATGCTTCTCCAACTCACGAAGCACGGCAATCGATTGCGTGGACAAGGGGACGATATGCTCTTCTCTCATTTTCATTCGATCGGCCGGAATTCTCCATTCGGACTTTTCCCAGTTCATTTCCTCCCATCGTGCGGCACGCAGTTCCGTCGTGCGTACGAACGTTAACAGAAGGAACTGCAATGCCAATTTCGTCAGTGGAGTTCCAGCATAGGACCTCAGTTTATTAAGATAGTCGGGTAAATCCGCTTCTCGCAGATACGCCCGATGTTTGACAACCGGCGTCTTCAAGGCTCCTCGGAGATCATTGACGGGATTTCTCTCCGCTCTGCCCGTAGCAATGGCATACATGAAGACTTGGCCGATAATATGAGACACTCGTCGGGTCATCTCTAGAGCGCCCGATGCTTCCACGACACGAAGAACTTCCAATACCTCTGGCGCGTTGATCTCGGAAATCGGCCGGTTGCTAAGTTTGGGAAGGATATGCCGTTCAAGACGGTCGAGTACCATCCCTGCTGTTTTGGGCGACCATTCGTGTTCTCGCTGGCCGTACCACTCTCTCGCTATGGCTTCAAAGGAATTTGCGGCTTTGGCTACTGCTAGATGCTTGGCATGCTTCTTCGCCGCGCCGGGGTCAGTCCCGATGGCAAGCAATTTCTTCGCCTGTGCCCGACGATCACGTGCATCCGCCAATGAGATGTCAGGATAAACACCCAACGCCAGAGTTCTCTCTTTGCCGCCGAAGAAGTATTTAAGCCGCCAGTATTTGCTCCCGTTCACCATGACCAGAAGGAACAGCCCCTCGCCGTCAGCTAGTTTGTAGGGCTTCGTTTTAGGCTTTGCATTTCGAACTGCTGCGTCCGACAGCGACTTGGGCATGGGGTACAATGACATTTAGTTGGGGTACATTGGCCCATTTTGTACCCCTAAAATACCCCGGATGTCAACGAATTCTTACGGACACCAAAGAGCCTTGATTGCCATGTTAGTGGCTCTGAGTCTTGCTTTTGCGGACGTTGGCGGACGTTAACAAATCAAGAGTTGGCTCCGCGAGCTGGATTCAGAAAGTACCACTAAGCATCAGTTATCTAATAATACTTGTGCCGCATTAAAAGAAATGTACCCCCGTTTTATACCCCTACTCCAAACCCTTCAGTGATTCGTCGGTTTATTGGTTCCCAAAGACTCTGTTTCGGACAGCGTTTTTATCAGGTCACGGATGTCCTCCGCGCGCCATGCGGTGCAGCGTGCCGACAATTTGACCGGCTTGGGAAATCTCCCGGATTTCACACCCTCCCACCAGCATGTTTTTCCAAGAGGAATAACGCTCAGTACCTGCGGTAGTCGCAAGAACCCTGTTTCTGGAATCTCATTCATAATCACATCCTTGTCTTGGCTCATGGCCGGTCTCCGCCGTGCCTTCATTCATCGAGAATAGCACGATTTAGCCCCATTTGTCTCGGAGAATAGCACTCAGAGCCGCTTTGAGCGGATCGAGTCCCCGTAAGCTATTGAGTCACCATCGGTTCGTCCGAGCATGATAGGCAGTTGCTCGCTGACATGGCCTTGACGGTCCTGCCCCCGCGTCCCCGACACCCAAATGCATTTCACGGTCGAACGGCAACGCATCCAGTCTCTTTTGCATCACGTTTACCGATCATCGCCATCTGCTGGCATGGCGTTTACGACAGGTGCCTTTTTCAATCGCCTGCGATTCCTATCACTCCTCTTGGCTATCTCTGGCCATTACCGGCACGTCTCAAGCAGTTGCCTGTCTGTTGGTTTCCATCACGTCGTTTTCTGGTCGCAACACACGGCCTTTCTGATGGACACGCCTAAAGCCGTCGTCGTGCCGCTCAAGTAGAAAATCGGCTCCCCCTGAAGGTCTCCCCCAATTTTCTGCCTGCCCGGTTCGCATGCGCTCGCTTCGCCACGAACTGGTCCGGCTTTTCTGGGGGTGTCATCAGGCCGCGATGGTCGCGGCCAGCACTCAAATCAGAAGGAAATCCCACATGACTGACAAGAAATCCGATTCCGCCGGTAAAGGTCCAAGTCACGTCGCCTACCAGGTACGTGATCGCGAAGGAGCCAAAGGCATCTGGACCCGCATTGGCAGCGTCTGGCCACATGGCGACGGCAAAGGCTTCAACATCCAGATCGAGTGCGTGCCGCTCGATGGCCGCATCACCCTTCGCGTCGCAAGCGAGAAGAAGGACTAACCGCTCAATGGCAGTCCGGGCGGGCAATCTGGCCCGCCCGATCAAACAGATAAGGAATCTTCCCATGACACACTCTTCATTTCCCCTCGTCCGCATGCTTGAACTGGCAAACATCCTCGAAAGCAGTTGGAACATCGAGTTCGACCCGCATTACGACGATCTGGAACGCGAATTCGCCGAGCTTCGCTTTCAGAACAATCACGCAGCCTAGGAGGCAAACATGACCCATTTCACCATAGGCATCATTCTTCCACACGACGTTGCCGATCCCATTTCTCATATCGCCAACGTGATGGAACCGTACTTCGAGCATTCGGACGCAGCACCTTACGTCTGCTACTCGCTGAAGCAGGCGGCACTGGACATCGCACAGTCCATCCACCGGTTGGAACAGATCATTAGCCGTCAGGAACCTTACTACGACATCGAAAAATGTCGCCAGCAAATCACCAAACTTCGAGAGATGACGCCCCAGGAAAAGTACGCTGAGTATCTAAAGTGCCACGATCGTTTCAACGGATCAGGCGAACCGATTTCAACGTACAACCCGGACAGCAAGTGGGACTGGTATGTCATCGGCGGCCGTTGGGACGGTTGGATCAACGACCAAAAAGCGACGCATGAATCCCTTGCTGCGAACACGGCTCTGACAGAGGCCGCAATTGCCAGGAACAAGATTCCCCACGCCATCATCACTCCACATGGGCAGTGGCATGAACATGGCCGAATGGGTTGGTGGGCCATCCTCATCACCGAAAATGAGAGCTGGGAAAGCGATGCCACCGAGTTACTGACTCAGTATCCGAACCACAACATTGTCATCGTCGATGCACATATTTAACAACACAGAAAGGAACCGAACAATGATTCAGAACACATCACAGCACGGAGTAATCAATCCCTTCTATGCACGCCGCATGGGAAAACGGAATGCAACGAGGCCAAAGAATTTCTTGGACGAGGCGTGTGACCAGGCCGTTTTTGCCAGGCTACCACGTGCCCCTCGCAACGGAAGTCCCGTCCCTCACCTGACAAGCCTCTATCACTTCCACCGTGCCGGAGACTATGGTGATCGCAGCTATCCAGGCAATTGTGGCGGCAATCTGATCAAAGACCTGCTCAGCTATTTCAAGCCTGGTATGGTGTTTGACCCCATGACGGGTTCGGGCACCTGCCGCGACGTTTGCGATGAAATCGGCATCCCCTGCATGTCGTTCGACATTCATACGGGGTTCGATGCCTGTGACCCGGCAGAGTTTCCAGGGCCGGACAGCTTTGATTTCATCTGGGCACATCCGGCCTACTGGCGGATGAAGCTCTATGCCGACGATCCACGGGATTTATCACGCTCACCCACACTGGAGCATTTTCTCCGCCGCTACGGTCAGTTCATTCGCAATTGTGCCAATGCCCTAACCCCCAATGGCAAGCTGGCCATCTTGATGGGCGACTATAGCGACCGTGGTGAGGGTTATGTCCCGCTGACCCATCACACAAAGCGCCTCGCCTTTGCGGCAGGACTGAGCCAGCACTGTACCGACATCATCCGGTTCAGCCACGGAGCCAGCAGCAGCAAGAAAGTCTATCGCTCGTCCTTCATTCCCGGACTGCACGACACATGCATGATCTTTGAAAAACCACAAACCAAAAGGAGCTAACCATGAAACATTACCGCATCAGTGTTGATATCGACATCACAGCCCAGGACACGCAGCAGGCTGAACGCCGTTCGTTCCTGCTGTTTGCGGATCTTGAACAACGCCCGTGGGTACGGGAAATCCTACCCAATGGCATGGAAGAACGCCGTCCAATCACACCAGGCAAAGGAGCGTGACACCATGATCGATTCCACGCTCACCTCAAAACTCATCGTATCGCCGGGGACAGCCCTTGTTCCCGGCAAGATGTACTTGCGATTGTTTCATGGCCGGACGGACCCCCATCAGGAAATGGATGGCTGGGGATCTGACGGTCCGGTGTTCGGCCCACTGTCCTGCTACGTGGTGACCTATTGCTCCCATGTCCGCATCCATGCTGAAACTGGCCAGGAAGAAGTGTGGCTCTCTACCGCCGATGACCTGATCCAATGGGATGGTTGCTTCTACGGTGATCTGGCGGTATTCGTCGCTGGCACCAACGAGGAGGCATAGCAGCATGCGTGATGATGAATTCTGGGACGATCTGTTCCTTGGTTGTGCCTTTGCCGCCTTCATGGATCAGGCTGCAAAAGATGGTGATCTGCCTGACCAGGAAGCCACCCGCCGCCGAGCCTATGCCTATTACGAACAGGAACTGGCCGCGAGGAACCGTCGCAACCGGTAGCTTCCATTGTGCCGTTTCCGTGGCGATGCCGCCGTCATTTCTAAACCTCCCGGTATGCGGTGGCCGTTGCACGTTCGCGCTTCCGGTCCCTCTTCTGTTCTGTTGACTTGGCGTCGGGGCCGCTGTATTCAACAAATACTATGATTTCCAAATCCGCATTCTTATCTCTTGCCCTTTTCAGTATGGCCATTGGCGTGACCGCTTGTAGTGCCGAAGGCCCCGAGATAGGCGATTTAAAGATGAGCACTTCCTGTAGTAGGTGAACGATGAACGCGACAACCCGGGTCTGCGGCCGTCTCACAGGAGGCAGTACGGTGTCGGTAGTGACGGAAATGATGAGTGAGGACTGATGACACCTAAGCGTACTTCACGACCAACCAAAGTGCCGCCACTCAAGGCTCCATCAATTGAGTCCCTGCAACTTAACCGGATGACCATTTTAGAGACCGTAAAGCTATGGCGCAACTGTCTGGCATGCCTTTCTGATCCAAAAAGACGTCAGACCCACAACGCATCGAAAAAGATCAAGGCCGCAATAGAAAATGAGTGGAAGAGACGGAAAGCAAGTGTTAGCCCAGAAGCGTATTTTGAGTGGCCATCGACAGAGGCACGACGAGCCGATGGCAATATCGGTACGATCAAATGGGAGCCAGAGGGTATGCTGACATTCATGGGTTATCACGTGGGCCAGACGTCTGGGCTCAATACTGCAATGAGACAGGCGATTCTACAGGAGTTGTTTCACACCGTGCTACCGCCTGTGTTCCCGAATGTGTATCTCGATCAGTTCGGCCAACCAAAAAGTGCACAGCGACTGCAAAAAATGGCCGATATTATTGCCACTTTGACGAGAAATGCGAAGCGGCGTGGCAGCGTTATGGCTACGGCTATTCGAGAGTGGGAATGTGACTTGGAGTTTCTCTACTACAACTACTATATCGGGCATTTTGGTTTTGGATGGCCATCAACGTCCGCTTCCTAGATCGCCATCTTACTCTCTCAAGCGATTGCGGCACGTCGCCTGCCCCATTCGCTTCTTGCGCGAAGCCCGCACCAACGCCGCCGTCATTTCCCAACTGGATCGGTATAGGGCGGCTGTCGCATCTTCTGCACTGACTTTGTTGCAACCGACCACCTTTGGCCTTCTTCTTGCGGGGGCTTTAAGCCGCCCGTCATCGCCTGCAAGCTGCCAAGGCCGCTTTCCGGTGGAAGCCTTCGGCCTTTCGCTTGCAGGTGCGCGTAAACGCCTCTGACCTAATGCGACTTGTCTTTGCCCCCAGAAGGCCGCATGAGGCGGCCTGAAACGTAAAGACAAGGAGAATGTTATGCCTACCATCCTCGCTCTACCTCTGTGTGACTCGACCGACTTCCGCGACTGGAACCCGGACGAAATACGCGACCTCGTCGGCCTGCCATCCAGTCGTTTCGATGACGAGTGTTTTGACGACGCAATCTATGGCGACCGCTTCGCGTAAGCGGTCTGCCACATCACAGCGAAAGGAGTTACAAACATATTTCACGCTCCGTGGAACCTCTGGTTTGATCGCGATGGCACCGAGAACTTTGGCGTCATCGTCGATTGCAACGACAGGCCAATCGTCAGCAGCTGCGAATGCCAGACATGCTGGCTCCCCGAGGCCCAAAGCGACGATGTCCCTGAACTTGTCCACCAGTTGCAATTGATGACCTCAGCACCGCAACTGCTTGCGGCACTCACCGATTGCCTGCGGCTACTTGCCGACTATGACGAGCATCCAGGCGAAGAAGGTGACGCCTACCGGAATGGACTTGCTGCCATTTATGCGGCGACAGGGAGGCTTGTATGAGCGATCACATTATCGAGATCAACGAAGACGAGTTTGACCAGCGGTTCCCGCTGGTCTCGAATCATCTAAATCCCCAAGCAAGCTGGGTTATCGGCGATGGCCCAGGATGCCTCTTTGAAACCTACGGTGAGGAACTGGAATTTGTCCGAGGACAGGACGTCCGGTTTGTCTGGACGCTCATCGACGGCGATTACGGTGACATGTACCTCGTAAGCGGCTTTCATCGCGTCAACCGGGTTGGCTATCTCGTCAGCCGCACACCAGTTCCGGAAGGCCACTTTATACAGGTGCTTCTTCCAATGCCGACTGTTGAGAACGAGCCATAAACGGCACGGCTCTGAACACCGCAAACGCCCCGCTTGCGATGCGGCATTCGCGAGACGTGAGGGCGTTCAGCGACGGAGCGACAACCGCTCCGAAATAGCGGCTGCAAGCAGCGTATCAGCCAACGAATCCGAATCCGGCAACAGGTCGGATTCGGATGCCGCTTTCCCTTAAACAGCGAGCCTTGCGAGCCGTCCAAAAAAGCATCGTCAGACGTGATGATGCTGTAAGAATCCTGAGAAAAAAGCCATCAGAATACCGCATGAAAGTTGAAGAATGAAATGGCGGAATTCTGAGCAAGCAAAGCAATCAAAAATGTTCAGGCGTCTTCCCTATGCACTGCATAGGAGGAATTTCCCGGGGAAATTCGCGGTCAGACGCCTGTTTCACGGACGCGCAAGCCGCCCAGATCTGACTTGTCGGCTCCCAATTTCCAGGTGCGTCGATTGGCCACCATGCCCTCTTGACTCTCTTGAGTGGGCAGCATCAGGAGCCACAGTGGCAGCATTGGCTTGATACAATCAGGAGATCGTTGCCTTGCTGCCAGGACTTGGGGGACATCGTCGATTCGGGATAGGAAATCTTTCCTCTCGATGGACATCAGAAAAGAGGAAACACCATGAAAGCGTTTATCGTCGATCGTTATGGAAGCAACGAAGTTGTTCGGGCTGGCGAAATGCCGGAACCGGAGTTGAGAGACGATGACGTCCTGGTGCAGGTTCACGCGGCCAGTGTCAACCCCGTCGATTTCAAGATCCGAAAGGGACAGCTCAAGTTGATTTTGCCTCTTCGCTTTCCGTTCATTCTGGGCAATGATCTCGCCGGTGTCGTCGTTCAAGTCGGACCTGCGGTACGGCGATTCCATCCCGGCGATGAAGTCTATGCACGGCCGCCCAAAGATCGAATTGGAGCTTTTGCGGAACGGATTGCGATCCGGGAAGATGCCGTGGCGAAGAAGCCGGAAAAACTCACGATGGAAGAAGCGGCTTCGATCCCGCTGGTGGGCTTAACCGCGTGGCAGGCACTGGTGGAGAGAGCCAATCTGAAGCCGGGGCAGAGCGTTCTCATTCAGACAGGTTCCGGCGGTCTGGGAACCTTTGCGATTCAACTGGCCAAGCATCTGGGAGCCACCGTCGCCACGACGACCAGCACGGCAAATGTCGATTGGGTGAAGCGTCTTGGTGCCGATCTTGTCATCGATTACAAAAGTGAGGATTTCTCCAAACTGCTGCACGATTATGATGTGGTGCTGGATACTCTGGGTGACATGAAAACGCTCACAGAATCCCTGCGCGTGCTGAAACCTGGCGGTCAGCTCATCTCGGTTTCCGGTCCGCCTGACCCGGATTTTGCGAAAGAGATGGGGGTAAACTGGATACTGGGATTCGCCATGCGGCTGTTAAGCTGGCGAATCCGGAAACGAGCGAAACAGCATCAGGTGAGCTATTCGTTTCTGTTCATGCGAGCCAGCGGCGACCAGTTACGCGAAATCGCCTCGCTCATCGATTCCGGGATCATCCGTCCCGTGGTCGATCGCGTCTTTCCCTTTGAATTGACCAAAGAGGCGTTGGCCTACGTCGAAACAGGACGTGCGAAAGGCAAAGTCATCGTCAAGGTGCGATAGCGAGTCAGCCAATCGCAGGGGTTCACGGCGAGCGTGTTCGGCAAAGCCACCCGCCAAGCGATTGACAGTCAATCCCTCGACTCCGAACTCATTTGATGGTCCTGAATTCCACCGGCACGATCGTGGGAGCGTGCCTCTGTGAAGGATTGTCCGTACAGAGTCGGACAAATCCGTGTCGAGCCGACACCAGCCGATCTGATTGTTGTGAGCAGTCACAACCAATGAAAGAAAATCTCCTGTTCTCGCAGGCATTTTTGTGCAACGCACAAACACTTGATTTTCTGCCGCTTTCCGTTGTTCCGGTTGTTTGTGAACCCTGTGTTTCTGCGGCTGTTCAGCATTCCAACATGCTGAAACCCGCACTCAGCCTCTTGCGCGAAGGGTTCAAATCGTGTTAATGTCAGTAATAGAGGTGAAGGAATCACCCGCAACGTCATGGAGGACGATATGGCACGTAAACGCACCCCGAAACAAACAACACCCACCGAAACACCAGCACCGGTTCAACCCGAATCGGAACCTCAACTGGCTGAGCCTGCCAGCACCGCTGTTCTGGAACAACCGGCCCTGGAACCCATGGAACAACAACCCTCTTTTGTCGAACGCATCCAACAGCAACGGGGCCGAACCGTTGCCGCTGATCCGTTTGGGATTGCCGGAGATTATGAAGCGGGCGTCCGGCTGTTCGAGAGCCGTCGGAACCGCTTCATGGCGATTAAGTTCGAGGAAAAGCCCAGCCCGGAGGTACTCGATCTGGTGAAATCCACCGGATATCGCTGGAACTCCCGCGACTTCATGTGGACTCGCCCCATTGAACCCGATTCGGCGATGACCACCCGCATTGAGGCTGAGCGACTGTATCAGGAAGTCCGCACCCTGGTCCGGCAGGCCAAAGGCATCGATGCCGGCCAGGAAATTCCCTTCTGAGAGGAGTTCGTCGGAGGCATGGCAGGTCCGTATGCGCTCATTCCACATTCCGGTTCATCATGATTTGCCGCTTGCCAAGCGGACCATTTCCTGCGAATCATCGTCCACGGGAAAGCATGACCGGCAACCCGGAGGCGGGGCGAACAGCTCCGAGTGTTGCTAAGGATGGCCCGGAAGCCGCCGGGATGGCGAGGCCCCACACTCTTTCCCGATACCTCGGACGAGACGACCGAGCCGAAACAGGAATTACGCCCACAACCGCAAGGAGCTGACCATGCAATACAAGACCATCGTCATGGAAATGTTGGAGTTTCGGACGGAAATCAAGAACCAGTTGCCCAAGGACAGCGATCCGCTGGAGACTCTGGACCGCCTCGCGCTGGAACTGAAGAGCCTCCACGAAATGTACCAGGAACAACTCGCTCAGTCACGGAGCGACAGCCATCCCAATCAAATCTCTTCGGAAGCCTTGGAGATGGCCTTGCAAGAGCTGGAAGATCGTTTACTGCCCGTATCGCCAGTGGACGAACCCGAAGTGTTCTCCCTCGACAGGGCCATGGCGTTCCTCCGCCGTCACACACCGAAAAAGTAAGAGCCGAACGACAACGGCAATCGCTGTTCGATTTCTTTTCCGACGATTCTCCTCAGCCGTCCGCCCCGCCTGGGGCCATTTCTGACGGCACGCTACCCAGCCCGCCGGGCCGCACCAGCGGAAACCCGGTTCCCCCTGAAGGTCTCCCCCCAGTTTCCGCTGGCACGGTCGCTCCGCGAGCAGAGCCCCGGCTGAAGGCTGGGTCGTCTTCCGGCCGTCAGGCCCCCGATAGCGGGCCGGAAACGCCAGAAGGAGACCACGCTATGAATAGCGCACAACTCAAATCGACACTCGAAGCACTGGCCGGGAAACCGGACCCGACCCTCGCACTTCACCGCGCCCGCGATCAACTCCCGAGACCCGCCCCCGGTATGGCCAGCGGCGAGAAGTCCAAAGCCCGCGACATTATCGCCGCGATACGCACGCTGAAGGCTGTTGAGCGGGAACGGCGTCCAGCATCTTCCGAAGAAAAACAGACACTTGCCCGGTTTTCCGGATTCGGCCCGGTCGCCCTCTCGATTTTTCCGGAACCCGTCAGCGGGCGTTACAAGGACGCCGGCTGGCAGGCACTGGGGGAGGAGTTGAAATCTCTCCTCACCCCAGACGAATACGACAGCGCTAAACGCACCACGTTTAATGCCTTCTACACGTCGCCAACCGTCATCGGGAGTATCCATGATGCCATACACCGGTTGGGTATTTCGGACGAAGCCACGATCCTGGAACCCGGCTGCGGTATCGGCAACTTCATGGGCCACGGTCAGCCGGGTCAGCGTTTCATCGGTGTTGAACTGGATTCGATCTCTGGCCGGATCGCACGGGCGATTCATTCCCAGCATGACATCCGCATCGAGAGTTTCCGGGACACGAAATTACCCGATGGGGGTATCGATGCTGCGATCGGCAATGTGCCGTTCTCTGATCTCAAACTGGATTACCACGGCCAAAAACTCTCCCTGCACGATTATTTCTTTGCCAAATCGGTTGATGCCCTTAAGCCAGGCGGCGTGCTCGCACTGGTGACTTCGCATTACACGCTCGACAAGCAGAACGCCGCGATCCGTGAGTACCTCGCCGACAAAGCGGATTTCATAGGCGCGATCCGCCTCCCCTCGGATGCGTTCAAACGTGAAGGCACCGCCGTCGTCACCGACATCGTGTTTCTTCGGAAGCGTGACCGGGGCGAACCGGCCCGCCATATCGATCCCAACTGGCTGGGGGTCGCCCCGCTGGAGATCGATGGCGCAGAGGTCTCCGTCAACCGCTACTTCCTGAACCATCCCGAAATGGTCCTGGGTAACTGGTCCCGCAAGGACACGCTCTACGGCGGTGAAGGTTTTAGTGTGGAAAGTAACGGCGAGCTGGCCTCGCAATTGAAGCAAGCCATTGGCCAACTTCCCAAATTCAATCCGATTCAGCCATCGAAGGCTACCGAATCATCAATTCCAGCTTTCATCCCACCGCCGCCCGAACGCCATATTAACGAGGGGAGTTTCTTCGTCGGCAATGATCGCATCATTTACCAGCTCGACGGTGGCCAGGGTGTCCCCGTTGTCTACAGCGGCACGCAGCTCAAGTCCGACGGCACGATGACCGGCAAGCGTCTGGCTGCCCTGATCGAACTACGTGATAAATCCCGCCGCGTCCTGCAATCCCAGAACGAAGGCTGGCCCGATGAACACCGTGAGCAGGCCCGCCGCGAACTGAATCGCACCTATGACCGCTTTGTGATGGCCTACGGGCCAATCAACAAGACCACGTTCAGCGTGACCAAGGACGGCACGACCATCCGTCGGATGCCGAACCTGGTCAAATTCAAGGAAGACCCGGACGCGATGCTCGTCATGTCGCTGGAGGACTATGACGAAACGACCGGCCAGGCGACCAAAGCCGCGATCATGTCTCGCGATGTGGTCGGCAAGACACCCCCCGTTACCCAAGTCCGCAGCGCCGAGGAAGGGTTGCTCGTGTCGCTCAACCAGCATGGCAGTGTTTATCTCGATTACATCGCTCAGCTTTACGGCAAGCCGAAAAGCCAGGTGATCGAGGAACTCGGCGACCTGATCTTCCAAGAGCCGGAAACTGGCAAGTGGGAGACGGCCGACGCTTATTTATCGGGCAATGTCCGCGACAAGCTCGCTGTTGCGGAGCGGGCCGGTCCCCAATATGCCCGCAATGTCAGTGCTTTACGAGAGGTCCAGCCCGAAGACGTCTTGCCCGGCGACATCGACGCGAATCTGGGCGCGCCGTGGATACCGGAATCCGACATCCAGGCATTCGCCGCTGATTTGTTTAAGGTTGATCCGACCTCCGTGCCGGTCGCCCATTTGAAGAAAGATGCCGTCTGGAGTCTGGATGCGGGTTATGCCGCCAAAGCTTCGGTTGCGGCCACATCCGAGTTTGGTACGGCCCGTGCCAACGGCACCTGGCTGTTGGACCTCGCCCTCAACATGAAGTCGCCGACGATCTACGACACGATCAACCACGGCGACCGTGAGGAACGGGTTGTCAACCAGGAAGAAACGATGGCGGCCCGCGAGAAGCAGAAGCTCATCAAGGAGCGTTTCCGCCAATGGGTGTTCGCTGATCCTGATCGGACGGAACGACTTGTTCGGATTTACAACGACAACTTCAACAACATCCGCCTTCGCCAGTTCGACGGCTCTCACCTCGACTTCCCCGGCATGAACCAGGCATTGTCGCTGCGGCAGCATCAGAAGGATGCCGTCTGGCGCGGGATGAGCTGCGGCAACACACTGCTGGCCCATGTCGTCGGCGCTGGCAAGACGTTCACGATGGCCGCGACCGGCATGAAAATGAGGCAGGCCGGGCTGATTCATAAGCCGATGTACGTCGTTCCCAATCACTTGCTGGAACAGTTCGCCCGCGAGTTCATGCAGCTCTATCCCAATGCCAAACTGCTGGTGGCATCCAAGGAAGATTTGACCAAGGAACGCCGCAAGATGCTGACGGCCAAGATCGCTTCGGGCGAGTGGGACGGGATCGTCGTGACCCATTCCAGTTTTGAACGGATCGGAATGTCGAAGGACTATCAGGAACAATTCCTCCGCGAGCAGATCGCCGAGTACGACCAACTCCTGATCGAACACGCCGCCCAGAAGGGAACGAGCCGTAACCTCATCAAAACCATCGAGAAGCAGAAAGCAGCCCGCGCCGAGAGGCTCAAAAACCTGTTGGCGGAAGACAAGAAGGATGACGGGCTGGTGTTCGACGAACTCGGTGTTGATCACGTCTTTATCGACGAGGCCCATTACTTCAAGAACTTAGAAACGCCAACCAAGATGGATCGCGTCGCCGGCATTCAGACTAGTGGCAGCGAACGGGCCTTCGATGTGTTTATGAAAGCCCGTTATCTCGACGAGCAGCACGCCGGCCACGGCGTCACTTTTGCGACCGGCACGCCGATTTCCAACACGATGGTCGAGATGTACACGATGCAGCGGTTCCTCGATCCGCGCGGGCTTCGCAGCCGGGGCATCGAGCATTTCGACGCCTGGGCCGCCACGTTTGGCGAGGTTGTGGACACGATGGAGATTTCGCCGGATGGCGGGGGCTTACGCCAGCGTTCGCGCTTTGCGAAGTTCACCAACCTGCCGGAACTCCAGCAGATGTTCCGGGCGTTCTCGGACGTGCAAACGGCGGAGATGCTGAACCTGCCACGCCCCAAGCTCAAGGGTGGTAAGCCTATCGTGATCGCCTGCCCAATGTCCGACGAGCAGCAGGAACTCCAACAGGAGTTGGTCGAGCGTTACGAACGCATCCGGTCAGAAAAGATTGATCCCCGCATCGACAACGCCCTGGCGATCACCACCGATGGTCGCAAGCTGGCGACCGATGCCCGCATGCTCTCGGCCTCGGCTCCCGACTTCCCGGAATCGAAGATCAACAGGCTCGTGGAAAATGTGGTGGATGTCTGGAAGGAATCCACACCAACCCGTGGAGCGCAAATGATCTTTGCAGACATGGGAGTGAATTCTACCCCGTGGGGGTACTCACCCTATGAGGAAATCATCAAGAAATTACACGCCGGGGGTATCCCGCGTGAGCAGATCGCCGCGATTGGTGAGGCCGAGTCCGACGCCAAGAAGCAGGCCCTGTTCGAGAAGGTCCGGCAGGGTTCTGTGCGAGTGCTGATTGGTAGCACGCAGAAAATGGGCACTGGCACCAATGTCCAGAAACGGTTGATCGCCCTGCATCACCTCGATGCCCCGTGGAAGCCTGCCGAGGTTGAGCAACGCGATGGCCGCATCCTCCGGCAGGGGAACGAGAACCCGGAAGTTGCTATCTATCGATACGTCACCGAACAAAGCTTCGACGCCTATATGTGGCAGGCGCTGGAAACAAAGGCCCGGTTCATCGGCCAGGTCATCACTGGCGACAACGCCGCCCGTCGCGCCGAAGATATCGGCAGCCAGGAACTTTCCTATGCCGAGGTCAAGGCGATTGCCTCCGGCAACCCGGCCGTGCTCACGCTGGCCGAAGCCGACGCCGAGTTACAACGCCTCACCCTGCTCAAGAAGAATCATCTCGACGAACAATATGTCGCCCGCCGCAGCGTCCGCGATCTACCCGACCGCATCAACAACCTGAACGACCGACTGGCGAAGCTCACCGCCGATGGGGCGACCGCCACAGACCACGCCAGTGATCCCATTGCCATCGGCAAGCATCCGCTGGCCCGTGATGACGTGACAGCCGTTCTTGGTAAACGGCTGGACGTCCTGCCTTTTTCTGTCCGTGAGCCGACGCGGGTGCCCATCGGCATTTATCGTGGTCTGGCGTTTGGGGTCATTGTCCATCCGAATTTTCCACCGGATGTCTATCTGGAAGGGGCGATCACCCGGACATCCAGCCTTTCAAAAGAACATCAAGGCCCACGAGCTGTTCTCAACGCTCTGGAACGCATCGCCACCGGCTATGCCTCGGAGACCGTCCGCATCCGACAAGACCTATTGATTGCCGAGTCGCAGCTCCGCGACTATCAGGCCCGCTTAGGCAAACCCTTTTTGCTAGAAGCATATCTATCAGAACTCACTGAACTACGGGACCAGCTCAAGGCGAAGCTATCGGCATCAGGGCAAGAATCCGCAGACAGCAAAGGGCCAGCCACACCCGCACTGGCCGAGCGAATCAAGGCTCTCAAGGCTGCTAACACTCTTGAGGACATGCCGCAGCGATCTGAACGCAAGCAGTCCAGGGCAGAGGAACCAATCACCGCCCGCATCCGCCGCCGACAGGAGACACATGCTGTGTCGGCCAGGTCGGCGAACAGGAATTTGCAACTGAAGTGCAGCAACGGGAATTTCAGGATTCACTCGACAAGCCGCTAATGACATTTCAGGATCGTATCTTACGCGAGCGCCAATGGAGAGACGATGGCGAAGGCCAAAGTCCGCAGTAAGACCGTGGGGGCAGGCTTCGGGAGAGTCCCTCGGAATCCACCGCTCAGCAATGAACGGCTCCCACATCGAAATTGCGGTGACAATCACGTTGCTGACTGTCCAACCAGATTCGCCAGCAACCTTCACTTTGCCGGTTCCAACGAATCTGTCGGATGTCTGATTCGATTTCCCCGGATTCAGAGAACACCGGCAATTGTTGCTCAATCTGGTCACTCCAATGACCGATCACGACTAAAGACGATTTTCACACAATTGCTCGATCATCTCATGGAGGGAATGGATTCCCGTGAGCACGCGACTGCGAAGCTTGATGGCAGGTTTGTTGCTACTGACAGTACTCTGTCAGTCAGCCTTGCCATGTGGCTGCGCAAAGTGCGGCATCGCGATGGAGCGATCTACAGCGGCCTGCGGATGCCCAGCTTGTGATGGTGATCAATGCCAGGATCATCACCACCAAAGCGATACGGCAGATTGCAATTCGGCTTCACAAGCTGCCTGCTGTCACTGCCCTCATGAGCCGCAAGACTCCTGCCCAGATTCGCAGGAATCAACTTGTCGTCGGCTGGTCGTGTTCCTTTCTGGATCAGGATCAGAACTTCAGCTTGCCGTCAGCGGGGCGATTGCATTCGGCTGGCAGCCCGTCTTTTTTACAGACGCAAGTGTCAATCTCCAGCACTTTCTGACACGTGCAGAGAGAGATTTTTGTACCTTTGAATCGCCTCAATTGACAGGCTGCGTCCGTCTCCAGGTTTAGGTTGAAGCCCATCGCGATCTCGATTCACGATGTGTACTTCACCTCGCCTTTCCCTGGAGATATTCTCATGTCTAGCAGACTGTTTGTCGCTATTGTTGGACTTGTTTTCGTTCAATTCTGTGGCTGTCAAGGAACTCGTGGCAAGCTCGCCGCACGCTCGTCGCCGGAAATCCAGGTCTCGGCAGAGACCGTTCGTCGCGCCCCACTGCCCACAGACAACCGACTTGGGGAGTCATCTCCCGCTGACATCGTCGCTGCCAAACAACCCTCCATCGAACTCACAGCGGGCGAAGCGGGACCAGCACCCACTCTTGCGGAAGTGCCCATTCCAGACTCTCCCTCGCTCGCTCCCGGCGAAGTCATCACCTCGTGGACTCTCGCCAGCTTGGAATCCACCGCTCTGGCGAATAACCCGTCCATTCGACAGGCGTCGTCATCGGCTCACAAAGCGATCGGGTTCCGAGACCAAGTCGGTAAAAAGCCGAATCCCATCGTCGGCTATAACGGGACCCAACTTGCTGACCGAGGAACCGATCAACATACCGTCTTTGTCGAGCAGCAAGTTGTTCTTGGCGACAAGCTTTCCCGGAATCAGGAGGTCCTGAACCAGGAAGTCCAATCCCAGTTGTGGGAAGTGGAAGCCCAGCGTTATCGCGTCCTCACGGATGTTCGTCAGAGATACTATGAAGCCCTGGCCGCACAGCGACGTTTGGCGCTCACCAAGGAGTTTCATGTGATCGCGCAGAAGGGGGTGGATGTTGCCAAGGCACGCCTGGAGGCCAAAGAAGGCTCAACGCCTGAAGTCCTGCAAGCGGAAATTCAACTCAATCAGGTCGAGGTTCAGCGCCGTCAGGCCGAGGCGGCATTCCGGGGAGCCTGGAAGCAACTGATGGCCGTCACCGGTCTCCCGGGAACTCTCCCCGGAGCGTTGGAAGGGGCTCTCCCGAGCCAGGTGACAGTGGAAGATTTGCAACTGGTGACGAGTCAAACATTGGCCGCCAGCCCCGAATTACAGGCAGCCCAAGCCCGTGTCAGTCGGGCGCGGGCAAATATCGGGCGACAGGAAGTTCAAGCCATTCCGAACCTGACCTTCATGCTGGGCGGTGGCGTTGATCGAGGGACGAATTCCGGAATGATCAATACTCAAGTCGGCTTGCCCCTCCCGATTTACAACCGCAATGAGGGAAATATTTCTGCGGCGCAGGCCGAATTCAGCCGGGCGTGCGAGGAGGTGCGACGCATTGAGCTCTCGATCGAGTCGCGGATTGCACAGGCAGGACAGGAATTCGAATCTGCTGCGGCCGCTGTCGAACAATATCAACAAGTGACTCTTCCCAAAGCCGAAGAGGCGCTCGGGCTTACCGAACAGGCTTATTCCGCTGGAGAGTTTGAGTTTCTGCAAGTCCTCATCGTGCGGAAGACCTACTTCGATGCCAATCTGGAATATGTCCTCTCGCAGAAGAATCTGGCACTCGCGGAAACCTACTTGCAGGGAATGGTGCTTTCCGGTGGATTGGACAACACACGGGATACGGACATCGGCTCGGGCCTGCGCGATCAAAGTCTCAGCGGCGAGTAACAAACAAGACGAACAGACGTGGCAAGCTTCCATTCGTGAGGGGATGTGGCGGCTGCGGCTGGAAGTTTGGAACCCACGTCACCGTGTCTTGCAACCAGTCGAGGCCCGTTCAGAACTCGATTCCCGCACGAATTTTCAGCGATTTTTCAAGAGAAAACCGCCATTGACCCGATAACCCAGATATTCGATAATGTCATGTTTTAGCTGGCTGTGGCTTCGTTCTCGGCAGCGACAGAAGGGGCGGACGACCTAAAAATGAGCGGCAATGTTGTCAGTTTGATTGCACTCATCCCAATGCTGATTCACAGCATTTTTGGGTGCTGCTGGCATCATGCCCATTCACATGCGGGTCATGATCATGTCGTCGCGGTCGTGATCGACGGCGATTTGTCGCTGGATCATGCTCACGCAGGCCATTCGAGCTGTCCGTCTCATGGCTCGCCTGCATCTGGCGGAGAAAGCCATTCCGACGATCATCCGGCTGAGTCTCCTTGTGAGGAAGATCGTTGCGTCTACAGCGGGATGGTGACGACGGTGGTCCCGCAGTTTTTCAGTCTTGAAATGTGGGGACCAACCCAGTTTGTTTTGGCCGACCTGCAGGTTGTGCAGCAATCTCAGTTAACGGCCTGGGGTGAATTGCGCGACTGGTCGTTCTCGCATTCTGCGCGAGAACGCCGTGCGCTCACCCAAGTCTGGCTGATCTAAGCCACCTCTCTCGGCGACCTGCTGTCGCCTTTTTCTTGCTGACGATTGACAGGAACCACGGCCTCGTTGCGTCCTGTCGGTGGTCATTCTTCCCATTCCTTGCACCAGCATCACTGCGCTGAGATTGCGCGCAGGCCTGCGTCCCGATGAGGGGGCCTTATGAAGCTCAAAGTACCGTTCCGCAGCATTTCCGTAGGTTGGCTGTGGCTGTCCGGGGTGATCGTTCTCGTGGGAATTGGGGGATTCACCTTCAACCGCTGGTGGCCCGTCGCACAGGACTGGGTCCGAAATACGATCGCGGCTCAAAAGAAGGAGAATTCGTCGGACGGGCATGCTCACAGCGAAGGTGAAGGTCAGGATGGGCACGACCATGGGGGCCATGCGCATGCCCATGATGAAGGAACCTCGTTGGAGCTGTCACAACAGGCGATGGGGAATGTTGGTCTATCCGAGGACTTCCTCAAGCCGGTGCAACTCGAAACATTTCTGCGCTCGATCACCGTCCCAGCGATCATCGTCGAACGCCCGGGCCGAACGCGAATTCAGGTTTCCACGCCGATGGCCGGAGTCATTACGCATGTGCACGCGGTTCGCGGTGAAGCCATCACCCCCGGAACGCTTCTGTTCGAGATCCGCATCACCGCCGACGAGTTGGTGGCAACGCAGACGGAACTTCTCAAAACCATCGGCGGCATTGATGTCGAGAATCGAGAAATTGCCCGGCTGGAAGAGGTGACCAAGTCGGGAGCCGTCTCCCAGAAAACACTGCTGGAACGGCAATATGCCAAGGACAAGCTGGAAGTCCTGTTGGCGGCCCAGAAAGAAGCGCTCCGGCTCCAGGGATTGTCCGACCGCCAGATCCAGGACATTAGTGTGAATCGACGTCTTCTGCGTGACCTTCAGATCCGGGTACCGGCTCCTGACCAGCACAACGAAGACGAATTGGAACTGACGAATAACAAAGTCTCGCAGGCTGACTATTCTGAAGCAGACCATTCCCAACCGGCGGATGGCCATGACGTGCCACTGCTCATTCTTCAAGACGTGCTGGTCAGCAAAGGGGAACGCGTTCTGGCAGGGACAACGCTGGCGGTCCTTTCAGATATGTCGGAACTGTATCTCGAAGGGCGAGCCTTTGAGCAAGATGCCCGTCTGCTGGCTGCTGCTGCGGCAAACAACTGGAAAGTGACCGCTGTTTTCGAGCAGGGTGGACAGCAGTCCGAGGAAGTCCCGGGACTGGAATTGCTCTATGCGGCGAGTGACGTGAATGTGCAATCCCGCACGCTTCCCTTCTATGTCCGCCTGCCGAACCAGTTGACTCGCGATGTCCCCTCTCCCAACGGGCTGCGTTTCATCGAGTGGAAGTATCGTCCGGGGCAACGATTGCAGCTTCGGGTGCCGGTCGAGGAATGGCAGCAGCAGATCGTGTTTCCCGTGGATGCGATTGCCCAGGAAGGAGCGGAAGCGTTTGTCTTCCAGCAGAACGGAAACCATTTCGATCGCGTGCCGGTCCACGTGATCTATCGCGATCAAGCCTATGCCGTCATCAAGAATGACGGCTCGGTGTTTCCAGGGGATATCGTGGCACAGCGTGGTGCCCACCAGTTGCAGATGGCCCTCAAGAACAAGTCCGGCGGCGGAGCTGATCCGCATGCCGGGCACAATCACTGATCAGGAGCGCCATCATGCTGAATGCCATTATCCGCTTTGCACTGCGTCAACAGATGATCGTCATGGCCCTGGCCGTGTTCCTGATGGGCTACGGGACTTGGCAGGCGCTGCACGCGACCGTCGATGTGTTCCCTGACCTGAACCGGCCGCGCGTGGTCATCATGACCGAGGCTCCCGGCCTCGCTCCGGAAGAAGTCGAAACCCTCGTCACATTTCCCATCGAAACGGCCATTAACGGAGCCAATGGTGTCCAGGCTGTCCGTAGTTCGTCGGGGATTGGAATTTCGGTCATTTATGTCGAATTCGACTGGGGGACCGATATCTACACCGACCGGCAGATCGTCATGGAACGTCTGCAACTCATTCAAGACCGGATGCCCGCCGGTGTCCTGCCGACTCTCGCTCCCATTTCCTCTGTCATGGGGCAGATCCTCATGCTCGGCATGTGGAGTGATGGCGGTGTGACTGATCCCGTCGAACTCCGCACGCTGGCCGACTGGGTCGTCCGACAGCGTCTGCTGACGGTTCCGGGTGTGTCGCAGGTCTTCACCATGGGCGGGGGACGAAAGCAGTTTCAGGTGCTTGTCGACCCGGATGCCCTGTTGCGATATGGCGTGACACTGCAACAGGTCAAACAGGCGGTCGTCGACAGCAATGAAAACGCCACGGGAGGCTATCTCGATCAGCAGGGGCCCAATGAACTCCTGGTGCGGGCGTTGGGCCGGATTCAGACAATCGACGATTTGCAAAAGGTGGTCGTCACAATTCGCGATGATCAACCGATCGCACTGGCTCAGATCGCCAAAGTCGTGGAAGGACCACAGGTCAAACGGGGCGACAGCAGCGTTTTTGTCAGAAGAAACAGCGAGAATTCGAGCCCCAATTCTTCGCCCCGAGCTTTGGAGGACTTTTCAGGCGGACCTGCGGTGGTCCTCACCATCAACAAGCAGCCCGGGGCGGACACACGCCTCATCACCGAAAACATTCTGAAAGCAGTCGAAGAACTGAAATCGGGATTGCCGCCAGACATTCGCATTCAACCGACCTATTCCCAAAAGGATTTTATTGACCGGGCCATCGAGAATGTGATCGAGGCCCTCCGGGATGGCGGGATTCTCGTCGTCATCATCCTCTTTCTGTTCCTGATGAACTTCCGCACGACGTTCATCACGTTTACAGCCATTCCACTTTCGCTGGCACTGACAGCCGTGGTGTTCTCGATCTTCGGGTTGTCGATCAACACGATGACGCTGGGGGGACTGGCGATTGCCATCGGGGAACTGGTCGACGATGCCATTGTGGACGTGGAAAACATCTTTCGCCGGTTAAAGGAAAACAGGCACGCCGCGCATCCCAAGCACCCGTTGCAGGTGGTTTTTCAAGCCAGCACCGAGGTTCGGAACTCCGTCGTCTTCGCCACCATTGTGGTGTGCCTGGTCTTCATTCCGTTGTTCGCCCTGTCCGGGATGGAAGGAAAGTTGTTCACTCCCCTGGGCGTGGCCTACATCGTGTCGATCGCGGCGTCGCTGCTGGTGTCGCTGACGGTCACTCCCGTGCTCTCCTACTGGCTGCTGGGAAATGCCAAGCTCATGGACCATGACCAGGACGGCTTCGTCCTGCGAAATCTCAAATGGGTCGCCGACAAGGTGATCCGTTTCAGCCTGACATTTCCCCGGCTGAATCTCACCGTGACTCTGGTCATGGTCGCGATTGCCGGATTGTTCGTTGCGAACCTTGAGAAGGATTTTTTACCGCCGTTCAACGAAGGGACGATCCAGCTCAACGTCGTCTTGCCGCCGGGAACCTCACTGGCGACATCCAACGAGATCAACCACAAGGTCGAACAGCGTTTGCAGGCCATCGAAGACATCGACTCCTTTTGCCGACGGACCGGTCGTGCCGAACTGGATGAGCACGCCGAGGGGGTCAACATGAGTGAATATCTGATTGAACTCGACCCCGAGTCGCCGCGCAGCCGGGAAGAACTGCTCAATGAGATTCGGGAAGCCATGGCAGACATTCCCGGCATCGTCACAGCCGCCGAACAACCGATTGCCCACCTGATTTCGCACATGATCTCCGGCGTCAAGGCGCAGGTCGGAATCAAGATCTACGGCGACGATCTCGACGTTTTACGCCGCAAAGCCGAGGAAATGCTGTCAGCAATGAAATCGGTCCCTGGAGTCAAAGACCCGTTGGTCGAGCCGCAGGTCATCATTCCGCAACTGCGGATCGAGGTCGATCGAGACAAGCTGCTGATCAATGGGTTGTCGGTGAGCGATGTCAACGAATTCATCGCGACGGCTATGAACGGTGAGGTCGTCTCCGAAGTGCTGATCGGCCAGCGGCAATTCGATCTGCTGGTCCGACTCAACGAAAACGCCCGGGAAGACCTGAATGCCCTGAAGCGACTGACGATCGATCTGCCCGAAGGAGGACAGATTCCTTTGGAGTCAGTCGCCAAGATCTACCAGTCGGGTGGCCCCAACACGGTCAACCGCGAGAATGTCCGCCGTCGCGTCGTGTTGCAGTGCAATGTCTCCGATCGCGGCGTCGTGGATGTCGTGCAGGATATTCAGCGGAAAGTCGCTCCAACGATTGCCAGTCTCCCGGAAGGATATTTCGTCGAGTACAGCGGGCAGTTTGAGAGCCAGCAATCGGCCAGTCGGCTGATTGCAGTGCTGTTCATGATCTCGCTGATGGGGGTCTTTCTGGCACTGTACTCGATGTTCCGATCCGTCAATCTATCACTGCAAGTCATGACCGCTCTCCCGATGGCGTTCATTGGCTCCGTGGTCGCGCTGGTCATCACCGGGCAAACGCTGACGATTGCTGCCATGGTGGGCTTCATTTCGCTCACCGGGATTGCGTCCCGGAATGGCATCCTTCTCCTGAACCATTACTTGCACTTGGTGCGGTATGAAGGGGAAGACTGGACCAAGGAGATGATCATCCGCGCCGGCCTGGAACGATTGGCTCCGGTCCTGATGACCGCCCTCACGGCGGGGATCGGGCTGGTCCCACTGGTGCTGGCAGCCAATGAGCCCGGCAAAGAGATTCTCTACCCAGTGGCAACCGTCATTCTGGGAGGAGTCATCAGCTCGACGCTGCTCGACTTCTTCGTTCACCCGGCCCTGTTCTGGTTATTCGGATTGAAATCGGCAGCCCGCGTCGTGGGGGAATCTCAGGAAGAGATTCCCTTGGTGGAACACGATGAGATTGCCCATTCCCCTTTACCAAGTGCCAACACCAGCACGACAACATCCCTCGTCCATTGAATTCAACAGTAGTCACCCGTTGTGAGTTTGATCTCACATGCCAATACCGCGATTCGTCTGGTGGTATTGGCAGGATTAAACAAACCAGACGAATTTCACGAAAGTTAGATCGATGCGTACTCTCTGTTTGACACGTTGGAGACTGGTTCTCCAAGTCGCCCCCGCCCTCCTGTCCGTAAGTCTCTGGACCGGCGTTGTCACTGCGGATGGACCAGGACGTGCTTCGGCCCCATCCGCAGCGAAGGACGAACACGGCCACGAACATCCATCCGAAGGGCCCCACCACGGGGATCTCGTTGAACTCGGTAAGGAGGAATACCACGCCGAGATTGTTCATGGAAAAGAGGGAAAGATCACCATTTACCTGCTGGACCATGAAGCCAAGAAATCCGTGCCCACCGAGGCCAAGCAAGTCATGATCAACCTGGTGCATCAGGGGAAAGCCGAGCAATACAAGCTGCCGGCGGCTCCGGACAAGGGAGACCCTGCGGGGAAGACGAGCCGTTTTAGCCTCACGGACAAACATCTCGCCGAGGACCTGGATGCTGATGGCAGCATGGCAAAACTCGTGATCACGATCAACGGGAAGCAGTACACCGGCAAGATCGCTCATGACCATGATCACGCCGACCATAAGCACTAATGGACAAGTGCTGGTACTGGCCCGGCAACCGCCTTCGTTCACCGAATTCAACGGCAGGAGTCCGTTGTGAGTTTGATTTCGCAAGGAACTGTTTACCCCAAGAAATGGAGTTCGCTATGAAATTTCACGCTTTGTCCCAGATGTGCCTGACGGTCGTCTGTCTGTGGTGTTCGGCCAGCGCAGCCGTGGCTCAACAGCCCGGAGGGACCAGCCCTCTCCAATCCACGCTTGGCCAGTCCGCGCAGTCCGGCAAATTCACGTTCGTCGTGTTCCATCGTGATAGTGGCGAGGCGACTCGGACCTTCCATCAACAAGTCCAAACCGAGTTGACTTCGCACGCGGACAAGACTGTCTTGACGACGGCTCGCGTCGACGACCCCGCCGAGCGGGCGTTGGTGGAAAAACTCGGGATTGCCCGCGCTCCGATGCCGATGGCGGTAGTCATCGCTCCCAACGGTGCCGTCACGGGGCTGTTTCCCAGGGCAATCACCTCGGAGCAGATCGCCGCAGCCATCGTTCCCCCCACGATGATGCAGTGCATGAAGGAACTTCAGAATCAGAAGCTCGTCTTCGTTTGCCTGACGCGGACGGAGCGGGTCGACGTTCCCGAGGGGGTCCGGGCGGTTCAGCAACTCCCGCAGTTCAAAGACCGGATTTCGCTGGTCGGAATGCGTCTCGACGACCCCGCCGAAGCCCGCTTTTATCAGCAGATGAAGCTGAATCCGAACCAGGTGAACGGGCCGTATGCTGTTCTGATCGCGCCTCCCGGGGCACTCATTGGCCACTTCGATACCCAATCCAGTGCCGAGCAGATTGCCGCAGCCATCCATAAAGCCGGGCAGTGCTGCGAAGACGAAAACTGCAAGCACAACCATGCCCCCCAAGCCACCGCACCCGGCAGCAAGCGCCAGTAATCCCACTTCCCATTCACCCTCTGACAGGAGGATTTCAGCATGACGCTGCAATCAATGATCTGGAACGAGCTGCGGTCTCGTCCCTGGGCGGCCTTTTCCAATGGTCTCGCGATTCTGCTGGGAGTCGCCGCCCTGGTCGCGATCCGGCACATCACGGTGGCCTCCGAGCAGGATGTCTCGCGACAACTTTCTCAACTCGGAGCCAATATCCTCGTTTTGCCCCCGGAAGCGACCTTGCAGGATTACTATGCCGCCGATCAGAACAGCGGCACGATTCCCGAGGAGCATGTCTCGGAGATTTACCTGGCAGGGCTGACAGGTGTTGAGCAGGTCTCGCCCCGGCTCAACATCCCCGCCAACCTGGGAGGCATCCCTGTCACGCTGACCGGAATCTTGCCCCAGTCGGAACTGGAAGCCCAGACGACTTGGCAGACCACGACGCTGTTTACCGCTCCCAAAGCCCATGAGGGATGTGAGAAGGCCAAGCTCACGACCGCTCAATTGGATGGGACTGATTCGCTGGTCACGCACCGGGCGATTCAGAACCTCAAGTCCGATGAAGTGGTCTTGGGGGCGGATGTCGCGGGCCGATCCGCGTTTTCCACCGGCGACACCGTGGAACTGCTCGGGAAGTCATTCAAGATCCTCGGCGTTCTTCCGGCAACGGGAACGGTTGACGATTCGCGGGTCTTCGCCCACCTGCATACCGTGCAGGATGCTTCCGGCAGCGGTCCCGTCTGCAATGCCATTGAAGTCATCGGGTGCTGCGAGGATGCGGCGGGAGGACTTGTTCCCGAGCTGCGCAAGCTCTTGCCGAACACCAAAGTCGTCACCATTTCCCAGGTGGTCCAGACGCAAGTCGGCGTCAACCGGCTCATGGCGAATACCTCCTGGTTTGTGCTGGCGGTGCTGGTCATCGTCGGCGGGACGAGCCTCGCGGGAGCCATCACCGCGAATGTCCGGGAACGGCGTCGGGAAATCGGGACGCTCATGGCCTTGGGAGCAACGCCCCGGTTCGTACAGCGCCTGTTCCTCGGAAAGGCCCTGGTTCTCGGTCTGGTGGCGGGGACGTTCGGCTGTCTGGTCGGCTTGATTGTCGCTGTCGCGGCCGGTCCCGCCTGGGCCGGTGTCACTGTTTCAGTTCTTCCCACGACCTCGTTCCTGGCGATTTTGATCGCCACTTGTCTCGCGATCCTCTCCGCCTGGTGGCCGGCACGGAAGGCGGCCACCCTCGACCCATGTCTTTGCTTTCAGGAGGTCTAAGATGTTTCGATTCGAAAACGTAATCAAGCAGTATTCCCGGCGTGGCGAGCAAGTCACAGCATTGGAATGCGAAAACCTTTCCATCGCGAAGGGCGAATATGTCGCGATCGTCGGTCCGAGCGGGAGCGGCAAGACCACCCTGCTGTCTCTGATGGGAGGAATGTTGTCTCCCACGGCCGGACAGGTCTGGCTGGAGGACACGTCAATTTACGAATTGCCCGCCGCCGCACGCTCCGCTTTGCGGAGCCAGCAGATGGGATTCGTCTTTCAGACGTTCAACCTGATTCCCTACCTGACAGCAGTGCAAAACGTGCAGATCCCGCTTTGTCTGCTCAGGCAGGATCGGACAGAGCAGGAACGCCGCGCTGCGGACATGCTCAACCGGTTTGGTTTAGGAGGACGGCTGCACCATCGCCCGGCGGAACTCAGTGTCGGGCAACAACAGCGTGTCGCGCTCGCCCGGACGCTGGTGAATGATCCCCAAATCATTCTCGCGGATGAGCCGACGGGGAATCTTGATCCGGAAAGTCGAGAAACGGTTCTTGGTGCCTTTGACACCGCGCACCGGGAAGGACGCACCGTGATCACGGTGACACACGATCCGGTTGCCGCCAGCCGGGCCTCGCGCACGCTCACGCTCCGGCAGGGTGTCCTTCAGAGCTGCGAAACCATCCCGGTTCGACAACGCCAGTCCGCATAACGAGCGCAGCCTGTGCGCGCTCATCACCAAGCACAGGGGCGTCCCTGTTATTCACCTCGATAAGGAAAATCTAATGCCTGTCCATTCTCGCACTTTTCAGCGATTCATCGTCGGGACTCTCCCCGCAACCTGTCTGGCAACCCTCCTGCTGTCAGGTTGTGGAACCGCTCCTGATTCTGGCAAGGCTCCCTCTCCGTCATCCAGTGCCGGATCGCGCGACGACCACGATCATGCACACCCGGAGGAAGGGCCGCATCATGGTCATCTCGTTGAACTGGGCAACGAGGAATATCACGCGGAAGTGGTTCATGAGGATGAGACCGGAACGGTGACCGTGTATCTCCTGGATGGGAGCGCCAAGACCGCTGTTCCCATCGACGCTGGGGACGTGACGATCAATCTGTCCCACGAGGGGAAGGCCGAGCAGTTCAAACTCCCCGCCTCCCCCGATGCCGGTGATCCGGCGGGAAAATCGTCGCGGTTTGTTTCTCAGGAGAAACACCTTGCCCAGGATCTGGATGCCAAAGGGAGTGCCGCCAAACTGGTCGTCACGATCAACGGGAAGCAATACACCGGCAAGATCGAACATGACCATGATCATGACCACGCCGACCACAAGCACTAATCATCACCACGATCATTTTTCAAGTGATCGAGAGTGCTCTTTAAAGAGGTGCCTTCATGTCAGTTACTCTGATGATATGAAGGCACATGATGAATCGGTTTGATTTTCCACCTTAAAAGACGCGGTCAATGTTCAGGTGGTATGCCTTCCCAACAAGAACTGCTCATTTCTGAGGTATCGCAATTTCATCTTAAACAACAGGATTTCCACGTGCGTTATGACTTTTCAATACCTATTTGGCAAAGGTGTGTTGCAGCTCCAGGTAACAACGGTCCATTTTCGACGGCTCTTCCCTTGCAACAAGCGAGTATGGAGCGCCGGCGACGGCCGCTGACCTTCTTTTTTGGTTTTTTTGTTGCCATCCTCTTGTTGGGCATCGAAAGCCGTTGGCCGCGAGACGGTGTCGTCCGCGAGCTGATGTTTCTGGCAGGAATCTGCCTGGCCGCGACTGGAGCACTCGGCCGGACATGGTGTCACTTGTTCATTTCCGGCTACAAGACCAAAGTTCTGGTCCAGACCGGCCCCTATTCGATGTGTCGAAACCCACTGTATTTCTTCAGTGCGATCGGCATGATCGGTATCGGGCTCTGCTCAGGAACCTTTGCGGTGCCGGCGATCATGGCTCTGTTCTTTTCCGTCTATTACCCGTGGATCATCCATTGTGAAGAGGAACGTCTCTTCTCAAATCACCCATTAGACTACGAAGAATTCTGGAGAACGACGCCAGCGTTCTGGCCACGCGTTTTCCATTACCATGAACCGGAGACATACACAATCTTTCCCAGCATATTGCGTAGAAACATCGCGGATTCTTTCTGGTTCATTGCGCTCGCCGCCGCAGCTCATGTTGTTTCACAACTCCAAGAGACCGACTTGCTGCCCACATTCTTAGAAGTCTGGTAGCGAGTCTGGACCGGTGAGATGTTTCGGCACATTCGACGAATGCGGTCGATCCGAATGACGCTCGGTGAAACGAGCTTTCGAACCGATATCCAGCATAAAATCCGCAGTTTCTTTTGGCCGAGTTTAAATTTCCAATAGAATCCAATACTCAATAGACAGCGTTCGGTATTTCTCATGGCAAAGTCATTGCTCATCCTGATGCTTGTGACGACGCAACTCCTCGCAGGGAGTGGCGATTCCGTCTATTTGTGCATCGGCAATGACGGCTCCTATTCCATCCATGCGGAATGCGACTCCTGTACACCTAGCCAAGTGACCTGCGAAACTGGTTGCCATTCGTGCAATGACAGCAGTCTAGGGCAGCAGGGTCGTTCACCCTGTGGCAACCATCCAGGAGATCGGGCGGTCTCCCAGATTGGCGATCCCCTGGTTATGGCTGGGGCGTGTGATTGCACGCACATCCCGCTAGTAATGGCGTCCGATCAGCCGACGAGGACGACGCGAAATTCAATCGCGGTAGATTTTGAATGGTTGTCTTCGCTCCTCGCACAGGCACCCACCATTGATATTGCCTACCAATCCGTGCTTCAACTCACGTTCCGTTGCTACGACACCTCAACAGTTCCCGATTTCACTTTGACCGTCGTCTCCACGGTCGTCATTCGTTGCTAAAGCAGCCGCTTTCTTCGGCGTTGTCGCGCTGAGTCGATGATCCGTAATCATCCTCGCTCGATGTATTTCTGCTGCATCGTCCGTTGCACGCCACGAGATCTTTTCGTGACGGTCTGGTCGAACCATCCCCTTTTCCGCCCAGGAGGCGATATGTCCTCACCCATTGCGTCCCTCTCAGCTCCCACGATTTCGTTTCGTGGCTCGCGGTGCTGTCCACTTCCAGACCCTGGTGCCGCTAATACTGGTCACAGCATGGACAGCGCTATGCGTCGTCACACGCCCATCAATCACACAGCCGACGAGGTCGAAACAGGAGTAGCATTCCCGACACGCGAGAACCAAGACTCCATATCCGGCCGATCCGAGGAGACCTCGCGGCCTCATGGGGTTCTCATTGTCGAAGATGAGTCTTTACTACGGAAGGCGCTGAGCATCGGGTTCCGAAACCGTGGGTTCGACGTCTGGCTCGCGACGGATGGAGCGGAGGGGGTCGAGGTTTACCAGCAGTTCTATCCGCTCATCGACGTGGTGCTGTCGGATGTCCGGATGCCGGTGCTGGATGGACCAAGAACCCTCGACGCCTTGCGCGCGATTAATTTATCCGTCCGTTTTTGCTTTATGACTGGTGACGCGCGGACAGCGACGCGTGTCAGCTTGTTGAAGCGTGGTGCCCTGCGTGTCTTCGAGAAACCCCTGCCATCCGTCGCGGAGGTTGCACAGGAACTCTGGGAACTCGCGACATGTCCCAATGACCTGCTTCCCCAGCCAGACCTGGGAAATAGGGCAACCACCGACCCCAATCGTCCCGCATCGGCAACTCACATTCGAGAGTCGCCTGCGGAAGGACATTTCTTCGAATGGGCTTACGGACCACTACTCACGTCAATCTCTCGCATTCGCTCAATGTTGAGCAAACCGAGTTTGCCGAAGTCGAGTGGCATGGCCTCCTCGCCAAACAAGCAATGAGTCTGTGTGTTCGTTTACAGGAAGCGATCCGTACCGGGTTGGATCACGCCTGCCGCGTTATGTTCGGCCTTGATACGGGAGAGTGACATGCAAAAACTGATCGAAGGCCTAAAGCATTTTCAGGAGCATGTCCTCTGGGAAAGGCAAGAGCTTTTCGAGCGCGCGACTCAAGGTCAGCACCCGACAGCGATGCTCATTACCTGCTCTGATGCACGGCTGCTTCCCGAAACGATCATGCAGGCCGATCCCGGTGACCTATTTGTCTCGCGCAATGCGGGGAATCTGATTCCACCGCCTGACGCCCCCAGCGGAGAAGCCGCGACAATCGAGTACGCGATCAATGCCCTCGGGGTGACCGACATCATTGTCTGCGGTCACTATCGCTGCGGCGCGGTGCGAGCGATCCTCCATCCGGGCGAAGGCGGCGAGTTACCGAAGACAAGGGAGTGGCTGGCCTATGCCGCCGAGACCAAAGCCATCATCGAAGGCGAGCACCCCGATCTCCAGGGAGAGGCACTTTGGGACAAGGCAGTCGAGCGGAACGTGTTGGCCCAGGTGAATAACCTGACGAAACACCCGGTTGTGGCCGCCGCACTCGCTACCGGCACCGTCCGGCTGCATGCATGGGTGTTGCGGTTTGAGACCAGCGAGGTCTTGGCGTTCGATCCCCTGACCAATGCCTTCGGTCCACTGCTGGAAATGCCCGTCGTCCACGCGGTATTGCCGGCTCCTGCTCAGCAGCCAATGCAGGCTGCCAAGGTGGAGTCGCCGGAGTCTGCGCCGACGTCCGACTCCCTGAGGTGGCTTGAGACCATTAAGAGCGACATTTCGGCGTCGCTGGTGGTCTTTGCCGTGGCGTTGCCCCTCTGTGTTGCCATCGCCAAAGCATCCGGTGTTCCGACGGCCGCAGGCATCATCACCGCCATCATCGGTGGGGTCGTGGTCGGGCTCCTCGGTGGCGGGCCTTTGCAGGTCAGTGGACCGACTGCCGGATTGATTATTGTTCTCCTCGGTATTCAGGAGAAGCTGGGGTTTGCTGCACTGGGACTGGTTGTCTTTCTTGCCGGACTTATTCAAGTCCTTGCCGGGTTACTGCACTTGGGGCAGTGGTTCCGAGCCGTGTCACCGGCGGTCATTCTCGGCATGCTGGCCGGGATCGGTTCCGTCCTGCTGGCTCAACAGTTCCATGTGACCGTGGATGATTCTCCGGTTCGCAGCCCGCTGGCCAACTATCTCGGTATGCCGCGCGCTCTGATGGACATCTTCGATGGTCACCCAGGACATGAAGGTCATTTCCCTGCCGCGTCGATCGGACTGCTCACCCTCTCCGTGCTGTTGCTCTGGAAGCGGGTCGTCCCAAGGCAACTCCATGTCATCCCCTCCGTTCTGGCCGCAGTCGTCATTGCAACAGCGGTCACCACTCTGCTGAATTTGCCTATCCAGCGAGTGGAATTCGAGAGTCTCGCCTCAGGTGTCAAGCTGATCGACTTGTCTTCCCTGCCCGCGATGTTCGGCGACTCAATGGTCTGGCAGATGGCATTGACCGTTGCCATTCTTGCCAGCGCGGAGTCTCTTCTCACGGCTGCGGCAACGGATGGAATGCATACGGGCTCCCGGACCCGGTATGACCGAGAACTTGCCGCACAAGGCATCGGCAATGCCCTGTGCGGAGTGATTGGTGCGCTGCCAATGGCTGGAGTGATTGTCCGAACGTCCGCCAACCTGGAAGCGGGAGCAAAGTCACGTTGGGCGACAATTTTTCACGGCATCTGGATGTTGGCATTCGTGCTGCTGACTCCTGGGCTCCTGCGGATGATCCCCGTTGCGGCGCTGGCGGCGACGCTTGTCCTGACCGGTTTCCGCCTGATCCAGTTTCCGGCAATCCGGGCATTATGGAAGGAAAGCCGGGGCGAAGGGGCCATCTGTCTCATCGTCGCCGTCACCGTCGTCGCCATGGACCTGTTGTCGGGTGTCATGTTGGGCGTGGCCTTATCGGTCGCCAAGCTCGTCTACACGTTCTCTCGGTTACACATCCGGCAACGTGGCGACGCGGCGAGCGGTCGCGTCACCCTCGTGCTGGAGGGGGCGGCGACGTTCCTGCGATTACCTAAGCTCGCATCCGCGCTCGAAAGCATTCCGCCAAGGACAATTCTGCATGTCGATTTCAAGGGACTGAGCTATATCGACCACAGATGCCTGACGCTGCTGATGAATTGGGAGAAGCAACATGAAGCAACGGGCGGCAAGCTCATCCTGGATTGGGACATCCTTCGCGCACGTTTCCGCACAGCTCGGCCGCGTCCACATCGCGGCAGGGGTATGAAAGGGGACGTTGCCAATCCATGCGGCAGGAGCCACGAACATCAACGGGCGGCGTAAAAATGCTTGCGGTCTTTCACAAACCGTGAGCGTATTCGATATCGGGGCTGACATGTGGTGTGGTCGTCCGGCGACTCCGTCCATGTACCCGAACTGACAAAACTGACGGAGAGATCAAAATGACCGAAAAGACACGGATCGAAATCAATTTGGTCCTACCCACGGTGCCGGACACGCGCGATGCCTGCGTCCAGCGTTTGGCCGACTTGCTGAAAGCGAAGGGAGAAGTTGAGGCCGCACACCTCGTGGACAACAGCGAGAACGAACCTGTCCAATTCTGCATCCATTTTGATCCCGAACGCATCTCGATGGGGGAGGTGCGCGAATTAGCCATCCGTGCAGGGGCAGAACTTGAGCAACGGTTCGGGCACTTGTTGCTCAAGACGGATGCTATGCACGCCCGTGAGGCCCGCACGGTGGAGTTGCGAGCACGCGGAATCGTTGGAGTCCTGGAAGCCGCGGCTTCACCCGCCGGTGTCGTGCGTATTGAGTTTGATCGGCAGATCGTCACGGAAGAGGCCATTCAGACAGAATTGCAAAAAGAGGGTGTGCGAATTCGCCAAGAATCGAAACAGGCTGCATCTGTCGAATCCGGCGAGGTGGAGAGCAAGACAGCAGAGGAAGCCGATCACCACGAACATGGGGGTTGGTTTGGCGAACGGACGGAACTCGTTTTTGCAGCGATCTGTGGCGGATTGCTGCTTGTCGGATGGCTACTGCCGATGCTCTTCGATGTCTCGCCTTGGCTCCCGTGGAGCCTCTATGTGGCAGCCTATTTCTTCGGCGGCTTTTTCACCTTCCGGGAAGCGTTCGAGAATCTCCGGGCCTATCGTCTTGAAATCGATCTGCTGATGCTTGTCGCGGCGATTGGTGCTGCCACGCTCGGAGAATGGGCGGAAGGCGCTTTGCTCCTGTTCCTCTTCAGCCTGGGACACGCGCTGGAACACTATGCGATGGGGCGAGCCAAGCGGGCGATAGAAGCACTCGCCGAACTGGCTCCCCCAACCGCGCTGGTCCGCCGTGATGGCCAGACCGCAGAATTGCCGGTGGAACAGCTTCGGTTAAGCGACGTGGTGATTGTCAAACCGAACGAGCGGATTCCCGCTGACGGGTTCGTGCTCAAGGGGGAAAGCAGCGTCAACCAGGCTCCCATTACCGGCGAAAGTGTGACCGTGGACAAGCGAGCCGTTGATGATCCCGGCCAGGCCGCTGCGAACCCGGATCGGCTCGGACCGGAGTATCGGACCTTTGCAGGCACAATTAACGGCGGCGGCGCTCTGGAGATTCAGGTCTCAAAACTTTCCAGTGAATCGACGCTCGCCCGCGTCGTACAAATGGTCAATGAAGCCGAGACGCAGAAATCACCGACGCAACGGTTCACCGACAAGTTCGAGCGGATCTTTGTCCCGGTGGTCATCGCGTTCGCTGTCTTGCTGCTGTTTGCCTGGGCCGTGATCGACGAGCCGTTCCGGGATTCATTCTATCGCGCCATGGCAGTGCTGGTGGCGGCCAGCCCTTGTGCCCTGGCGATCTCGACTCCCAGTGCGGTTCTCAGCGGCGTGGCTCGGGCGGCGCGAGGCGGCGTGCTCGTCAAGGGCGGCGGACCGCTGGAGAATCTCGGACGACTCGGTGCGATCGCCTTTGATAAGACCGGCACATTGACAGAGGGGAAGCCGCGACTGACGGACGTCGTTACGGTGGATGGCCGCTCGGAGGACGAGTTATTGCGGGTGGCGATTGCCGTGGAGAAGCTCAGTGACCATCCGCTGGCCGCAGCCGTGGTCGAGGGGGGCCAGGAACGTCTCAAAAGTGATTCGGATTTACAGGCCCACGATGTGCAAAGCATCACAGGCCGGGGAGTCAAAGCGAGTATTGAGGGTCAGGCCGTTTACATCGGTAAAGATCGTCTCTTTGGCGAAATCGCAGGCCCGTCGCTTCCGGACGCACTTCGCAAGTCCACTGAGAACCTCAAGGCTGCGGGGCGGACGACGATGATCGTCCGGTATGGCGATACCTACCTGGGCGTGTTGGGGCTTATGGACACTCCCCGTGACGCCGCCAAGGATGTTGTCAGACAGTTGAGGGAACTTGGCGTCGAGCGAATGATCATGCTTTCAGGCGACAACCAGCAGGTCGCCGATGCGGTTGCCAAAGAAGTCGGCATCGACGAAGCCTTGGGCGACCTGATGCCAGACGACAAGGTCGAGGCCATCAAGAAGCTGAGCAAGGAAGGAGGCGTGGCGATGGTCGGCGACGGCGTCAACGATGCCCCTGCGATGGCCAGTGCGACCGTCGGGATCGCGATGGGCGCGGCCGGCTCTGACGTGGCTCTGGAAACCGCCGACGTAGCACTAATGGCCGATGATCTGAATCATCTCCCTTTTGCCGTCGGACTCAGCCGAAAAACGAGCCGGATCATCCGACAGAATCTCTGGTTCAGCCTTGGCATGGTTGCGTTTCTGATTCCCGCGACGGTGCTGGGGCTGCAAATGGGGGCCGCCGTGTTGTTTCATGAAGGTTCGACACTATTAGTTGTCTTCAACGCATTAAGACTGCTTGCCTACCGAAAGCCTTGAACTCCAAGATCCCTCATTCGTTTGGCTGAATGACACGTCGATGACCTTATAGCGACAGTTTGAGAATCGAGGAAATTGGCTCTTTCGATGGAGAAGCTTGCCTTCCCTGATTGTCTATGCGCGGGCTTTGACTGAAAGCCATCCGCTGTTTTGGCATGGACGCAGGTGGCAGAGGCCGATACGATCATTAGGGTTGGAGAGACAATCACAAAATCTGAAAGGTTCATCGGCGGTTTTTCATGGCCAAATCGTTGCTCATCCTGATGCTGATGACGACGCAACTCCTGGCAGGGAGTGGCGGTTCGGTTTATCTCTGCATCAGCAACGATGGCGAATACTGCTGCTTGGACACGGGTCCCCAGTCCTGTACCTGCTGCCAGGAACATCAGCAGGAAGCTGCACATGAGACCTGCTGTTCGGACGCTGGCTGTACCGAGGGAATTGCGCAGCCACCTTGCGGCCATCATGACGAGACATTGCCTCCCTCTGACCAGATCCTCGTGGAAATGGACGATGCATGTGGATGCACGCATATCCCGGTTGCGGCTTCCGCTGGCCACCCGACAACTGTCACTCGCCCCACGGTCACAGTAGATAGTGAGCGACTCGCTTTGCTTGTCGCCTGGCTGCCGACGTGGTTGAGCGGTACTGATGCCGCCTCTTTCTTGCCGCATTTTCGGTGGACAGGCCCGCCTGCGGTCCCTGATTTTGCCTTGACCGTGATCTCTACGGTCGTCATTCGCTGCTAACCAGCCTCTCTCCTCGGCGTTGATTGTGCTGAGTCGATGACCTCCGGGTTGTCCTCGGCCAACATGTTCCGCCCCGCCTTGTCCTCTTTTCACGAGTTAATTCTCGTGTCGCAATGGGGTTAAGGCATCCCCCCTTCTGCTTTTGGAGAGAGTATGTCCGCTACTATGACCGCCCCGGCACATCCGGTGGCTACACCGCCGCACATTGAGACACAGCCCGTCACGACGCCACGCCGACGCTGGTGGATGAAGGCCCTGAACGCCGTTCCAAACCTCGTGGTGTTTTCGCTCCTGGGCGGTGTGATGTCTGTCGGCCATCAGACCGGCTGGAAGCTGCCGAAGATGTCCGAACTCATGGGAACCGCCACCGTCGTCGCTGACGATTGGTGCTCGGAGCATCTGGTTCCCGATTCGAAATGCATCGAATGCCGCACCGACCTGCTGCCAAAAGCCAAGCCGACAGGCTTTTGTCGAGAGCACGGGGTCGCTGAGTGTGTCATTTGTCACCCCGAATTGGCCCAGGTCAAGGGTCAGGCCCAGCTTCCCAAGTACGACACGATCCAGGCGATTTCCCTCATCTCCCGCCCGGAGAACAACAGCCGGAACACCATGCACGCGAGCCGGGTCCAGTTCTCATCCGCAGAGGCGGTCACCAAAGCCGGAATCAATGTGGACGTGGTGCAAGAGCGTGCCATGCTCGATGCGATCACGGCCAATGGAGAACTGCTCTTCGATCCGACCCGTGTGGGACGCCTGTCATCGCGTGTTCCGGGCACAGTCGTTGCCGTATTCAAGACCGTAGGTGACTTGGCGGCAGCCGGCGAAATTCTTGCTCTGGTCGATGCGTCTCAGGTCGGGCAGGCAAAGTCGCAATTGCTCCAGGCGATCGTGCAGCTCCAGTTGCGGAAAAATACCGTTGAGCGTTTACGAACGGTTGCGAATAGCGGTGCTGTCCCACAAAAGTCCATCATCGAAGCGGATGCCGCCCTGCAAGAGGCTGAGGTCGGTTTGATCTCCACTCGTCAAGCCCTGGAAAACCTGGGGTTCGAGATTCCCGAGGGGATCGAGGCCAGGAATCCGCAGGCACTCGCCGACGAACTGCGTTTTCTGGGCATTTCCACATCCGTGATTGCCTCACTGCCCCCAGGAACGAAGACGGCAAACCTCATCCCGATCCGCGCTTCTTATGACGGCGTACTGGTCAGTTCCAATGTCATCGCGGGTGAGGTTGCCGACACGACCCGAACGCTCTTCACCGTCAGTGATCCCAGCCGGATGTGGCTCATCCTCAATGTCCGTCAGGAGGATGCCAAATATATCCGGCAAGGATTACCCGTGCAGTTTCAGGCCGACAATGGCGACCAGACCGTGACTGGACAAGTCTCCTGGATCAGTCCCGCCGTGGATGAACAGACGCGCACACTACAAGTCCGGGTCGCCTTTGCCAATAAGGACGGAGCTTTGCGGGACAAAACATTCGGCACCGGTCGAATTATTCTTCGGGAGGAGCCAAACGCCATCGTGGTGCCCCGTGAGGCTGTGCAATCAACGCCGGATGCTGCGTTCGTCTTCGTGCGTGACAAGAATTACTTCGACGAGAACTCGCCGAAATTCTTCCATGTCCGTCAGGTTCGCCTGGGAGCACGGGACGGCGAATCCGTCGAACTCTTGGCCGGTGTCCTTCCGGGAGAAGTCATCGCCTCCCAGGGGAGCAATGTTCTGCTCGCTCAACTCCTTCGCAGCAACCTCGGTGCGGGTTGCGGCTGTCACGAACACTAAGCGCAGGAGTACCGAGCCGAAATGGACTTTCTCAATCGCATCATCGACTTTTCTTTGCACAACCGGGTGCTGGTCATCCTGGGCGTGCTGGCTGCGGGCGTGGCAGGGGTGTTCTCGCTCCAGCATCTCGATATTGACGCCTTTCCGGACACCACACCGGTGCAGGTGCAGATCAACACGACTGCTCCCGCCCTGAGTCCGGAAGAGGTTGAACGGCAGATTACGTTCCCGATCGAGCAGGCAATCAGCGGTCTGCCGGGTCTGGAGCAATTACGTTCGATTTCCAAGTTCGGTCTGTCGCAAGTTGTCGTGGTCTTCGAGGACGGCATCGACATCTATTTTGCACGTCAACTCATCAACGAACGTCTCGGTTCGGTCGAGATGCCGCAGGGCATCGCTCGACCGCAAATGGGGCCTGTCGCGACCGGCTTGGGTGAAGTCTTCCACTATGTCGTCACCGGCCAGGGGACCGACGTGACGGAACTGCGCACAATCCACGACTGGGTCATCAAGCCGCCGATGCGAACTGTTCCCGGCACAGCCGAAATCAACAGTTGGGGCGGATACGTTAAGCAGTACCAGGTTCGTCTCGATCCCGACCGCCTCATCAAGCACGGGGTGACGTTCGATCAGGTGGTTCAGGCCATCCAGAAGAACAATTTCAATGTCGGCGGCGGCAACATCAGCCAGCCGAGTGGGATGCTACTTGTCCAGGGGCTCGGACGCACAACCAACATCGACCAGATCCGGCAGATCGTCATCGCCGCCCGGGACGGAGTCCCAACCCGGGTTGCGGATGTGGGCGAAGTTGTCATCGGACACGAAATTCGCCGTGGCGCCGTGACGGCGAACGGCCAGGGAGAAGTCGTTCTCGGCTTAGGCTTCATGCTGATGGGCGAGAACAGCCATGAAGTCACCTGGGCCATGAAGGAGAAACTGAAATCTCTGGAATCGAGCCTGCCGCCGAATGTCCAGGTCAAGCCGGTCTACGACCGCACGCATCTTGTGGACTTCGTGATCGACACCGTGCGGAAAAATCTGTTTGAGGGCGGGTTGCTTGTCATTGCCGTGCTGTTCGCTTTCTTGGGAAATCTGCGAGCGGCGGCAATCGTGGCTTTGGCGATTCCGCTGTCGATGCTGTTCGCCTTCACCGGTATGTATCGCTTCGGCATTGCCGCCAGCTTACTGAGCCTGGGGGCCATCGACTTCGGCCTTGTTGTCGATAGTTCGGTGGTGATGATCGAGAACTGCGTGCGGCATCTGGCTCATGATTCCAATAGTGGGAAGAGCCGGTTGGACATCATCCGGGACGCCGCTGTGGAAGTCCGGAAGCCGACAATGTTCGGCGAATTGATCATCATGATCGTCTACTTGCCGATCCTCACACTCGAAGGGATCGAGGGGAAGATGTTCCGTCCCATGGCCCTGACGGTGATCTTTGCTCTGATGGGGTCGATGGTCCTCTCGCTGACCTTAATGCCGGTGCTGGCGAGTTACCTCCTTCCGAAGAAAGTCGAGGAGCGTGAGCCGTTCCTGATGCGGGTCGCCCATGCGATTCACTATCCCATCCTGCAATTTGCCATGCACCACAAGCTGGCCGTCATGGGCTTTGCGGCCAGCGTGCTGATTCTGGCGTTCGGGATGATTGCTCCCAATCTGGGTTCCGAATTTGTTCCCCGTCTTTCGGAAGGTGCGCTCGCCATTGGAGTCGTCCGGCTGGCCGGAACCGATCTGAGTGAATCCATCCGCTACAACACCGAAATGGAAAAAGTGATCCTCTCGACGTTTCCTGATGAAGTGGAAAACGTCTGGAGCCGCATCGGCACGGCGGAAGTCGCTACCGATCCGATGGGCGTTGAACTGACGGATATGTTCGTCACCCTCAAGCCGCGTTCGCAATGGAAAAAAGCCAGCACGCAGGCGGAACTCACGGAGTTGATCGACAAGGCATTACGGGACATGCCTGGACAACGACTCGCCTACTCGCAACCCATCGAGATGCGAATTAACGAGATGGTTTCGGGTGTGCGTGCGGATCTCGGCGTCAAGCTCTTTGGTGACGACTTCGATGTTCTTGTCAGTAAAGGGCAGGAAATTGAACGGATTCTGAACTCCATCGATGGGGCGGCGGATGTCGCCGTGGAACAGGTCACCGGTCAGCCGGTGCTTCAGATCAAAGTGAACCAGGATCAGATCGCCCGCTACGGCGTTTCCGCACAGGAGGTTCTCGATCTCGTGGAGTCTATCGGCAGCAAGCCGATCGGAGAAATCGTTGAAGGGCAGCTTCGCTTTCCACTGATCGTGCGGCTCCCTGAACAATTCCGGGAAAGCCCGCAGTCCATCGGCAACATGCTGATTTCGACACCTGTGGGAGAGCGGATTCCTCTGTCCCGGCTGGCTTCGATTGAGATTGCCGAGGGGCCGTCCACCATCACACGGGAATGGGGGCAACGACGGATCACGATTACTGCCAATGTGCGTGGACGCGACCTGGGAAGTTTTGTCGCCGAGGCTCAGGACAAGATCGCCAGACAGGTTTCTCTGCCATCAGCCCGCTACCGAGTCGAGTATGGGGGACAGTTCGAGAATCTTCAGCGGGCACAGACCCGGCTGATGATTGTGGTGCCTTTGGCGCTGGTATTGATCTTCATCCTGCTCTACATGACGTACCACAACATCGTGGACACTCTGCGAGTCTTTACGGGTATCCCCTTTGCCTGGGTCGGAGGTATCTTCGCTCTCTGGCTGCGGGATATGCCGTTTTCCATCTCGGCGGGCATCGGCTTTATCGCCATGTCTGGCGTGGCGGTGCTGGATGACATGATCCTCGTCTCCTACATCCGGCAACTTCGCCAGAAGGGGCTGCCGTTGGACGAGGCCGTCACCCAGGCGGCGATTACCCGGTTGCGTCCAGTATTGATGACAACCCTCGTCGCCAGTTTTGGCTTTCTACCGATGGCGTTCAGCGAGGGAATGGGAGCGGAGGTGCAGCGTCCCCTCGCCACCGTCGTGATTGGCGGCGTCATTGGGGCGATGATTATGTCGCTGCTCGTGCTGCGTGTGCTGTATCTGCTCTTCAACGCCCCCGTTGCTCGCCATGAGCACCGAGAGCATCACGAAGAAACGCCTGCCGAACCTGTCTTGGTGGGATCGACTGAACAATCCTTTTCTTTATGGAGAAACGACGAATGAAAACGAGATTCTGGATGGCGGCATCACTGGCACTGGCCGTGGCATTCATAAGCGGCTGTGGCCAATCCGCGACACCTCCGGCCCAAGCCGAGAAACACACTGACGCTCATGATGACCACGATCATGACGAACATGCCGCAACTGAGAAAGGCGTTGACAATCACTCCGGATGGTGGTGCAACGAGCATGGTGTGCCAGAAGGAGTATGCGGTCAATGTGACAGCAAGCTGGCGGCGGAATTTCAGAAGAAGGGGGATTGGTGCAAGGAGCATGATCGTCCCGATTCGCAGTGCTTCAAGTGCCACCCCGAACTCGAAGCCAAGTTCGCTGCCCAGTATGAGGCCAAGTACGGGAAGCAGCCGCCGACGCCGGAAGGTTGATCGGCAGCGAATCGAGCGGGTGCTGGGAATCCCCCACACCCGCATCTGATCGAGAGGAGCATTCCCAATGACAAGACCCCACGTCCTTCAATTCCGCATTGCAGGCATGGACTGCATGGATGAGGTTGCCGCTTTGCGGCAGGCCGTGGGACCGGTGGTGGGCGGTGAGAATCTCCTCTCTTTCGACATCCTGAACCGTCGCCTGATGGTTCATTCCAACGGTGAGACCGTTGCACCGTCTGTCATCATGGAAGCGGTTGCCGGAACGGGAATGCGTGCGGAACAGTGGACGGAAGATAAGGATCAAGCGAACGCAACAGGCTCATCCGCCTGGAGCCGAAGTCTCGTCTGGACGAGCCTGAGCGGAAGCTTTCTTGCAGTTGCCTTGTTGCTGCGAGCCACACTGGCTTGGCAATTGTTGTCAGGCTTCACGGTTGAAGCTGTGGAACGGTCCTTTCTTGCAGCAGCGATCCTTTGCGGCTTGCGACTTGTCGGTCCCAAGGCGATCCGAGCGGCAAGGCGATTGCGACCCGACATGAATCTCCTCATGTCCATCGCAGTTATTGGGGCGATTTTCATCGGCGAGTATCTGGAAGCCGCCTCGGTGGCCTTCCTCTTCGCCTTGGCTGAAGCTCTGGAAGCCTGGAGCATCCGCCGGGCTCATAAAGCGATTTCCGCATTGATGGATCTTTCCCCTCCGACGGCTCGGTTCATCAGTCTGGATGGCATCGAGGAAATTCGCCCCATTGCGGAAGTGCCGATTCGATCCCGGATCATCGTGAAACCTGGAGAGCGAATACCGCTCGATGGGAAAGTGATTGCGGGTTCCAGTCACGTCAATCAGGCCCCCATTACCGGCGAGAGTCTGCCCGTCGAAAAGCAGATCGACGATATGGTCTTCGCTGGTACGGTGAACGGGAACGGGGCGCTGGAATTCGAGACAACGAAAGCGGCGGATGACACGACCGTAGCCCACATCGTCCGCATGGTCGAAGATGCCCAGACGCAGCGGTCGCCGAGCGAACAGTGGGTCGAGACATTTGCTCGCTATTACACACCATCCGTGATGGCGATTGCCCTGCTGATTTTCCTTGTGCCGCCTCTCATTTTGGGACAGCCCTGGGGGGATTGGTTCTATCGCAGTCTCGTGCTGCTGGTCATCGCCTGCCCCTGTGCGTTAGTGATCTCGACACCGGTGAGCATTGTCGCCGCTTTGGCTGTCGCGGCCCGGCAGGGTGTCCTCATCAAAGGTGGCGTGTTCATCGAAGCCCCTGCAAGACTTCGTGCCGTCGCCCTCGACAAAACGGGAACGTTGACAGAAGGACGTCCCAGTGTTCGAGCCGTGATCCCACTAAATGGGCACTCGGAATTAGAACTTCTGGAGCGGGGCGCTGCGCTGGAAGCTCGGAGCGAACACCCCTTGGCCGTGGCGATCCTTGAACACGCCCGCTCTGCTGGTGCCAGTATTCGACCTGCTGATGATTATCAGGAAATCCCTGGCAAGGGCGCCTCAGGTTGCTGGAATGGCGAGGAATACTGGCTTGGGTCTGTCCGCCTCTTGCAAGAGCGAGAGCAACAGACGCCTGAAATCCAGCACCGCATTACCGGTCTCGCTGACCAGGGGCAGACCGTCGTCGTGGTCGGGAACCAACGGCACGTTTGCGGCTTGCTGGCACTCTCAGACACGGTAAGACCGACTGCCAAGTCCGCTTTGGACGGACTGAGAGCCGCAGGCATTCAGCATATTGTCATGCTGACTGGTGACATGGCGACGACGGCTGAAGCGATTGGCCGCGAGGTAGGAGTCGATGAGATTCGGGCCGAACTTCTCCCTGCCGAGAAAGTTCAAGCCGTTGAGAGACTCGTTCAAGAATACAAGCACGTGGCGATGGTGGGTGACGGAGTCAATGATGCACCGGCCTTGGCTACTGCCAGCTTGGGCGTGGCAATGGGCGTGGCCGGAAGCGATGCGGCCATCGAGACGGCAGATATCGCACTCATGTCGAACGATCTCACGAAGCTCCCTTGGATTGTGGAGTTATCGCGACGAACTCTGCGAATCATTCAGCAAAACATCTGGTTCTCTCTTCTGGTGAAAGCGGCGTTCGTCGCACTGACGTTCATCGGGTACTCAACACTTTGGGGAGCCATCGCTGCGGATACGGGAGCCTCGTTGCTCGTGATCTTCAATGGGTTACGGTTGCTCAAGGACCGATAAAACGGACCACATTTCTCGCAGGGTGCGAAAGGAACCGTCACTATGCCAACATGCTTTGGCAATTTGATTATGTTCAAGGAAACATGGATCACTGAGAGCTAAGAATGAGCCTGCTGGCCTGAAGATGGGTATAGTCCAAAGGAGATTGCTGCACAAAAGGAGTGTTCCCCGCTCGGAATCCACCTCAGGCTCTGGTGAACCGTGGGCCGCACCTCCTCTGTCGCATTCCGTCACGGGGGCCAGTTCTTGCGAACCCCCGCGACGAAACACTCCGACGGCGACGGTGAACCGCAAAGCCAAGAGGGAACTGGTTAAAGCCCGAGTCAGTCAAAGATCATTGGCCGTAGCTGGTATCCACATCGACGCGCGGCTCTAGAAGTTCTTCGACCAGTTCTTCGGCGAACGGAGAAATTGGACGGCAGAGGTTGAGTGTCTCCAATCGGTCCAGCAGCGGCCAATCAGCCAGGAGACGGATGTCCGATTCCACGAATTCGACATCCCAGTCCTTGTCCTCTTCGTCATCTGGTTTGTCTTCATAAGCGGGATGCAGCCAAATGTCGAAGGACATCAGCCCGATATATCACAGGATGCTCTAGCCATATGGTGAGCCTCATTGTTCGTGATCTTCAATGGGATGCGATTGCTTAAGGACTGACATAGCTCAGATCAGATTTATCGAATGAACTCAACCGTTCTCCGTCGTCAGCGAGACGGACCGCCAATTCCCAAACATTGTCTTCTTCAAGCTCAAACCCAGGGCCAGCGACCTGAATCGCTTCGTCAACAAAGAGTTGTGCGATTTGACCAGCCAGTACATCAGAACTTGCCAGGTTCCGAATAACACCGTCTTCCGATGCAACTGCCTTCGCTTCTGCCAGAATGCCAGCCAAGGCGATTTGCGCGCGTTCGACGTGAGTGAATCGAGGACGACGCACCGGAGTGTTGCCCCACCATTCACCCGCCGCATCTTGCTTTAGGCAGGTATCGAGCGTAGCCAGGAAATTCGCCCGCCACGCTCTAAAGCAATGTCCACCTTCGTGATAAGCCGTCTTTTCCTTTTCATCCACTGCATCGTCCTCCCCACCAAGCTGGTTTGTATAGTAACCCGCATTTTACTGCCGCACGGCTTCGAGGCTACTCTCTGCTTGAAACGACGGCAAACCAATGAACGCAATGTGGCCGATGGACAATTGCAATGCGAGTGCTCTGGTTCCTGTCAGAAAAAGTTCAATTGCCGTCTTGTCACCCCGACTTGAATATAAAGGCTCGTTATATTCGTTTATCTCCGTCTGAAGGCATGCTGCCAGTAGTCCAATGTGGTGGAAGTTTGTCAGCGAAGCCCAGCAAGCGGAGTTCGCTCTCCCGTTGAGCGATCGATTGAAACGCATACCTCAGCGGACGGAGTCACCAATCCTAGAATCTGCCAGCTAAAAAAAGGTCCCCGGCAAGGAGGGGACGGGGCACGAGTGGACTGGAGTCTCTCTCATCCTTTCGAATGAATGAGACCATTTTCATTCTTCGCCCCACTAAGGAGGCGAATGTCGATTGGAGCCTTTCTTAGGCTCTCGGTGTCGTTGAATTTCGATTGCGATCGTTCTGGCCAGAAGTGTCAATAACTTGTCCAGAATGATCTCTTTACTGTCGTTACTGGAGGGGAGCGAGTTCGTAGACCTTTCAGGCATCATTTCTCCTTGTGAAGGAACGAAAAAAGCCCGGCCACAGATTGTGGTCGGGCTCGTCACTTAAATTCATCTGACCGGTATTATTCAGTTGGAAACTTCGGTGTCTCATATCCCGGTAACGGGGAGTGGCGGAACCGCGGATGTTTGTGTCGGCGATAGCGGTTTCCATGTTCAATCGGCTGGCGAACTGGGTAGTAAGGATCCGTACGCCCGAGTTCCACCATCCGTTTCGTCAAATTGATTGCATTGGTGATCACGGGTTGCTTGACCCCTAATGTCTGAGCGACTTCACGCTGCTTCTGTCTCGACACCAGATCAAGGATTTGCTCTCGGAAACGAATCCTCTGTGGCATCTCGAACAAATCAACCACAATGATACGAGTTAACGAATCCCATCCAAAGCCGCCATCACTTTGAGGTCGATTTAGCAGTCCCCCCAGATGAAGAGTCACCGCTGCCCGAAGCACTGGCCTCCCTCCATCAAGGGGTTCATAGGCATAGCAATCGATTCGGGGAATGAGCCGTCGCATCAATCGCCCGAATTCTTCGGATTCCAATGCCAGCTTTTGAAATTGCACTCTTGCCAAGGTGCGTAACTCCTCTAATTGAGGAAGTTCGACTTTGGGGAGATGCTGCCTCTCCACTTGATCTTGTTCTACTCGCAACGCTTTCTTTTCCCGTTCCAGTTGAGTCATTTCGCTCTGCAAAAGGGGACTGGGGCCATATTCCCGCAGCGCGCGTCGCAGGTTTTCTTCATCTCGCGCCAGCTTGATCTCACGTTGTTTGAGATCTTTCAACGACTGGTCCTTCGCAGCCTGGAGGTTTGTTGTTTCCTGTTGAATCCTGGCGACGAGTTCCCCGTCATAGTCGGGCCAGTTTTCGATCTCGCTAAGCACCGCAGCAGCGATTGACCGGGCCGCGACTGCAAAATGACAGGATACTACATTCCAACAGAGGTGTTCCTGAGAGCCGTGGCAAGCCAAGTAGTCCTTGCTGCCATTGCCGCCGAAGATCAAGACGCGTCCGCAAAGACCGCAGGTGAGATGTTGGCCGGGCCAGCGCGTTCGTTTTCTCGGGACGTTCGCGCGGGGATCTCGCCCATTCACTCCTTTGCGGTGACAGTACTGGTTTTTCTCTGTCAACATTCGAATGACACGGTCGTAACGCTCGGCTTCGATGAACGCCAAGTGGGGACACGATCGCTGCAGCAATTCTTCCGGTTCCGCTTTCGTTGTAGCCCGGATTCCACTGGAATTCTTCCGAATTGACTTGCGTCGATTCCGTTGCCGAATGCCTTTGAGCAATGGGTTTCGCGTCACAGTCCCGACGAGACTGCCGTCCCATTTCGATTTTCTCCAGCATGCTGGACCTGTTGGAATCCCGGATTGATTCAACCAGTCCGCAATTTCAGCAAAGGATTGTCCCTCTTCGAGACGTCGAAACCACTCCTCGTAGACCTTCACGGCAGTGGGATCCTTAGTGCACTCCTCGTCTGTCGCACGGGAGTGCGGCTTGATGTAGCCGTAGGGCAAGGTCTGAACAACACCGCCTTGTGTAAAACGATTTCTCAGACTCCGCCGAATCCGCTTTGCGGTGTCGCGGTTGTACGCTTCGTGTCGCATCACTGCGAAGAAGGAATTGTTCTGCCAACCGTCAACTCCCGTGTCCACATGATCGTTTAGGGCAATGACGCGAGTACCGAAATCTCCCGCCTCCTCACACAACAGGTGGGCGTGAACACGACGGCAGATCCGACCGAGATCTTCACAGAGAACGAGGTCGAATTCCCCTGTGGAAATCTGCTCCACTAGTTGCGTGTACTCAGCCCGGTTCAGACTCTCGCCACTCCCTTGTCCAGAGATGACATGGAGGTCGTAAGGCTCGGAGACATTCTGCCGAAGCCAAGTATGGTAGAGGGCTTCCTGGTCAGTGAGGCTCTCCTCGTCCTGATGAACCGTGCTGATGCGGCAGACACCAATCACCCGTAGGGTGTGGCCATTTTTCGGGACGAACTTTTCTGTACTTTGGAGCATGGGAAGCTCTCTCCATTGCGGAGGCACCTCCCTCAATCGAATTGGCACAGTGCGTCAATCAGCTTGATTAACGCTGAGTAACCTTGAGCATCTCTGATTTCTGGTGATTAAGCGTAACTTCCTACCGAGAAAAGGCTTCGTGTTGAAACCCGTTCTGTCGCAATAGGTTACACAATCCCCAAAGTAGTCTCCCAGGATTCTGGCGATGACGCGCGCGCTCAAGCTTTTTCCGCATCCCTGAACCCCAGCCAGCAGCACTCCGCGCGGATTCGAGATTCCTCGGGACTTCGCTTCTGACGTGAACGCGTTGGCCCGTTGTTGAACCCACGTTTTGAGGCCGTCAAGTCCGCCGATCGCATCGAGTCCTTCGTCGAGATCGAAGAATTCAAGAAGATGAGACCCCTGAATCAGGTGACGCTTCTCCGCAACGAGCAGGGGAAGAATGTCGTCGTTGAATTCATCGATGTCCGAGAAGACCTTCGTGAAAGCGCGCATCGCTTCCGCCTCGGTCAGACCAAGAACGGCTTGAATTAGCCGATCTTCCTGGCGAGGCGATAAATGATCGATACTCCCGTTCTGCAGCGACGAAACAGCAGATTGAAGCGTTCCACGGAGTTCGTCCGGCCCCGGTAACGGCATCTCCAGAATCGTAAGCTCTTTCTGAAGTTCCACAGGCACGGAGTCAATCGGAGAAATCAGCAGTAGCGTTTTCTTCTGAGCGGCAAGAACCGGAATCAGGTCCCGTAACTTTCTCGTGACCTCTGGCTGACTCAAAGATGAGTGCAGGTCTTTGAGCAGAAACAGGTGCTCGTTTGGGTAGCGTTCAATGAGCGAGAGGAACTCAACGACATTCGGGGGGCTGTCGTTGTTGCCAAGACTGGGGCAAGGGCCAGCAGTGAGACTCCATGTGACCAGTCCCCGTTCAAGTTCCAGCGCGAGATCAGCGAGGAGGTTTTCCCAGCGTCGCTCTTCGTGAGTTCGAAGCAGAAGGATTGGGTAACCTGACCGAATACGTCTGCTCAGATCCTGCAATGTTGCAGTTGTCGTCATGGGAGAATTCTCAACGGATGCAGAAGTCGGTGCCGGGGATGGCGCAGAATCGTCGCAGTCAATGCGCATGTTCTGCCAGTGTGATTGTTCGCGCGCAGGTGCGATGTTCACGGTGAAAACGAATCTGGCAGAACAACATCAACAGGATCGTCAGGAATTGGTTCGAAGGGAACCGCATTTGCCGAAATTATTCAGAATCGTTTTATAGAACGAAATCTCCGTTGCAGTCACTGAAGGGGACGCGCAACGGAGGAAATGTGAATTGGGTCCGGCAAGTGGGCCCCATAGAAGTTGTGTCGCTTCAATCTTCGAAACGAGAGGCCGATCACATATTTTCGAGTTGCTGCTGGTTGTTTGTCCAAATGCTTGCAGTTGTCGTTCCAAGCGTCTGAATCGCAACGAAACAAACCATCAGAATGAAGGCGAGCATCACTGCGTATTCGACTGAAGTTGGCCCGCTTTCATCCTGTGAAAACTTGGTGATTGCGTTCATGTTTGAAGGTCCAAGCTGGAACAGAAGAGGTTTGCCCGCGCATGTGACTCCGTCAGGAATGGAGATTCTTTTGAAGTTGAAAATCCAGTTTTGCCCGTGTCGCAGCGTTTTCATTGGTCGAAGCAGCAGTGGTGGTCACTTGTGCGCACATTTCGGCCGATGATTTTTAACCCTACGCCAATAATCTGTGTCGTCAAAAACTTTCATGTCAGAATGAATCTTCTCAACAGAAATTTCTACTGGAAGATCTTCGCACGCTCTATTTCGAGAGAATCTGCTGGATTCCCTCAGTCATCGCCTCCAGAGTTTCCTCCAGACTGCCCTTGGCGAACGGGGTTTGCCAGACTGGGTAGACGTCGCGAGTGTAAAGGTCCGCTGGCGGAAGATAGCCTAATGATCCGTTAATCAGGTTCATGCAAATCAGTGTCGTTTGCGGGAAGCGACGACGGAGTTCCCTTTGCAGAATGGAATATCCTTCGCAGCAACTGCCGACCAGAATGACGTCACCTATCTTCCACACGGTGAGAGGAAGGTGGTATTCGTTTCCGTCTCCCAGTGTTCGACGGATGTCGCGTTTTCTTCGCAGGCGTTCCTCCAGAGACCGATCCGTGCACGCCTGTCGTTGCTGTTCGAGTTCGTCGGCAGTCGGCCAGTCCTTCAATGGAAGATCAACGGCGACGTCGATCGTCAGCAGGCTTGTTGACGCTGTGGCTGGTTCATGCTTCCAGACGGCGAGCGGCGCACCGGATTCGACTGTTCCTTGAAATCGCAACTGCGTGCCAGCAGGTTCCATCCCGTTCAATGTTGAGAGCGCTGCGTAACCCAGTTCCCGCCCGTGCGTGTCTGCAACATTCGTGTCGCCGACGTATTGATATCGAGGAGCCAGTTCTCCACACATGCCTAATAGAAACAAGGCTGGCGCATTGGTCGCGGTCTCAATCGACACGCGCATCGCACCAATATAATCAGGCGAGATCGCTTTGTTCTCCCATGCCAGCGTCGTGGGATGGCACGCATAGTTCACAATTGTTGCCAACTGCTGGCCTGATTGGCCGGTCACACGTCCAACGACAAGTGTGTCGTCAGGAACGCCATCAGGCGAGAACCCGCAGAGTGTTCGATCCGTCCCCGGTGCCGGGTCGATCAGGTCACGTACGGTTGCTAAACCGCAACGACCTGTCTGCCAGTCGAGCGTTGCTTCAATCGCGTTCGCTTCTGCCGTGCGAGCGGTTTGAATCGCAGTATTCAAAACGTCTTCAGTCCACTTCTTCAGAAGATCCATGCCTGGCAGCGAATCATCCGGGGACATCAACGGAGGCCCGGCGTGTGTGTGACTCAACGCAAAGACAAGTTGCTCTGGCTGGACGTTCAACGCCTCCAGCAGACAGGAATGGAAATGAGTGAAGGTCTCTGGCGTCTTCCACCACCCGAGATCTCCTTCAATCAGAATCATGCGAGAGTCGTCAGTAATGGATTTCAAGACCATCGCTGTCAGGGTCAACGGGCGATGAATTGACTCTGCAACATCATGCTTCGCAGCTCCCCAATTGCGACTGTAAATTCCAACAGGAGGAGTGATGTCGCCGCGGGAAATCCCAATTCGCCCATGAAATGCTGGATGGCGATAGGTCAGGGGAGCACTGGATGACATCGCTGATTTCTTTCCGTCTCGAAGCGTTTTTGACAGGATGTTTCTTGGAAGATGTTTCTTGACGACCATCTCAGTAAGCGTCTTGCTTTCCGGGAGTCGCAATCGTGCAATCTTCCCGGAACCAGGTTGGCCCGAAACCAGGCTGACGTTGAAAATGGCTTACCAGTCTCCAACGGCTCCATCGCGGTAGAAGACGCGTTGCGCAACTTCCTGCTGGAATGGATGTTTTCGGACTTCTTCTTCGTTGATAGTCACACCCAGACCCGGTCGCGAGTTGGCTTTCACCGTGCGAGTCGCTTTATCGAGGACATAGCCTTCATCAACGACATCATGTCGCCACGGAACGTCTTCGTGAACCGATTCGCAGATAATGTAGCTCGGCTGCGAGAACCCGAATTCCAGTGAGGCAGCTGTACTCACAGGCCCTTGCGGGTTGTGTGGTGCCAACGCAATTCGATAAGCATCTGCGAGGGCGGCGATGCGTCGAGCTTCGGTGAATCCGCCGCAGTGGGTCAGGTCCAGCTGGCAGATTTCACAGCCTCTCGCTGCAAATAAATCGCGGAACGCCACCAGATGCGTGAGTCGCTCACCGGTGGCAATTGGAGTTGTCACCGCCGCGTTGATGGCTGCAAGTCCTTCAATACTTTCAGGCCAGCATGGTTCTTCAAAGAAGTAAAGCCCGTATTGATCGAGTGCTTTTGCGAATTGCATTCCCATCGCCGGTGAAGGCCGGGCATGGCAATCGACCATGATGTCAATGTCGTCACCGACTGCATCCCGCATTGCGGCCACGCATGCGTCTGCCGCCTTGATGGCCTTGAGTCCTTCAATCGGCATCGTGGGGGGGACTGCCATCGACTTGAATGCGGTGAATCCCTGTGCAACTGCTTGTCGAGCCAGATCCGCAAAGCTCTGTGCATTATCGACGGGGGTCTCGTAAAAGCTTTCAAGATTGCCGCCACCAAGGTGACAGTAGAGTCGGATGGTGTCTCGCACCGGTCCGCCCCAAAGCTTATGGCAAGGGACGCCGTGAATTTTGCCAAGGATATCCCACAGTGCGAGATCGATTCCGGCGATAGCCGTCGAACGAATGATTCCGCTTCCATGCCAGAAGTGCTGCCTCCACATCATCTGCCAGAGATGTTCAATCGCCGTGGGATCTTCTCCGATCAGCAACTCGGAAAGGTCCTCAATTGCGCCAATCACTCCGCGGGTGTGCCACTCTAATGTTGCTTCCCCCCAACCAAACAGGCCGGGCTGGTCTGTGATGACCTTCACGAAGATCCAGTTTCGCATCCGTGCATGGCAGACCAGCGTTTCAATTCCGGTAATCTTCATGAATTGCTCAGGCTTTGCGTTGAGATTGGAATTCGAATTCAGAAATGAGGTCAGACTTCACAGTCGAGCAGCGGAACAGATGTGTTTTCTAAGTTGTTGGCTGCGAGGCGAAATTTGATTTTGTCGCCAGTGTAATTGCGTTTGTCGCCAAAGACAATTAAGATTTGATGCATGTCAATCGCGACTTACATTAAGAATGATCTGTCTGTACGTCTGCAAACTGGCCAGGAACTTCCGCCCCAGCTGACTCTGGATTCGCTGGCAGAGATGTATCAGGTGAGTTTTACGCCGGTTCGGACAGCGATCGCCGAGTTGATTCATGAAGGGCTCCTTGAGAAGGGAGCCAATCGGCGGTTGATTGCGACTGTTCCTCTGGGCGACAACGGGGCGCTGCCGAAAGCTCAGTCGTTACCACTCCCCCCCCAAGACCCTTATGATGTCATTGCGGCGGATCTGGTTCAGTCCAGTCTTGGAGGAAGGCCGGTTTATCTGCGTGAAGAATTGACGGCCGAGAAATACAACATCAGCCGGTCTGCGATTCGGAATATTTTTCATCGCTTGGCCGGCGAAAGTATTCTCGACCATATTCCCCGCCGTGGGTGGAGGCTCCGGCCGTTCAGGCAGGAAGACCTTCAGGCGTATGTTGAGGTTCGTGAGTCTCTGGAACTGAAGGCGTTGAAACTCGCTCGAAGACATCTTGAGTCTGATGTCCTTCAGAAAATGCTTGATGCAAACTTGTTTCCGAAAACAGATGTGGATTCTCCCCTCATCGACGAATCACTGCATGATTACCTGATCGAAATGTCAGGGAACGCATACATCCAAGAATTTTTTGTACGGCAGGGACGCTATTATCGGTTGTTGTTTCAGTGGGAAGATCACGACCGCGCGGCGGCCATCGAAACCGTTCGCCAACATCGAGAGATTCTCGTTTCGCTGCTGAATAAGAATTGGGCTACAGCAAGAAAGCAGCTTTCGCATCACATTCTCAATAATCACCCGATCTTGAATCGCCTTGAGGAACCTGTGGACCAGCAGGCTGAGTGACCCGGAATGAAAATGGGAGCAGTGATTGTCATGGCGAGAATCAGGTCGGTGGCAAACTGGCTGTTTGTATCCAAGGTGAACAGGGGACGTCAGGTGTCTCTTCAATCGGCAACAGTCTCATCGCAGGGAGCACCGATTCCGTCTGCGTATCATCGCCGCTTCTGCTCGCGAGCGATTCTTGGAATCTTCTTTGGCGTTGCCGTCAGCGTTGCGATTCCTTCTGTGCTGCTGGCGGAAGATCGGGTTGACTATCTTACTCAGATCAAGCCGCTGCTGAAAGAACGCTGCTATGCCTGCCATGGGGCACTCAAGGAGGCGGGAGGACTTCGACTCGATACAGCACTTCATTTGAAAAAAGGGGGCGACTCCGGAAGCAGTATCGACGTGAAGGCACCGCCTGAAGAATCCGAGCTAATCAGTCGGGTTTCATCGACGGATTTGTCTGTTCGAATGCCACCGGAACACGAAGGTGAGCCTCTCAATGCCGCCCAGATTTCTCTACTGAAAAGATGGATTGCAGCCGGCGCTTCTGCTCCGGAAGACGAAGCCCCGGAAACGCATCCACGCGACCATTGGTCGTTTCGCCCGATTGTTCGTCCGGCGATTCCAGTGGTTGGCAATGCGAATTGGGTTCGCAACCCGATCGACGCATTCATTGCTCAGGGGCATCAAGAACAGGGGCTGAGACCGCAGGTTGAAGCGTCACGGCAAACTCTTTTGCGACGGCTTTCAATGGACCTGATCGGCCTCCCGCCGACCTTGGAAGAGATCGCCGCATGTGAAAGCGACTCCTCGCCGGAGTGGTATGAGAACACTGTTGATCGGTTGTTGAATGATCCTCGTCATGGCGAACGTTGGGCCCGCCACTGGATGGACAACTGGCGCTATAGCGACTGGTGGGGACTTGGGGCTCAGCTTCGAAACAGCCAGCGACACATGTGGCACTGGCGCGACTGGATCGTTGAGTCGTTAAACAACGACACCGCCTACGATGAAATGGTGCGCTTGATGCTGGCCGCTGATGAGTTGGCTCCGACAGACGCCAGCAAATTAAGAGCGTCCGGGTTTCTGGCTCGCAACTATTATATCTTCAACCGTACAAGATGGATGGATGAAACCGTCGAGCATGTCGGAAAAGGATTCCTTGGCCTGACGATGAATTGTGCCAAATGTCACGATCATAAATTTGATCCCATCTCGCATGTTGACTACTACAAGATGAAGGCGTTCTTTGAGCCGTACCAAGTTCGCGTTGATATGGTCCCTGGGGAACTGGACGTTGTGAAGAACGGCATTCCGCGTGCATTCGATGCTCTGTTGGAGGCACCGACCTATGTCTATGTTCGCGGGGATGATTCCAAACCGGATACCTCAGCCATCATTCCACCTGGGATTCCGGAAATCTTTTCTTTCGACAGCTTGGAGATCAATCCGGTCTCGTTACCGCCTGAGGCCTATCTGCCGGGGCGAAGAGAAGAGATTCTTGAAAGCCATGTCACCGCTGCAAAGCAACGTCTGCAGACCGCCAGCACGAAGTTGACTGCCGCTCAGGATGCGTTGAAGAGCGTCGAAAAACAGATGCTTGCTGCTGGCGAGAAGCAGGCCGCAGACCCGATGTCGGCAGGCGACGAAGGGAAGCAATACCAGATCGCAATCGTCGATGATTTCTCAACGCTGGATGAGTCGCGATGGAAGCGAATTGCAGGGACCTGGGTGCATGAACCGGGAAAACTGAAGCAGACGATTGACGGACCATCGCGATCCGTACTGCAACTACAGCAGCAGATCCCTCAGAATTTCGAAGCCAAATTTCGGTTCCAGACCTTGGGGGGAAGTAAATGGAGAAGTGTCGGGATCGCATTTGATACGGTGCTGGAAACTGCTGATGGATCGGATGTCAAAGTCGATGATCATAAAATGGTCTACATGAGTGCCGAAGCGACGGCCCCGAAACTGCAGGCTTCCTATCAGCACAATGCGAAGCAGCATTACCCCGGCGATGGTGCTCGACCAATGCCGATTGAGCTGAATCGCGAGTACACTTTGGTGATTCGGGTTCGAGACACGTTGGTCAACGTCTCTATTGACGGGAAGCATGTACTTGCCTGGCGAAGCCCCATCGCGCGACGAAACGGGGCGTTACAGTTGATCACATTTGATGCTCTGACGGTCTTTCATGAGTTCACACTCGATACGCTGAATGAAGACGTTGAGCTGACTGAGGCAGGGAACAAAGCCGGCAAAGCGCTGACAGCTTTGGAAGATGCTCAGGGGAAAGTTGCGACAGCAGAATCAGAGCAAGCGGTTGCCCAAGCTCATTTCGATGCTGTTCAGACGCGCGCTGCAGCAATGCGGTTCAATCCGACAGAGGAGCAGACTCCTGCCGCAGTCGCGGCGAAAAACTCGGCGATCAAAGCTGAGCGTCAGCTGGCGGTCGCCGAAGCACGACTGAAGTTCACGGCCTCTGAGGAGAGTCTGAAACGTGCTGTGGCAGATAAAAAGGATGACGAAGCAAAGAAGCTGAAAGCCGCTCAAGAGGCGCTCGACAAAGCCGTACAGGCCGCATCAGTCGAGATTCAGCCAACTGACAAATTCACACCTCTGGCAGGTGCTGAATGGGCGTCGACTCGATTTCTCCATACTGGTAATGACGATCCCAAAGTGGAGTTTCCGACGACAAGCACAGGACGCCGAACTGCTCTGGCAAATTGGATCACGGACCGCCGCAACCCATTGACTTCAAGAGTGGCAGTCAACCACCTCTGGACCAGGCACTTCGGCCAACCGCTCGTTTCAATTCCGTTCGACTTTGGAAGAAACACGCCTGATCCGGTTCACCCTGAACTGATCGACTGGCTGGCAAGTGAATTGATGGATCATGGTTGGAGTATGAAGCACATCCATCGCTTGATTGTCACGTCAAACACGTATCGCATGAGTTCTTCAATGGCGAACAGGGAAGTTGAAGCCGCTCAAGATCCAGACAACCGCTATCTGTGGAGACGCGTCCCGATTCGAGTCGAATCTCAAGCCGTTCGCGATTCGATTCTCGCGCTGGCAGGAACTCTTGATCCCGCGATCGGGGGGCCTTCAGTCCCAATGGATCAACAGGAAACGTCGATGCGGCGAAGCCTGTATTTCTTCCATTCGAACAACGAACGCAATCTGTTTCTCACCACATTTGATGAGGCAATGGTGGGCGAGTGCTATCTTCGTGAACAGAGCATTGTCCCACAGCAGGCACTTGCATTATCGAATAGTGCTCTTGTCAGTACCGCGGCCGAGAAGATCAGCCAACGACTTTCGAAGACGTCGGCTAGTGAAGCCGATTTTGTTCGAAACGCCTTCAAACTGATTCCTGGGTTTGTCCCGACGGCCAATGAGATGAGGGCTTGCATCGAGGCACTTGCTGCCTGGAAGAATCTGCCTGAGACTTCGGATGAGCAGGCACGAGCCAAGCTGATTTTGGTTTTGTTGAACCATAATGACTTTGTGACACTACGATAACTTCGAGAAGAACCGCGAAGGTCAATCGACCTTTTGCTGCACTGCTGCGGGGGACAACTCGACGTCAATGACGTTTGTTGTGTGCCGGGTGCAGACCGATCTGGAGACTGTCCGATGAGTTCAATCTGGCACCAACACATTCCACGGCGGACTTTTCTGGCCGACATGGGCATGGGATTCACCGGGCTTGCATTGGGAACAATGTTTAACCGGGAAGGGCTCGGGAGCAGCGGGACCACTCCAAACGGACAACCACACTTCACCCCTAAGGCCAAGAGCGTAATCTGGCTGTTTATGAACGGGGGAGTGAGTCAGATGGAGAGCTTCGACCCGAAGCCCATGCTGACGAAATATGGTGGGAAATCGATCTCGGAAACGCCATTCGCCGATGTTCAGGACCCGAAGAAGCTGGCGTTAGAGCGACTCGTTGCACCGGATGGAAACGGCAATCAGCGAAACAAGCTCTATCCGTTGCAAGTGGGATTCCAGAAGTACGGTGAAAGTGGAATTGAGGTCAGTGACTGGTTCCCGTATCTAGGTCAGCAGATTGACAAGATCTCTGTTGTTCGATCGATGTGGACGACTGACAGCAATCACGGGGCTCAAACTCAGTTCCATTCCGGGCGTCATTCCAACGACGGAGCGTTCCCGACGCTCGGGGCTTGGGTGCACTATGGTCTCGGGTCTCTCAATGAGAACCTCCCGCAGTTTATTTCACTGGGGACACGCGAGTATTGGAACCGTCGCGACGGCCATTATCTTGGCCCGGCGCATGATGCGGTTCCGCTGCGAATCGACCCGGCCAATCCACTCGACTTCAGTAAGCCGTCTCTGGTGAGATCAAAGGAATCGCAGGCAATCAGCCAGAACCTTGTCCGGGAACTCAATCAGATGCGAGGAGTTGAGTACCCTGAAGATCCTGCTTTGACGGCGAGAATCGCTTCATACGAACTCGCCTTTCGGATGCAGAGTTCGATTCCTGACATCGTTGATTTTTCAAAGGAGACGCAAGATACCCAATCGCTCTACGGTCTCGACAAGCCTGAGTGTCGCGAGTTCGGGATGCAACTGCTTGCGTCCCGTCGCCTCGTTGAGCAGGGTGTTCGCTTTATTCAGATTCAGCATGGGGGCGGTGGTGCAGGGGCCTGGGATGCTCATGGCGGTTTGAAGAGTAATCATTCCAAACTCTCCAAGGCTGTTGACCAACCGATCGCAGGGCTTCTGCAGGATCTCGACCAGCGAGGACTTCTTGACGAAACGCTTGTTGTCTTTGCAACAGAGTTTGGCCGCACTCCTGGCTCTCAGGGGGCAGATGGACGCGATCACCATATCTTCGGTTTCAGTGTCTGGATGGCAGGAGGCGGCCTGAAAGGTGGCGTTGTCCACGGGGCAACGGACGAGATCGGATTCCATGCCGTCGAAGACCGCCATTACGTCACCGACATCCACGCCACAATTCTGCATCAACTCGGTCTGGATTCGCGAAAGCTGGAGATCCCTGGTCGAAAGCGACTGGAAATTGATCACGGAAAGCCAATCAGCGAGATCATTGCCTGATTCTTAGTTGGCAAATGGACTTCTCCTTCGGTTGAATCACGATGAGCGAAAAGGGCGACCAAGCCGGTTCTTGGTCGCCCTTTTTCATTTGGATGTTCATCCCTTTGTTCTGAATGGTGGAACGGGCAGTCCTTGATGTGGAAGGTCGTCAGCGACATAAGCGGGTGTGAATATGTTATTCTGGCGGTGTCCAGTTCAAATTATCGATACTCCAAACGCGATTTCTTCGAAATCTTGCTGAATGCCACCTGACAAGGACCAAGGAGCGAAGCGATCAGATAAGTCGATCGTCATGTGGTGGTGTGGTGTTGTAAGTCATTGTGGTGAAGTGTGATGCAAAGAAGGTTACCTACGGACTGCTTTTAAGAAAGGGATCGTGATATGTAGATGCGAATCCGTGGCCGGCGTAACGCACCGACTGTTCTACACATCTAGAAATGCTTGGTTGACCAGCACTTTCATGGATACATATAGTTACACATGTGCGAACTAATGTTCATTTTCGTTTCGTTCGTCTGATTCGCACATTCATGTGAATGGTGTTTCGCTCAAGCATTCATTGACGTTTTCGAATGTGTCCGGAGGAAATTACAGTGAGAACACGGTTGTCATCAAAATCCAAGGGGTTCACCCTGATCGAGTTGCTGGTGGTGATCGCGATCATCGCAATCTTGATTGCACTCCTGTTGCCTGCAGTGCAACAGGCCCGCGAAGCTGCAAGACGTTCTCAGTGTAAGAACAATCTTAAGCAGCTCGGTCTGGCGCTTCACAACTACCACGATGTGTACAACGTGTTCCCATATCGTCAGGGGGGAACGAACACCAACGATGCAAACAACGGGAACTGGGGGCGTCTGAGTGGAATGGTTGGTCTGCTGCCGTACATTGAGCAAACCGCACTGTTCAACCAGATTTCAAGCCCGTTGACAGCCAACGGAACGACCTTCCCTGCAAACGGTCCAGGGCCTTGGATTGCCAACTATCCACCATGGCAGGCTGTTATTCCAGCCTTGTTGTGTCCATCTGAAACGCAGCACATCAGCAACAATGCGATTGGAAACAATTCCTATGCGTTCAGTGCTGGGGACAGTGCAATTGCGAATACGAGCAGCCCACGCGGGGTCTTCGGTCTGAATAGCCGGATCGGGATGCGGGACATGACTGACGGAACCAGCAATACAATCCTGATGGGGGAACGTGTATTCCCTCTCGCTGCAGGTGACGTTGGACACGTTGTGTTTGCGTCAGCTTTCACCGTTCCAAACGATTGCCGAGCAACGTTCAACTCAACAACTCGTCGTTATACCACTGGAGCACCTCGTGCGTGGTCTGGTGATCGATGGACTGACGGGGGAGCTGCATACTCTGCGATTACGACCGCACTCCCGATCAACTCACCATCATGCACAAACGCTGACCATGATGCCCAGAACGGTTTCTATTCAGCAGGGAGCCGTCACACAGGTGGAGCTCATGTGTTGATGGGCGATGGGGCAGTTCGCTTCATCAGTGAAAACATCAGCACCGGAAACCTGAGTGCGGATTCCAATAACCTGACCGGGCAAAGCCCATACGGTGTCTGGGGCGCTTTGGGAACTCGAAACGCCGGTGAAGTTGTCGGCGAGTTCTAAGCCTGTCATCTCGGTGAACAGCTTTGTTTAACAGACGCCTACCGCGTTCCTGTTTGCAACCATTGGAAGGTTGATTGTCCTGAGCTGATCTAACAGCCATGACGTCAACCTTTCTTTTTTTCGATAGGACTGGAGATTGATATCTCCAATCAAAAATCGCTTTGAAAATCTTTCCCATCCTTGAAGGATGCTCATCATGTCTCGAACACTGCTTGCATTGTCACTGATCCTTCTGGCCTCCGGATGTGGTGGCGAGAGTGGTGATCAGTGGTCACAGAATCGTCCTAAAACATCACCGGCCAGTGGCGTCGTGACTTATAAAGGTCAACCGGTTGATGGGGCGAATGTGAACTTCGCACCTCCGTCCGGCGACGGAACAGGTGCATCGGCGATGACAGACGCCGAAGGGAAATTCAAACTCGGGACGTTCGACCAAGCCGACGGTGCTGTCCCAGGTGCCTATAAGGTCATCATTACGAAGAAAAAGGTTGAAACGACTCCGAACCCTAAAGACCCGAATGGGCCTCCAGTCAAGACTGTGGAAACCTCTTTGATTCCGGTCAAATATTCGAAACTCAGCTCGACAGTACTGGATGCAACGGTGTCCGAAGCTGGTCCGAACGAGTTCGTTTTCGAGCTGAAAGATTAAGCCTATCTCAGGCTTCGTTCTCAGATGCCCAAGGTTCAGAATCAGGAACCTTGGGCGTTTTTGTTTTACGGCTCTCGTTATTTCAGTTTGTAGAAACGCTGAGCGGTCTGTCCCCAGATTGCCGCTTGTTCATTTTCACTCAGTGAACCCAGGCATTCATTGAGTGCAGAATGAACTTGCTCATACGACCCCGCCAGTTCGCACACCGGCCAGTCCGACCCAAACATGCATCGCTCAGGCCCGAACAGTTCCAGCACATGTTCAACATAGGGACGTAAATCCGCAGGTTTCCAGTTCTTCCAGTCAGCTTCCGTCACCATCCCAGAGAGTTTACAGAAGACGTTCTCACAGGCGGCCGCAGCTTTCAGGTGTGGCAGCCAGTTTTCGATCTGGCGATCTTTAATCTGTGGCTTCGCCAGATGGTCAATGACGAGAGGGAGATTCGGGACCTGACGGGCGACTGTTGCCGCATGCTTTAGATGCTTCACATAAAACAACAGGTCAAATGGAACCTGATGTTTCTGTAGAACCTGAAGCCCACGAATGACGTCCAAGCGAACGATGAAGTTCGGATCAGGCTCTCCCTGAGTGATGTGGCGAATCCCGACGAAGCGGGGATGCGACTTGAATTCCAGCAGCTGATCTTCACATGCCGGACTGGCAAGATCGACCCAGCCGACGACTCCGGCGATGAACGGGTAATGATCGGCAAGCGTCAGAGCCCAACGGTTCTCCTCCAGATCATGCTGAGTCTGAACGAAGATTGACTTTGAAATATGGCATCGATCCAGATGCGGCTTGAGATCTGCCGGAAGATAGTCCCGACAGATAGGCCGATGTTCCGGGCTCTTCAGCCACTCCGTGTCGAACGGCAAATCCAACTGCCAGAAATGCTGGTGGGCATCTATCCTGGTCATCGCCTGGCCCTTCAATCATCGCCGACCGGCACCATGCTCTGGAGCAGTTAATTCATTGCTCTTGCCCTGTGCCGTCGACATTTGCCGACCAACGTTTGAGTCTGGAGAACGCGATCACATCCTAACCTGTTTGTTGCTATTTACCAATACTTACTGATGACTTGATGTGTTTGTCGCGTGCTGGCGGCCAGCGAGGTAATCATCAATCAGGTCGGGGTACTGAGAAGCCACGTCCTGCATTTCCCAGAGATCTTCAGGCTTCTTGAATAAGGCAACATTCGCTTCCGTATTCAATTCGTCACGTCCTGCAATTCGCTCGACAATGAGCCAGGCTTCAGATCGGGTTGCCAGAGACGATTCAGTTTGAACGACGATTGGTTCCTCATCGAGATCATCCTGCCACATTTCTATCCCGGAGATTCCTTCTTCGCTCAAGGATTCAATCAGCACGGCAAGGTCTTCCACTCCAATACGATTCTCGATGTGATAGTGCGTACCTGCGATTGGAGAGCAGATCAGGAGCGGCAAATGGATGGAGGTGCAGGATGCTTCGGCGAGCCAGTCCGGTCGATTCTGCGGCAGTCGCCTGGAGTCCCCACTTGTTCCCAGAACAATGAGCAGGTCATCATCTTCAAACTCAAGCCCGTCAACGAACTCACCGAGTGCGCTATCGAATCCCAGTATCGTGGCGGTGGCCTGTACCAGTTGCGCCCGTTCCCCTGGACAGACTTCATTGAGTCGCCGGAGAACACCTGACACCGAAGTATCGTCATCTGCTTCGGGTGTGAAAATCGCCGATGTCTCTGTTTCATTCAGCCAGCATCCGGCAGCCTTAAACAAGGTTGCAACATCTAGCGTGGCCGGTTGCCACTGGTAGATTTTCTTCTGGACGTCACTTTGTTCGATCACACGAGTCGAGTGCCCAGGTGCTGAAAAGAAGGAATTGCAGACGATAGAGATGTCTGCGAGGGCATCAAAATTGGGCGTTGGGATCCGAACTTCTCCGTAGCATCCAAGTGATACCGCAGGGAGTCCAGCAATACAGATAAAATGAATCGCCATCCGAGTCTTTCTTCAATTCAGCGTTGTGGGAGGCGACGCTGCTTCTGGTGTTTCCTCCAGTACAGACTGATCGACACGGCAATCTAAAGCTAGCCAGAGTGCTCGGGAATGCCGGAACATGACGAGCGGAAATCCAACGCAAAACAGCACTAACGGGATAACTAGCTGTTGTGCAGGAATCTGAAAATAGAATCGACCGATGAGATACGACGCCGTTGAAATCAACGAGGTCATCCCGTAGTTCATGTAGATTGCCCCGAGATAGTAGCCGGGTTCACGCTGAAAGTTGAAGTGGCACCGTTCGCACTGATCGTGCATTCGGAAGAAGCCACGAAAAATGGGACCTTCTCCGCAACGAGGACAGCGGAGTTTCAATGCCCGAACGGTGATTGTTGTTCCCGTCGGCCGGGATCTCGCCGATTCTTTCATAGCAGACTCCATTCAACAGGATCGCGTTCGACACGGCTCGCCCAGACCAGTAATGAAGGAAACTGTTGCTGAAGAGTTTCAGCCAGTCGTTCGACTCCCGGTCGCTCCGAGGCGTAATGTCCCACCATCACCAGCGCAATGCCCTGATCTCTGGCTTCCAGGCAGGTATGAAATCGCGTCTCGCCTGTCAGGAAGAGGTCGCACCCGGCTCGCTTTGCATCTGACAGGAACTCACCTGCCGCTCCACATGCGACTCCGACTGAGGAAATGGGACGCTGAAGATCCCCAACATACGGCAATGCAGAAATTCCAAGCAGTAATTTGACGTTGCTCAAAAACTCCCCGAGAGCAACCGGATTGGCGAGTCGTCCCCAACGGCCGCTTCCCAATCCTGCAAGTTCCGGTGCCGATTGGGGGCGAAGGGGTTGAATATCAACGAGCCCAAGAGATTCGGCAAGTTGTTGATTGATGCCTGACTTTGCAGAATCGAACGCAGTGTGCGGGCTGAAAACTGCGACTCCATGTCGAATCAGCCGCAATAACATGCGTCCTTCTGAAGTCTCTGAAGTCAGTTTCTGAACCGGTTTGAACAGGATCGGGTGGTGCGAAATGATCAGCTGTGCCTGTTGAGCTATCGCTTCTTCGGCAACGTCAGGCGTCAGTGTCAGGCAAGTCAGAACGCGTTCAACTGACTGGTCTCGCTCACCCAGCAAGAGCCCTACATTGTCCCAGTCTTCTGCCAGCGATGCCGGCGCGAAGGTTGCGAGATAATCGAGGACTGAGCAGATGCTTTCTGGCATTCCATTTCACTTCAAAAACGGGCGGTGGCTTGTCGTTCACAGCGGGCCATGGCCCACGATCAGGTAAGGACGACCTGCTTCAACGAGGCGGTGTCGCCAGGCATGATCCATCACTCTCGATATGAAAGGCGAGCGGGAAGGAAACTGGACGGCGCGGCTTCGTGACATCTGACTCAGGAGAGCGTCAATTGTCGCTCTCAACCCCTTCCCGGATCAAATGCGAGATCAAAACTGCGAGTTCACTACAGTATCCCTCAATACGGAATGGAATTCCAGCGGCAAAAGGATTCCCCCAGAGTCCGAGAATTCCCAAGAAATGGGGGGAAGATTGTCGGCTCAGATGACCAAGATTGAGCAATCCGCATTCAAACAAGACAACCTCATCTGAACGATCTATTATGTTGTCGTACTGCAGCCGTTTCGGATTCTGTCCAGCACTTACTGGAGTTGCAGAATCCGTAAATTCGATACTGCAACGATGGAGAGAACTGGTATCAGGGCAGTGCCTTGCTGCCAACTGTGGGGTTGGTGTTATTCGCATCAGCCAATCTACAGGTGTGAATGGGCTTCAGTGCCGGAGTGATTGCCATGCGGATCAGAGTTTCTGTCCCGACAACGACGTTTCAAACCAATCTGAGAGTGGCCATCGATTCCGCCATGCAGATCGGTGCCGATGGCGTTCAGTTTGATCTGAGAAGCGAAGTGAAGCCGTCCGAGTTTGGGGATTCTGCTCGACGCCAGATACTTCACTATCTGAAAGAACATCAGCTTGAACTGGCTTCTGTCAGTTTCCCTCTGCGTGGCCCCATCAATGATCCTGATCGGCTGGATCAACGCCTCTCAGCGATCAGAGACGCGATTCAGTTTGCGTCGACATTGAAAGTCCGTCATCTCACGATTCGTCCTGGTTCGATTCCGCCAGTTGACAACAAGGAACGGGAATCGTTTATCGAGATCGTGAAAGATCTGGCGACTCTGGGAAATCGCTTCGGGGTGACACTTTGCCTTCAACCAGGCGGAGATTCTGCCGGCGAACTGATACAGATGCTCAACGAGATTCCGACTGGTCAGGTCGAAGTCGACGTTGACCTCGCTGAATGGGTGATGAATGACCTTCCGTACCGTCAGGAGTTGCGGGATTTGTTCGGAAAGATTGGACATCTCGAAGGCCGTGACGCGGCTCGGGGGCTTGGCAGTTCCGGTCGTGAAGTTCCACTAGGGCGCGGTGAGATCGACTGGGAAGAGATCGCGGCACTCTTGAATGAGATGGATTACATCGGCTGGATCAATGTTCAACGAACAACCGGCTCAAGTATTCAGGCTGATGTTGCACGAGGAGTAACGATGATGAAGCAACTCTTCCATGTGGGGCACGATCAGCTTTCAACCTGAGACTTCTGATTCAGCAATGTCTGGTTTGATCTCTGTCGAATCCCGTGTCGACCACTGCGTTGACCACTGCGTTGACCATGACATTCGGTTCACGACTTCCAGTTCAATGCATTGTGATCATCTGGTAATTTGACCCAGACGCGATTTACGAGTTACGAGAGATCATCGTTTCGATTCATTGCATTCAGACATTTGCAAATTGGCGATAATGACCGGCGCACCAAACCCAATGATTCACGATATTGCCCGACGCAAAGCTCTTTTTGCGGAAATTCGTGAACGGACAAAGCAACAGTTTGCTGTCGGAACTCCGGGAATTCAGCTCGCTGCGTCTATCTGCCAATGGACTGAAGCAGTCCTGTTGCAACTCGTCGAGGAAACTCTTCAGCAGTTCGGCGACGATGCGAAACTGATCGCAGAGCAGGGGGCAATTGTTGCTGTCGGAGGAATCGGGCGAGGGGAACTCGCTCCGTATTCTGACATTGATCTTCTGTTCCTGCAGTCGGGATCCAAGTCCGAAAAGTTCACTGAGTTTGCATCTCGTTTTGTGCAGATCTGCTGGGATTCCGGCGTTCAGTTGGGGCATTCAGTCCGTGATATTCCGACCTGCATTTCATTCGGGAGAAATGATCCCCAGATTGCGACGGCACTGATTGAAGCACGATGGTTATGGGGGAATGAGAAACTCGTTAATAACCTGTCTGTGGAATTCCGCGACAAAGTGATCAATCGGCGAAAGCGAAAGTTTATCGAAGACTGTCTGAGTGCGCGCCGGGAAGGATGGACCGCAGAAGGCCCGCTTGCTCAAGAGTTAGAACCAGATGTGAAGGGCTCGGCTGGAGGACTTAGAGACCTGCACTTGATTCGATGGATCTCCTACTGCAAGTACGGGGTCAAAGACATCGACTCCCTCAAGATCCAGGGGATTCTGAAGAAGGAAGATGCTCTGATCTTGAAGTCCGGCCTGGAATTTCTGACTCGACTTCGCATCGATTTGCATCTCTCCGCCGGGAAGGCGCAAGACAGGCTGACGCGTGACGAACAGCTGAGAATCACGAGAGAGCGGGGATACGAAGAGACTGCAGAACAACGTCCGGTCGAACGATTCATGCAGGAATACTTTCATCACTCTTCAGAGATTAGCACGATCACTCATCGGTTTGCGGCCCGATTGCGCACAAAGTCGGTGACAGAACGTCTTCGTGATCTCATACTGGGCCACCGCGCAGAGGGGCTTCTTTACATCACACCAGATCAGGTCACTGCGGCGGATCGCCACCTGCCCAAGCTTTGCGAGAACCTGGAATCGATCCTGAATGTCTATCGCACTGCCGCACTGTATGACCTTCCATTGGCTCCTAATATTACAGAAGCAATCAAGCAGGCGGTGCCGACCTTATCACGGAAGATTTCCAGTGATTCGGCACGCTTGTTTATGGATATCTTCCATTGCGTGAAGTCACTGGGGCCGACCCTGAGAAGCATGTTCAATACAGGCATTCTCGATGTTGTCATCCCTGATGTGACACATGTTCGCAATCTCCTTCAGTTTAATCAGTACCATCACTTCACTGTTGACGAGCACACATTGCGTGCTGTCGAAACTGCGATCAGTTACGAACATGATGAATCGGCGGTCGGGGTTGCATACCGGGCGATTCGACATAAAGAACTGCTGCATCTTGCTGTCTTTCTGCACGATATTGGAAAAGGATTTAAGCGGGATCACTGCGAAGTTGGTGAAGAGATTTCCATTCGAATTGGAACCAGTCTGAGGTTGCCAATTCATCAGGTTGAGCAACTTGCCTTGCTTGTTCGTCGCCATCTCGAAATGGCGGATCTTGCGTGGCGTCGAGACATTACTGACCCTAGTCTGCTGCTGGAGTTCAGCCGTCAGATCGGGTCGCCGGACACGCTGCGAATGCTGTATGTTCTGACTGCGGCAGACGTCACTTCCGTGGGCCCAGGCACCTGGACGAACTGGAAGGCGAGTTTACTGGCGGAACTGTTCGACCGCTGTCTGGTGATCCTGAGTGGTCGCCGATATTCCTTCCATGAAGTGGAGCGTATTCAGGCGACGAAGCAGGATGTGCTGGCTCTGCTGCGTCCCAATGATACCGGAGAACAGCTCAAAGAATGGGTTGATAATCAGCTTTCAGGCTTCTCTGCTTATTACCTGACAATGACATCGCCAGCGCGGATTGCAGATGATCTGCGAATCATTGAAAAGATCTCTCCAACAGATATCAAGATTGATACGCACTGGCATTCAGACACTCGGGCTGTTGAGTACCGCATCATCACGAAGAACCCGTTAGCGACAGAGGGGTGCTTCTATAAGATGTGTGGCGTATTGACCGCCAAACGTCTTACCATTCTTTCTGCCGACATTAACACGACCGCAGACGATGTGGTGGTCGACAGCTATCTGGTCATCGACACGGACTTCGAAGGGGAGCCGCCTCAGTCCCGTTATGATGAAGTGGCACAAACATTCCGGAAGGTTCTGTGGGGAGAAGTGACTGTCGAATCGCTCTTTGTCCGCTCTCGTCGATTCGGAGGAGATCGCTTCAAGCCTGTCTCTGATTTGCCGACTCAGGTGAAAATCGACAACGAATCGTCGGACACCAGAACAATCATCGACGTGTTCGCGCACGACCGGCCAGGGTTGTTGTATACGCTCACGAGAACGTTATTCGAACTGAATTTGTCGACTGATCTCGCAAAGATTTCGACCCATTTCGATCAGGTCATCGACGTCTTTTATGTTCAAGAGAAGGATGGATCGAAGGTTCGATCAGGTGAACGACTGGTGCAGATCAAAGAACGACTCGAACAGGCCCTGCATCACTTTGAGCAAGTTGGGCATCGACAGTTTGTGAGTGGCAATTGAATCAGTCTCGCGAACCGTTGAAGATTGGCATTCTCTTCGAGTACCCGTCATTGAATGGGGGCGAGTTCTCGATGCTTGCAGTGCTGGATTCGTTAGCATTGCATTCCCCTCTCGGCGGGAGCAGAAATTCACCGGCTGTCGGAACAGCTGAAGATTCTCAAGCTCAATCAAAGCTGCCGAAGCTGGCCCCCGTCATCCTTGGTCCGGAAAATGGTCCTTTAGCGGCGGAATGCCAACGTGCTGGACTTCAGTACGAACCATTGGAACTCGAAGAACTTGCTCAGAATCCAACGCTGTTTGTTTCACGTCTCAATGCGATCATTGACGCACAGAAGCTGCAACTGGTGCATGCGAACAGTCTTTCTGCGGGACGAAAGCTCGGACGGATTGCATCTGAATTGAGTTGCCTGACCAGCTCTCATTTCCGCGACATTATCAAGTTGTCGCAAGCGGCGATTCGCGATTTGAACCAACATGCAGGTTTAATTGCCGTCTCTGAAGCAACGCGAAATTTTCACGTTGCTCAAGGAGTTGATCCTCAACGGATCGTCACAATCGTGAATGGGATCGATCCGCAACGGTTTGCTCCAACGGCGTCGACGGGTTGGCTTCGCAGAGAACTCGGGTTGCCAGATGATGCGGTCCTCGCGGCTGTCATTGGCCAGATCTGTCTGCGAAAGGGCCAGGATGATGTTGCTCACGCTGCTGTTCTACTCCGAGATTGCATCCCGCAATTGCACATCCTTTTGATTGGGCAACGCTATTCATCAAAAGACGAAAGTGTTGCCTTCGATGATGAACTGACTCGTGTGTTTGTCGCGGCTCAGATGGAGTCTCGTCTGGTGCGGCTCGGGTGGCGAAAGGAAATGACTTCGATTTATCCCGAACTGGATCTACTTGTTCATCCGGCTCGACAGGAGCCCTTGGGGCGTGTGCTTCTGGAAGCGGCTGCCTGCGGTGTTCCGATCGTGGCGACCGATGTGGGAGGCACGTCCGAGATCGTGGTTCATCAGGAATCTGCGTGGTTGGTTCCCCCAAAGTCACCTGTCGAATTGGCGAATGGAATCGAATACGTCTGGAATCATCCAGAAATTCGCAGGCAATATCAGATTCATGGCAGGAACCGGATCTTGTCCCGGTTTACAATTGAACAATCGTCTCAAAGCCATCTCTCATTCTGGACTCAGCTGATTGAACGAGTTGACACCGGAAAATCCGTGGAAAAGTGAGAGTTTCGTTGATATGAACGACTGGGGAACGTTCTGCATCAGTGAAAGAAGCGATCCGAATTGAACAGTCGGATGTTTCTTTCATTGCTTATGGTCCCATGGATTTATCACACGGAACAAGCCTGCAGAAAACCAGTCTATGTGGAACTTCCTGAAACGCTACTTCAAGTCGAAAGAGCAGACTGACGCCGAGTATTTGCAGGCGGCGCGCGAGCTTGCTCAATTCGCACCTGTGCCGTTGATCTGGCTCTTTGGAAAGACAGGCAGTGGGAAGTCATCCATCATCAAGTATCTGACCGGCGTCAACGACATCACCGTCGGCACCGGATATCGGCCACAGACCAAGTTTTCGTCGCGATACGATTTCCCGAACGAGAATGAGCCCTTGTTGAGCTTTCTGGATACGCGAGGGCTGGGGGAAGTTGATTACGATCCCAAAGAAGAACTCGCGCAGTTTGGCAAAGACTCGCAGTTGATGATAGTTGTCGTACGGGCGATGGATCACGCAACGAACGACCTGTTGAAGTACCTTCGCCAAATCCGTAAGGAGTCGCCTGAACGTCCTGTGATTCTGGCGTTGACGTCGTTGCACGATGCCTATCCGGGCAAGCAGCATCCGGAAATCGATCCATTCGACGATTCACCTTTCCCGTTGCCGGAAGGAATCGACGAGAATCTGAGGCGGTCGATTCAAAAGCAGTACGAGAGTTTTAAAGGGCTTGTTGATCGCGCCGTCCCTGTCGATCTTACTCCTAGAGATGAAGGATTCGTGCAGCCGGAATTTGGTGGGACGCGGTTAAAATCATCGATTATTGCAGAATTGCCAGCGGGCTATCGTCAAACGCTTCGTCAACTGGATGAAGTTGTCACTCCGCTCAAGGATTACACTTGGGATCAGGCGATGCCGGTCATTCTGGGGACAAGCACTCTCGCTGCGACAGCTGCCGCGATTCCGGTTCCCTGGGTCGATATCCCTGTGGTGATGGGATTGCAAAGTCATCTTGCATATAAACTTGCGAGAATTCACAGGCAGAAGATCGACGCCCAGACGATCGCCCACGTCACAGGGGGGATTGGCGGTCGAGTGGCGTTGCAGCTGGCGATTCGCGAAAGCCTGAAATTCATCCCGTGGGTGGGAATGGCAGCCAACGCGGCTGCCGCATTTGCGTATACTTTCGCTGGCGGAATGGTCTGGAACTGGTATTTCACCGAAGTCCGGGACGGATCCATTCCTACGGAAGCTGAACTGAGATCAGTCTTCCAGCAACAACTGAAACGTGCGTCAGAGCTTTGGAAATCGACTCGTGAAACCCCAACTGCCTGAGCCGGATCAGCAAGTCGATTGGCCGCGTCAGAGGCGGCTGTGTTTCAACTATAGACAAAGTCACTGAAGAAATTATTGAATCATGCTCCATCCTTTGTCATTCCTTCGCGGTGTCGGCTTGCTTGAAGGGATTTCTTTTCTGCTGCTTTTGGGTGTCGCAATGCCGGCTAAATATCTTGCCGGATACCCTCAGCTCGTTCAGATCATCGGGATGGCCCACGGAGTCCTGTTTGTTCTCTATGTGATTGCCGTGTTGATCGCGGCGTTCGCCAGGTCGTGGTCGATTCGCCGTATCGCCGAAGAATTGCTCGGGTCAATGATTCCCGGAGGAACGTTTGTCCTCGACGTACGTTGGGCTCGCGAAATTCGAGAAGAGCGGTCCAACGATGCAGCGGCGACAACTGAATCGGCGTCATAGAGCAAAGTAAATGCGACTGAGCAGGTAACCTGAAACATCGCGAGCCTGACGGCGTCTCGTTTAAAGAGTCACTGTCAGGCTACTGCGGAATACAATTTGAGAAATGTGTGTCTCAAAATCACGTTTGAGACCACTCACTCACGAGACCTGTCACTGTCTTATGCGGTTGGACGCTTTGGGACAGCGATGAGTGGGAAGCGAGTTGAAGTCGCTGCCTTTTTCTCCATTGGCTTCGCTTCTTTCACTTCTTCAGGCTTTGCTTCCGGGGCCTTCTCTTTTTCAGCTGGAGTGCTGATCGCCTTTTCGATGTACTCGCGAGCTGCCTGCAACTGCCGGTCAACAAATTCCCCTGACGGTTGCTTGCCGACCACGTCACGCTGCAGTCTGTCTTCCTGGAACTTTCTCAGTTCATCCAGTGAAAACTCGATTTTGTAGCCATCGGTCGGACTCACACCCCATTCGTCGGTTTCCTTTGAATCCGGGAAGCGGTGGATATTCTTGCCACTTGGACGGTGATAACTGGCGGTTGTCAGTTTCAGTGCGCTCTTGCCGTTTTCAAGATCGATCACATCTTGAACACTTCCTTTTCCCCAGCTGCGTTCACCGACAACGATGGCACGGTCATGGTCTTGCAGGGCAGCGCTGACAATCTCGCTTGCGGATGCACTGTAGCGGTTAATCAGAATGGCGACCGGGAAGCCGGTGAATGTTCCGAAGCTCTTGGCGCTCCATGCTCGATAGGCACTGTTGCGGCCGTCGGTGCTGACAATCAGGCCTTTATCTAGAAATGCGTCACAGATTTCGACTGCGGCTTCGAGCAGCCCGCCTGGGTTGAAACGCAAGTCAATGATCAGCCCCTTCATTCCTTCTTTCTTCAGGGTCTTCAGGGCTTCTTTGACTTCAGCTGCACTGCGACTGGTGAAGTGTGTCAGGCGGAAGTAGCCAATTTTCTTCTCTGGATCGAGGAACAGATTCCACTTCGCACCGTCTTCGTAGGAATATCCCAGCACGGTTTCGAGCTGGATCAATTCCCGCTTCAGTTTGACCTTTTCAACTTCTTTTGAAGTGCTGTGAAGAATCCCAACTTCAATCTCTTCTCCTGGCTTTCCTCGCAGCATCTCGACTGCAGTATCGATCTCTTTTCCGTTCGGGAAATCTTTGACAGCTTTGCCTGCGATCTCAACGACGCGGTCTCCAGCCTTGATTCCGGCCTTATAAGCGGGACTGCCGGGCATTGGCGTGACGACTTCAATCGATCGGGTCTGTCGATCCCAGTTCACTCGAATTCCGACCCCGCCGAATTCCTGAGAGATCGCCTCGGTGAACTGACTCAGATCATCAGGTGCGATGTAGTCTGAATAAGGGTCGAGTTCTTCGAGCATCCCGCGCACTGCGGATTCAACCAGTTTGCGACGGTCGACTTCTTTGACGTAATTGCGGTCAATCTCTTGAAACGTGTCAACGAAGACTCGCATCAGCTCGTAATAGTCGTCGCTTTGAGCCTTATCGCCTTCCGGCGACTTCGCGGATTTCTTCTCCTCAGTGGCCTCCGGTGCCTCCGCTTTGGGGGGCGCAGCTGCAGGCTCATCGGCAGCCTGAACTGTCATTGAACCTGTCAGCATTGAAGCAGATAAAACTGCCCCGCCTACGTATCGCAATGCACGATGAAGAAGTGCCATTCGGCCGTCCCTCTGCCTGATGTTTATCGCCCGTAGCATTTCAACTCTTTTTCCGCATGCTCTGAAAAGCACTCATCCATAAATAGCGGAACGAATTGTGGCACTCATTGGAAATGCCGGATTGATTGTAAATTCGCCCCTGTTCCACGGCAAGACGGACTCTGTTTGTAACGAAATCGAGACGTTTAAAGCTTTGGAATGCTCGACTTTTCGGTTCGGAAGCCGCTTTTCGACACTCTTCTGTTGGTCCGCAACCGGCTTTCCGGTGAACTCAATACAGGGAGCCCGACTGGGACGAGGATCTGTCAGCGTTTGTTCTAAAGTGCTGTTTGTCTGTGGGCTGGAAGAGGTTGAAACATGTGTGCAATTGTTATAGTGCCTGCCTGTTGGACCCTTTCACACGTGAGTCACTTCCCCAGTGAAGTCGAGTTTGCTGTGGGGGGAGTAGAGTTCAACGATCAGGTAGAAGTGATCACCGAAAGAGAGCGAGATTCGATATGAGCTTGTTGATCGTGCTGGCATCTCTCCTGTTTCTGATGGTCGTCGCCTATCGAGGCTACAGCGTGATCTTGTTTGCTCCGGTTGCTGCGATGGGAGCCGTTTTTTTCACGGATCCGTCGCTTGTTGCCCCGATGTTTACAGGGCTCTTCATGGAGAAATTGGCAGCGTTCCTGAAGCTCTATTTTCCGGTGTTTCTGCTGGGGGCCGTCTTTGGCAAGCTGATTGAAATCTCAGGATTTTCAAAATCCATTGTCTCTTCGATCGTTGGCACGTCTGGAAGTCGCCATGCGATGCTCTCGATTGTGCTCGTCTGTGCTCTGATGACTTACGGAGGAGTTTCCCTGTTTGTTGTTGTCTTTGCTGTTTATCCATTTGCAGCCGAGACGTTCCGCATGAACAACATTCCGAAGCGGTTGATCCCCGCCACAATCGCGCTCGGTGCATTCTCCTTTACGATGGATGCGCTCCCTGGGACTCCTCAGATCCAAAACATCATTCCGATTCAGTTTTTCAAAACGAATATCTATGCCGCACCAATGTTGGGGCTGATCGGTTCCGTTTTTATCCTCCTGACTGGTTTGGCCTATCTGAACTGGTGTCGTCGTCGGGCCGAGGCGCGTAAAGAGGGTTATGGAACTGTACTGTTGAATGAACCTGAGGCTTTTACTCAGGAAGTCCTGCCGCATCCGTTGATCGCTCTGATCCCGCTGCTGCTGGTGGGTGTCATGAACAAAGTCTTCACTGTCATCATTCCACAGTTTTATGGAGAGTCCCATTCGTTCAATTCCGCCGTCGTTGCAGCCTCGGCTCCAGTGACTCAAGAGGTCTCCAAGATTGCTGCGATTTGGGGAGTGCAGGGAGCGTTGCTGACAGGGATTCTGGCTGTCGTTGTTCTCGCGCGGCGGCGCGTTATCAGCAGGTTCTCCGAAGCATCTAAGAGCGCCGTTTCCGGCTCACTTCTGGCAGCCATGAACACGGCATCAGAGTACGGCTTCGGAGCGGTGATTGCAGCGTTGCCAGGGTTTCTGGTCCTTGCTGAAGCGTTGAAGTCCATCCCTCATCCATTGGTGAATGAAGCGGTCACTGTCACCACTTTGGCCGGCATAACGGGATCGGCTTCAGGCGGATTGAGTATTGCTCTGGCCGCGATGGCCGAGTCATTCCTGCAGGCGGCGGAAGCAAACGGTATCCCCGCTGAAGTGCTCCATCGCGTGGCGTCCATGGCGAGTGGCGGGATGGATACACTTCCTCACAATGGTGCGGTCATCACACTGCTCACAGTGACGGGACTGACTCACCGGCAGGCTTATCGTGACATTTTTGTGATTACATGCCTGAAGACCATTGCCGTTTTCGTCGTGATCGCCGTCTTCGCCTTCACAGGAATCGTCTAATCGCACGCAGGGGCGGTCAGCGATGGGGAACTGAGTCTCGCTGGCACCCACGGATTTCGGCAACTATTTCGCAGGAGTCTTCTTTGGATTCGGTACGTCGAAGTTCTGTTCAATTTTCTTGTCTCTAGGGATGTCCACTTTTGTGGAATAGTCCTTAAACATCGGAGCCCCTCTCAGGGTGAGCGGCCCTGCACTGTTCTCCGACGAGTTCGAATACCCAGTGATGCGGACAATGTACGGGCCTCCGAGAACGCCGAATTCCTTGGGAAGCGAATACTTGGAGTCGTGAATATCAGAGTTCGATGCTGGGCCGGAATTGCCTGCATCGGAGTCTGGTTGCAGAAAGATTTCTCCGATTGGAATCGGTGCACCACCAAAAGTCACATTTCCTGTGATGGGGTAGCGAACAGGATCGTCTGAATTCCCTGAACACCCCAATACGAAGGCGATGCTGCAAATTCCTGTCCAGTGAAATAATGGGCGGCAAGCCGTTCGAAAAGATCGCTTTGGTGAAGTGAGACTGAACATTGAACCGTGCATACCGATCATACTTTCAGTGTGTCATGGACCCCATTATGAGACTGGGGAACAATCCAGACGGAGATGTGTTCAGGCGGTGAAGAATTGAGCACGCAAAGAGATCGAGACTCGTCAACAGGTGGAAAGACGAAATGCCGCCAACACCGAAGCGACGGCATTTCGAATGCTGCTTTAGAACGGGAGCCCACCAACAGGGAGGCCATCGTTGCGAATCCCTGATCTCTGGAAGACCAGGCTGTCGATATTCTGGCTGACAAAGTGGACTGATCCATCGGCCATCAGGAATTGACATCCTCCGGTGTGTCGACTGCCAAAGTACTCGGACATCACCCAGTACAAAGGACTTGTCGTATCGACATTGTTAGCCCAGCTGTTAATACCGAGCGATGTTGCAGACAGGGTCGGCGCGAGTGACCCGTCTGTCTTGACTGATACCGCTGAAGCCCATCCGGATGCGCGTTGTGCCGGAGAATGTTGCAAAGTTGGGTTGTAGTGACTCTCTCCGACCAAAAAGACATTGGACGTACCGTCAGTAATATCCTTGAAACCTATTCGTGAGTTCACGTACAGGATTCCGTTTGTGAAGAACCTGGAAGCGGCACCAGCACAGTCGTGCATCCCGTTACCGCCTCCTTGAACTCCACGATAGTTGCTCACATTTGTGTTAGGGTTCGCGTTTGGATCTGATGGACACCAGTAGAGTGACAGCCTTTGATTGAATGCTTCATTGTTTTTGGTCGAACCCCTGTACACTGCAGCATCGGCTAAAACTGTGAAGTCTTCGTTAAAGTTAAATTGGTTGTAGAGAGTTGTCTGTTCCAAGAACGGAAGGATTAACACTGTCCACGGTGCGAGGCCATTATATTTGACGGTAGGGTCATTGCGGCACCAATTAGTTGCACCTGGGCCACTTCTGGCAACGCCCCCTGGGCAGAAGTACCCGTGAGTGCTTGCATAATTGTGTAAGGCCAACCCGAGCTGCTTCAGGTTGTTGCGACATTGAGTTCGACGAGCGGCTTCTCGCGCCTGCTGAACTGCTGGTAAGAGCAGGGCGATCAGGATTGCGATGATTGCAATGACAACGAGTAGTTCAATCAGAGTGAAAGCTGAATGCTTGCTTCGCTTCGATTGCCTTGTCTGTGTACCGCCAAGGGGCGTTAATTGCCAAACGTTACCGGTTGCCGAATCAACTGTTTGATTGGAAGACCTGTTAAGAACAAAACAGGAGGAAGCCCGAATTTTCGCCATGCAGACACCCGACTCTGCTACAAGAGATGAGGACGTTCTATTGATGGACACGCAATAAAATTTACAGACAGAAAGTTCGCACCTTGTTGGTATCAAGGTGTGAATTGGCAATAGCAAGACAATGATTGAGCGAATAGCTCATGCAAGAAATGATCGTTCTGGCCAGTGATTTGCGGCGCAATTAATCCGTAGCGGAACTCGATGATATTTCGTGGGTTGAATCGTGTCAACAACTTCGCCTGATGCGTTTTCGCATTCTGTCAAAATAGAGACTGCGTTTCGCAATGCGGAATCTTGCTGCCGATGAGATCTTTGTGACACTGAGTTGTTAGTACAAGTTGTAAGTACCATTTGATCACATGGTTCATATCGTCCATCAGGGAGTTAGTATTGCCTGTCGTGTGAGATCTATTGTTCTTGTCTTGCCATTAAGGTGATGTGCCTGCAGTTCGAGAGCTACCGGTTGGGTAAGTCACGATACGGTGGCAATTCAGTCTGAAGTGCCACTCGACAAGTCCAGATCCGCTTTCCCATTTTGAGTTCATTGTTTCAGGCATCCAGATTTCCCGTCTGTGAGACCTGTTCCGGATCTGGTACCATTGATTGGTACGCTGGTTCTCATGTTTCTTTGACAGAGAAGGGGGGAGTGAAATGTCTGACTCATCAAGTCGGCGATCATTTCTGGCTGCATCGACCACAGGTGGATTTCTTGCCATGACTGGGCCGTTTGCATTCCTGAACCAACTTCCACGACTTTCTGCAGCGGAAGGAAGTCTTCCCGCGAATCTGGTTCACTTCGCACCAGACGTCGAGCCCCTTGTCCGGCTGATTGAAGAAACTCCGCGTCCCCAATTACTTGAGCAGGTTGCGAAACGAGTTCTGTCCGGAACTTCTTATCAGGAGGTCTTGGGAGCTCTGTTTCTCGCAGGCATTCGTAATGTGCAGCCACGGCCTTCGGTTGGCCATAAATTTCATAGTGTGCTCTGTATCAACAGTTGCCATCTGGCAAGTCTCACTGGCCCGGACGAGGATCGATGGCTCCCAATCTTCTGGGCTCTCGACTACTTCAAAGGTGCTCAGGCAGAAGAGGCTCAACGGTTTGGGTGGCGGATGTCACCTGTGAATGAGAAACGAGTTCCAGCAGCTTCACAAGCTCGCAGTGAGTTCATTGAAGCGATGGAAAAATGGGACGTAGAAAAGGCAGATGCGGCGGTTGCAGGATTGGTGAGAACAGCGGGCGCGACAGAAGTGTTCAATCTGTTTGCCCAGTTCGCTGCGAGAGACTTTCGCTCAATTGGCCATAAAGCGATCTATCTGGCAAACAGCTGGAGAACGTTGCAGGTGGTCGGGTGGAGTTACGCCGAACCAGTGATGAGGTCGTTGGCCTTCGCGTTGCTGAATGCTGACGGAAGCAAGAACCCATCGGAACAGGATCTCCCAGCCGACCGACCGTGGCGGCAGAATCAGGAACTCATCGCAAAGGCCTGGCCAGAGAACTGGGCGAATGGCAAGCTCGATTCTGGTGCCACTCGAAACTTGATCTCTGCGTTCCGCACCGAAGATCCTCATGCGGCGGCCAAATCAGCTGCAGGCGTGATCGAGAAGGGCGGTTCGCCTCAATCCATCTGGGATGCTGTGTTTGTCGGTTCTGGTGAGTTGCTCATGCGACAGCCAGGAATCGTAGGACTGCACGGGTTAACAACGGCCAACGCCATGCACTTCATCTGGGAGAACACTGCAGATGAAACATTGAGGAAGCGACTCCTCTTGCAAGCATGTTCGTTTAATACCATGTTCAGAGATGCCGCCGCAGGACGAGGAGCATTGAAGCCGCAAACGATCGATCAACTGGCCGAGACGGCATCAAGCTCTGGGACAGCACCGCAATTGGAGGAGATCTTCGCAACGATTTCAAAGGATAAAGCGGCTGCATCGTCTCAAGTGAGAGCCTACCTCCAGTCTGGAGGAACGCCAGACGATTTCGTCGCCGCCGCTCGACGCATCATCTTCCTGAAAGGACGCGATGCACACGACTACAAGTTCAGCTCTGCGATTCTGGAAGATGCGGAACACGTGAGCCCTGAATGGCGCGATCAATTCCTGTCACTGGCCGTCTTCAATCTGCGAGGATCAGGTGATCGCGACAACCTCATGCTGGAACGAACGCGACAAGCATTCGCGTGAGCCAAATTGCAGGCTCGAATCCTGTCGCTGCAATTTTCAATTGCATTTTTTGATCCCGCCTGTGGTTGCAACCGCGACTGTTGGCGGGATCTTTCTTTTGGGGTGTTACCTGTCCTCAGCAAAATCGGCCATCACGCCCCCGATCTCGTGCAATGCGAACTCCTGAATACGCGACGAGAAGAACGATGATTCCAAACCGGGCCATTGCAGCTGGCTGACCGATTTCTAACACTCGCGTTTAGGTTCAAGCCGAGATTAGGTGCAGGCAATGATGATTATGGTTCGTAAGCGATAATTTGCTTTAGCGAGAACTGATATGTTAGAAGGTGAACCTCGATTTGACGCTAAGCAAGCTGGATTTCGCGAATCCGCTCAACCCAGCCTGCGGGACTGTCACTCCGATTTTAGCCTTGGCTAGACGGGCGACGGGATATGAACTGCCACTACTGGACCGTGCCGTTTATTATGCCTCGCAATTTTACCTGAGTATCCAACATCTCGCTTGAGGGCTAGTACTTGACCAGTCAGCAAATTGCTTCATGGATCAGCGGCTTGTCTTTCATGGTTGTCTATACGACCATTGCTTGCTTCATCGCATTTCGTGCAAATCCTCAACCCATCGACCCCGTCGCAACACGGATTTTCAATATTATCCTCGCGTTGACCGGGGCTGCGTTCGCTGCAATTATCAGTGGGTTCATCGAGGTCGATGGAAAACTATGGGCTATTTCCATTCGCGCAGGCTCAGGATTAGCTGTGTTTATTGTCGCGTTAATCTACCCGCTACCGATGCCCATAACTCAGCAAAATCCAAAATTCGGGAAAGTCAAGAGGCGGCAGGTACCCCCAGGTCGAATCCCGAATCCCGAGGACGGAGAAAGGCCATGATGCCAATTCCCGGAATGGATGACCTCCAGTATGCTTGGTTTGAGGTGAAGGGACGGGGTTTTTCTCTTCATGGCTTTCTGTTGTACTTGTCGAGCGACCATCATTTCCCCGAGTACGTCAACGGCGAAGGCTTAAGTGATTTGGATGTGTGGTCGGGACATGACTGTGCGGTCTATGTGATTCACACGCCTTCTGAAAAATGGATTCAATACACGCAGTCTTCGAATCATCCGTGGTGGCAGCTATTCGGACACGAACACACCGAGAATTCGGATTTGGAAGTGCTGCGAGAATTTGGCGATGCACAATTGCTCATCGTCAACGGGGAAGCAAAGACGATGCGGGAAGTATTCGATCCGTCTTTGAATGAATTTCACCACAACGGAGAAATTGCCAAAGTGCTTCACCGCTTCGGGCTGCGACCAACCGAAACACCGTGTCTGATTTTCTTCAAAGACTTGTACGATAACTCGATTTGGAGTGTGGACCTGAAAGAATTCGCGGGTGTAGAGCAACGCGTGCTTCGCGCAGCGATGCAAGCGTGGTTTGGCGGCAAGGATTTTGCACGCTTACTGAAAGAAGTTCGCCATGCCTGAATTCAACAGATTCAAACTTAAGCGGTCAGTCGCGTCCACGTTGCAGGAAGTTCCGCGGGATCTTTTACCTGACGATATGCAAGATGACTCATTGGTGGAGTGGGTATTGCAGTTCCAACGGGATTCGCCGGACAACACAAGGGATTCCTATGGCGAGCGTAAGTCGTTTAGGAAGAATCGGGATGGGTGGGCAGCGGAGGTACTCGGTCGATGGTGTTCGTCTCTGCTGAAAAATCGAGTGGCATTTTATTTCGCTTCATTGTCCCATATTGGACGTATGCGAACAGTTGCAGCGTGGTCGATTGAACAGTGTATGGCTTTTCGGCATGGGCCGGGTTTCGATGCATCAACTCGACGTTTGGCGGAATACATGCTCATCGCTGGACGAGACCAAGAGGACGCCAGTGCGTGCTTGGATCGTCTTTGCAACGCTGCGAGAATTTTGCAAACCGACCGCCTAAGAAGGGCCGACGAATGGTGGTCACTCTGGCGTAGTGAAGTCCGAGAGTTGAAAAGTTCCTTCCGTGCGGTTGAGGAAGGCTGGTACAAATCGGGTGGCAAGAACATCGAATACATGATCGGCCCTGCCGTCGATTTATGGTCCGATTGCGCCAACGGCAGTCTTCTCAAACGCCGAATGTGCGATGAAGGAGTTCAATTTAAGACACAGCCGACGGAAGGCGTGGATGCCGCCAATAGCCAGTGGATCCCATTCATGCTGATGGCTCTTGGATCGCGACATGGCCCGAAGCTCCATGATTTCAATGATCTTTACCACATTGTCCTCCATGCAATTATGAGGTGGTCCGATTTCAACGAACAACGCCAACGGAACATAGTCGATCAACCGATTGTTGACGCCCTTTCTGCCAAATACGGTAGTGGAAATCCCTTTGATTCCTTTAAGCCAGGAAGAGCCGCAGCAACTCGTGAATTGCGAGAATTGATTTCAGAGAATGAACTGCCAAGCGGTGAGGAATCGTCTTGGCTACTGAGTTGGAAAGCCGGATTGGAGGTGCTGATTGATACCGACTCAACATTGCCCAAACCAGCTGCCAGCCTCGATGTTCCCAATCAATGGGCTGTTCTTACTGCCGATTCCGAGATCAAAGCCAACCTGACGATTCCCTTAGAAGCAAATGAAGACTGGAAGGATTTCATTCAGCGGGTATTTGTCGAAGAATGGGTCGCTCCTGTTTTAAAGATGGCACTCCGTGCGAACAAGACATCCACTCAAGGGGCGGTTTGGAGCGTGCGGGAACTGTCCGATTATATCTCTGCGACTATTCGCGGCTTGAATGCTTGCGGATATGAGCTAGTCGGAGTGTCACTCGCAGATGTCTCGGAGCTATTTGGGATCCGCGATGATGACGAACCTCCAGAAGTTACCACGCTCTCGACATAAACCGCCGTTTCATCTCGATACACTGCAGTGATGAATTAAATATAAGCACTGTGGTCTGCTGGCCGTTTTAACGTCGGTTTGATTCGTGACTTACGTCATTCAGTTGCCTGTGCAAACCGCATTCCCAACCCTTGGCCCCGGCCAGAAAATGTTCGATTGTCGTTTTGTCATCCTGATTCCGATGGAATTCGGTTACTTCCATTCCAGTGGTTGGATGGGATCGAATGTCGTGGTGAGTGTTCGTGGGGTAGGGTAGCGCTCGGGGTATTGCAGAGTTTCGATCACTTCGACGAGGTGGACGCCGAGTTCTGCGGAGAGGCGGCAGGGGCGTTGCTGCTGGATCGCTTCGATTTGGTCCCCGGGGCCACGCAGGAAGTCAACGAGTTTATTGCTGGTGGCCGAGCGATAGATCGGGCGTCGAGCGTAGGGGTACTTCCATTCGAGTTGTGTTCCGGAGATCGAAAACGGTAATCGCAACAGGCTTTCAAAACGGACTCGCCAGTTGGAAAGTCGTGATGTCACTCCATGCACAAGTTTGTTGTAGGGAGTCTTCTGAAGGTAAACCGGAGCACCGTCATTGCGAACATATTTGGTATAGAGAGTTCCCTGTTCGCCAATGATCTGGATGGACTTATCGAGCGGCGCGACGATTCCGCATGTTACCCGAGCAACGACGTCGTTGTCGTATTCAAGGCATCCGACGGTGAAGTCTGGCGCCATTGATTCGACGGGAATTCCTTTATCCTGAATGCGAGTTGAAGCGTAAGCTGTGACCCGTCGGACCGGTCCGAAGAACGCAGCGAGCCATGTCAGCACATAGCCTGCGTGTTCGAAGGTGCAGCCGACTTCGTATTCATCTTTGGCCGGCCATTTCGCTCCGGATGAACTGGTCCAACGGCCGGGATTCAATCGATGGATCATGCCGTCGTCGAAACTTGCATACGCGAGTCTGACCTGACCAACGGCACCGTCTTGAATTCCCTTCCACATAGTCTGAGCTGTTTCACTCAGAATACTGCAAGGGGCAGTGGCCAGTGAGCGATTGTGTTGCTTGGCGAGGTCAGCCAATTCCTGGGCGGCAACGGAATCCATTGCCAACGGCTTCTCAGAGTAGACATGCTTCCCTGCAATCAGGCAGGCTTTGGTCGTCTCGTAATGGCTTCGAGGATTCGTCAGATTGAGTACCAACTCAACAGATGGATCGTTGAGAAGTTCTTCGAACGAAGAATAGGCTCTGATCTGATGATGTTGAGTGAATGCGGCTAACCGTTGTGGAGCCGTGTCATAAGCTCCAACAATGTTGATTTGCGGCCAGTTCCGACGGGTCGCCAGATACATGTCCGCTACAAATCCGCATCCAAGCACACCGACGTTCACTGATCTTCATCCCGATGTCGTGATTGCCACGGAGACGCAGACTCTCCCTATGAGAATCTGCAATCATCCCGAAATACTAGCTTGGCATTCAGTCGACGTCGGACGAAACTTCGTATTCGCTCGGAATTCTTAAATGCGGATCGAGAATCAAGTTGAATGTCTTCGGCTGACAGTGTTCAAATTGTGCCGGTGGTGTTACAGACGTTTCAACTGGTGAAATCCGATCCTAACAGCAGTGCCCTGCGTCTCAATTCTGGATGTGTTCCAAGACGGAGAAGATGGCGCGGTGATCAGATGCAACGGATTCGTCGAGGACGCGAGTTTCGACAACCTTCCACTGCTCGGAAGGGCGGTACAGGATGTAGTCGATCTGGCGGTTGGGGGTATCAACCGGAAACGTCGAGAGCGGTTGTTCGTTGGTTCGTTTCCAGGCTTTGTCGAAAAGATTCATCGTGTCGCTTCCGATGAGGGCGTTCATGTCACCAGCCAGAATGGAGAATTGCTTTCCATTGATCGCCAATTCATTGATCAATTGTGCAGAGGGGACTCGGCTGTTGACTTGAGAGCGATGATCCAGGTGCGTGCAGAAGAACTGGATGGGGGTCGTGATTCCCGGGATCGAAATCTCAGTGACCAGAACTCCGCGTTGCTCTCCATTCATCACATTGGGAAGAGAATGGTTCTTGTGACTTGAGATTGGGAATCGGGACAATATGGCATTGCCATAAAATCCCCCTTGCAGAGGAATGTTCGCCCCGAAAGCCGAGTGCATTTTAGTCAGGCGTGCGAGCTCTGCAGGCTGGTCCACGTTCTTCGATCGCTTCGCGTTCTGGTCAACTTCCTGTAACGCCACAAGGTCTGGTTTGACTGCAGAGATGACTTTGGCGATCCGTTCAAGATCAAGCTTTCCGTCAACTCCTTCACAGTGATGGATGTTGTAACTGAGGACTCGAAGCTGGACGGGATCTGCTGCGTTGATTGCAGATGCAGAAACAAGACTGGTGACCGCAACAACGAGCGAGAAAAGCAGCGATTTCACTGGGGACTCCGGATGATTCAATAGAGGATGAGACGCGGTCCGGACAAATTAAACGAAGACGGCATACCGAATGAACTTTATGAGATCGGGCACACAGGTGTACTGCGATCAGTTCATAAAATGCATTCAAGCATGCCGTCGAATTTGCACGGGGCGACGAGACGAAACGTCACTCGTCGTTTTTACTTTTGGGTCTTTGGAATCGACATCGCAGCGTCCTGCAGAAGCGAAATTGCGGAATCGACCAGCATTTCTCCGGAGCCAGGCTTCACGTTGGAGTTCGTGACTTCATAGCTGCCGCCAATGTAGGCGTGACGATGAGGAATGTAGATCGTCTCGACAACGTTTGAGAGTTCGATCACCAGTGTTGTCTTAAATGGAGAGGCCTTCTTAATTGCCAGTCCTAAATCGACAAAGACTTCGCCGGGCAGGCAGACGATTGCGACATCGCGACCGAGTGTCATTACAGTCACGTGGACTGGAATTGTGTCACCGATACCTGACAGTGATCGGCTGAGGCCCCAAGTGATGTGTTCTTCTGCTGCAGCAAATGGTTCCTTGTGACGGAACTGATCAAGAATCATCTTCTTGTAAGCAACCACGTGGTCGGGAAGGAACGGGACTGGTTCTTTACGTCTCGCTGCCGCAAGCACCTGAATGGCTTTGGCAACTTCTTCTTTGGTCACATCCTGAAGAGGCAGCTGGACAACCTGTGATTTCACAACCAGAACAGGATCTTCAATTCGTTTCAGTTCTGGAAGTTGATGGACGATTGTTTCCCCGATCGAGTTGCCAATAGCATCGGCTTTGTTACGAGCAGCGCCGGTAGGGTCTGCGTGATTGATGTCCCCGCAGCATCCGGTTCCAAAAATTGAAATGACGTCTGGACCAATTGCTTTACGAAGCGTCTGTTCAATGAAGTAAGGGTAATCTGCACTCCATTTTGTTCCGCCGACGGTATCCAGGTGCAGTGCGAAGTTGCTGAGGACACCCTGTGTTTTTCCAGCGTCGTCTTTGATCGCCAGCAAGCCGATCTGTGAGTCAATTGGCCCTGCTGCTCGAACGACTTCCGGGTTGTTGTAGTTCTGCCATGTCTTTACAGAGCCATCCTTCATTACGAAGCGACGATTGAATGAGACCGGGGTCTTTTGCGTTGCAGAGCCAGATTCCAGTGTGACAGGTTTGGCAGCTGCTTGTGCTTTGACGATCGCTTCAACCGGACCGCTGATCATCTTTTTGATGTATTCGGCGCGGAGAGGTTCCTGTCCTGCACGTCCAAGCGTCAGGTAAAGCTCTTTCATGTAGTCAGGAGCCGTGTGCGAGTGTGTTCCTGCAATGACGATGTTGTCGACAGGGATGCCTGTTTTCTCTGAGGCGAGTTTCCGGATCTCCTTTGTGAGGTCAGAGGCGATCCCAATGAGGTCGCACACAACGAGAGCGGATTCGGTGTTATTGCCTCGAAAGACAATCGCCTTTGCTTTCAGCGGATCGATTGCGCCTTCAGCCAAGCGTTCGTGGTAATAGCCGGCCATCGGGAAGCCGACAGGGGGAGTGATGTCCACTTCTGACACACCAACTCGAATCGGATCAGCTGCCGAAGTCGTTGAGTGGGTGAGTTGACTCAGGATGAGTCCGGCAACGAGGAAAACGATTGGCTTTAGCGGGAATGTCATAAGGCCGTTTTCTGTGTTTGTGGTACCAGTGCGGCTCAGAGGAGTGAGCAGCTGGCAGAGGGGGGAGGACTTGACCATCAGTTGCGAGTTGCGATTGTACGAACGGTTGGAGCGTACCGCTACTTATCGTGGCAAACTTTGATGGATGTATTGTTCCCGTCTGGAACCACAGTCGTGTTGATCACCGCGTGTCGACGTGATTGGCAGTCATGTTTGATGATCGGATTTGGTCGAGACGGCTGCTGCGAAGCCTCTGAGAGATTCGACCGGCCTGTAAAAGAATTTCAGCGCTGTCTCCGGACCCGATTGTGTGAAGAATCGGTTGGACACAGCGCTGAATTACTCTTCATGGAGTTTGCCAAGGGTGTTGAATGGCAATCTTTAATCACAGTGATGAATTACATCGTCATTCCAAGTGCATTGGCAACCTTGCGACTCTGAACCATCGCCAGTTCGAATGCTTCCGGTGTCAGAGATTGAGCCCCATCGCTCATCGCCTTTTTCGGGTCAGGATGAACCTCGACGATGAGACCATCCGCACCTGCCGCGACTGATGCAGCACACATTGATGGCACGAGGGAGGCAATCCCTGTTCCGTGGCTCGGGTCGACCACAATTGGCAAATGGGTTCGTTCTTTCAGGTAAGGAACCGATGCCAGTGGCAGTGTGAAGCGAGTGTGTGTTTCGAACGTGCGGATCCCACGTTCGCACAGGATGACACTCTGGTTGCCTTGATCGAGGATGTACTCGGCAGCCAGAAGGAACTCGTCCATCGTTGCGCTTGGTCCGCGTTTCAGCAGCACAGGTTTCCGAATCTCTCCAACGGCTTGCAGCAGGTGGTAGTTCTGCATGTTGCGAGCGCCAATCTGAAGAATGTCGGCATACTTGGCAACAAGCTCGACGTGGTGAGGTGTCATGACTTCGGTGACGACGGCCAGACCAGTCGCTTCACGGGCAAGAGCCAGTAACTTCAGCCCATCTTCCTTCATCCCCTGGAACGCGTAAGGGCTCGTTCGTGGCTTGAATGCTCCACCGCGAAGCCCACGTGCGCCCGCTGCTTTCACTTTGATGGCAGAATCCAGAATCTGGGCTTCGCTTTCAACGGAGCAGGGGCCAGCGATGACGCCGATGTTGCCGCCGCCCATGACGAGATCAAGGACTTTGATGACCGTTGGTTCTGGCTTTGCTTCTTTACTGGCGACCTTGTACGGCGCCAGAATTGGAACGACCTTTTCAACTTCATCGAATGAGGCAAGGACTTCTCGTTCTTCATCCCGCTTGTCCCCGACCGCAGCAATGACCGTTCTTTCGGTGCCGTAGATGATATGGGCTTTCAGTCCCATCTGTTCAACACTGGTTGCGATACGTTCGATCGCTTCCTGACTGACTCCCCGTTTCATAACAACAATCATCTCGGTATCCCCACAGGTGTAATTGAGTTCGTTAAATTGCGCCGCGGCGTTTCAGACTTTATGAAACAGGCCATGAAGCGAATTCACTGACTGACCGTTTGAACTGAAAAATTTGAGCCCAGATACGAAAAACGGCCTCGAAACCTAAGACAGGTTTCGAGGCCGGATCGGATCACATTAATTGAAATGGAGCCGCTACCGCGCCCGGAAACCCGGGGTGGTAAAGAAATACCCGTACCAATAACCAGCAGCGGCCTGCAGGTGCAGGTCGGCGAGTTGTCGGTATTGTGTTGCGGGGGATTTCATTGCGTATCCAAAAGTTCGATATGAAAATGCTAAACCGGTCACACTCAATCGTCAAGGGGATAATTGTGAGGAGTGATTTCTCCGGCGGAGAATTTCAGGATCGTGCAAGCGGGATATTGATTCGCACACGACAGAGCGTTGCGCATGTTGGACGGTAAAACAGGATCAAGGATTGTTGATGAATGTTCGCGGATTGTTTACAATCGCAAGTGCATGATTACAAGGCAGACAGGAGCCGTGAATTTGCAGGGCTTCTGATTTCGTCTGAATTCTTTTCCACTCTGTGCAAGGGTCTAGTTGGGTTATGGACAGAAGAATTGTTCGACCGCATTTACTGGATCTCGATTCTCCTGGGCGTCGGGATTATTGGGTGGCTTTGGAACACGACAGTATCTGGGGGGATCACTTAATTCCGCTCACAGTCTGGGTGGGACCTGAGGCATCAGAGGGGCAAGGGCTCGTCTCTTTCGGTTCAAATCACGGGAATGAATATGAAGGGCCAATGGCTCTGAAGCATCTTTGCCGGGAAATCGACCTGAAGGATGTTCGTGGACGAATTATCCTGATCCCGGTATTGAACCCATCTGCCTTTCGAGCAGGGACTCGCGAGAGCAGCCGACTGGATGACGGTGTCAACTTAAATCGGGCGTTCGTTGATGGTGCAGGCAAGACTCCAAGTCTGTCGGGCATCACTTATCGCATCGCCAATTTTGTTCGTGAGTACATCTGGCCGCGTGTCCATATTGTGTTGGACCTGCACTCTGGCGGGAACGTTGCACGGTTTTCTCACTGTGCCAATTATCACCATGTTGATGACCCGATTCTTGCAGAAAAGATTGAGCAAACCGCTCGCTGGTTTGGAACCCCGAGTTTGATGGTGTATCAGAACGTCACGCCGGGATTGCTTCCAAGTGAAGCCGAACGACTGGGAAAAATAACCGTCGGAACAGAACTTGGTTGGGGAAGTGCAGTTGACCCGATTGGCGTGCGATACGGACGGCAAGGTGTGCTCGCAGCGCTCATTAATAACGGTCTTCTCAATGGAACGATCGAGCCGATTGACTACCATGCGGCCGGAACGCAGAAGAAACTGGAGATGGTCGATCGGGACTGTTTTACGGTCGCTCCGTTCGATGGGCACTATGAACCAGTTCTGGAGTGCGGCACTGAAGTGAAGAAGGGAGACATCGTCGGGTATCTCCATGACTTCGATCACTTCGATATGCCGCCATGGGCAGCACGAGCAGGTGTCGATGGAGTTGTTCTGGCACAAGCATGGGTCGCCGGAATTCCACGCGGACAGCACTGCGTTGTTGTCGGAAAAGTCTTGCCGTAATCTGCGGGACAAGCGTCCTTTTCGTTCGATCGAAGACGGCGTGCATCGGAAGAGAAGAGGCATCAGAAGAAATCTTGATTCACTCCTGATGCCTCTGTTCAATTCGGATTGATGGTCTCACTTGCTTTGTGGAATCTCAGCAAGTGCTGAATCGAAGTTAGAAATTATCCTGTTCACAGGAATTCATATGAAAATTACTCAGGTGATCTGTCAGGTCCTCCGGATCAAGAATGTCGAAGCAAAAACAGCGAGCAGCCAGGACTCTGTGCTCGTTCGAGTCCGCACGGATAATGGGCTTGAAGGGATTGGCGAAGCCGACTCTTCACCAGAGATGGTCAAGGCCGTCATCGATGCTCCATTCAGCCATAATGTGGCAACGGGATTACGTGACCTGTTAATCGGAGAGAACCCTTTAGAGATCGATCGTCTCTGGCAGAAGATGTATCGCCGGACAATGTATTGCGGGCGTCGCTCCACCACGATCACGGCGATGTCAGCAATTGACATGGCACTATGGGATATCAAAGGGAAGCATTTTGGTGAGCCGATTCACCGCCTGCTGGGCGGGAAACGTCACGATCGAATTCCAGCCTATGCCTCCATTCTGTTCGGAAAGAACGGAGATGAAACCGCACGAATTGGAGAACGCTGGCGAGAGGCCGGCTACCGCGCGGTGAAGTTTGGTTGGGAACCGATGGGACAAAGCGAATCCGTCGACAGGGACCTTGTTCGCGGAGCAAGAAAAGGGCTCGGAGATGATGCGACATTGCTGATCGATGCCGGTTGCGTCTGGGATGCTCGCACGGCACTGGATCGGGCAAAAGCATTCGCCGAACAGAATATCGGCTGGTTGGAAGAGCCGTTGCACCCTGATGACTACGAGGGCTATCGCTGGCTTCGCGATCGTTCCCCTGTGCCGATCGCATCTGGTGAAGAAGAGTGTGGACGCCAATCGTTCCGCCCATTGATCGATGGACGCTGCCTCGACATCTATCAGGTTGACCTGTCTCGAAACGGGTTTACCGATGCCAGTTATATTCGTCAGCGCGTCGAAGAAATCGGCGCACGACTTTGCAATCACTGCTACACAAGTCCTGTGACAGTTGCTGCGAGTATTCACTGGCTCAGCACTTGCCGCGACGCGTTTATCTTTGAAGACTGCGTCGAAGATTCGCCACTGCGTCACGAACTGACACACGAGAAGATTCAAGCAGTTGACGGTTGGATTTCGCCACCGGACCGCCCAGGTCTGGGTGTGACGATCAACGAAGACTTCGTTAAGTCGACGCTGATTTCAGAATCCAGATAACGCTTATTCCTATCAATATGAAAAGAGGTTGGTTCCTTGTTTTTCCAAGTGAACCAACCTCTTTTTTATTTACAACGGAAATTCGGCTGATCAGTTCTGGTCAGTTGATTCTACAGGTGCGGTTGGAGTCGGCTTTGACCCGAGCTGTTCGGTCAATGTCTTCAGTTGCTTTTCGAGTTGGTTGAGCCGATCTTCAAGCTGTCGGACTTTGGCTCGCAATTCGATGTTCTCCTGCGAAATGACAGGGGAACTTCCAAGAACGACACCGGGGCCAACAATCTGGGAACCGGGTTGCAGGCCAAGTTCCTGCAGTTTCTTCATCGCTTCCTCGGAGATCTGGTCGCGAATCTGGAGGTCGTGGTTTGGGTTCTCGATGGGATCGATGGTCAGATTGATCAGTTTTCCGCTACGGAAAAAAGTCATCGTGACCGGTTCGCCTTTTAACTCATTGATTGTCGTGACAACATCATCAGGTTCGGTGACAGGCGAGTCGTTCACTGCGATCAGGATGTCTTTAGCTTGAACGCCGGCCTTCTCTGCTGGCTTTCCGTTGAAGACTTCCTTGATCAGCAACCCTGTTCCTTCCCCCAGCTCCATTCCCAGCCTCGCCCGCAATTCGGCAGGAAGCTCGGACAGGACGACACCAATCACAAATCGTGGGGGCTTTGCAGGAGCGTCGACGCTTGTGAAGTCATCGCCGGGTGACGGCTGAATGGACTGGAGATGCAACTTTTTGCCATCAGGTCCGATCAGGAAGAGTTCGTATCGAGGTTGCTCTGGAGGCGTTGGAGGAGTGTCTGCCTGAGAAGATGCAGACATCGCGAAGCACGATGCGAGTGCGGCGCATGTCAGTGATTTCCAATAATGCATGACAACTCCCTTCCCAATCCTAAACGCTTTCAGCGATCTGCGGAAAACGTGCCTCGCCATCTGGAGTCGAGGACCGCAATCATTGAACTTCAGACCTGAATTTCACAGGTTGAAAAATTGCTCCTGACCTGCAAGCGTACCTGCGGGCAGTGCTCAAAAACCTGTCGATGCAGAGTGATCACACCATCAGTATTCCACTGGTCGGACAATCACTTTTTCGGCTGGAACCATGACTTCTCGTCCATCTTTCAGGCGTGCGCGATACCAATATCGCTTTCGTTCGAGCTGATAGCCTTCTGACTCCAGCATTCTCTGAACATCTTCAGGAATATTCGTCAAGTTGCCTGCGTTTGGAACGGAATGCCACTGTTCCGGCGAATATACCGGGACAGTTAATGCCTGATCTCCACTGTGTCCTGCTCCGACTTTGACATTCATGACCGGGGATGGCATGTTTCCATCACTGGCCAGCCGCACAGGAGGAGAAAACTGCCCTGCTTTAGGAGAGGCTATGGAGTTCTCCGGCGGGTGAACGACTGAAGCAACTGACGATGGTGAAAAGCCGGCTTCTGAATTTAGTGGAGACTTTGAGGCGTCAAATCTGGTCTCGGCCAGTTGCGAACCTGCATCGCTGCTATCTCGCAACCAAAAATGACCGCCCACTCCCATCAGTGCTCCGACCAGCAGCGACGCCGCAACCGAGACCCAAGGTTGGAGCTGACGCTTCATGACGGGGGGAAGCGGGCGAGGGGGAAGCTCCTCAGGAGGATTTGCAGCCAAAGGGGTTTCGAATGCCTTGGCGAAAACCTGATTCTCAACAAATGTCAGAGCCAGTGTCCGCCAATGGTCAATCGATTCAGCATGATGGAGGTTCGCCAGCAAAGCAGCGCGTTCGGCGTCTGAGAGCTCGCCGTCCGCACATTTTTGCAGTGTCAGTTCGTCTGGTGAAATCTTCATATCAAGCGGATCCAACAACTTCGATATTCGCCTGGTGCAGCAATTGCCGCAAACGCTTTTTCGCTTTGATCAGCCGGTGTTCAATGGTGTGGACGGTCACTCCGAGTCGATCGGCCAGTTGCTGGTACGTCCAGTTTTCGCCGTACTTGAGCATCAGGATTTCGCGATCGGTTTCTCCGAGGTTTTTCAGGCATTTTTGCACTGCCTGTTGATGTTCACGTCCCATCAGCCATTGCAATGGATCAGGCTGATTCGGTCCTGGCGCCATTTCAACGGCTTCGTCGCCACCGGTGATATAGCGCCTGTATCGACCCATTTTGCGTCGATACAGATAAGACTGTTTCACTGCGACACGGTACAACCAGGCCCCAAGTCGATTAATGTCCGAAGGACGCAACTCCGGGCGGCTGATTGCCAGTCCAATTTCCTGCATGAGATCGTCGACAACGTCCGCATCTCCCACCCGATTGAATAGCACTTTTCTGAGCCACGGCTCGTGCTGCTTCAAGAGCGCAAACCAGTCATCATTGGGGACGGCTTGGGGCATGCTTCCAGTTGTGGTGACAATCATTGCCATACGCTCAGAATCGTTGCCGGGAAGCGGCGATTCCGGGATGGTTTTTTGGAAAATTGTGGAATTAGCGGAACTGAATCAGTACTGATAATCTAACTGCAAGTCTCGCACTGGAAACGACTTTTGCGTGAATTTCAATAAGAAGTCGAGAAGTTTCGGAGTGCATGGTCGGGTAAAGCGACCAGAGCTGGGGCGCTGGCGGCGGAATGGGCAGGCCTCGCGCCAAATTGTAAGATTCAGTCGAGGAGCATCTCAATCATGAATGTTGATCGTCGGCAAAATCGCTTAGGCATGACCGCCGCTGTGTTCGCGTCGGTATTTTACCTTTTGTGAGATGACCATGCGAGAACTCTCGATTGCCTTACTCTGCTTTGGTGGGTTACTGCACCTCGGGCTCTTGATTCCAACGTTTTCAGGTGAGTTGAGTTGGTTCTTGCTCGCTTTTCTTTGCTGGATCCTGTTCCCCTATGTCCTTGCAGGATATGCAGCGGGGAAGACCCGACCGAAACTGATCTTTCAGGCGGTATCATTGGTCATCTGCTTACTCGTTGCTTTTATCGGGACCGCGTTGACATATAAGATCTTGTATCTCGACAGGCCTGATGCTCAGTCTGCCATCGGGTTATTATTGATGCCGTTCTATCAACTGCTTGTTTTGGCACCACTGATTGAAATCGGCATGATCTTCAAGGTTTTCTATCCGGAATGAGAGCCAGAACCGCGCTCTAGGCGGCATTTCCATTCGATGTCGCTTCTTTTTGTGGTCCGATGTCTCCATCGCAACGATCTGGCCTCTGGCCCTACACGACGCCACTGATTTGCCGGATTGAATCAGTGCATGCTGCGTCTGAACGAGCAGCGGACTGACTGGGTGGCAATTTTTGCCGGTCTTGTTGCTGTGCATACGACATTTCGACGCAATAACCCGGGAAGGATAGGGCGAGTTTGTCGATGGTGACACCGGTGGGTAGCACGAGAATTTGCGAATGTATGCTTTCGCCATAATACCTTGTTGCGATGTAAACCGATGAGAGGAAGGCCAATCTCATTGGCATCGGGAATGTACGGGCGTCTGAGTTGAGCACCTGACAGTGTGTGGGCGGGTTTTGTCACGCGTGTCAGCCGAAGTATCGCGTTCGTTGCACTATGAAGTGAGCGAGGGCGATTTGATCAACATAAAGGCAGCGTCAGTGGAGTGGCAATGGATGCCGCTCATTGATGAAGAGCTTCGATCAAGAAAGCAAAACAGCAAATAAAAAGAACAGAGCGTGGGCCCGGGGCGAGTGAATCGCTGATCTCTCAATGCGACCGGACCGCTTTCCTGGATTTCTTAATTTGACGTTTCGCAAAGTCTGGTCGAATCGAGCTTTCGAATTTCGTTTGAACTTCATGGATGGAGTGCATGTCGATGTTTTGGACATTGAAGAAAACGTTGATGAAGCGGTTGGTTCTGACCGGAGCGTTTCTCTCAGGATTCGTGGTGCACTCCGTTTCATTTGCTCAGATCGTCGACACCGTCTTCGATGGCTCAAACGATGGTGCTCGACCTGAGTCGATCATTCGCGTGGAGTATTGGAATCCATCGGACGGAAATTTTTCCGATCCATTCTGGGTCGCGCATAGCTCTGATCAGGCGTGGACCGCAGACGAGATGGGTGCTGTACAGCGCGGCATGCAGTACTGGTGGGATGTTCTCGGTGAAGGACATGAACCGGGACGCGTGATCACAGTAAGAGCAGTCCGCAACACATTCACTGCGGGAGGCGGCTTGAATGCCTATGCTGCGCCTGCGATTGTCACGGGCTCTGACCCATTGTTGACCCACTTACAGAATGTATGGGCCGGAGGTCAGGTTGCGCTTCCAGGTCAAAGTACTGACGGCGGATACGTGGATACGTTACTGGCCTTCGAGATGCCAACATTCTCAACTGAGATGAATGGCGTTTACTCACGTCCAGGTGCGGCACTTGAAGCCATCATGATTCATGAACTGGCGCACTCACTGGGGTATATCGGGCCGGGGACCAACGGATCGGGTCAGATCGTGTGGGGCGCACTTGGCAGTGGTGTATTGTCTCTTTATGAAGAGCAGATCGTCGATGCGAATGGTGATTCAGTTGTGGCTGGCGACACCGCATCAGTAGGCACCCCGTTCTTCTTCGCAGGGACGAACGCAGTCAGTGTTTATGGCGGAAATGTCCCGTTGAACACACGGTCATCGCAGACATCCCATCTTGGAGTTCCAACCTTCCTCATGACTCATGAGGCGTATCGTAACTATACGTTCATGACGGAAGTGGAACTGGCGGTTCTGAAGGATCTTGGATTCAGCAATATCGATCTGAAAAAGCACTTCGGGCAGTCCTACTATCAGAACGGTGTCACTGGAACAAACACAAACGGTTTTAATTCGGACAAGACCTTCGGTGTCGGCCTTCATATGAAGGCAAACAGCCTGAACATCACGCAAGCCGAAGACCTGATTGCGTCCGGCGTTGCAGGGACTGGTGTCCGTATCGATGGTAATGGAAACACTGTCACTATCGGGCAAGGGGTGAACGTTCAAGCAGATGGAGACTTTGGCGTTGGTATGCTGGTCAGCAACGGCAGCAGAAACGTCATCGTCCATCGCGGTGCAATCACTGCTGATTCAACAACAGCGGACGCTGTCGGAACCGGGATGTTGTTCAGCTTTGGAACAAACGTTCTGGGGGACGTGGGGGCGCCGGATCTTCGGTCTGATACGCCTGCCAACGCATCGTTGTATCCTGGGCATGTTCCTGGTTACCTGGTTGATCGCGTCGACATCAGCGGGTCTATCTCTGCAGGTGGCGGTTCCGGAAACGTGATCCATATTGATAACACGGCCGCTGTTCGTGAGATCAACATCCTCAATGGCGCGAATCTGAGCGGGAACATCTACACCGATTCCGTCATCAATTCTGGTATGGGACTGAACCGTCCTACGATGCAGTTCGGAAACGCTCAGGTGAATGGAGTGAAGCAGGGCGGCGCTGATGCCAACTTCACATTCACCTATGATGGAAATATCACCTCGTTCGCTGACCCATCTGACAAATTCGCTAAGTCGATGAACGCGGAGTTTGTTGGTGGCTCTGCCTCTGCAACCGGGGCACAGTTGAACGGCGATGTGATTTTCAATAATGCCAATATCGCTCAAACAGGGAAATTGACTGTTGGCGGAGATTTTGTTGGAAAGAACATTACGAACAACGGTTCTACGAATGTTCTGTTAGGGGCGCGGCTTGAAGCGGATCAGCTTCTGCAGAATAACGGATCACTGAGCGCGAGCGTTGGAGACATTGTCAGCCAGAAAGATCTCGTCAACGCAGGGACCATGACTCTGTTCGGTACGAGTGTGACGGTTGCAGAGGACTTCAACAATACTGGTACTTTCAATCAGACTGCCGGAACGCTCGACACACTCAACTTCGACAATTCAGGAACGGCAGATCTCAGCTTTGTAACCTCGAATGTTGCAGGCACTCTGGCGAACAGCGGGACTCTTTCACTTTCGGCCCTCACAGAGATGACAGTAGCGGGAGAGGGGACGAACTCCAACGTCCTGAATGTCGCAGCGAGTCAGATCTCGTTTCTCGATGGATTTACGAATACCTCAGCCGGGCGAGTAAATCTGTCTGCGGTCGGGAACTTAGATGTCACGGGCGATCTGCAAAATTTCGGAAAGATTTACTCCGAAACTCTTGGTTCAGTAACTGTCACTGACGGCGATTTTGTGATCGGGAATCGCGGCGAGTATGTTGGTAACGCGTCTGCAGTCACCATCGACAATGGTGATCTCATTGTGAACAATCTGTTCTCACTGAACGGAGGCGCACTCAATGTCGATGGCGACATTAGAAACACTCGAAATATTAATCTGACCAACGCCGCTGGATTCGTTGATGGTGATCTGAATAATGATCCGACTGGCGTATTTAAGGTGACAGGTACTGCCTTTGTCGTGCAGGACGACATAAATAATAAAGGATTAATTCAGAGTGCAACCGGCATATTTGTCGTTGTTGATGGCGATTTCAATGTCCTGACCGGTGGTCGCTATAGTGGTGTCGATGATGCTGTTATCGTGGGGACTGGCGGGATCAACATCTCGGGAGTGTTCGCCAGTCGAGATGGAAACATTCTTTCCACCAGTGATGTGATTGTGAATAGCGGCGGTCGACTTCAGGGGACTGCGACGATCGCGGCACCTGCTGTTGAGGTGAAAAAAGGCGGAACGATTGCGGCCGGAAACAGCATTGGGACCATGAATATTGTGGGCGATCTCTTCCTGGATGGGAATAACGAGGTCGAAATTACCTCGTCAACCATCGGTCAGGATGCCGACCTCATCAATGTTCAGGCTGGAACAGCGTTTATCAATAGCGGCGTGACATTTGCAAATCGTGGGACGTTCAACTTCGTTAAGGAGAACTCCGACGCTTCAGAGAACTTCGAGATCGCCCGTCGCTATACAGTGCTGCAGACAGAGAATGATGGCGATCTGCAAGTCAACTATCGCCCTGTCGCTCAGGATAACCTCACTGACCTCCGCATGATCCTGCGATCAGATAAGGATCTTGATGCCCTCTATACAGCTGATGCTCGGGATTATTATGCCTACGTTGGTCGCGATGTCGACTACACGACGATGGCCAATAATACGAATCAACTGGTGATTGCAAACCTGTTGGAAAGCTATCGCTCACTGGACAATGGAACTGTTGAAGGCAATCAGGCTCAATGGGTTCGCGATACGTTCGACTTGATTGTTGATGAAGCTGACGTGACTCGCGCCTATGATCAGTTAGTAGGTGCGTCCTATACCACTATTCTGCCCACGATTGCTCAACAGATTCACATCAATACGCAGCGAATGGCTGCTGCGATGCGAAACGACAACGATCTGACTCTGGATGGAAGCCCTGTCGCAAGAGCGAATGGCCTTTATGGAATCTTGACTGGATTCGGAACTGGCGGAAATGTTAAAGACGGTCGTCATGCGACCGGCTATGACTACTCATCCGGCGGTACGCAACTTCAGATCGGCTACAGCCAGGAAGGTGTGTTGCTCGGCGGGTATTACAACTACACCAGTGCCACCGTTGAATCGATTAATGATGTCGGAGTCGATATGCACGACTTCGGAGGCTTCTTCCTGAAAGAAGCAGGAATCGGGCACTTCCTGTTCTCAGCCGGTGGTGGTGTGGCGGATCTGGATTCACGACGTGTGATCAGCATCGGGAACACAAACGTTCAGAATCCGATTTATGCGGTACACGGCTCCGACAATACGACAAATGTGTACAACACAATTGCGGAGTATGGTGTGAACGTCGCCATGGGACCTGTCACACTGCGACCGTTCGGGGGGCTGTCTTACGTCTATGTCGATCGTGTCCAGTTCAACGAAGGGAACGACTACCTGGCTGTGAATGGTGAGATGCGACGCTTTGAGAGCTTCCGATCTCACCTCGGAACAGACCTGAACTTCAGCTTCCCTCGCTCCCCGGCCACAACAATGAATCTGCGTGCCTCATGGATGCATGAGTACCAGAATGATCGGGCTGGGACTGTCGATGCCACAATCGTCGGCCTGACAACACAGTCGTTCACAAGCCACGGTGTTGACCTGGGAACAGACTTCGCTCTCTTCGGCGTGACATTGTCTCACTACTTTGTTCCAGGACATGTCCGCATCTTTGGCGGCTATGATCTGATCGCCAATAACCGTTCAGACTTCCACACAGGAACAGGTGGGATTGAGTTGCTCTGGTAGTGAGATGAGTGCTGGAGTCCCTGTCGATCTCCAGTCGGATGATCACAATTGAAATAGTCAGGCCCCCGGATTGAGTGAAGACTCAGTCCGGGGGCCTTGTTCATTTGATAACTGGCAGTAGCGGAACAGTACGGTTGACTGCGTTACTTGGATTCAGGTGATTTTCGCTCGATCCAGATGGATGAAGAGGAATGGTGCATGACTCGAGTTGAGACACTTCCGAGGAGTGCACGTTGCCATCCAGACATCCCGGTGCTTCCGATGACGATCAAGTCTGGCTTCCATGCGTCCGCTTCTTCGAGAATCCGGTTCGAAGTCTCGGCGCTTTGCTTGAGGACTGTATCGACTGTGCCTGCCGTGTTTTTGAAGAGTCCAGCGGCCTTGTCCAGACGTTCTTGCGTGACCTTCAGCAGGTTGGTGAGGGCTGGGCCTTCCTGCAGTGTGTGCTCGATGTGGTAGGCGTGGAATGTGTTGACGACGGTCATGATGCGAACCGCAGTGCTTGCTGGCAGCGGTAATTTGGCAAACCGCTTGATCGCCATTGTTGATTCCACACTCCCATCGTCAGCAATCAGAATGCTGAATTTGTTCTCATCGAGTTTGCCCATTTGAGGACGGATGATCAGAACAGAGCAAAGGGCTTGCTTCGCGATTGAGTCCGAAACACTTCCGAGAAGGAATCGGTCAATTGCTCCCAGACCACGGGCACCGATCGCAATCAGATCAACTGAATTTTCATTAGCTGCCTGTACGATGGCTCGACCGGGAACGCTATCCTGCAAGAGATGCGTCGTTGTCGAGTTCGCCCAACTTTCGCAGGCTTTCACTGAACCATCGAGAATCCGCTGACCTTCCTGTTTGGTCTTTTCAAGGAGCTGATTCAAGTCCACTGGGATGCCAGCTGCCAAATAAAAGTAATCTGGCAATGGACAAACATGGACGAGGTTAACATCAGGCTTTTGAGCGAACGGAAAGCGACTCAAAAAAGTCAGTGCTTCCTCTGAATATTTCGACCCGTCAACGGCAAGCAGGATCTTCACGATAGCCCTCACTCTCTTTATCGAAGCAATGTCGGTTTGAATTAAGATCGAAGTTCAGACGACGATGTCACCGGTTCGGCCGATCAGAGTATGACTCAACAACTGATATTCTAATGACACGTGGTAAGGAATTCATTTGGCCAAAGAAAGAATTGTTATTGCGCGTCAACTGTATTCCTCTCCTGGCCTGATTGGATCAGCTTCCACACTTCAACTGCGATGAGCGGAATGGTTGAAACTGTCAGGCACAGGATCAGTTCGGAGATCGACAGTGGCACCAGATGAAAGATCTTCTGAAGTGGTGGCACATATAACAGGCTGATCTGCATGAGGACTCCCACGGTAACTGCAGCTGTTAGACGCCAATTTGAAAGCATGCCAGTTTGGAACAGCGGTGTCGAGAATGAACGCAGTCCACAGACATAAAACAGTTGCGTGACACTTAAGACGAAGAAGACCGTCGTTCGGGCTTTGTCCTCGTTGGCTTCTGGCGTACTCCCCAGCTCGAATTGGAACAGGCAAAGACAGGTGACTGCCATCAACAACCCGGCGGATAAAATCCCCCAGAGTATCCCGGGAGTCAGCAACTTTTCGCTTCTGTGCCTTGGAGTCCGTCGCATCAGATTTCGCTCTGGCGGCTCAAATCCCAACGCGAGAGCAGGGAACCCGTCTGTGACGAGGTTGATCCACAGCAGATGAATTGTCAAAAGTGGAAGTGGTAACCCCAGCAGAATTGCAAACAGAAGTAAGACGACTTCGCTCAGGTTCGCAGAGAGCAGGTAGACGACCGCCTTCACGATGTTGTCGTAGACGACTCGTCCTTCTTCGACTGCAGACACAATTGTTGCAAAATTGTCGTCAGCAAGAACAATGTTTGCTGCTTGCTTGGAAACATCAGTTCCGGTGATTCCCATGGCGACACCGACATCGGCCTGTTTCAAAGCCGGAGCATCATTAACGCCATCGCCTGTCATCGCAACAAGGTTGTTCTGTGCCTGGAGAGCACGGACGATTTGAATCTTATGCTTCGGAGTGACGCGTGCGAAAATTCCGACCTTGTTGATACGCGAGTCGAGTTCCTCTGCGGTCATGGTTTCCAGTTGTGCGCCGGTAATGACCTCCGCATCTTCATCAAGAAAATTCAGTTCCTTCGCAATGGCTGTTGCGGTGCCGGGATGATCACCGGTCACCATGATTGTGCGAATTCCTGCCGATTTACAGACCTCGACTGCACCACGAACCTCCGGTCGCACTGGATCAATCATTCCAATGATTCCCATCAGATTGAGTGTGTCCGGCTGGAGATGCGAATCAGTGAATGCCCCATCATGACGGATGTTCGCCACGGCCAGAACGCGACGACCCTGTTCCGTCAGGTCCTGAATCTTGCTAAACCATTCTTCTCGTTCTTGTTCATCTGGAAAACGGCAGAGTGCCAGCAGTTGGTCTGGAGCGCCTTTAACAAAGATTCGCTGTTGAGACTGGCCATCAAGATGAATGGTTGCCATTCGCTTCGTCGCAGATGAAAACGGGATCTCTCCGACTCGACGGTTCGCTGCGTGGAGTCTGGCAATATCAACTCCGCGTTCAACTGCGGCCTTAATCAGTGCAGCTTCTGTCCCGCTCCCGGAGATCTGGCCATCGGCGAGGATCTGTGAGTTGTTGCACAACGCCGAGGCTTCCACCAAAGCCAGCTGCGCTGCTTCACTCTCCTCCCGAGTCACCAGATCAGAAACGACCATCTTGTTTTGTGTGAGCGTGCCGGTTTTGTCACTGCAGATCACATTCACGGATCCCAGTGCTTCAACGGCGGAAAGCTGGCGAATCATTGCCTTTCGTGTGGCCATTCGCTGAGCACCCAACGCCAGTGTGATCGTGATAATGGCCGGGAGCCCTTCTGGAATTGCCGCGACAGCCAGACTGACTGAAATGAGCAGCATCCGACTGATCGTTTTACTGGACCAGGGATCATCAGTTTCCTGAATAAGACCTGCCACGAAGATCACGGCACAGGAAAAAATCACTGCCAGAACGATCCAGTGATTCAGCGACTTGAGTCGCTGTTGAAGCGGCGTGACCCCAGCTTCTGATTCTGCGAGTAGAGTGGCGATATGGCCGATCTGCGTTTCCATTCCAGTCGCGACGACAATGGCCGTTCCGCGTCCATGCACAATTGATGTGCCTGAATGGATGATGCATGTTCGATCTGCGAGCTGAGTCTCTTCAGTTTTTTGTTCTGGAGACTTTTCAACCGGCAGAGATTCTCCTGTCAGAGGAGATTCGTCGGCTTCAAGACTGGCAGCGCTGATGACTCGAGCATCGGCAGGAGTCAAGTCGCCTGTGTGAACTTCAATCACATCGCCAGGGACAAGCTCTTCTGCAGGGATCTCGACCAGGTGACCATCTCGACGGACCCGAGCGATTGGCCGGGAAAGGTTCTTCAATGCCGCGACAGCGTTGTCAGCTTTCCATTCTTGCCACGATCCGACAATCGCATCCACAATAATGATGATGCTGATCAGAATGGTATCGATCCATTCGCCATTCAAACCGCTCACGAATGCGGCCAGCATCAGTAACCCGACCATCAGGTCTGCGAACTGAGAGAAGAAAACCTGCAGTAAGGTTCGTTCACCTTTTGAGGTGAGTCGGTTGGGGCCAAATTGATTCTGCCGAGTTGCGACTTCTTGTGTTGTCAGTCCTGATTTGAGATCTGTGTTCAGGTTGTTAGTCAATTGCTCAATTGACTGAGACCAGGGATCTGACGTTTTGATAGGCATCGAATCAATGCTCTCCTGAGCGGATACGAGGTTCTTGCGAAGTCCCCCTTATTATGCTGATGACTGGCGTTCAGAGAAAGGAAATTCGCGATTCATGAATTAAGTGCCATTCTCGCTGTAAAAAATGCGTGACACAAGAGGTGGAAAGCTCCCTGAATGCGAAGCGAGTTTCAAATTCGACTGCCCCGTGTGCGAGCCTGAATAAATCACTTCAGGTCATGGATTTCGACACGTCGAGAGTCTTTGGTGGTTCGATGAGTTGCGGAAATCGCGATCGGAGTTCGATGGGCAGGTGCTTACCAGTTGAACAGCCGTATCTGGTGATAATCAGAGATTTCCCAGTATTGAACTTTGTCATTCCGCGAGATGACATCCGAGACAGTTTTGTCACATCTCCGAAAGTTCGGTGTTGCAGAGATCAATCAACAAAAGAGCGACGCCCGACAATCACAGGACTGTCGGGCGTCGTTTTGTCTGAGCAGATTTCAAGTCTGAAGAGTCGCTTTTAATGGACCTTCAGAGCTGATTGGATCAGTTTAGAACTCGCCGAGAACGTTTCCATCACTTGGTGAGTGAAGGTCGCGGTAGGTTGGCAGGCTGATGTTCTCTGAAATGAACCGAACCGATCCATCGCCGAGTGTCGCTTGCATTCCACCAGTGTGGCATCCTTTAGCGATCCAGTCATGGCCCCATGTTTGGTTTGAAGAGCCGAGACCATATGTCAGGCTATCACCCCCGACATTTGTCGTGTCCAGAATTCGCAGGCAAGAGTGCCAACCTTCTGAAGCAGTAATAATACGGGCACCAATCCAGATTCCACCTGTCCATGGGCATGGTGTACCGCCGCAGAGTGTTGATGAGGCCCCATCGTTCTGAGTGGTTCGTTCGGTCACGAGGAAGGTGTTGGTGAGACCATCGGAGACGTCACGCATTCGACGATCAGAGTTCTCAAAGAACATGCCATTTCGAACTGCTGTCACCCCACCAGTCGGGGTCGTCTGAACGGCCCCACGGCCGGCGTTGCCCATGTAGTTTGTTTTACCAAAGTTTGCTCGATCTGTGTTGACACCACCCATTGGATCAGATGGACAGTTGTAAGGAACCACGACGGCGTTCGCGGAACTAATCGCATCTGTCGCTGTTCCATCCCCGTTCGCATCTTGCCAGTGGCGGGAGAAGTTTGCGGTCTGGGTACTGATCTGGTTATACAAAGCTCCCTGATCAATCCCGGGGAGGATGAATGTCGCCCAGCCCAGGCCGTTCAGGTTGCTCAGCGTATCACCTCCCGAAGATGTCGCGCGATTGGAGTCCACAACTCCCGGTGGAAAGACCAGATGGGTGTCGTGGTAATTGTGCAAAGCCAACCCGATTTGCTTCAGGTTATTCTTACACTGTGAACGTCGGGCGGCTTCTCTGGCTTGCTGAACAGCAGGGAGCAGCAACGCAATCAGGATTGCGATGATGGCGATCACAACCAAAAGCTCAATCAATGTAAACCCGAAATACCTGCTGCGTTTTGACCTTGCGAATGTCCTCATTGCGATTCTCCGGAAATATTGACTTTGAAAAAGAACAAAGAAGTTGCAGAGATGAGCGCTCAAACAATTCAGAACTTATTTAGAAGTCAATTCGAGATCGATAACGTTTGATCCAGCTTTGACTTCCTTTACAAGTTCAGATTTCGTGTTGTATTTCGCAGGGATCGGGTCTTTAAATTTGCCGCTTGGATCCGGGGCGTCCTGTGGAGTCGAGACAGTGACTTTGTGAGTTCCGACTAATGCTCCGGGAGTTGTCTCGTCATAGCGCAATGTGTATTTGCCGGATTCGTCTGTTCGAGCGATTGAAGGTCGACCACCAGCAGCTGACTGCAACTCGTATCCAACATTCACGTTGGGGAGTGCCGTGCCATCCATGGTGACGACACCGGTCACTGTTCCGACGTCAGGACCCTTCGCTCCTCCGCCACACCCCAAGGCAGAGACAAGAGTCGTGATCAAAATGAAATGTTTTGTTATCTTGAAGTGAGACATCTGGACTGAGGCTTCCCAAAACTCGGAATATGAAATGTCGTCGACGAACGAAGCGCTGATTTCAATTTAACTTGTCGTTCCATAAAAGTATATGGCATCGTTGATTGGTGCGCCGCCTTGCAATTGAAATTCTTTCGCACTGATTGTTGGCTTTGTTCCTCTCATGGCAGGTAACGCCTAAATGACATCTTTGAGATCAGTTGTGCTGTTGCTGCAAATTACTGCTGCAGTAGTTCTTATGGTGATGATTCTGTTGTTTATTTCTCGTCGCGAGGTCAAGGATGAGGAACGCCACGTATTTATGGGGGGAACGACGTATCCTGAAAGCCTGGTCAAGTTCACTCCACAAACGTTGGGGGAGCCGCCGACGGGTTTGCCGCGGATAACGAATGTGCAGATTGAGGATGTCGATGGCGACGGGAAGAACGATGTGCTTTTCTGCGACGCGCAGAAGAATTGTGTGTCATACCTTTCCGACGCCTCAGGCGAGTGGAAAGAAGTGGTTCTGATCGAGAATGTCATGGCACCAGCTCATGCGACTCTGGTGGACATCGACAAGGATGGTGATCTGGATGTCATCGTGTCCGTTCTGGGAAACCTTCTTCCTGACGACAACGTCATAGGTCGGGTAGAGCTCTATGAGAAAACCGACTCCGGATATGTACGACACGTCATTCTGGATGATGTGCGGCGCGTGGCCGATGTCCAGGCTGGTGACTTCGATGGTGACGGTGACATCGATCTGTCGGTCGCGGTCTTTGGATACAATCGCGGGGCCGTCCTGTGGCTGGAGAATCTGGGATCATTCCAGTTCCGCGATCATGAGCTCCTGAACTCGCCGGGAACGATTCATGTTCCGGTTGGGGATTTCGATGGCGATGGAGATCTCGATATTGCCGCAATCGTGACTCAGGACGAAGAGGAATTGTGGGGATTCGAGAATCTTGGAGGCGGTCAATTTAAGAAGCGCCGCCTGTGGATGACGGTGAATTACGATCTGGGAAGTGCAGGTCTTGTTGCTGCCGATCTGGACGGCGATGGTGATCTCGATCTGGTTGTACCTGCAGGCGATAACCTCGAAGACCTGGACGCATATCCTCAGCCATATCACGGTTGCTACTGGTTCGAGAATCAGGGCGGTTGGGACTTCAAGATGCACCGGATCGGGGATCTCGGAGGGACTTATGCCGCCAGCGTCGGTGATCTTGATGGCGATGGAGATATGGATGTCGTGCTCGTCAGTATGACGAACAACTGGAACAAGAAGGGGAATGCGAGCATTGTCTGGTTAGAGAACGACGGGAAGCAGAACTTCAAAACTTGGCAGATCGCAAGTCAGCCAATTCATCTGGTGACAGTGGCGGTCGGTGATCTCAACGGCGACGGCAAAGCTGATGTGGTTACTGGTGGGCTGAATCTTCGTAAGCCATTTCGGGACATTAGTCGTATCACTGCATGGTTCAACCAGGGGGCAAAATAATGAAGCGTCTCTCTTTAGTCCTTTGGATTGTCATTGCAGTTGAATTGGTCGCTGTCGTTGGTCTGTATTTGAAGCCACAGAAGCAGCCTGCCCCGATCTTGCCTGACGTTGTTTACGACGATCCGCTCATTGGGGATGAACTGGTCGCTTTGGCCAAAACAGCACAGACAGGGAAGAGCGTTGACTGGCAGTTGCTGGGAGAAGCGTTGCTCGGTCAAGGGTTCTACGGCGAAGCGGAGCTTGCATTTGCGAGAGCGGTCAAGCTTGATCCACAGAATGCCGGGGCGACGTTCGGAGTCGCTTACTGTCTGGATCGGACTGGAAGAGTAGAGGAGAGCATCCCCCTCTATGAGCGTGCCGCAGAGATTGCTCAACCCGGCGGATCACCGTTAGGATCCAGAGACCATTGCTGGTATCAGGTTGGACGGAATCTTCTGCGGGAAGAAAAGATTCAAGAGGCAGAGAACCTCTTCAAAAATGATTCCAACTATCCGCCAGCCGCATATCAATATGCAAAGATCCTGGTTCGGTCAGGGCGGGCTGAACAGGCTCTTCCTGTCATTGATCGAGTGCTAAAAATCGTTCCGACGTCGCTCAAATTTCAGTCTCTGCGGGTGCACGCCTGCGATGCGCTCGGAATGAAAAGGGATGAATACATCGCATCTCAGAGGTTGGACCGTTCCGAATATCAGATTCCGATTGACTTCAATTCCTCCTACGTCGGAGTTCTTTTCCAGCGTTATGGACTTCAAAATCAGATCGTGGAGTGTGAGCGACTTCTTCACGGCAAGAATCTCGACGCGGTCTCACAGCGGCTCAACGAGCTGTTGAAGATACTCGAAGCGACAAACCATATTCAGAAGTTTCATCTGCGGAAGAGTCTTGTTCAGGTTGAATTCCAGCGAGGGAAGCCCGACGCAATGTTGGAATCGATTGAAATTCTGCGCAAGCAAGGAATGAGTGACCCTGACATGTTGCAGATGGAAGGTGCGGCTTACTCACTGAAGAAGGAGATGGATAAAGCAGCTGAATTCTGGTTGAAGGCGGCCCAGATGGCTCCGAATGTCCCACTGCACGAAAAGCTCGCCGAGTACTACGGAGCAAAAGGGGATGAGAAAAATGGCCGATTTCATGCCGGTCATGCGGCACTTCTGAAGACCAAAATCCTGTTTTGGGAAGACAAGATGAAGGAAGCCTACGAAGCGGTTTTCGCTGCTCGGCAACTCATTCCAGAAGACCCACAGGTTTGGTTTTACTCCGCTAGAATCGCACAATCGCAGAATGCCCGTCCCGAAGCGATTGCAGAATACAAACGTTGCCTGGAACTTGCTCCGAATCACGGGCGAGCACAATTGGCGTTGGAGTTCCTGTCGAACTGACTGTCCTGCGTAAAATCGATCTTCATCATCGCTGCCGTGTCCAACTTATTCCGAGTGGGGCACGGCAGCTTTTTGATTTCCGGCGCGTCTCTCGGATCGCTTCAACAGATGAAGCTACAGCGCTGAGTCTGAAAATCAGGTTCCGTCTTGAGGAGTGTGGGAGAGTGTTTTCTGCGGAACGCTTCCAATTGCTTTTAACAGCACCCGAGCAGCTTCCCAATGATCGCACTGCGCATTGCATTTCGAGCAGCAGAATTTCGGCAGTAATGATTTGCCAGTCTGAGACAGTAACTGCTTATCGGAAGCGGCCATCACCGCAGCATTCATGAGGAAGCCGGGAGCGGACAGCGTACGTGCCTGCCACGCGAGCATCAGCCATGCCTTCAGTGGAAAGCTGTTTTCTACTTTTAATGCGTGCGGGAGAATCTGTCCGCAATTCTGACAGTGGATGTCATGACGGGATGCGAGAAGCTTTGTGACTTTTGCCGCGGTCCCTATTCCAAATCCGACTGCTCCGACGATTTGATTTCCTGTCCCTGCAGCAACTTTCCAAGCCGACGACAGCGAAAGCGACCGCGTTCTATTCTCTTGTTTCGATTCTGAAGAGAACTGTGAAATGAGTTCGGTCACACGGAGTGTTTCCGCTTGTGCGGATTCAATTGCGAGAGGTACCGATTCCGGCTTCAAGCCGAGCAACTTAGCAATGTGATTGAGTTCACTCTTGTGTGATTCCTGCAATTCTCCTTCAGCCAATGCGACCATGACGAAGTAACGAAGACAGTCCTGGTGTATTCTTTTGCGGTCCGCTCTGGAGAGGCCAGACTCGTCGCAAAATCTCTCCGCTTCCTCTTTTTCTTCTAGAGTGAGTCGCCGATCAGCAAGGATTCGGCTTAGAAGCGATAGGTACTCAGATTCAACAGGAGGCATTTCCCGTTCTGAAATTTCCAGAACAGCCCTCTTGTTGATCGACTCCCCCGTAGATGGCACCATTCCTCGTCCTCCGGCCCTTGGAGGTGTATTGAGAAACTACCGTGTCGCATTTGCGACAAATACGGATTTGAGAAGCAGCTCAAAAAAAAGAGGGCTTTGGATCGATACTGCTCGCTTCCAAAACCCTCGATAATTATTCGACTTGCGTCGAAAGGGTGAGCAACGGGACTTGAACCCGCGACCCCCAGATCCACAATCGTGGGGTCACGAATTCCCCGGACCTCCGACGTCTGTAGGTCACTGCTGATTTCGACCGTTGATGTGCTACCGACGGGCTTCAATTCTCAGGATTGCACGTACTCCACCGGCGATGGCAAGTACCACAAGTCCGCTGATGCACGAACTGGCAGCCGCACCGATTAGGAATGGGGCGTCAGATGCATTGCGTGCCATAGCGATGATCAACGGAACCGCAAGAATTGAGAGAATGCAGGTTACCAAACCGCAAACTTGCAGCAGGATGCATGCAGAGTTTGTGAAACCATCGAATTGTGTCGCATCAATTCCCGTTGAATGAGCGACGTTCTCTGATTCCTCAAATTGAGTTGCTTCCGCCGATTCTCGCTTTGGAAACAGTCCCGGCACTCCATCCGCAATCATCCAGTCGCCGTCCGCTCCCAGTCGAAGATTCGTCTCGCGTGAAATTCTTCGAGTCGTGGCAAGATTCTTGAGCTCCCTTGGGGAATAAGGTCCACGGATCTCCCCCATGAAATTGACGAACCACTCTTGTTGCGACATCAGTGAGCCCCTTCGTTTTGCCTGCAGGGTGTTGCTTCAGTCTCGGACGGATTTTTCGAAGTACTTCCGAAATTCTGTTTTCGTGTGCTAGCGACAGAAAAAGCAGCCACTGGAAAACGGGTTTCAGAATTTTAGAAACAAATGCCGGCCAGGTGTTGATCAGGGATCACTGTAACAGTGGAAATGCCCTCACCCGATCCGAAACAACTTCGGCAGGTAAATTTGGCATCTCTCTAGCTGAGGGGCGATGCCGAAAGATCGCCGGTTCAGGAGCCTCTCTGGTAAGCAATCTCCTGTGCCGGCCCTGGTGCTGTGATAAAGCGAGCGTGCTGTAGTGCTCCCACAACATCGTCTCAACTTTAATTCAGTGAGGAGTGTCACATGGAGTTTACACTATGTTCCTTTGCGGCCTGTATTTTTGCGTTGACACAGTTAGTCAGAGAGATAAGAAAGCTGCTGGAAAGCAGAATTTGGCGAAACTTCCAGTTTCATTTTCAAAAGCAGTCTAGTCGAAATGGATTGACACAATGCGTTTTGATCAAAATTGCGGTAAGTCCTTAGAACATCAGGAATCGCTGTAACTGAGTCGGCCAACTGAGTTGGTCTGATACCGAACACGATATCGCCATGGAAATGATGTGCGGCGCTGTTGCCGCCACTAGAACGAGTTTTTCAACTCACATAGCTGAACGTCTGGAACTCACAAATCGAAACCGGTGGAAGATCGCAACTGATCTTCAAGGTTTAATCGATTCGACAGTCGTAATGTTAGCCGATTTTGAAGGGCGCTGCCCAAGCCGCCGACGGGCAGCCTCACTCGTTCAAGTCAGTCGCCAACTGCTCGGCCGCTGATCGCTTGAGATCAACAAATCGAAGGATCAATAGAGGATTAGGAATGATTGCTCGCACTACACCGGAGCCGCCATTTTCATTCGAAGATGACGATCTCGTATTCCTGCTTCAGGATGCACCGATACGAAAACTGCGATTGCTTCAGGACGCATTCGGTCGCTGCAACGCTCATCGTTTTCATGGATGGCCAGCAAAAGAGTTGCTGTTGATCTCTTATGAGGCAAGGCCCAGCAACCTCACACGACATTGCAGGCATCAATGGGATATCTGGTCGATCGTCCGCCCAGCCCCGTGCTCGGAGATCATTCAGAATTTCGACGCCATTGGGATTCCATTGGTGAAAAGATTCCAAATATATGACACCGTTGACTTCAACGTTCTGCCACTTGGCCAACGGATACAGCTAAGCTGTTGAATTCATGGCAAACTTTTGTTCCGATAGTTGGACTTTTCAATCAACTCACCGAAGTAGTCGGGCCATACCATGATACTCGAAACGGAACTTCACGATGCTGCTTATCCGGGGACCTCTGATCAGTTCAATAACTTACTGATTGAAACATTGATTGACTCATTCCCCGGAAGGAATATCGACAGGCTCATCTGCGTGCCTAAAGATGCTGTCGGATATGCAAAAGTAATTCAGAAGACGCAGGGGGCTCAACTCATCCCAGAGTACGTCATTCTGAAGGCCTTAATGAATATTCGGCGTCGGAAAGAATTTCCAAAGGGACTTGCGCCTGAAAGACGAAGGCTGCTGCAAACCCGGTTGAATCAGTTGAACTGCAGTATATCAGCTGAGTTCTTCCGGGAACTCTGCTCCGACTGTCTTGCTGACATGTACAAACAACAGACAATCGATGAAGTACTTTGCCACCCGAACGAAGCGACTGCACTTTGCGATTTCGTTCGTCGGAAAGGCAAATGTGACTATTACACAAATGAGCTAATTCTTTCGACGCTCCTGAACATTCGCAAAGCTGCAGGAAAGATTTGAATCTCAAAAGTTCATCCAAAGGCACTCTGTCTTCTTTGGCTTCACTTTCTGAGAACTGGCTTTATTGTCAATTGAGATATCAATGCGATTCCAATTGTATTTACTGGCCGCGTTGTTGTAGGTCTCACTTGGGTACCCGCTCAGTATAAATTTGCCTTTAATTTCTCCGAGTGTTTCAAGCAACTCGACATGTTGCTCATCGCTCATTTCAAATGTGTAGGCAGATTTTGCAGAGCGGGTCTCAACCATGTATGGAGGATCGCAGTAGAAAAAGGTCTGGTCATCATCTTCCCTGGCAATAATGTCTGCCGCCGGTTCGCAATAAATTGCCACTCGGCTTAATCGAGCATGTGCTTCTGGTAATCCGTCGACTGCTGACAACCAGGACGACACCTGTTCATTCATGCCGCGCCGGGTTCTTGAACGCGACATCGTTGCGAAATCCTTCCCGAGCCCCTGTCGCGACTGCCGATAGCGAACAAAGAACGCATAAGCGGAATCGACAGGATCTTGAGAGACGCTGGTTTTGCAACTCTCCCAGATCGGCTTAGAAAGTGGTGTCATTTCAACGCGGCGTTGAAATTCAGGGAAAAGTTCAGCTGACTGCAGAACTTTCCAGAAAGTGACTAGATCCCCGTAAAGATCGTTCACAACCTCTGAATGACCTTCAATGAGACAGTCAGGCTTCCGCAGCAGAACTGCTCCTCCACCGAAAAACGGCTCTACATAATGAACGTGTTCGGGGATGTATCCCAGAATGCGAGTGGCGAGATAAGTTTTACCGCCGTGCCACTTGATAGGCGCCGCAAGATTCGCTGGCGATTGTTTCGCAATCATATCTGACCCTCCATGGCCATCATCGTATCACGCCAAGTCCGTGGCGCAAGTGAAATCAGGTTCTATCGGAAGTGCTACCTCTGCAAAACGGTGGTTTCATCCCACGTTCATCTTACAGTAGAAACAGGCACTTTCTGCCGTTGGCGGGCTTCTTAATCTCCCGTCCTGAATTCTGTGTATGATCTCAATAGCCGGTTGGAATCATTTGCGTTTTCGAAACTCCCTAGGCGGCACTGGCTCTTTGTCAGACCACAATCCCTGCTTGGACAGTTCCGCAGCACGTCAGAAAGATGTGATCATCAACAATCTCGAACTCCGCTCCGCCGATGCTTTCAGGGAGAGGCGTGACGAGTTGCTTCGCCCACAAAATGCTTCCAGTGTCTCCGTCGATCGCCATAAGGTTGACGTCTTTGGTCGAGTCGGAAACATCAGGCAATCGGCCAGACAGGTACAGCACACCTCCATGCTCCCGTGCTTCGTAGACTCTGGGAAGGCTGCTGACTCCTGACGGAGAGATTGCCGTTTTCCATTTCAGACCAGACGAGTTATAGCAGGTCGCAAACCATTGCGAATCGTCAAGAATGAACTGATAGAGCTGCGACTCTCCAGCGACGATGAGATGGTTTGTGATCCAGTGATCAGGGTCGGAGTCTGTTACGGAAAACAGCACGTTAAGGTCATTGTCCAGCAGGTATGCAGTTTGGATCGGCCTGATTCGCGTGGCGATGTTCGTACCGTTGCTATCGATAGTGTCGGCTCGATAGGCGAGATGGTCAGTCGATGCAACATTCACGAGATTCTTTGACGCGCGAGTCTGCAGGGAGCTGCCAGTTCCAGCTGTCACCGCAGTATCAATGATTTCCACGCTAGTGTAATTTCCGAACCCCGACCCGTTTGACGATCCCAGCTTGCAGAATGCAATCTCATGATCATTGTGTGCCACAATCGGCACATCATTAGGGTACGGGTAGCGAATCTCTTTGGCCCCAAGTGCGGATATACCGGGCCTGTACGAATAGATATGGGAGGTTCTGTGGTTGATATGCCCCTCTGTTGGAGCAGTCGGCAATCTGTCACGCCTCAGCAGGTGTGCGAATCCGCCGTAACTATTCTGGCATGCAGTCCGGCGAGTCGTGAAGCCTGAAACAGCCACCCACGAATCAAGCACATATGGCCCGCTGGAAGGATTCCCTCCAGCCGACCCGTTCACTGTCCGCGCCTGTACACACTCGCCTGAAGCCGGGTCGAACCGATACCAGTAGATATTGTCGTGCGGGGCCACTGGTAACGCATTCCACGCCGGTCGAGTGTCTTTCCCCAGTGGGATGCCCCAAATCCATTCTTCGCCAGTCGTCGTATTCACCGACCGCAACCAATGCTCATAAGCGAGGGGGCGACCGGAATACATCGAAGCCAGGTCGGAGTCTGAAACCAAATCAAACGATCCGCCCAGGTCGTCCACAACGGAAAACTGAGCAGATGTTTCAGTGTCGGTAATCCATCCGCCACAATCGGCCACCCATCCGTTTGGGCTTGTGATCAGTGCCGTTGATGGCTGCGTTTTAACCAGCGGATTGAAGGGGTATCCCGTCTTTCGAGAGTGCCAGACAACTCCGCCGCTTAGATTAACCTTGAACAGCGTCGCGATTCCGGGAGGCATGTAAATTCGTGGGCAGCAGCGACACATTAAGCATACCCCTTCCAGTTTGCTGACGAGGCTTTCCACATGCGAAACGAGCCGCCACCGGTGATGTTGTCGTCAACAGTGGGAAACTCGATCGTTTTGCCAGCCAGGTCAGACGAGAAGATCACATGCAATGCCACCTCGGGCCACGGTCCACCGACAACTTTGACATTGTCCGCACCGATCCCCGGATGTGCTTCATACGCCGCCTGAACCGTTGCTGCATCGTCATCGAATGCGATTTCAATATCGTCGGTCTCGCTATTGATCACATAAGTCAGCGTGACGCTTCCACCTGTCACCACTCCAAAGACGTTCAGGCAATCAACTTCAGAGCAGCTACCACCACCGCCGGGGAGGGAACGGAACGGCCTCCTTTGCCTGGGCAATTTATTAACGGGACGCCGTTCGTTGCTGCGCAGGGATCGCGACAGACGACGTTCCGCAGCGTTGGTGAGATAGCGAGCCATAGCAGATCAGCTAAAGAAGGGAAGCGTTGACCAGCTGGCCACGCGAATCATGTCGAAGTCGTTGTAAACGGGATCGTCATCCTTGCCGAGAACTCCCCCAACACCATCCAGCAACTGCGTCTCCGCCGGCTCAACTGTTTTCTCTCCGTCGTCATCTTCCAACATGATTCGTTTCTTGCTGTCGCCGTCGAGGTAATGAAACCCTTCATCCAGCAGGTGCAACCGCCATGCTTCATCATCCTCTTTCAGATGCACTTCCCCACTGACAACGTAATAGGGGTAACCCAGCTGGCGGGCAGAATGTTTGGAATCCTGAATGTTCTTCGCAAACGTGTCGTTGCTCATCCGCAAGCGGACCACCAGATCGCCGATTGTGGCCATGTGTTTCCCCTGTCAGAACTTGAACATCAACTGGGTGAGCTTCTTGGTGGCCCGTTCCGCCATGGCTTCAAAGGCCTGATTCACCGCACCAGAGAGAACGCCCTGCATGCCGGTGTGTGGTGATCCGCGACCGGTGCGACGTTTGAATTTGGCGACTTCCGGAGTGTAGATCCCCCGGCGAATCCGCATTTCGACGGAGCGATAACGTCCGCCAATCCCTTTCGCGGCATTCCCTTTGGATCCCGTCCGGAAACGTTCCTCCGTCCCCAGGTAGTACAGGTGAGCATGGGGACCACGCACGTCTTTCGTTTCTGATTTCTGTCCGACATCGAATCCCGCTTTCCCGGCGGAACCTCCTGATCGCCGGGTGACTGTTTTCCCAGGGGAACGACGCAAGCGGCCCGTCTTGCCTTGGGGAGCGGCCTGACGCATCTTCTTCACAAAGACGTCGAGACCGGCCCCCACAGCAGACGGGCCAACCTGTTTCGGGAACTCGGTGGCGAGTTCTGTCATTGCCTGTTCAAACTCGTCCATTCCCATCATGCCCGACATGATCACCTCGCATATCGAGCAGCAATGCCCCTCAAAATCGCTTCCTGAACGTCGGCAGACTGAGCCCCATCGGCGAGTGGGTCAAAGTCGGCATCATGACAATTGGGGCGATCCGGAACGAAGTAGCGAAACTTCTCCAGATCCCATTCAGGTGTCCGGCCAGTCTGAAAGCAGGAGAGAATTTCGACGGCATTGGCCAGCATGCCCAGTCGCCAATCCTCCCGATCTTCTCCCCAGGGATCTAACAGATAGGCCGCCCACCATTCATCGAACTGGTCTGGTTCGATCTCGCTCAGAAACTGATCGACATCCCATCGGCCAAACGTTCGTGCCAGGGTTAAGGCGAATCGTCGGTGGGCGTTTCGCTCAAGTTTCCCACGATGGTTTCAATGTCTTTCCGCGTGAAGCCGCAATGCTTCCAGCATTCGTCAAACATCAACCCGGTAAATGCGCCATCCTTCTCGTTGAGCGTCACAACATCAGTTGCTGTCAGGAAGGGCTCTCCTTCAGCATCGCAGACGCACAAGGCAATCAGACGCGATTTGCTGTCGAGCGTCCGTGCTGAATCGATCTCTCCCTCAGTGAAGCGTTCCGCTTCGTAAGCCGATCGTTCGGATTCCTTCAGGGACCGAATCCGGACGTCCCCCAGTCCGGGAACCGGCACAATCTTGAAACGACGCTTTGAACCGAAGGATAGAAATTGATCTCGTGTCACAAGGGCCACGGCAGGAACTCCGATAAGGTATGAAACAGAAATGACGTGATTCCGACGTTGGCGGCGACGTCCGCAACGAACCCGATCCAAACTATCGAGAACGCCGCTTGCGGTTGGCAGTTGCTTCTGCCTCCAATCGTTCTTCCCGATCCTTCAGAATGCGTGCTGATCGCTTCTGATCAGCCCTGACCTTGGCTCGCGTGAACTCATCCAGGGGTTCCGCCTTGATATCGCCGAAATAGGCATCCGGACGACAGAGCATCCAGGCGTTGGGATCGCGGAGTTCCGTCCCGGCTGCGACTGTGACAAATCGACGGTTGGCAGGTCCGATCGGCTGTTTCGGATCAAATGCGGGATTGATACCAGGACAATCGTTGAGCAACCGCACACGGTAAATATCAGTGGGGGCCATCGTGATCGTGTCTCCATGAAAGCAAAACAGGCAGGGACCAGATGGCGATCTGGTCCCTGCTCAGAACGTCTTATGTTTCCTCTGGATCCTCTTCCTCTGCTCCGTATTCGGCCATCGTTCGCAGCTTGACGGACCAGTCGAGTTTCAGGCCGTCTTTGACAGCGGCTTTGGGATTGAAACTCTTGATGGACCCATTGAAGGAGCAAATGGCGACCGGTGGATCCGTGGAGACGGGAGCAGGGCGAACAATCGCCCAATCCCGGTACTTGCCGCCAATCGGGATGTCTCCCAGAATGGCGAGCTGCACTGTATCAGCAGGGTCATAAAAGCCATCCCCGGAGCATTCTCCCGGCGCGGACAGCCCCGCCAGCTCTCCATCCTCAACATGCGTCGAATCCAGAGCGGTTGCATCCCAGAACTGGACTTCACCATTCGGGAAGTTGATCGAAGTGAGCCCGGCCACCGTGGTCAGCACACTCGCAATCGAGACCTGCAACAGCGTCCCGATGCTCGGATACTTATTCATCATCACCCCCGTTCATCTGCGGCCAAAAACGTAAAACAGAGCAACGTTGATGTACCAGTCATGGGAGTCCGAATCATCGTCCGGCGGTTCGAACTCTTCTTTGGTGTGCTGGTACACCATTGCCTCAAAAAACAGCCCCCCGGCCGTCCCCCGGAATCCTTCCAATGCAGTTCGAGCCAGTTGTTCCACACGCTGTGCGTCCCTGCGAGTGTGGGCACAACAGGCGACTTCCACAGTGGCTTCGAATTCGGGTCCAGATCTGCCGGACAAATCCGGCAAGTCTTCGAATTTCGGCACGGTCAGCAGAATGCCGGGTTTCAACAAAAGAGAATCGTTTTCTGCCAGCTTGTCGGGACGGATTTGATCACCCACAGACTCAGAGACCTGTTCATCGGTGATCAGGAGATGTCGAAAGGCAAACTGCAGTGATTCCATAATGCTTCAGCCGCGTTAAACAGAGCGAATGGATGTGGCTCTGATCACAATTTCAATCCCCCGAAAGTCCAGATCTTCTGACGACGAAATTTCATAGATGGCCCCTCGAAACCGGACTCGCATTCCCGGTGTGATCGTCCGCGTCTTGTGAGTCCAGCGGCACTTGATCACGGCCACGGCATGCGTTTGCTGCTGTGCGTGATGTTCTTCCTGTTCCGCGCCCACCAGCTGCACGTTCGCCCAGATCTGCAAATAAGGGGGATCGGTCTCCGTCGGCCAGGTTGTGAGCTGCTGTCCGTCCGCATTTGTGGTGCGCTGAGGGGCTTCGATCCGGATGCGATGGCGATATTGACCTGCTGCCATGGTTCAGGACTTCACTGGAGTTGTGGGCCAGCAAAGATGAGCAGGCGGAAACCCTTTGGGTCGCCAGTCATCGTAAACATGCCCGACGGTGCGAGTGGCTCCGCAGGTCAGGCACTCTTCCGAATGGCTGCCAGGCATCAGATGGTTGACTTTCACGACATGGAATGGATGTCGACACGGAATCTTGTCCTGGGCGGATGGGAGCTCTGTCCGCTTTCTGCCCAGGCAGAGCACCGCTGCCAGAAAGTGACCGATTCCCCAGATCGTGAAACGTGTGACCATCAGTCGACCTCAGTGAGTGTGCAAGAATCGTTGAAGTTCACGGGAGCGAAACCGCACACCATTCAGCAGTCGATCGAATCCCAGAGGCAATCGGCTGACGGTTTTCTCGACGCTGTTCTCACGATGTTCAAACCAGTCCCCGACCGCCAATCGAATCGCCTGCAACACCAAGGGATCCACAATCTGGCTCCCTGCAGTGAACGTGATGGTGACGGCGTTGAATGCCCCGGATTGAGTCATTGGCCAGCTGGAACCGACGGCCGGATAGATTCGGGCCGGTTCACTAAAGAGATCATCTTGTCGCGATGGTGCCGTTAACGACTGTGACTCTCCAGAGGCATCGAGATAAGAGATGGAATCGACCGTGATCGTTCGTGGTCGCGGCAACAGGATCGGTTCCCCTTGATCAGGAAATCGATTCAACCGCAGTTGGTAGACCGTTTCCCCGACAGGCCGTCCGCTGGCCTCTTCTGCCAGCCGTGACGCGGCTGCAATGTATTCCTCGATCAACGCGTCTTCCCCTGTGTCATCAATCCGGCTTTGTTGCCGAATTTCAGACGCCGATAACGGCAATGGGGCCGGTGTGAGCGTGATCAAGGAAGCCATGTGCAGACCGTGTCAGAGGGCGGACAGATGAGAAGTGCGTTTATTCTTTGGCTGCATCGAGCTGAGCAAGAATGCTGGCCAAAGTCTTCTCGCCGACACCCTCGATCTTCTCTCCGGAATCAATCCGGGCTTTCAGATCGGTGACCGTGGTGATTCCGGCCGTTTGCAACAGGGTCAATGTTTTGCCTGCGAATCCAGCGGACTCCAGTGAGTCGTCGGACGGAACTTCAGTCTCTGTCTGATCAATCACCTCAGCAGGCAGAGCGACTTGCGACTCAGCAGTCTCCGGAACAGATGGCTGCGCTGGAGTGACTCCCGGTCCCAGAATCTGCACTCGTGGCGGTTTCAGGGTTGCCAGTTCCTTCGCGTAGTCTTCTTCCAGTTCGATCTGGTCCCCCTTTTTGTACCAGTGTGTCCCGACCAGCATTCCCATCAGCAGAACGACAGTGACCAATCCCATATGTGGACCTCACGGATATTGCAATTTTGCGATATTTGAACGTTGAAACAGTGAGAGATGGGCCAAGAAAACCCGACGGGGACTGGCCCAACATCCCCGCCGGGATCGCCTCAGTCAGACAGGGCACTATGTTCCGCTGGTGACCACGACCAATGGCTCGGGCACATAGATTTGTGCCGGATCCAGATCGACGATCTTGGCGAACGATTCAGTCCGGCGCAGTTTGAACTGGGCATCTGCCAGATAAACGATGCGCACGCCACCCGACTTACTGAGCGAAGCGGTATCGACGTTGACGTCGATTCCGCCCCACATCGCATAGGTCGCATCAGCAAAGTTGCCGAACACCATCGACGTCAAACCGGTGCCAGAACCTTTGGTGAGGTTGCTGGGGATCTGGTTTGTTGCCAGAGCCTGATGGCCGTTCATCTGGTTGTCGTCTCCCCAGAGGAACAGACCAGAACCGGCATCTTTGCGAGTCGTCTTACAAGCCCCGCGTCCCTTGGCCGATGTGACATAGGCCAGGTTGCCAATGTCCGCATTCAGGGCCGCGATGGCGCTTTCAAGTTCGACGATCTTGGCCCAGTTGATCGGCCCGCCGTTTGTTCCCAGGGCAATGGCCGCCACACTGGAATTCTGCAGGATCCCCTGTGGCTGATTGCTGCTACCAGACCCATTGAACCCGACTCGATCGAGTTCCAGAGTCAGCACCGCCAGCAGATCCGACCGGACAACCGCTTCGGCATCGAAACTGGATTGTTTGATCAACCGTCGCGTGACATCTGAATAACAGCCAACAGTCGTCGGAGCGAAATTGATCTGACCAATAGTCGGATTCGATTCCGTTGGTTCGCCCGATTCCGCAAGCCAGTATGCTCCGCCGGTGGCCGTTTTCTTTGGCAGATCGAAGGTTCCGACCATGTCGGACATCACGGTCGCCCCCAGCCGGGCCATCAGCATCTGGTTCCGCAACACGTCGACGAGGGAACGGCCCTGAACTTTGGGGATCAAACCGGCCCCACCGGTGGTGGAAAACGCATCCCGGTGTTCATGCTGGTGATAAACCGGCAGATTCCAGGGGATGTAAAAGCCCGTGGCCGGTTTGCCGGAGCGTTTCTCAATCTCCTGAGAGACTTCCGCTTCAAAGCCATCGAGCGGTTTATTTCTTGAGACCAGGTCAACCGCCCGCAACAGACTGAACTTATGTTTGCCGCCATCGACGTTGTCGAGCAGATCCCGGTGTTCCGGTTCGTCACCGCGAAACGGGATTGGAGCCGGTGCGCCGGTTGGGGTTGGAGTCGAGCGGGATCCGCTTTTCAACGCAGTCAAAGCTGAACTGCGTTGTTCTCCCTTTTCCACCACAGCCAGGTGCTGATCGAGTTTGATGGCCCGATCGAGCAGGGCATCAAACCGCTGCTCATGTTCTGCAGCAGGTGAGCCGCTGGGTCCAATCTTGTCGAGTTCTTCGACGATTTTCTTGCGACCAGCCAGCAGGTCGCGGAACTCGAAGGAAGAGAAATTGATTTCAACCGCAACGTCAAGAAATGGGTCCACTGTGCGTTATCCCGTTCGGAAACCAGCTTTCGAAGGCCTCCAGACCGTTTGCACGGGGGGCCAGATCTGCAGGGAACGTCACGTCTGAACGCCGCTCCCGTATTTCAATCCCAGCGGGATCGGTGCGCACATGACGGAATGTACTTGGTTATTTATAACCAAATCGCATTGACCCTAGCTGGGTTGGAATGGTAATATAAAACCAAAGCAACTAGGAGCGGGCATGCCAACCAACTATTCAATCCTCTGGGACATGGAAGACGATCCACGTGGCAACGTGCAACACATTCTGCTGCATGGAATCACAGTTGCGGATTACGAAAACGCCTTGATGAACGCCGTGGATTTCACGATGAAAGAGGCCTATCCCGGACAGGAAGTGGCGATTGGCCCCAATCTGAATGGCCGCCTGATCGGGGCGGTTTATGAAGTGATTTCCGAGGATCAGATTTATCCCGTTACCGCTTACTATGTGGGAGAATGAACGATGGCACGTAAATTCGAGAAACTGAACCGGGTGGTTCGCACCCGTCCGCTGACAGATGACGAGGCGTCAGCGGCGCAGAAGAAACGGGCAGCCGCTCAGGCCGAGGCGCCCGAAGTCATCGCCAGATTCCATGCAAAACAGGCGGCAATTGCACTGGCACTGGCCATCAAGGAAGCCAGGGAGGGACAGCACATGACGTTGCAGCAAGTGGCCGACGCCAGCGGTATGGATGTCTCCAATGTGGCCAAGCTGGAGAGCGGACAGCGGGAGAATCCGACGATCGATACCATTTTCCGCGTGGCGGGAGCCTTGGGGAAACAGGTGGAACTGCGACTGGTCGACAAAGTCGGCGCCCCCTGACTAGAGGAGGAACCGCAGCCCCGAATATGAAATGGTGACTTTCATGGACAGGTTAGAATTGACGCCGGAGCAGCGGGAACAGATTCGGCATGCTGAACAGGCAGGAAAACGTCGCATTGTCCTGGAGTTTACTCCAGAGCAGAGAGCCTATCAGCAGAGAATCCGTGTGGAAGAGGAAGCTGCTGCTCAAGAGAGTCTGAAACTCCCACGGGTGGAATGGCCCGCCGGGAAAGCGTCGAGCCGTCACCGTCGCGAACAGTGAGAGCAACCGTCTCGCATTTCCTTGTAGGTGATCGTACCGGTCCGACTTTCCTACCGTGGGAACGAGATCTTACGGCACTTTGATGGCCTGATTCAATCTGAATCAATACCGTTTATGAACGGAGTTCGGTCAGTTTCAGATTTCTGAGCCCATCCTTTCGCTGTTTCGTTTTCGCTTCCCGGTGTTCAATCTCTTTCAGGGCATCTTCCACGAAACCGGCAGAACGCAAACTGGCTTCTGTGCCACGATAGGCGGCATACGTGACTGGAGAGACGTCATAGAGTTTGGCCTGCTCGATCAGGCGGATGGTTGGCCCATCTTCCTGCTCGGTCCAGGTGACCTTTTCCGCCACGAAGCCAATCGAGCTGCCGGACACGTCCCGGCGGTCGAGACTGACACGCATATCGCGGCCACAGCTGGTGTCTGGCAGATTGCAGCGGTAGAACAGACCCCGCGAATCAACGGACAGTGCCAGCGTGCCGGATTTGTTTCGGCCTAATACCAGCGATTGGTCATGGTTGAACAGGCAGAGAATATCATCGTTCTTCAATGAGGCATCGAATGCCCCTGGGGCGAATCGTTCGATGTAACGACCCGGAACCAGTTCAAATTCGGTCGACTTGTCTCCTTCCTTGTAGAAGACGGCGGCATAACCGACGGCGAAGTTTTTGTCCTCGTCGTCAGAGCGAGTTTCAATCGACAGAAACCGGCGTTCGAGTGTCATCAGGCTTGTCCTGTTGAAGTGAGCGAGTTGGCCAATCGGGCAGGGTCGCAGTTCCAACCGGCGATGCAGGCCTCGACCGCTCGTGAAGGATCCGCATCGGTGACCGCCTTCAGCAGCTGGTCCCGATGTTCTCGGTAGTGAGACAGCACGGCCCGGGCTTCCGGCTGAAGCCCCTTCAGTTTATCCAGGGCTTTCAGTTCATGGCCTTCATACCAGTCCCGAATCCGCTGTGCGGCATCAGGACGACTGGCGGAGCGTTCTGCCTGAATGCATTCGGCATGCTGTAGCCCTTGAATGACATCCAAGGCCAGCGCAGCCAGCCGGGGATCATGGGTTCTGCGTTCAATCGGCGGATCCTCTTCCCGGCGTTGCTGCTTTTCTGGTGGCCGCTCTGCAACTGAGGAACCGTCCGGCTTCCCCCAGATGTTGGCAGGCCGGGGAAGTTCATCACCACCTGGGAGCGGTGCCAGATCTTCGAGTTGCCGGACTTCGTTGACGGTTTTCCACCCTGCCTGAATCGCGTTGCGATGGGCTTCGTACCGTTCCTTCATCTGCCCACGTAACAACGCATCGACGTTGTATTTCACATAGAACCGGCCACGTTGGTCACCGTGGAAACCTTTGCGATTCCACTCCTGTTCCTTCCGGATCAGCATGGGGGCTAGCGTGAAGACCAGCAACGCCCGATCCTGCTCTTCGATATTGTCGAAATGGGCATTGTCGAGATATCCGGCCAGATGTGGCGGGAGTCCAAACCAGCGGCAAGCGATCTCCTCCCCCTGAAACTTTCTCGACTCGAGTAACTGCGCATCCTTGAAAGGGAGCATCATCGACTTAGCCGTCGCTCCCCCTTCCAGCAAGAGCGATCCATATGTCTGATCGCCTCGATACTCTTCTCGGATTTCATGCGAAAGCCGATTAAACGGCCCGTCATCGAGAAACGAGGGGACGGTGACCACCAGAAATGGCTTTGCGGCATTATTAGCGAATTGTGCGACCAGGCGATCGGAGGACGCCGCGACGCCCAGCGAATCGCCCGCGACACTGATCGTCGAGAGACCTTCCAGACCATTGAACCCGAATCCCGGCACATGGCAGATACGGGAGGCGTCCAGTGTCCGTGTCCCGTTCTGGTCGGTGACGTGATATTTCAGCCGTGGCAGACCGTCGTAAGCCGCGTGAGCTTCATCCCAGGCAGGGAGAACGTTGTAAGGATGGTGATTGATTGTGGAAATGACTTCCCCATCCTGATTGAACCTCAGCTCGCTGTAAGCGTTTCCCCACATGCTCAGATGGGATTGCCGTTGTTCTTCAAAGACTGCTGGAACCTGATACGAATTCGGCTGGCTGCGGAGCACACTGGCCAGGGGATGCTGGTTGACTTCCGCATCCTTCACTCCATCCCCCTTGGCTTCATAGACATGAGCAGGAAGAGTGGACGCCAGACCCGACAGAATCCGGACGGCAGCGAAGACAGCCGAAATCTTGATGGCGGTGGCGTCGTTGATGGCCACGGAATTCGAGATAGGGCGACTCGCCCGCCGTGACTGCATCCATTGCTGCATGGGAGTATCCTGCCGCACTTCCTTGCGAATGAGCGACGACGGTTTCGGATGCCATTCACGATACGGTTTCCGCATTATTTCCCCAGTCTCCGCAAGCCACGTTCGTTGTAAGTCGCTTGTGGTGCGCCGCCTGCATAGAGGCATTCCGAGTAAGCCATCAACGTGGCCACGATCGGATCAATCTTGTCGTCCGAATAGCGCTTGTCGGGCATCATCAGCCCGGCGGTATCCTTCCGGACGGTCATGTTCGATGCCGCCCAGGCTAAAAGGGGATCCCCGCCTGTGATCAATCGTTGCTCCTTCACGCATTCCAGCAGAGATTTGATCGGTTCGTTGTACTTCCTGGCGTTCTGTCCGAAGGAATAAACCAGCAGCCCGTGATTGTTGACCAGTTCGACTTCAACTGATCGGGCGTTGTTGGGATCGAGTGCGACCGTCAGTAGCTGGAACCGCTTTTTCACCCAGGCGACTTTGGCAATGATGGCGGCCGGATCGAAGACTTCCCCAGGCGTAACGAGCAGCTTCCCTGAGTCGATCCAGCTGGCCCAGGGATCCCGCGACAGATCCCGATGCGGTGTTTCTTCACAGACCCAGTTCCACCCGAGTGTGGCGAACTTGCGATCGGGAAGAGGAAACATCAGGTAGAACGAAGCGAGATCGTCGCGCCATCCCAGATCGATTCCCCCGTGACAGACCAGGCGATCCAGTTTCGGGAGTGGGGTGGCATCGCAGGCTTTCCATTCCTGCATGTTCACGATGCGGAGGCGACTGCGAACCATGACGTTCAGGTGATATCGCAGGAAGTTATTCTTGGCATCGGCATCATGCTTCGCCTTTTCTGCCATGCGCTGGAGATGATCGACTTTGACCGAGATGCCCAGGTTGGGATTCGCTTTGGCCCAGCATTGGGGATCGAAGGGATCATCACCCGGCAGGTTATTTTCGGGTTCCTCCAGATCGATCTGAGCGATGAACACGAACAGAGCCGGATCCTCATAGACTCGGTTCACGACTTTGCAGCATTCGATGTACTTCTTTCGCCAGAGTGCGGACCGATCACTTCCAGCCGTGGTCACGCTGACGGCCAGCGGCTGCCGGCGTTTCCCCATCGCGGTTTCGAGTTTGTCCCACACGCCCTGGTGTTCGGCCTGCCATTCGTGCAATTCATCCGCGACATAGGCATGCAGATTGAAACCGTCTTTCGTCTTTGCCTCTTTTCCCAGCGGGGTAATTGTGCCTTCCGTCTTCGTGAAGATGATGGCGTTTGTCAGCACCCGACAGGCTTTTGACAGGGCTTTGCTTTGATTGATGAAGCGGCCGCATTCATTGAAGACGATCATCGCCCCGCCGTTGTCAGCTTTCTTTCCCCGTTCCGTGGCGGCAATCTTGATTTCCGCTCTCGGTTCCGGTGGCCGGTCGGCTGTCAGCAAATAGAGCAGGATCACCGCAGCGAGGGGACTTTTCCCGTTGCCACGGCCCAGCGAAATGAATGCTTCACGAAATCGCCGCATGCTGTCCGAACGTTTCTTCCAGCCAAACAGGACGGAGAGAACAAACTTCTGCCAGGAGAGCAGCTTGAATAATTGTCCGGCGAACTCTCCGGTGGAATGCTTCAGACATTCGACGAAGGTGATGACGTGATCAGCTGCGGGTTGATCAAAATAGTAATCCCAGCCGTCCTGGGATTGGGCGAGATCAGCAACATGTCGTTTGACCGCAGCGATGACGAGACGTCCGGCCACAATGTCACCAGTAAGAACGCCGTCGATGTAGCGCTGCACATCGACGGCGTTCGGTGATTGACCTGGCTTGGCCCGTGTCCGGCTCAATTCAGCAGACCTTCCATTGGATCCGCTTCGTCAATCCCGTCCACTTTAATATTGAGACTGGATCGACTGGACGGAGTGAGTCCGAATTCACGGCAGAACACGAGGACTGCGGAGTAGGCTTGTTTGGCGATCGCGATTTCCGGGACTGGTCCTTCGTAACCTTTGTCGGTTTTGAACGTCCAGGATCCGGGGTGAGTGATTTGTTCACTGGCATAGAGCCAGGTGGAGAAGGCTGCAAATCCGAGTCGCCAGGCGAGCCAATCGCCTTCTGTGAGAAGGCCCATCTTTCGACAGATGGGAGCCAGCCGTTTCCATTCTTTCACGGCGTCGGGATGGAGTTTCTTAGGAATTTCAGGGCCGTCAGCGGACGGGAACGAAACCTCATCGGAATCACGATCAGACCGAAAGGTCCGTTCGCGTTTTTTAATTTCGGCGGGTTTCTTTCGCCGTCCGCTGCGACCTTTGGTTCCTGCCATTTTGACTCACGAAATCGACTGACCAGGAGGCTCCAAGATCCGAAACTGACGCCAATACCCCCCCTCCATTTTCTGCCAAACGATGCGCAGTCTGGAGTCAGTGCGGTTTCTTAGGGGCGGGGGCAGCCTCGCGGCCCCCCCCTCCCACTGGTCGCTGATCGACCAGTCGAAATGGCATGCCAAAGCCCGGGATTCACGCGGAATTTGCTGGGTTTTCTGCGAGATTTATCACGTTCGCGGACTCTCGCAACGACTGCAGGTAGGGCTCGATTTGATCGCTGATAAGTGTGCCCGCTGACACTCCCAGCCGCGTCGCTTCCGCCTTCACCAGGACAAAGTCTGGCACCTGCAACGACACACTTACACTTCGACCAGGTCCGTATCGTTCTGGCATGTGGGCAACTCCTCAATCAGAAGATGAAAACGATCGACTGTGATCGTCCTGGAGACGCTGACGGTGCGGCCATGACAGCCCAGAAAAGGATCCTGAATACTCACCCGTCGCCGGGATCCATCTGACATTGTGACTTCCAGCACATCGCCTACCGCCACCGTCTGGTTCAGCGAGTCCATTAACTTGTCGTGTTCAGATCGCAGTCGCTGGCCATGCTCCCGTATCTCAACGATGCGAGCGATCAGTTCTCGTTGCTGATTCAGATTCATCAGCTTGCGTCGGCGTGTTTGTCGCTTGCTCATGTCGGACAGCCCTTCCAAATCCGCCATCTTCTTTCACTGTCTTGACTGAGTGACATTGGTGGCACAGCGGCTGCCAGTTGGTCTGATTCCAGAACAGCTGATGATTTCCCTTATGAGGGACAATGTGATCCACACAATTCGATGGAGTGCGGTGGTTCTGTTGCAGGCAATGGCAGCACAGTGCATTCTCGGGACGCAGCAGGAAGGCTTTCGAAGCCGCTCTCCACCGGGCATCGTAACCACGCTGGCTGGAGGGGGCTCGATTGCGTTCGCTGACGGATGGACGCCGTAATCGCTTCCGTGTGCGAATCTGTCTGCCCTTCGTCACGATTGAGACTCATGGGGAACCCGTCGTTCTCACTGAATGGCGTCCAGCACTGATTGATGCAGCAACTCGAAGTTGTCGATCACGGAAGAGGATGCATAGGCTTCAGGAAATGCCTTGGCCGCCATGATCTGAGCAGTCGCCCGGACCGCAGCTGGACAGCTTTCTGTTTCCAGTTGTGTCAACTTGCGTTCCAGTCCTTCGATCCGTTGCAACATCGCCAGTATGGCTGCGTTCTGTTCTCGCAGAATCCGGTCCAGTTCAGACATCCCACTCATTTCGTGAGTTCCTTTTTCCGTAAGCGTTTGGTGGAACCGCTGTAATGGGATTCTTCCTGAGTGGCGGTAGCATGGCCTGCATCCCGTTGCCGCTGTGACAAATCCCGTGGATCGCCATCAGTGGCCCAGATGGCTCCCAGAACGCGACCCATCGTGAAGACGGAATCGATATGGCCACCAGCCGATGTTGGAATGAACAGGGTCACCGTTGATCCAGGAGGACAGATCTCAGCCAGGTGAGCTTTCGCCGCCAGACCGAGTTCCTTTTCCTGCAGGTCTTTTGTCCGTGATTCCGGAGCCCAGCAATCGAGCATCCGCACCCGGAGCGTTCTCCGGATCTCGACTTCCACCGTGTCCCCATCAATGATGCGAACCAGGACACCTGGCGTCGTGATGCCCGCTGGTGGGCAGGGAGCATCAACGTTTTTTGGTTGTGCGTGACGGAGCTGCGGTCGGATCGGCTTTGACATCGGCAGTCACTTCAGGAGAAACCTTATGGCCTGCGGCCTTCAAAAGATCCTCCGCCGTGGTGCGCGACGCCGTTCCTCCCAGGACACTTTGAGCCAGTTGCACGGCCAGAGGAACCACTGCACGCAAGACAATCGCCTTCGTACCGCCACCGGCCAACGCTCCGACCACGTTGACACCAAAGCCGGAAAGTGAACCGAGAATGATTGCGAGAGGAATTCCGAACATGGAACGATTCCGTAAGCAGGTAACGATCGAGAACATTCGCCAGCTCCTGAATGATCAGGAAGCGGCTTTACTCTTTCAGCAGTCCCAGAGCGGCCAGCAGTCGCCGGGCCAGATTGCTCCGTTCAGCGAGCCAGGCTGACAACGCAAACGGAATCGCATGTTCCGGGGACAATGGTGTCGAACCGTCGACCGCACCGGTTGCCGCTTCCAGTACGGCTCCATAGGTTTCGCCGTGAATGCGTTCGATGACGACTGAGATTCCCGCCGATTGCAGCGGAACGAGAAAGTGCTGATCCAGGGCGTATTCGACCCGTTTGACCAGCATGGCCTGCAGCCCTTTGAACCGTTCGGGAATGAGGATCGTACAGGCGACAGGAATCCCATTCGCCCCTGGTCTCACTCCCGCAGCTCGACAGACCGCATCGAAGCGAGTCGGATCAGCCACTTCCGCCACGATCGTGGCTGCGACCTTGTCACCAATGGTTTGACGCACCAGCTCCGATAACGCTCGATCGGCCCGGCGAGCCACATCGGCACGGAACTCGGGCATCTGAGACGTGAGATTCGCGATGGTCACGATCACATGGACCCCTTCGAAATCCGCACTGGCAACTGGAGCCGGTTGAGAAGGAGTGGGGTTGATCGGATCCGGAATTGGCACCATGGGTAATACTGCTGGAGTCGATTCCGGCTGCCACTGACGTCCCAGGGACGCGGCATCATTCACCAGAAATTGCTGCAGCTGAGTGACCATTCCCGACTGAAAGCCGACCCAGTGATTCAGTGAACCACGAACCCAGACCGCTGGAAAGATCGGCGTTCTTGGTCGTCTGCCAATTCCTCCCATGCGGCCGGGTTCGAGATCAAACTGGCTCGGTTCAACGGTCGCCTGAAACTCGGAATACAATGGATCGGATTGGTCTGCCACGACGAACTTAAAACCGCTCAACTCGCCTGAATAAACAGATCGCTTTAATTGCTCGCATGGCCCGCATCCGGGCATGGTGAACAGAACAACTTCTGGCTCTGCCGATTGCCGGGTCAGCCGGACAGGAGTTTCCGCCCCTTTGGCCATTGTCACAGCCGCTCCCAGGACGAGTCCCAGTGTCAGGACGATGATGGAGAAGAGACCAATCAGCGAGCGAATTCGTGGGCGATCGGTGGCTGGAATGTTCTGCCTCCAGCGGTCTGCCGTCGAGTAGTGTGACATCTGCGAACCTTTCAGTTCAGCCGCAACGGCCCTTGCCGCTGCAGACAAGGAAACAACGAGACAGCACCAGGACTCATCAGATGTCCCGGCATGATTTCATCGGACGGTGGGACCCAGCCCCCGGCCTGGAGTGCTTCCGCAGCAAAGAAGGAACAGAACCAGCGGCCCTGATCGATTCTGGTATCGAGCCCCAGCAGTTGAGCCAGCGGCAATGTGACGAATGATCTCAACAGCTGCTGATAACTCGCGTAACGTCTGCCTCGACGTTCCCATGCCCAGGCAACAACCCCGGCTCGATCGATCGCTGTGTCGGTGATCGAAAACCAGTCGACCTGATCACCGCGTTCGAGATAGTACCGGAGTGGCTGCGTGATCACGCCGGAGCCTTCTCGAGCTTCCAGCACATCCAGACATTCCTGCCCAGCGGTTTGGGGGCGATGAGCGATTCCCACATGGGAATAGACCGATCGAGTCCAGCGTTGAATCACGCGAGAATGGAGCAGTCGACCCCGAAATAAGAACAGGTCACCTGGCTTGATCAGATGTTCCACGTCGTTGAAAAGCATGACGATCCATCAGGCTGAGGCGACGGGAGACGCATCCTGGACAATCAGTTCCGTTCTGAGGATTTCCACTCGATCAGGTGCGTCAAATCCGAGTCGGACAACGCGGCCATCGATCCGGGAGACAGTGACGGTGACTTCAACGCCGGTCTCGCGATCGCGAATCCGGACGGCTTCTTGTGTTTTGCGACTCAGAACCAGCATGTCAGACCCCCTTCATGGGATTGCAAATCTTGCAAACAGGGCCGGCAGAAATGGCCGAAGCGGTTCAGTCGTCTTGGCGTGTTGACCATGACGTCGTAAAAGAGAAGAACCGCCCCGGCACTTCCTTGGCCTGGGGCGGTTCCATCGATCGATCAACGCCCCTCAATTCTGTGTGCTGACTGGTGCGCAGCACAACTCCACAATCCACATTTTTAAGAGAGTTCTCCATGTCGGTACGTCATCCCGATGGATCCGCCGTAGAACCGCAAGGGGATCCCGCTGCTTTCCTGCTCCAGCTACATCGTGGCTGGGCCGGGACGGACGAAACTCGCCTCCGCAAACTCGCAGCCGTCACGTTGCACGCCAATGGCTGGACCATGGACATGATCGCGAAAGCGATGGGATGGCAAGCCAGAGGACATGTTGCCCGGGTGATCCAGGCAACGAAAGTGGAAATCAGCGAGTACTTCGCCAATCGCAATCCGGAAGCGAAATTGTCAGCGATGCCAACTGATGAACATCCAGCGACCTACCACCTGAATGCCTGATTGTCAGGAGATTCCATTCAGGACACGCAAAGTGGCTTCCGGCAATACCAGGTGAACTGGCTTGGCGTTCGGGATCGTGGCCACAATCCCGAACGTGTAGGTTCCCGCTTTGAATGTTGTGGTCTGTTCCGATGTCATCTGAAAACGGATCACCTTGGCCCCGGTTGCAACGACAACGGAACCATCGATCGCAAAACCGACACCTGTCCGCTGCTGTTTGGCCTGCAGTTGAATCGTCGTGCCGTCAGGCAGGTCAGGCCAGTCTGAGTTGCTGAGGTCGATTGGATTGCCGACGGCTGCGGAGTACGTATCTCCGCGAACGATCGGCGGCTGCAACTGGTTATCAATCAGAGCGGTATAGCTGACGACGATGGTTCGGCCTGCGAGTTGAGCCAGAGCCGACGTGGAAAACTGCGTCACGGTCACGTTATCAACAACGATGTCGCCCAGATCGGCCACCGTCATCGCCGGGTCATCAACGAGATAAATTCCCTCATCAGCTGACACGTTGACACGGCCGGTATAGAGCAGGCCCCTTGCATCCGAAATCTGCACAGTGAACCAACCGGCGATCGCCTCACTCACAACAGCTTCATAACGCAGCGGCTTCTCTTCCGCATCGACTTCGATCAATTCATCAGGCTCACTGCCATTGACCAGGTCACCAGCGGCATTCGAGAGACGGAGCGTCAAGAGTTCTCCGGACCGGTCGTGATAGAAGACGATGGTACAGGCCATGTTGATTCACTTATTCCTGATTCTCTGATCGATCCGCCACTTCTGGTACCGCGATTTCAGCCTGCGTGGCTGCTGCTTCATGTTCGATGAGTCGTTGTAACTCAGGCTGAAGTTCATTCACTCTGCAAATGTGATGATGGAATTCCGCGACCAACGGGTGACTGCGTAACAACCGTTGAGCTTCCCCGGCGTGAACTTCAATTTTGGCTCTGATTTCTGCACTGCTCATGATTGGTTCCCTATTAACTAGACCATCGCAAGTGTGACCGTTTTGATCACCCCCGCGCTGGTCTTGATCTTGAGTTTGAGGTTACTTCCTGCTTCGTCGAGATAGAGATTCATCTGCCCATTCCCGAGACTGGCGTCCGCGACGGCAGACGTGGCGGCGCCTAGAATCGTCGCTCCCCGGCTGCGCAGAGTGTCAAACTGGCCGTCACTATTGACGACCAGCAGCGAAGTTCCCGCATTGTTTTGCAATTCCAGCATGTTCGCTGTCTGCGACGCCGCACCCTGCAATACCAGGGTGCGTGATGCTGGACGACTCGAATAGATCCGTACGCTGGTATTTTCAGCACCATAAGCAGCTACGAAACTCGGTGCCGACGTTAACCTATCACCGGTTAAGTCAAGTCGGTAGTACGAACTAAGCTGCGTGATCTGCCCATTGCCGGATTGCAGCGAATTCGACGAACCAGCAATTGCAATTCTTCCAAACTGACCAGTACTCGCACTGATCAACAACGATCGTGGGTTACTCGACGACGAGCCTACCGCACTTAGGGTTTGGTCTGCTGCGAACGTATTGCTAGCGTCCAGGCGGGGAATGTTCGCAGACAACCAACCATCGGCGATCGTGCCACCTGAACCGGCCTTCACAATCGCGTTGGCTAATGACGTGGCCGAGATCGTCGGGAGATCCGTGAGATTGCTGATCGTGTGGTTGTGTGAACTGGCGGCTTTGCCATTCAATGCGGACAGCAGCCCTGAGATATCGGCGATTTCGTGATCGTGAATTGCGGGAGCCGCTCCCACGTCGACATATCCCAGCGTGACACTACCGATCAGACCATTGATTGACGTCACGGCATCAGTGGGAGAGATCAGTTCCGACCAGTCGTCAGCGGTGCCTTCATCCCCTCCGTTATGGATGAAGGTTTTGGACAGATCTGTCCGGATCGCGACGTCCCCAGTCTGAGCGTCCAGGGCCAGCATTGCCTCTTCATCCTCGACAGTGAAAACGTCCGTCTTCACGAGCGCGGGCAGCTGCGACGAAGGGATGACACCCCCAATCAAATCGGCTTTTGCGTTCAGGCTGGCCTGCAAACCTGAAACATCGGAAATGGTGTGACCGTGGCCAATCTCAGAATAGCCTGACAGATCCTGATCACCAGAGTTGACCCCGGAAGGAGGAACTCCGGTTTTTTCGCGTGCTGGCCATGCTGCAGCATCGCAGTGCTGATAGATCGCGTTTAGATCGTCTTCGATCGCAGTCACGACTTCCGGTTCTTCTTCCTCTTCCATACGACAGCAGGGGACTTCTTTCATGAGTCCAATCGCATAACGATTGCCGCGATGCTTCGGCCCCAACGTTGCAAAGATGGCTTCCAGCAATCGTACCTGGGCATTGAACGTTGGGGTCATTGGCAACAGCTCGGCCGGGATGGTGCGGGCCGTGCAGATGGCCTGATAGGCTTGCTCCTGGTCGAGACGGATGAATCGATCTTTTGTCAGTCCGATTGCCCTGAGAGTGGACAACGCGTTCTTGTCTGCCTTGATGCAGCGTCTGAGCAAGATCGCAACTTTGCTTGGAAGTGGTGAGCGCAAGAACGTCGAAGCGAACTCGCTCATTGTCACGTTGGTGACTTCGCCAATTGCTGGATTGGTCGTACAGCGTTCCCAGTGAGCCAGAGCCGTGTTTGCAGCCTGAATGTAACTGGGTTTGTGCGACACACGTCGGTGGTACTTGTCGTAGGCTGCCCGCAATGTCAGTTCGAGTGGATCGAGAAAGGAAATTTGTTTCGGTAGCGGTGCCTTCTGTTTTTGCACAGCATGTGGCTCCAGGTTGTCGTCGTCGCTCAGCTTGCAGTGTGGTCTGTCTGCAGCACGAATCTGATGCCTCCATGTGAGCGCGACATGAGAACTCCTGAGATCGAACAGTCTGCAAGTTCCCTAGCACACAATGCAGCAGTGTGCGGAAACAAATGTGCGCAACGGTAGCGGCTGTGCCCAGCAGCACGAGGTTTCTCCGGCTTGGCGGAGTCGTCGCAGAACGGGCGAAAGCGGATGAAAGGTGATGACACTGTGCCGCGTATACGGGCACAGTGTCATCACGCAAATCAGCGATGAAACGGCAAGGCGCAGCTCATCACAAAATCGCTTGGGCTCGGTCAGGGGACCAAATACGCAGACAGGCGGCGCGTTGATCCTTCAAGACTCCACGGTTTGAACAGGTGGCATCAAGAGAGATCCACCCTGACCGGGCACAAAGCGTAAGTGCCATGATTCAGAGAAGAAGACTTCGATGCCTGTTTTTACTTGGTGACGCCATCATGCGCGATTGAAACGAGATGTCAAGTAAGCTGCATGTGATTTTCAGGAAGATAGAAAAATGAAAGCCGCTTGCGGAAGTCCCGCAAGCGGCTCAAGGGATCGTCAATCAAAGCAGTGAAATTACAGTGCTTGAGAAGGAATGAGTACCAGATTTCAGATCTGGTACTCAAGAAATTCGCACCACAATGGGGAAGTGTAGAGAAGCAAACAAACAGACCCCCACGCAGGTTTGCCGTGAAAAACAACCTGCGTGGGGGCGGCTCGGACTGCAATCGCAATGATTGCCAGCCTATCGCTGAAGCTCCGTGCCGATCAACCCCACTTTGTGAAAGGTTTTTCGATGTGGAGCGTAGCGATGGCAGCAGTCATCAAAGTGTGGAACCGGCTTTCTCACCGAGCTTCCGTAACAAATCAGACCAGCATTTTCATTGGAAACATCCATGTCAACCAGAACATTTGGATCGCGACTGAGGGAAATCCGCAAGAAAAGCGGCATGACAATCTCTCAAGTCGCTGAGCGAATTGGGCTCAAGCTCGTCACGGTGTCTCAGTGGGAGCGCTTCCACGGCGCGGCCCCTGCATCTGATCGCATCGGTCAATTGTGTGAAGCGATGAACAGCCCAGAGTTCGAGATGGAACTGCTGGAACTCGCGCACCATGAACGAGGGAAGATTGCAATTTCACTGGATGGACTGGATGAGCAGTCCGTCAAAGCGCTCACGGCAATCGAAAAGCTCACCCGCGAAGGAAATCTGACTGCAGCGATAACAACAGAGATTCTGAAACTGGCGCAATAACTAAAGAGATTAAATCCCCCAGTCCGGTGTATTTCCAGGCAAACGAGAATCATTATGACCGAATTTGAACAAGCCTACTTCGAATCCATGCGGGAACTCTTGGATGTCGCTGAAGGGAAGATTCAAGACATTGATCACTGTCGCAAGGTGCTGAAAGCCGCGGCAACGATCTCCAGCACGATGAAAAAAAAGTCTAGAATGTGCAAAGCAATCAACCATGTGGGGGAACTGGCAGCAGCGAAAGTTCTCCAGGGATGGGGCTCGACTCCTAAACCAACTTCATCGGCAACAGAAACTCGATGACGCCTTCAGGCAGTTCTTTTTGCAGTCGAGACAAGGCGTCTGCTAATTGCGAGAGGATTGCCTCATCGGCAGAGGTCTTCCGGCCTGCCAGGTGCGATTTTGCCGCGAGCTCTTTCACCGGCAGTTCAATAATCACTGCGTCATCGCGCCGAACACGGATCGATGTCAGTTCGTGACCAGAGATTCGCAAGATGGTTTCTGGCATGGGCATAGTCTCTGGACTGTAATCGCAAGCAGTCAGACTCTGCAATCCCGAAAGTACTTACAGAACTTCCACCAAAACAATTGCAGGATTAGAGGAACGGCCATGTTAAACTTCCTTGTCCCACCGGATGCTTCGTCAGCGGAAGTCATCAGTGCAAAACAGTTCTTCAGCGAGTTTGTTCCGTGCATGAATGACACGCAGGATGAACATTCGGAAGAATGCTTTCGGTTGGCGCTGGAATATGCCCGTCAAGAATTCCAGCAGGCGACCGGAACTTTTGATGCCCTCGATGGAAAAGCCGAGAAACTCTTCCAGTTCTCAGCCGCACTCTCAGCCGGCGTGATGACAGCAGGGAAGGCGTTGGAGTTGCAATTCTCGGGTTGGCTGCTGGGATCCTTCGCGGGATTCTGCACTGTCATGCTCCTGGCAATGTGGATTCGGCAACCGCTTAAACGAGAGACTCCCGCCTCAACAGCGGAACTGCTGGAACACGCAAACAACATGCCCCCTGGCTATCTGATGGGGAAACTGGCCGCGTCCTTCAATATTGCCACAGTCTCGACGCGCAGCCTCTGCGACTGGAAGGCAACCGTCCTGAGGTGGACTCAATTCGCCTTCATTGTTTCCATTATGTCGATGGCCTTCGGCGTCTGGGCACAATAAATTCACCCTCTGTGTTCCCGTCGATCTCCGGTCTGATCGTCACGCCGTTCGGTCCCGCCTCGGTGATCTTTCCACGGGTTATTGTCGGGACGGGGTTGCGGCTGTGGTTTCGGTTGTTGTGGTGCATTCGCCATTGAAAGATCCTTACTTCGGACACTGACGCCGAGTCCATCCGCCAGACATTGAGAGATTCAAAAAAGAAAAAGAGGGCTTTGGAAGGAGGTACCAGGGTGTATCGACGCCAGAGGCCGTAAAGGCCTGCTTTGTGTTTCCCTCTGCACCCCTCTACAGAATGCAGGCTCGCTTCCAAAACCCTCTTGTTCGCAGATTTGAATGTCAGGCAACGGAAAAAACCGTTCCGAACTTCCCAGGGAAGCCCACCGGCCAGAGCCAGAACATTTCAGCAAATCAATAAAAAGAGGGCTTTGGAAGGAGGTACCAGGGTTCTACGACGCCAGAGGCCTTAAAGGCCTACTTTCGATTTCCCTCTGCACCCCTCTACAGAATGCAGGCTCGCTTCCAAAACCCTCTTGTTCGCAGATTTGAATGTCAGGCAACGGAAAAAAACGTTGTGAACTTCCCAGGGAAGCCCACCGGCCAAAGCCACAACATTTCAGCAAATCAGTAAAAAGAGGGCTTTGGAAGGAGGTACCAGGGTTTCTGACGCCAGAGGCCTTAAAGGCCTACTTTCGATTTCCCTCTGCACCCCTCTACAGAATGCAGGCTCGCTTCCAAAACCCTCTTGTTCGCAGATTTGAATGTCAGGCAACGGAAAAAACCGTTGTGAACTTCCCAGGGAAGCCCACAGGCCAGTGCCACAACATTTCAGCAAATCAATAAAAAGAGGGCTTTGGAAGGAGGTACCAGGGTTCAAAACGGCAGAGGCCATAAAGACCTGCTTTGTGTTTTCCCTCTGCACCCCTCTACAGAATGCAGGCTCGCTTCCAAAACCCTCTTGTTCGCAGATTTGAATGTCGGGCAACGGAAAAAACCGTTGTGAACTTCCCAGGGAAGCCCACCGGCCAGAGCCACAACATTTCAGCAAATCAATAAAAAGAGGGCTTTGGAAGGAGGTACCAGGGTAAAACAGGCAGAGGCCGCTAGGGCCTACTTCATTGTCCCTCTGCACCCCTCTACAGAATGCAGGCTCGCTTCCAAAACCCTCTTGTATTCGAAACCCTTTGTTTCTCAACAGCTTGCGCCGGAGAAACAATAAAGGGTGAGCAACGGGACTTGAACCCGCGACCCCCAGATCCACAATCTGGTGCTCTAACCAACTGAGCTATGCCCACCATCCAGTCCCTCAGGAATCGCTTCCTTTTGGGAAAGACGCAAGATATCGGAGTCAGGCCGCTACGGCAACTGAATTCGCATGAGATTTGGACACCAAAATGAATTCCAGGTTCGGTTTGGAGAGGAATCTGCAAGCAAGAATCGTTCTTTAGTGAAAAAGTACTGTCAGAATCATTTTTGAAATGGAATCTCCGTTCCCCAACGAGAATTTGCTGCCGTGGATCGCAGATTCCAACTTTTATTCTGGCCGCCAGCTCATTTGCTGTTTCACTTCCCATCCATGCAGGAGCTGCAGTCTGGCAATGAAAATGCCGAACCCCATTTCTGGAGTTCGGCATCGTCGGTTCAAGTTGTTGCAATCTGGTACGTGGCTATAGACGTTCCATTGAGTGAAACAGCTGAGCCACTTGAGATCGCTCGTCTAGAAATCAGATTCAACCTGAGTGTCGTAAATCACAACTTCGTGCTTCTTGAACAGGTCTGATCGCCAGTCAACGGAATTCTCTGAGAGAGTTCGCTGAGCAAGACTGATGTAGGACTGTTGCATTCCGGCTGCCATGAAGGCTTCACGGAACTTTTCCAGATCTTCCGGAGTCGATGGGTAACGTGTTGTGACTTTCACAACGAAGTACTCAGTCTGATCCTGGTTTGGAATGACACGAACATCGCCGACTTTCATTTCGTCGAAGACAGTCTTAAAGAAGGCCTCACTCGGATTGTCGACACCAGGCACCATTGATGGTGACACTGGAGGAGTCTGTTGCAGGCCGGTTGGAGGAACGATCGGTCGTTGCATCCAGGTGAATTCACCAGTGGAGCGAACTGTCAGGTAAAGGCTTCCTTCTTTCCCGGAAACTGTTGTTTCCGCGAGAGCTTCTGCCATTGGCTTGTCGCTTTCCTTGACCATCTTCGCGACTTCTTCGGCACGGGCTTTTGCCTTTGGTTGTGCCTGCAGCTTCTTCCAAGCTTCAATCACTTGTTCACGAACGATTGGCTCGTCGTCGATTTTTGCTGGAACGTACTGCTCTTTATCAGCGAGCTTCCAGAATGCATAACCGCTTCGGTTGTTGAAGTTGTTTGCCTGGGTTGCCTTATAGAATGCGGTCGGAGCAGTCTGGTATAGCTGAATTGCAACGTTCAGCCGTGGGTCAGTCTTCAAAATCGCATTACCAATGGCGTAGTCGTCTGACTGGGTCAAATCCTGATAGCTGACCATCGGGGTGACCACATAGGTCAAACCGTTTTCTGCAGCGTAGGCTTCCAGTTCCTTCTGCGCTTGTTCTTCGGTAACGGTTGTCTTGTCTGACTCGTCTCGACCAACTCGAAGCCCCAGATCGAGCATGAACTGATGGGCTGCTTCTGTCCGTTTCTGGATCTCAGCAACAGTACGCTCGCGTCGAATTTCGGCACGAATTTCTTCTTTCAGTTTGTCGTCCAGAGCAGGGATGTCAGAAGTCGGAGCTGGAGGAAGTTCCGGTGCTGGCATTGCTGGAGTCGCCGGCTTTTCTTCGGTCGGCTTCTTCTCTTCTGCAGGCTTGTCAGTCGCCGGTTTCTTTTCTTCAGCCGGTTTGGTTTCAGCTGGCTTTTCGGCGGCTGGCTTGCCTTCCTCTGCAGCTGGTTTTTCAGCTGGCTTCTCTTCAGGTTTTGATTCTGGTTTCGCTGCTGGAGTTGCGTCTGCTTTTGCTTCCGCTGCATCAAAGAAGGCGAGTTTGCGAGAAGCTGGAACACTCATCAAAGAAGCTGGCTGCTCTGATTTCGGAGCTTCTTCTGATTTCGGCTCTTCCTTCTTTTCTTCCGCCTTTGGGGCGTCAGCTTTCTCTGGAGCCTTTTCAGCTGCAGGCTTCTCTTCTTTTGCAGGCTCTGCTTTGGGAGCGTCCTTTGATTCGGTCTTCATCTCAGCTGCAGGAGCAGCTTTTTCGCCGGCAGGAGCTTCTGTGGCTGGCTTTTCAGTCGCAGGCATTGCAGGCGTTTCGGTACCTGGCGCGTCTGTCTTAGGGACATTACGCAGGTACTTTTCTTCGTAACGCTTCTTGACGTCTTCTTCCGAGATCTCGCCGACCAGTGTTTCAATGTTGTCGTAAGCCGCTTCGAGATAGCCGACTTTGAACCGGCGTGGCTGGAAGAATCCTGGGCGACCTTCTTCAACACGGCCTTCTGATGTGAATCCGGGAGTGTTGTCACGGTACTTGTTGAAGAGTTCCTGCAGTTCGTTTTCAGATGGCTTTGCGTCAGCGGCTTCAAAGTCAGCAACTGGCACAACAGCAATGTCTGCTGTCTGCTGAACATTCATCTGGCGGTAGAATTCCCAGAAAGATTCTGGTGCCAGTTCGTTTCGCCCATAAAGGAGTTCGAAGGTTTGAACTGCTTTGAGTTCGCTGCGAATTGCTTCGAGGAGTTCGCTTTCTGAAACTCGCATTTGCTGGCGAATTGCAGTGAATGCCTCGCCGGTCAGTGGGCGTTCTTTCACCTGTTGAATATAGAATGGAAGGATGAAACGCTCGCGCTGGTCGAGTTGAGATTCAACGCGGCGGACAGAGTCCTGCAGGCGTTGTTTGCTGCTGACCTGTCCAAGGAATTCGGTCACGACTTTATTTGAAATGGTCATGCCCATCTGGTCGGCTTCCCGACGCAGTAACTCGCTCAGCACGATGTCGTTGATGTCAATGTTTTCCCCAGCGGTGCTGCCGAATAAATATTGTCGTTGAACTGCAGCAGGCATGCCGCGCAAGTCCATTCCAAAGCTGTTCTGGAAGGCAAGAAGCACGAACTGATTGGCGATGCTTCTTTGGCGTCGCAGTTCCGAGACCTGTTCAGAGGTCAGGTTCCCATTGTCGATCAGGACGGCGCTGGCCGGGCGGTTAAAGACCAGTGTTGCCATGCCGATGATGACACCGACAAGAATACCTGACAGACCCCATTCCGCACCTTTTCCTTTACTTAACCCGGCGAGCCAGGCCACGGCTCCCAATGTTGCTGCAATAATCAGCACCAGCATTGAAGGAGGAAGGCTGCTCGGGTCCTGCACAGACCCCATCAGCACGAAAGTGACCATCGCCAATCCTGTGAGAACCACCATCAGGATTTTTTCGTAGCGGCGGAAAATCGAAAACGGCGAGCTCATCCTTGTCCCTTGTCAAATTCGCGAAAAGATGCGGCGATGACTAATGTTTTCCCGGTCACGCCGACGTGAGGGGAGTTCGCCTTTGACGGCATGTCGACTGGTCGACTCTTGACAATCTCACAAACGATCACTTAATCACTCACATTTGTGGCGAAGTTTTTTAACAACTCCACAATGACATTCATTGCAAAAGCAATGCGATGGTTTCCCGGTAGAATAACCTTTACGCAATCGCAAAAGGGCAATTTTTCAGGGGAACTTCCTGTCAAATGCAGAATATCCACTTCTGGAACGAAATAAAGTCTGACAATTCCAGAGATTATTCTGATTCGGCGAGTCGCATTTTAGCTCTGCATTCATTGATGACAAGCCCAGCCTGTTCAGGCACTATTGGCGAAAGTGACAATCTGGATTGCACTTTCGCTTCGAGGTCTGTCTCATCGTGGAGCAGGGCGGAGGAAAGCGGTCCAAACTTTTCAGTTTTCCAGACTGCAGCTTGATTGCCAAATCCGATTTGACCTAAGACGGTAAATACGGAAACTTTATACAGACACTGACTGAAAAACGAGATTGACTGGTCGGATGGCAAGTTCGCAAAAGAAAAAGCGGGGGCTGGTGATCGTGGAATCACCGGCAAAAGCCAAAAAAATCGCAGGCTTTCTGGGCAGTGACTATGAAGTCCGTGCCAGCATGGGGCACGTGCGCGATCTGCCGGAAAAGGCCGCCGACATCCCGGAAGGATTAAAATCCGAATCCTGGACCAGACTTGGCGTCAATGTCGACGACGGATTTAAACCGCTCTATATCATCTCGCCAGAGAAGAATAAAACGGTCAAAGAACTTAAGGATCTTCTCAAGAACGCTGAAGAGCTTATCGTCGCGACGGACGAAGACCGCGAAGGGGAAAGTATTGGCTGGCATCTGGTCGATACGCTGAAGCCGACCGTCCCGATCAAGCGGATGACGTTCTCGGAAATCACGAAGAAGGCGATTCTTGAGGCCCTGTCGCATACGCGCGATCTGGATATGAATCTGGTTGAGGCTCAGGAAACTCGCCGAATCCTCGACCGCTTATATGGTTACACGCTTTCTCCATTACTCTGGACAAAGATTCGTCGGGGGCTTTCGGCCGGGCGAGTTCAGAGCGTTGCAGTCCGGATTCTCGTACAGCGAGAACTGGAACGACTGGCGTTCCGAAGCGGTGCTTATTGGGATTTGAAGGCAAACCTGAAGACACCAGAGGGGACGTCATTCTCCGCACAGCTGGCGACGGTAGGCGGGAAGCGCGTCGCTGCAGGTAAGGACTTTGACGAAGCGACAGGACGCATCACAGACGGTGTCGATGTCCTGCTTTTGAGTGAAACAGCTGCAAAAGATTTGAAATCGCGGCTTGATTCAGCAAGCTGGTCGATCAGTTCAATTGAACATCGCCAACAGGTTCGAAAACCGCCAGCGCCGTTCACGACAAGTACGCTGCAGCAGGAAGCGAACCGGAAGCTGAGCCTGTCTGCTCGCGAAACAATGCAGACGGCACAGCGGCTGTACGAAGACGGTTATATCACTTACATGCGTACCGACAGTGTGACCCTGTCTCAGGAAGCGGTTGACGCATCCCGAAATCGCATCGAAAGTAACTATGGCCCGGCGTTTCTCAGTCCAACGCCACGTCAGTACAGCAATAAAACGAAGAATGCTCAGGAGGCCCACGAAGCGATTCGACCTGCTGGCGAAGAAATGAAAACCGCCGACCAGCTTGGGTTGAGTGGGCGCGAAGCACGTCTCTATGACATGATCTGGAAGCGAACAATCGCGACCCAGATGGCCGACGCACAACTGCGATTTGATACGGTGACGATCGTCGCTGGCGATGCAGAATTCAAAGCGACAGGCCGCAAGGTCGAATTCCCAGGTTACTTCCGTGCTTATGTCGAAGGATCGGACGATCCGGAAGCGGCACTTGAAGATCAGGATTCCGTTCTGCCGGATCTGAAAGAGGGGCAGAAAGTCGATTGCAAAGAAATCGAGTCGCTCTTTCACGAAACCAAGCCACCAGCGCGTTACACGGAAGCGACGCTTGTTCGTAAGCTCGAAGCGGAAGGTATTGGCCGCCCGTCAACTTATGCGAGCATCATCAGTACCGTGCAGGACCGAGGGTACGTTCGCAAGGCAAATAATCAGTTGATTCCAACCTTTACTGCGTTGGCTGTCACTCGTCTGCTGGAAACGTACTTCCCGAATCTGGTCGATACGCAATTCACCGCACAAATGGAACAATCGCTGGATGATATTTCCAACGGCGAAACGCAGCGTCTGCCATACCTGGAGAAGTTCTACTCTGGCGAAACGGGGTTGAATCAACAGGTGGAATTGAAGAAGGAGTCCATTGACCCTCGCGATGCCTGCACGATTCAGCTGAATGGTTTGTCCTCTTCGGTTCGGGTTGGCCGTTATGGACCATATCTCGAAGCTCAGGAAAACGGCGAAACTGTCAATGCGTCGTTGCCTGATGATGTTGCACCTGCGGAGTTGAATGATGAGCTCGCAGCCAATCTGATCAAGCTGAAGAAGCAGGGCCCTCTTTCACTCGGGATGCATCCAGAACAAGGGGTGCCGATTTTCCTGATGTCAGGGCCATTCGGTCCTTACCTGCAATTGGGCGAAGTTGTCGAAGACGAACCAAAGCCAAAGCGGGTTTCAATTCCAAAGAACATTTCACCGACCGATGTCGACTTTGATATCGCGATGAAACTTCTGGAACTGCCGCGCCGTTTGGGGCACCATCCAGATGACAATAAAGTCGTGAACGCCGGTGTCGGACGGTTCGGTCCCTACGTTCAGCATTCTGGACGGTACAAATCGCTCACTAAAGACGACGATATTCTGACGATCACTCTTGATCGGGCAGTGGAACTGTTCAAGGATTTCAAGGGGCGTGCTGCGGCCACTCCATTGAAGGAATTGGGAGTTCACCCTGAAGACGAGAAGCCAGTCGCGATCTATGAAGGTCGTTATGGTGCGTACGTCAAATGGGGAAAAGTGAACGCGACGATTCCAAAAGAATCCGATCCAATGGCGGTGACATTGGAGGAAGGGATCAAGCTGCTGGAAGCCCGGGCCGGTGCCACTGGGAAAAAGGGATCCAAAAAGAAGACCGCTGCTGCTCCAAAGAAGAAGGCCGCACCGAAGAAGAAAGCTGCAAAGAAAGCAGCCAAGAAGAAGGCGGCAGAAGAGTAATCGATGCCGTTTCCTCTCTCTTTCTAGTTGCTCTGGTGTGAGCTCTGACAAATGGAAAAGGCCGTCTCCTGATGGAAGACGGCCTTTTTTCGTTTTACTTGATTTCGATGACGACCTATAGCAGAGCTTGGACGACACTCGGCCAGAGCCTCGCCCGCTCGGTTTTGAAACCGCCTCATGTCACACGTGAGACTAAACCGGTCTACTTCTGAGACAGTCGATTCACGAACTTCAGCATCTCTGGGAAGCCTGCTGCAACCACGGTTCCATGGTTGGTTCCCTTGATTTCGATGAGTTCAGCATCAGGGTGTTTGACCAACTTCAAGAGCCGGTGGAAATATGCGTTCTCTTCAAATCGGCTCGGCAAATCGAGTTCACGATCGCCTGAGATGATCAGAATTGGACACGCGTCTCCCCGAACATGGTAAAGAGGGGCGAGTTCATCAATGACCGGTTGGTGATTGGGAATTCCTCGTTCGGCTCGTGCTGTGAAGTGCGTAATCGCTTGCCCTGTGAACGGAATGGAACCGGCAATTTGATTGGCATCGATTTCGTATTTCGCCAATCGCCGCTTATCTAATGTGATCAGCGCTGACAGGTAACCACCAGCCGAGGCGCCACTCACGAAGATCAACTTCGGCGAGCCACCGTACTGCTCGATGGAATTGAAAGTCCATGCGAAAGCAGCGGCGGCATCGTCTACGCATTGTTCAACTTTCACCTTGGGGCTCAGCCGATATCCGACCCCGACAACGGCGATGCCCTTGTTCTTCAATTCCGCTGGGATCTGACGCCGACCTCCGGTCAGTCCTCCGCCGTGAAACCAGACTACGGTGGGGAAGTTCTTTCGATTCGTCGGGACATAAAGGTCAACGACGCACTGAGATTTTGCATACCCATCCAGATCGTTCGCGTCGCTCCGGTAGGGAATTCCTTCGACAACTTTGTATGTGATTTGGGGACTGTCCGCCTGTGCAAAACTCGCGCAAAGAGCGATGACAGCAAGGGCTCCGAAGAAGCGAAGCCGAAGAACTCTCAGGGATTGTTTCTGCATAGTCGTCGTAGTCCGTGTGAACGCAGTCGATCAAGGAATTCGAGAAATACAAATGATAAACGGCGTGTGCAAATTTATGGATTGCACACGCCGTTGACTCGATTGCGAGAGGAATCAGGAGAACAATTCGCGAATCGGTTCGCCCTGATCCGTAATTGGAACCGGTCGGTCTCCAGCTGCATACAGTTCTTCCGCCGGATTGATTCCAAGCGCACAACACATCGTCGCGAACATGTCTGGGACGGTGACGGAACGATCGAGTGGCTTCATCGCGAGTTCGTCTGTTGTTCCGATCATCTTACCGTTTTGCAGTCCACCACCGGCCATTGCCACGGTGAAAGCTTCTGCGTGATGTCCGCGGCCTCCACCGCTATCAAAGCTCGCTGGTCGCCCGAACTCGGAGGCAACGACAATCAGAGTTTTGTCCAGCATATTGTGAGCTTCGAGGTCGACAATCAACGCTGAGAGCCCCTGATCCAGATCCTGAACTAGCAGGTGCTGGTTCAACTGCCCGGAATTGTGAGTATCCCAGCCACTGCCGTTCACAAAGTTCATGTTATGAGAGACTTCAATGAAACGGACACCAGACTGAAGCAATCGGCGTGAGAGCAGCAAACGCTGGCCGAATTCACTTCCGTAACGATTTCTCAGATCCGATTTCTCTTCATCAAGCTTGAAGACATTCATGAATTCTGGACCTGAAAGACGCAATGCGGCACTGACCGTTGCATCGTAGTCCTGAATTGTCTTTCCACCTGTTGCGCGCTCACGGTACTCGGCGCGAACCTGCTCCAGCATTCTCTCGCGGCGAGATTGTCGGGCAGTGGTGATGTCAGGTGAACGCGTGAAACTCTCTGGACCACTCTCTGTGCTCGTCAGGTAGACATATCCTGCTTTGGAGCCAAGGAAACCCGGCCCACGAGTCAGGTTCGGGTAACCAATCAGGATGTACGGCGGAGCGTTTTCACTGACTGGTCCACGTTTGTAGGAAATCAGCGACCCGATGGACGGATAGATGATTGTGCCGGCTGTGGGACGTCCCGTGTGCATCCGATTCGTTGCGGCAGCATGCTCGTCGATAACGTCATGCTTGACTGTTCGCAACAAGTTGAAGCGGTCCATCAGTGGAGCACAATGTTTCAAGTGCTCACACACTTGCACTCCCGGAACTGCAGTGTCGATGGGATCGTAATAAGAGCCGGCCACATTGGCTTTGGCATCGCCACGACGTTTGGGATCCCATGTATCCATCTGCGCAGAGCCACCGCCCAGCCAGATCATGATACAGTGCTCGGCCTTTCCTTTAGGAAATGCTTTCTTCGCAGTGCTTGCGAGCAACGGGTTGAGACCGGCCGACCCTGCAACCAGACCTGCTGTTCCTGCAGCGGCGTACTTCAGAAAATCGCGTCGTGACGAGGCTTCGAACATTCCCTGTCTCCCTGAAACGGAGTGAATGCTGATCGAGGAGACCATCGCAAAATAAAGCTTCGGCGGTGGTCAACGAATGTTTCAAACGTACGAATATTGCTTTACCGAAATGGCTATGGAACGAACATGAACTCAGGTGAATTCACGAGCACCCAAACCACGTCTTCCATGCGCTCCCGCCAGTCGGCTTGAAGGCGAACAGTTGGAGGATCGCCTTGGCGAACTTCTTCTTCCAGTTTCAATTTAATCGTGCTTGCATCTGGATGCAGATGGTTTGTCCAGGCAACCTGATTTCGATGCATGCGAACTCGAGGTTTTACTTCTGCGTTGGCGACACGACGGGCGTCGTAGCCTTCTTTGAGCAGTTTGGTAAACAATTCTCGTTCTGAAGGAGTTGGCAGTCGGGTGAGGACTTTGCGGAAGATGTTGTCAACGAGTTGATCAACCGTCTGATCTTCCATCGCGAGGGTTGTGAAACCGCTGTCTTCGCTCAATGTGCAAACTCGGCGTGTCAGCAATCCGTTTGCCACTTCGGCAGGTTGCATCGGAGTTGGTGCGGACTCTCGAATCGTGAGAGGATCCTGTCGCGAACTGCGCCATCCAAAACCTTCCAGTGTCGAAACGAATGGTTGCGCAAACGGGAGTGCCAGGCTTGGTCGGTCTCGTTCGTTCGACAACGATCCAAACTGCCAGGATCGAGTCGGACGTCCCAAGTTCAGTGAGGAGGTCAGATCGCGGCTTGAGTCGATATCAATGCACATGACATAGGCGTCAAACTCTTTGTCTGACAGCGAGAAGATCGAATCGACAAACTGCTCCGCACTGAGCCGGCGTTGAATTGGTCTGGCGAACAGGTACGGTCCTTCGGCCAATGCAGCATCACCTTCAGCAGTGATTCGCTGATATGCTTCTGACTGAAAGATGAGTCGGGAAAGGTGCTTGATGTCGTAATTGTTCGAGACGAATTCTCGAGAAAGGGCTTCGAGAAGTTCGGGGTGAGATGGTTCTGCGTGTTCCCAATCCTCGGGTTTCTCAACAAATCCGTGACCGAGATAACGCAACCACAAACGGTTCACAAAAACTGGGGCGAATCGTTTGCTGTGCGGCGAAGTCAGTAACAGCGCCAGCTTTTCACGTGTGTCTTTCGGGTTACGCATCATCTCTTCAAGCGGAGCTTCTTCGCTGAACTTGGCGAATGGCCATTCTGGTGGAATGACATCTCCGGGATGCAGCGTGATCTCGATCAGCAGCGAGTTGGAGCCTCCAGGGACGGTACTTGTTCCTGGGAGTTTGACGTCGCCACGATTCAACATGGCTGAAAGAGCAAAGAGGTCGCGTTGCTTCACATCATGAAACGGGGCATCGTGGCAACGGGCACAGTTCATTTCGACGGCAAGAAACGCTTCTCCAAGAATGTGAGATTTAGCCGCCATCGGGGCGTCATTCTGGGAAGCCATTTCAAAGCCGGCAGGGCCTCCGAAATAGCGACTTCCTTCCATCATCACCAGTTCGGTGACGAACCGGTCGAGAGGCTTGTTATCTTCGAATGACTCATGAATCCAGAAGCGAAACGGTCCTGTATTGTTCAGGGTCGGGTTGATGATATTCGGGTTCTCTGCAAGCACGTCCTGCCAATAGCCGGTCCAATGATCCGCCCATTCAGGGGAGGCCAGCAGGCGATCGATCGCAAGATTTCGACGCTGATTTGCCGGGTCTGCGAAATACTGTTCGATCTCTGCGATCGTTGGCATTCGGCCAGTGGTGTCCAGTGTGACTCGACGCAAGAAGGTCGCGTCATCAATGACCGCGCCAGGTGTAACTCCGGCCGCTTCGAGTTTCTGGCCGATAAATCTGTCGATCCAGTTGTTGCCTTGCCATTTCTGACCAACTTCAGGAATTGCGATTGCGGGACTTGATGCGACGATGTCCTTGGCCCAAGTGTGCCGACGAACCCAATATTGTGATTCTTTCACATCTGCATCAGCACGCCGCTGCTTGTTCGCTGCTTTCAGGAATGTTTCCTGACTTTCAACGTATTCGTCCCAGTTCTCATCTGTGAGCAAAAATTCCTGGTCGGTTCCAAGCAGTCGGAAGTCACCAGTTGGCGTTGCCAGGTAAACTCCTGTTTCACCGAGTTCTGGTCGACGACCATTTCCGCCCACAATGGTTTCAATTGCCAGCAAGTGAGATTTTCCATCACCCTGAACAGTGACAACCTGTTCTTTGTCGCCACGGTGCAGGGGACGAATGTTCGGCGCAAGGGAGCGATCGATCTCAAAAACCGGACCGTTGTCTCCCCCGAGATTGTGGAATGCGGTCTCCGCAATCTGTTTATTGTCGAGGTAAACTCTGGCCGAATTTCTTGAACGGACGAGCAGACGATGTTCGCCTTCCGGGATGACGACATAGCCGGTGGCTCGCATCAGAAACGGATTGCTGCGGTCAGCAATCAGAGCCTTTTCGTTGTACTTCTTTGGGAGATCGATGAATCCAAACGACGGAACTTCGAAGCTTTCAGTGTATTTTGGCGGGCGGAAATTCCAGGTTTTTCGGCCTCCGACATTTTCATAGATGTCAACGAGCACGCCCTTTTCTGGAATGATGTTGTTTGCGATTTCCAGCTTAGGTGGGACGTATTTGTAATGTTCCTGAATTGTCTTGGCGGGGAGAGCCGTACGGTAGAGCGCGACTTCATCCAGCCCCCCTTGATAAGTGACCGCCTGAGTTGCCCCCATTGAGGTTCCAACCCAGACTTCGTCGTTGTCAACGACAGGGGCATTGTCGCTCATTCCATCCATGTCCCAGCGTCCTTTGCAAAGAACGCCGTCGATATACACTGCAAGGCTTTTCCCCTCGCCGAATTTGTATGTCATCGCGACATGGTGCCATCCATCTCCGGTTGCCAGCGTGTCGGTGGATGTCCAGCGGTGCCAGCCCGCCTTTTCACCACGACTGCGAAACAGGAATCCAGGAGCCAATCCCGATCCCGTTGAATTCAGTCGAAACGCAAAATTCTGATTGTTCTTGTTGGGAGCCAGGCGTCCTTTTCCAATCAGGTAAACGCTCCCTTTCAAATCTGGATCAGGATTCACCCAGGCTTCGATTGTGATGGCGTCACCGAGATCGAAGTCGAGCGCACTTTTTTCACCCGGATCGACGAGACGATAGAACTGGCTGGCATCCTTCATCTGGACAGCGCGGTTCTCTGCGCCGAACTTTGGAAATTCGTTGGGAACCGGACCAGCGATCCCGACCGGGAATGTTGAGTTTGGCACGAGCTGCAGACTGCTGTTCGCCAGATCCATTTCATTTGGGATCGGACCATCCTGAGCCGCAGAAAACCGCCAATAGGCGACAGCTCCATCACGGATAACGAGCTTCGAGTACTCGTCGGTTCCAACAGCCGCCGCTGGCTTGCTGTCAGGTGATTTTTCAGCTGCCGGCGGTTCCGCAGCGGTTGCGAATGATCCAAATAAAAAGATGGAGAGTACCGTCTGTACTCTCAGTCTGGCCCCGATGCTTGAAGCACTTGTCATCAGCGGACAATCCTGATCATTAACGGAGATCAATCGGAAGGGTGTGTGCCAGCACATCTCAATGCGTGGCATGGCAGGCGGGTGAAAACTCCCGCAAATCCACTCAGGTCAATAAGTGAACAATGGCAGATGCGTTTGTTTTCACTAATAAGAGTACCAATCAGCTACCTTTGATTCCATAGGTCCACAGAGCCGATCGCGAATTTTATCTGAGTAATATCAAGGAATAATGGTGTATTTCGAAATAAGAAATCTGCTGTTCCATATTGTCTAGAGTGAGTGTTGGTCGTCGGGGCAGTCTGGGTCGACGGAGTGGCAAGGGTGGGATAGGGGGGCTCTGGTGAGATGCAATTTTCGCTCAGCTGGCGGTGCAGGCTTCGTTTTGAAGCGAGAAAGATGCTGAGTGACCGCTAATTTGCTCTAATTGACGAGGAAGTGTCAGATTGAACCTTTGTGTAAGTGAGCCGCATGGCAGGGTACGACAAATTTGATCCTCGACTCGAGTCGCTGGTCGTCGAGGTGACAACCGATTGGGACAAAAGTCTGGAAAATTTGCCAGAGGAGAAGAAGCGGCAATTCGCACAGGCGATTCATCGACTGCCAGCGCTGGCGTCGACTCTTTCCTACGAACGTACGCACACAGGATTCATTCGCAAAATTGTCGTGACAGAAGCGGATTTAGGCCGCATTCAAAAAGGAAGCTGAGCCGGCGAAAATCTCTGCGACAGCCGTTTCGCGATGGCTGTGTTTTGAGTGTGTCGGCTTTGGGGGTGCTTAAATAAAGAAACCGAACCAGCCGGTTGGCCAGTTCGGTTTCTTTTGCAGATTCAATTGAACGTGATTGCGACTCGTGACTACTTCTGAGCAAGAGTCTCTACAGTTGAAGTCACAACGGTTCCTGGCACAACGTCGACACGAACAACTGCTGGCGTCGAGTAGCTCGCGTCCCGCAGGACACGTCGGCGAGCAACACGCACATCCGCAGTCAGCTGCAGATCGGTATCGATCGGAGAGACAGAAGCTCCTGACTCTTCGTTCTTCTGCTCTGGAGCAGGGCTCGCCGGGCGATTCGTTGGATCCAATGGGGCAGGTTCCCGTGGGAGATCCGTTGGCATTTTGAACAAGTCAAATGAGCTGCTCGGGTTCTCTTTCGGTGCCGGATTGGCCCCTCCCGGAAGATCGTTTGCGTTTGGAATTGACGATCCAGCTGGATTTCCACCCGGCAGCGAACTCCCTGGGATTGTCGTTGCCGGCGCTCCTGCAGGTTGATTCATGTTCGGAATGCTGGAATTTGGAATGCTTGAACCGGGAAGGCCTGAGCTTGGGACGGTTGAACCCGGTACACCAGAGTTTGGATTCATCGATCCCGGATTTCCAGCAGGGTTGTTGGAGTTTGGGAATCCAGAATTTCCTGGCTGAGGATTTCCTTGCAGGTTTCCGCCTGGAATTGAGGAGTTCGGCAACGAACCCCCGCCTGGCATTCCTGGAGCCGGTTGGTTAGTGCGTGGGCTCCCAGGAATCGTGGAGTTCGGAAGATTCGGACGTGACTCCTGATCTCGTGGTCGAACAGGGACGAATTCGTCTGGTGGAGGATCTTTGCGATAGGTTGGCTGAGTCTGCGGCTCTGCAGGCTTCTGCTGATTCTGGTTGTTATCAGGCGTTGGGCCGTTTGAGAGTGGCGGAGCGTTACCTGTGTTGCAATTGTCGTTGCCACAGGCGTCGCATCCACAATTTGCTGTTCCGGAGCAGCCGACTCCGCATGGCGATCCGCCGCATGGGTTGCAGCCATAGTTGGTTGCGCAGCCGTAACCGCCGTAACCATACCCTGCCGACCAGTCGACTCCACCGCCGTAGTAAGGGCCGTAGGAGCTGGTCATCTGGGTAGAATATCCACCACCGTAGAAGCCCCCGTTATAATAAGGAGCGCTCGGGCCATATCCCGCGCCGTAAGCCATTGGAGCTCCTCGGTTCGGGAAAGCTGGGCCATAGCCGAATACAGCGTTATATGCCCATGGGATAAATCCTGCCTCTGTTGTGGCAACAAATGGGCCTGAAAAAGTAGCGATTGCTGCTAAGGCCAGGCTGTTCCGGATCTTGCGGCGTTTGGCGAATTGCATAACGTAAGGGCCTTCCCTATTAGAAATCCAGACTCTTCTTCGCCGTCCTGACTGGAGAATCCGTTCAATAATTGCCTCCACTTTGCCTGTTTTACCAGTAGTCGGGGGTGTGTCAAATCGGTTTTCTTTGCCGAAGGTGCGGTTCTTTGAGAATTAATTCAAGTTTGACGCTTTAGTTAGGCAGATTGCCCGATCCCCCACGATTGTGCGGAACTCGCCGAGTAAATCAGGTGTTAGTCAAAATACGAATAAATCGATTCTCATGGGACGGCCTCGCTGTTGACGGTTTGAGCCCCCTTCGATTGTGCCCCCTTTGACAGGCATCTCACGTATCATTAAAGGAAACTGGTTCGCATCAACATGAAGTTTTGAGTTCAGTTAGAATTGTCGCCGGTCGCAGACTTGGATGTCCTGATGATCGCCTTAACCCTCAAGATGCGGCCATTTTAGTTTCTTTTGACGAAAAAAGTTGATGAGATTGGATGAGTCCGAAAAATTGAACCTGTGCAGTCTCGCAATTTCGTGCGAAAGTCTTTATCTTCCTCGATTCCCTGCTGGCCGGCAATTGGATGCAGCCCAGGTTGATTTGCACCTGCTATGCAGAAAGATGCTCAGGTGCCACCGGCGGTTTCGGCCCCGGGAACTCGAGATTCGTTTTCCATTGTGAGTGATTGAACATGTTCGCCATCATTGAAGAGAGCGGTCACCAACTCCGTGTCGAGCCAGGCCAAGTCCTGACAATCGATTACCGCGACGGAGTGGAAGTTGGTTCGACTCTGACGTTCGATCAGGTGCTGCTGGCCAATGGCGGCGGCGCTAGCCAGATCGGGCTTCCAACACTGGCCGGAGCCGTTGTTGAAGCTCAGGTTGTTGAAGCAACCGTAAAGGGCCAGAAGATCGAAGTTCAGAAGTTCCGACGACGTAAGAACTCACGTCGCCACACTGGTCACCGCCAGAAATACACTGGTGTGAAGATCACAGCGATCAAGGTTCCAAACCTTGAAATCGTCGAACAGAAGTCGTAGTTTCGCTTGATCAGTGTCTATGGCACACCAATGGTGTGTCTTCGCCACTGTTGCAAGTGATCAGACGGTGTGTCCTCATTTTGAGGGTGATCGTCTGTTGCGCAATCAGAAATTCAAAGCACCCTTCCGTTTCGCGGACAGGGTGTTTTTGTCGTTTGATGCGCTTGTATTTGAGGTTGCTGCTTCTCTTCTCGCTCGTCCTCTCGGTTGCTTTTGAAGCAGGTTTTTCCTGATTCCAGTGGGATGCCCCTCTGCAATTGGGCCCCTCCATTGACTTGCTGTTCCGGAAAATGAATCAAAAACGACTTGTGTCAGGGTAGAGTTCGTTGGGGCAGAAGGATTACTATTCTCAAGTGGCGAATGAGTGCAACTCCTTGATGTCTTTGGAAATGAGTCTACATGACTACGATCCCGTAGCATCTATGGACTTCGAGGGGATGCCTTGGAACTTGTCGTCGTTTGAATGAGGAAATTTTTGATGCGGTCGACGGTATTCCTGGCATTCGGACTTCTCGGGACGACATTACTCGTTGGTCTTGTGAGTCTGGCAGCTGATCAGGTTGTGGTGTCTGATCCTGAGATCGAAGCACGATTTCGACAGGTCGTTCAACCGTTCTTCGCCAAGCACTGCGTCGATTGTCACGGTGAGCTTGAAGCGGAAGGAGGTTTGAATCTCAGCAAGTTTGAGAATTCAACGACTCTCGCAGGGAGTCTCGACATCTTGCAGCTGGTGATGGAGCAGGTTGAAACTTCATCGATGCCTCCCCCACAAATTGAAACGCAGCCTGAGGCGGAGACTGTTGCGGCGGTTGTGAAATGGATCAAGGATTTTCGAAAGCAGGAAGCAACGAAGAATTCAGGTGACCCCGGGATCGTGGCTGCCCGTCGTCTGAGTAATGCAGAGTATGATAACTCGATTCGGGATCTGACCGGCGTTGATCTGAAGCCGACGAAAGAGTTTCCTGTTGACCCTGCGAATAAGGAGGGGTTCGACAACACCGCCGAATCGCTTGCAATGTCACCTGCGCTCGTCAAGAAATATCTTGATGCCGCGAGGTACGTTTCTGACCATCTGGTCCTGAAGCCGGATGGCTTCACGTTTGCTCCGTATAACGTGCTGGCTGATACCGACCGTGATCGCTATAGCGTCAACCGGATCGTTGACTTTTATCTGAAACAACGGGTTGATTACACGGACTATTTTCTGGCACTGTGGCGACATCAGCATCGTCAATCATTGGGCAAACCGCAGCTGACGCTGGCCGAGATCGCGCATCAGGACGGGCTCAGTCTGAAGTATCTCACGACAGTCGATTCCGTCCTGAACGGGAAGCAGGAAGAGACTGGTCCAATTGCTGTGCTTCAAGCAATTTGGCGCACATTGCCAGAGCCGGGCAACGCTGGAGCCGACACGGCGCGTCAGGCCTGTCAAGAAATGGCGGAGCTTGTACTTGCTCTCCGTGCTCAGCTCGTTCCAGAGATCGAAAACTTGACAGCTCCCAGAATCGGTAAGGGGTCTCAGCCGTTTGTGATGTGGAAAAATCGACGGATGGCCGCGAATCGAATGCGGTATTCGTCGAATTCGGCTGCAATCAAGATGGATGAACTCAAGCTTTCAGATGATTTGAAACAGGTTCTGAAGGCTCCTGAATCCGAGGGAGATCAGGCCGCTTATGAAGAGAGTTTTCATCGCTTTTGCGGGGTCTTCCCTGATCAGTTCTATGTCAAAGAGCGGGCTCGGTTTTATCTGGATAACGGAGATAAAGGGAACAAGGGGCGATTGCTCAGTGCCGGGTTTCACAGCATGACCGGCTTCTTTCGCGATGATGGTCCGCTTTATGAACTGGTGCTCGATGAATCCCAACAGAAAGAGTTAGACCAGCTGTGGGATGAATTCTACTTCGTGACGACTTCCCCAGTGCGGCAATACGCAAGCTATTTGTGGTATGAGCGCGCTGAGAACGGATACATCCAGGGGGACTCAAGATTCGACTTCGTGCGAGCAGAATCCAAGGATGCGATCTCCGAAGTGAATATGAGTCGCTTCGCGGCGGCATACCTGGAGAAAGCGACGGAAGTCAAAGCGAGTGACCTGGCATATCAGGCAATTGAAGAGCAATTTCAGGTCTTTGCACAGACCGTTCGAGAATTTGAGAAGAGTCGACGTGACGCTGAGCCTGCGCATCTTGAGCGATTGAAGCAGTTCGCTGAGCAGGCATTTCGTCGCCCGTTAACTGAGGTCGAGCGAGATGGCATTGTTCAGTTCTACCGTCAGTTGCATGATCTGGACGGCTTGAGTCATGAGGACGCAATCCGCGATTCATTGGTCGGGATCCTCATGTCCCCTCATTTCTGTTATCGAGTTGATCTTCCCGGTGAAGGAAAGCAGGTCCTTCCACTTTCAAACATTGATCTCGCAAACCGACTCAGTTATTTCCTCTGGGCCAGTATGCCAGATCGGGAACTGCTGGATCTGGCGACAGCAGGTGAGTTGCAGAAGCCGACTGTCTTAGCACAACAGGCCAGACGCATGCTGAAGGATGATCGGGTGCGTGGACTGGCGACCGAGTTCTGTGGGAACTGGCTCGATTTTCGTCGTTTCGAAGGACATAACAGTGTCGATCGCGAACGTTTTCCAATGTTCGATGACACGTTGCGCCGGTCCATGTTTGAAGAACCAATCCAGTTCTTTCTGGATGTCGCAAAGAACGAACGGCCTGTCACTGAGTTCATCGAAGGGAAACACACCTTCGTGAATGCATCTCTCGCCAAACACTACGGCATCACGATCCAGAGTCAGAATCCAGCGGAATGGGTTCGAGTTGAAGACGCGATTTCGTCAGGGCGAGGGGGATTGCTGCCGATGGCGGTCTTCATGACACAGAACTCCCCGGGACTGCGCACGAGCCCCGTCAAACGCGGCTATTGGGTTGTGAAACGATTGCTGGGAGAGAACTTCCAGCTCCGCCTCCAGACGTACCAGATTTGCCTGAAGATGAGACGAAATTGGGCGACTTGACGTTGCGGGAAGTCTTGAGTCGTCACCGCGCCGATAAGGCCTGTTCCGGCTGCCATGAGCGGATTGACAGTTTTGGATTGGCCTTTGAGGCCTATGGACCTGTTGGAGAGTATCGTACCCTTGATCTGGGAGGCCGTCCGGTGGAAACTCAGGTCACATACCCAGGTGGTTCTGAAGGCGAGGGCCTGAATGGTCTCCGCGAATATCTGATTGCATCACGTCAGGACGACTTCAACGAAAATCTGTGTCGAAAGCTTCTCGCCTACGGACTGGGGCGGACGCTACTTCCGACAGACGATGCAACAATCATGAAAATGACTGAAAAAATTGATTCGAATGAAGGACGACTTGGCGATCTGGTCGAAGTCATCGTTACGAGTCCGCAATTCTTGAACAAACGCGTCACCAACGTTCAGACAGAGGATTGAATCTCCATGAGCCAATACAACAAAGCGGCGAACGATCCCTTGAACGATCGACATGGTGTGAGTCGTCGGACATTCCTGCAGGGTGTCGGTGTCACTTTAGGTTTGCCTTGGTTGGAATCGATTTCCGCCTTGGCAGGTCAGTCGACTTCAGCAGGGGCAGCCGCATTTCCGAAGCGCTATGCCGCCATGTTCATGGGTTGTGGCGTCAACCCGGATCAATGGTTCGCCAGCGGTTCCGGAAGTGAGATGGAACTCGGTCGCTGCCTTGAGCCGTTGAGTCCTCATCGTTCGAAGATCAACGTCATTCAGGGGCTTTTCAATAAGCAGGCAACAGGCGTCGGAATCCACCCTGGCCAGACAGGTAACATTCTTTCGGGAGCTGCACTGCAGAAAGGTTCCGAGCTGAAGGGGGGAATCAGCGTCGACCAGTTGCTTGCCAGGCATTTGGGTGAAGAGACTGTTCAGCCAAGCATGGTGTTGGGGTGCGAGCAGCCGATCACCGGCTATCACGAGACCAACTTCTCGATGGCCTATAGCTCACATATCTCCTGGCAGAGTGCGACATCGCCTGTCCCAATGGAGGTTTATCCCTCACTGGCGTTCGACGCGCTGTTTGAAAATCGTGGCAGTGAGCGAAATAAGAGCATTCTCGATCGGGTGCGAGAAGACACTTCGAGTTTGACTCGTCGGGTGAGTGTGGGAGACCGCGCCAAACTCGATGAATACCTCACCAGTGTCCGCGAGGTTGAACGCCGCATTACTCCAATGCGAAAAGAGAAAGACGCTGGAGACGCGCGAGCCAATAAGGCCGGGCAGGCGGCTTTAACGATGCCGCGACCTGAGAACGGGCTTCCGGAAGATGTTCGTGATCACATGCGTTTGATGTGTGATCTGATTGCATTGGGGTTCCAGACGGATAAAACCCGAATCGCTTCACTCTTACTTTGCCGCGATATTTCCGGGTTGTTCTATCCATTCCTTGACGTTCGCGCAGCTCATCACGGTGCATCTCACGATGATAAGTCTGAAGCCTATGAACGGGTGACGCAGTATTACGTCAGTCAATTTGCGTACCTGATTTCACGTCTCGACGCGATGCCGGAAGGGGAAGGGACTGTTCTCGATCATACCTGTCTGCAGTTTGTGAACAGTATGTTCTCTGGATCGCGCCACGATGCGAGTAAGGTTCCACTTTTGCTGGCAGGCGGACTAGAGCATTTTGCAAATTGATCTCCACATGATGTGTCGAATTTGGGAGAGTGTGTCGCGTCATGGAGGACCATTATGTCGAATGCACTCTCCGTCGATTTGCGGCGTCGGATACTGGAAGCGATTGACCAGGGTGTCAGTCAGTCTCAGGTGGCTCGCACGTATCGGGTCGACCGGAAAACAGTTTGGAGCCTAATTCACCATCGTCAGAAAACCGGATCTCTCGAACCGATCCGTGCTGGAGTGGGGCGAAAATCCAAAGTCGCCCATCGTCAAGCGGACATCAGGCAGGCCATTGCAGACAATTCCAGCCTGACGTTGCAGTCCCTGATTGATCAGTTAGGGTTGGCCATCTCTGTTTCAGCATTGAGTCGCACCTTGCGTCGTTGGGGAATCCGGCTCAAAAAAAGTTCTGCACGCCTCAGAACAGCAACGTCCTGACGTGAAAGAGAAGCGTCGCTGGTGGGGGATTCTGGTTCGCCCCAAGCCCCAGCAGAGGCTCATCTTTCTCGATGAAACCGGGGCCAACACGAAGATGGCCCGACTTTACGGTTGGGGGAACAAGTCGGAACGTGTCCGCAGTCAGGTGCCACATGGGCACTGGAAAACGATCACATTCATTGCCGCACTCCGCTGCACCGGCGTGACGGCCCCCATGGTGCTGGATGGCCCCATGAATCGGGAATCATTTCTGGCGTACATCCAGCAGTGTCTGGTTCCGACATTGAATCGCAAAGAGATTGTGGTGCTGGACAATCTCCCTTGTCACAAACAGCCAGAAGTCATTCAAGCCATTGAAGCGGTCGGGGCCAGCGTCTTTTATCTGCCGCCTTATTCACCGGATTTCAATCCGATTGAGAAAGCGTTCTCGAAGCTGAAAGCACTCCTCCGCAAATTCGCCGAACGGACCATTGAGAACCTCTGGAAGCGAATCGGAGCCCTCATCGAAACCTTCACTCCCAATGAATGCCGAAACTATTTCCTGAGTTGCGGATACAGGGGAAGTTAAAATGCAAATTGCTCTAGGTGGAACGATCGAAACCGGTCGGGTTCTGGATTACACCGACAAAGGAGACGAGAACCGCAAGTTGTGCAGTCTCTATCTGTCGATCATGGACCGGATGGGGGTGAAGGTCGGCGAATTTGGTGACGCCACAGAGAGACTTGCAGGTTTCTAGACGGTTGAATCTTTCATCTCGGGCGACAGAGCATCTTCCAAAAGAGCTTTCAGATCGAGATCTCTGAAAAGTGACGAAGCCGCCGTTTCATGTGCTGAAACGGCGGCTTCTGTTTCTTTAATTCACTGTTGGCGCCTTAGTGGCGTCGGTTCTTGTAGCGTCGACTGACATCTGACAGGAATTGACGTTCTTCATCGGTGAGGCTGGATTCTCCATGTTCGAGAATCTTCTCCAGCAGGCGGTCCAGACGGGCCTCAATTGCAGGTGGGATCGTATTGTCGACCTCTTCGTCATCGTTATCGATTGCAGGATTCAGCACTTTCAGGTTCGGACGCTTCTTGAATGGGTTCTTCATCGCTGATTTGCGACGAGAATGGAACCAGCTCAGGATTTCCCAGCGATTTCTTGCGTAGAGAACACCAAAGAGCATTCCTCCCAAGTGAGCAGCGTGGGCGATATTCCCGCCTGCTCCGCGGCCAGAGAGTTGTTGGATCATCGGGAAAATGTCTGACGCAGCAGCCAGCAGGGCGAGGATCCCGACCGGAATTGGGAGAATTCCCCAGATGTACCAGCGGGTTGTCGGCCAATACATCGCATACAGGATCATCACGGAGATTGCTGCTCCGGATGCACCGATTGCAACTCCTGGTGAGTCCATGAACATCCCCCAGGCCATGAATACGATCCCGGAGAAGATCCCGGCCAGAAGGTAGAACGCCAGAAACTCTTTTTTCCCCAATGCGGCCTCAACTCGACCACCCGCGACCCACAAAAGCAGCATGTTGAACAGCAGGTGAAAAGGGAGATCGCTCGAAGCGTCATGCAGGAAGTCATACGTCGTCAGACGCCAGATCTGCCCATACAATACGGCAGACGTGTTGAGCGCGAAAAACGATTCAAGTATGTTCGGGAACATGACCTGCAGCACGAAGATGACGATGTTGAGTACAATCAGCGTCTTCACGGCCGTCCAGCCATGAATGCCCGATCCGCGATACGTCGGTCCGTTCGACATGTATTCGCGATATTCAATCCCCATGATCCCGGTGCCTTCCAGAGACAGTTTCAACTCGAACTTCGGCTGACCAAATATTACAGCGTACCTTCAGGGCTACAATTCCCCAATCTCATTTGTTCATTTCCATTTTGGCTCCTCTCGCTCGCAGTGAACGGAAGGAACATGCTGTTAAAGCTGAAAAAACCGTCGTCGGTTTGAGAGATTCTTGTGGTGGTCGATCAAATCTGGCCCGATTCTTACCTGCATCGGGGAGTCTGCTCACTGGCGTCGACCCAAGTCGGTGATTGCGCCGAGAGAGGCAGTCGATGGCAATTTTGCCTTAAGTTGTAGCCTTCATAACGATTGTATCGTGAATGGAAAGCTGGAGAAAACAGCGATTCCTTGCAGTTGACTTGCCATGCGTGGCCAAGGTCGGGATGATCTTGGAGCAATCCCATTCCCGTCGTCCATCATTCGTTGTTAGTGCATTCGCAGGATAGGGTTTATGAGTCAGGCCTCTCCCAAGGAAACCCCGTGTCCCGATTGCGGTGAAATGGTCCGCGTTAACTCGCTGCGCTGTTGGAATTGCGGCGCGTTCATGAATACGGAGGTCGAGCAACGCTTTATTGCGATGCAGTCCAGTCCGCGGCCCATTATCTTCAGTGAAGTCCCTGAAGGTGAGATGCAATCTGCTGGTGATTTCGACGACAGCGACGATGACGACGATTTCCAGTTGAAAACACCGATTGCGAGGGAAATTCCAACTCCTGCACAGTTGCAATCGACAGCAGAACAGGCCATTCCAGTTGTGCCTCAGGAGACGGCCGCTCCGGCTGATGCTCCGATCAAGATCAAAGAAGAGCCAAAAGACGAGATCCCTGCGCCAGCGGAAGAGGCTCCCAAAGCTGAACGGCGCCCACAACAGGATTCCGGAGTCGCACATTCGGTTGCAACCGGGGGTGACGCACTGCTGGATATCGCCATTCAGGAAGAACGTGAAGTTCGAAAGCGATCAAAAGGGCGAAAAGTCCTTGGTGGCCTGCGAACTCCCGGCGGCGGACTCATTATTTTCTGCCCGTACGGCTGCCGTGTCGAAGTCAAAGAGACCCATCGCGGAATGACGGGGCGCTGTCCGAGTTGTCAGGCGCCGTTTATTGTTCCAATCGACCCTCCGATCTTCAAAAAGCAGAAGGCGGATGGAGCTGCGGAAGCGGGGACCGCAGCTGGAACGACTGCGGCAGAGAAGTTTGCTACCTGGTTAAACGACTTGCATTTGCACCTTGTTGATCCTTCCAAGTTGAAGCTCAAAGCTGACAGCCTGATGAAGGAGTTTACCGAAGTCGACGTTGCGTTCTCTCCAGACGTGCTTCTGGTCGCTTCACTCGTCAAAAAGGGAGGGGGACTCTTCTCCAAAGGTGGCGAAAAGAAGGAAGATGTCCGAGTGGCACTTCAGGCCTACCTCGCCGAGAACAAAGCGATTGAAGAAGCTCCGACAGGCGAGAAGCATTTGTTTGCCGCTCACGATGCGCCGCAGATTAAGGTGGTGCAGCCAGCTTCAAGTCGTGCCAACTCCATCTTTCACGGGATTCCGGTTTTCGGAACAAACCGTATTGCTGTCCAGCTTCCGCTCAACGAGAAGACAGAGCATCCGTTCTATCTGTCGATGGGGATTACGGAATTCTGGAAGTTTGCCAAAGGAATGGAAGACGTCTACGGCATCACCGGATTGGGAGATGACCTCGGTTTACCAATGGCACCACGCTCCGATGTGACTAAGTGTCATTACACCGATGCTCCAATCAAGGCGTTGTTAGACATCGATCTCTATCGAGCCGATCCAACGGTTCAGCTTGAGGTCGCAGGCTATCAGTGCGGAGCCTGTAAAATGACTGTCAGCGAAGCCGGTCGCAAGAAAGAAAACCTTGGCGGAAAATCCCCGAAGGGAATCGCCAAAGCCAAATGTCCAAAATGCGGAAGCAAGATGGGCGAGAATCTGCTCTATTCGTTCAAGGAAGACGTTGTCGATCCATCACTGGCTTCTTCGACGTAATTTCTCGAACCAATGTTGATATGCAAACTGGCGTTCGCAGTCTCGTACTACGAACGCCAGTTTTGTTTTGAGCAACAGGCCGTTGAGTTCTCGTAGCGTCAACCAAGCCGAGTAAGTTGCTTTGATACGTTCCCTGATGTTGTTTTATGCTCTGTGGAGAGCCGCTGTGATCGCATCGACATCATAGACACATCCGCCCCAGGTTCCGCCGCTGAGTTGCTGTAGCAGCGCCCAAAGTCGAGTCTCTGCCGGCAGATTCGGGTCCGCATGCAATTCGACAGCAGGAGTGCGTGTCGCGAGAATTGCTGCCCCTTCTTCAGAGGAGACCGGCTCTTCGGTCGTCCCTACAAAGTTGATTGAGCCCTTTAAATTGCGGCAGTCAATCTCAATGGAAATTTGATCGCCATCACGGAGTTTCCCAATCGGGCCACCAGCGAGTGCTTCCGGCCCAACATGGCCGATGCAGGCGCCTGTTGAAACACCGGAGAATCGCGCGTCTGTAATGACGGCGACCTGTTTTCCCCACGGGATGAACTTCAATGCCGAGGTGATCTGATAGGTTTCCTCCATGCCTGATCCGAGCGGCCCGCGACAGATCAGAACCAGAATATCCCCAGGCTGAATCGGCTTTCCTTCTCGTCCTTTGATCGCTGCAATTGCGGCTCGTTCGGTTGTGAAGACTCTGGCCGGACCCTTCTTTCGGAAGACACCGTCCGCATCGATAACGCTCGGATCAATTGCGGTGCTCTTGATGACTGACCCTTCAGGGGCAATATTCCCGATCGGGAACGTCACCGTACTGGTCAATCCTCGGGCCTTCGCCTTTTCCGGAGCCATAATGACATCATCCGGATCAATGTTGTCATGACGTTTGAGAGCTTCGCGGAATCGGATGCGCCGTTTACTCGATTCCCATTCTTCAAGAACGTCTCCGAGTGGTCGACCAGTAGGTGTCAGCGCGTTCAGCTTCAGTAAGTTTAACGAGCGAAGATGCAACATGACTTCCGGAACGCCTCCGGCAAGAAAAACTCGCACTGTCGGGTGCCCGACAGGTCCGTTCGGCAGCACGTCCACAATTCGCGGGGTCATGCGATTGATGTGATTCCAATCGTCGACCGTTGGACGTTTCATTCCTGCTTCAAAAGCCACAGCGGGAATATGGAGCAGCAGATTTGTTGAGCCTCCAAATGCGGCATGGACCACCATGGCATTGTGCAATGCATCCGGCGTCAGAATGTCCTGAATGGTTGTCTTCGAGCGGATCATGTCGACCACAGCCTGAGCCGACCGGACCGCCGCCTCTGTCCAGACTGGCTGACCGGATGGGGCCAAGGCCGTATGCGGCAGCGACAATCCCAAAGCCTCGGCAACAACTTGTGCCGTTGCTGCTGTGCCTAAGAACTGGCATCCTCCACCGGGTGTTCCACATGCACGACATCCCATGTCGGCTGCGTGCCGGAGATCGATCTCGCCATGCGCGAATCGGGCTCCGATGGTTTGTACTTTACCGGCGTCTTCACCCTGTGTTGGGGGAAGCGTGACACCACCGGGGACGATGACGCAGGGAAGGGAATGTTGTGCTGCGACAGCCATCATCATTGCTGGCAACCCTTTATCACAGGTTGCGACTCCGATGACCCCTTTCCGTAAAGGTAATGAACGAATCAGACGCTTCAGTACGACTGCCGCGTCGTTTCGATAGGCCAAGCTATCCATCATTGCGGTCGTTCCCTGAGAACGACCATCGCAGGGATCTGACACGTATCCAGCAAACGGCAGGCATTCGAGTCTGTTGAGCTCATCAGCGGCCGCTCTCATCAGCAAGCCGACTTCCCAGTGACCAGTGTGATAGCCCAACGCAATAGGGTGCCCGTCTTCGGCACGGATGCCTCCCATTGTGCTGAGAATCAGAACCTGATCCCGGAGCAACTGTTGTGGGTCCCAGCCCATGCCGGCTGATTGTGTCATGCCAAACAGGTCGCCACTGGGAGAATCGAGCAGCATTGATTCCGTCAGCGGCAACGAACCTGCTGGCCCGGATGCGTTTGTCTGGAGATCAAAAAGTCCAGGAAATGAAGAATCGAACAGTGGCGAAGTTGCAGACATTGATTCCCCGGCGCGTTAGCTCGAAAACTGGCATCAGATCAGGATGAAATCAGTCGCTTAATCTGGACTCTCATCCCAGAAAAATCATGCAATATACTCAGCTTCTGTGTGAGCAAGAACACACCATCAGCTGGAGACTCGTAGCATCGGTCTCACCAGCAAGTTTACACAAGATGCGAATGGCGCTGCAGCAGGATTCAACTGCAATCAAAATGAGACGAGCTTCATTCGCTGGAAGCCTCATTTGGCCAGACATTGCAAAGCCTGTCGAACGCGTTCTGAATGAACTCCGACGAGCGAGGCGCGGTCCATGATAATGACCTTCACTCAGATACGCTCGAACGATCCCTTGACACTTTCAGGTTTCAGGAGGTGGCAGGAAGGGTTCGGTTACTTCTTCTTGTTATCGTCTTCGTCGTCAAAGAGTTCAAAGTTGAAGTCGTCATCGAGTCCACCGCCGCCTGCTTCGATTGGATCGGCGTCATCGTTCGTCTCGAATTCGCTGGTCATATTGTCCAGGAAATCGTCCTCTCCGAATTGAGCCGATTCCGCGAGTGCATCGCCAGTTGCGAATTCTTCCGTCGCAAAGCTGCCTGCTGAATCCGACTCAAACTCATCGGTTTCAAATGTGGCAGTGCCTGCGTCGAAATCTTCTTCTGCTTCGAAGTGATCATCAGTTTGGAACTCAGCAGTCTCCCCGAACTGCTCAGAGTCATTCCCGAACCCGAACTGGTCATCTTCGCCGAACGATCCTGCCGCAGCCCCTCCGCCTACTGCTCCAGCGCCAGCAGTTGCGAGAGCTGCATTCTTGCGCGATGGGATGTTGCGGCCGCGATACATCACGAGAATGTAAAGTGGCATCAGCCCGGCAACGAGCGCTGCGAGCATCACCAGACCCATCACAACCTGAAATGCGGTTGGGATCGCCCCCATGTGATTCGACATCGCCAGAACCAGAATCGCAAACAATGCCACTCCGGGAACAGCAGCAACCAGCGAAGCACTGGCAAGTCCAAGTTTTCCCACGGCCTGATCCCCTCAAGCAGATCAACTGAATAATTGCTTTTCTGATTCCGGAAACAGATTTCAATCGACCTGACAGGTGCAGACAAGTTGGCGGCCTGCGATGGCAGTGGTGAAATTTCATTCCACCGGTCGAGATTGAAGGAAGTGGTTAAACAAACCGTTCCGGAGACTCTTGCGTTCCCTTAACTTTAACGTCGGCGACCTACTTGACGCAATTTCTCATCGTACAACTCTCCGCAATCCATCACAGGATCGTAATTGGAACCGGTAAAGATGGAACCATTCTGACGATCAGGCGGAGGATTGTTACTTTTATGAGTTTAGCAGCTTCATACGTCATTCGGTTCACAGAATCGCCATAACTGTTACCAGCTGCGCAACATCATCTCGCAGGGCAATCCGCCACTCGTTAAGATTCGTTCTGGAACTGCCATCCGTGACTGCGTGGAGCCTGAACGTGTCGAATGTTGCCTCAAATACTGTGTCCCAGCCTGTCGCCATTGTTCTCGCCGCTGGAAAAAGTAAGCGGATGCAGTCCGAGCTACCCAAAGTTCTGCACCCGGCCTGCGGGCGCCCCATCGTCGAATACGTGCTGGATGCCGCTCGTGGGGCAGGGGCCGGACGAATTGTTCTTGTGGTCGGGCACAAAGCGGAACAGGTTCAAGCGGCTCTGCAGCACCACGAGGATGTCAGTTTCGCTCTGCAAACCGAGCAGCTCGGGACCGGGCATGCCGTAATGTGTGCTCATGACCAGTTGACAGGTCACACGGGAGCGGTGTTGATCCTCGCGGGAGATACGCCGTTATTGAAGGGCGAATCCTTGGGCGAACTGCTCGACACTCTGCGTCGAGAGAAGGCCGCCTGTGTCGTTGGGACCGCTCGAACTGAAAACAATTTCGGGCTCGGGCGGATTGTCCGCGACGAAGACGGCAACTTTCTGAGAATCGTCGAACAACGCGATGCATCTCCGGAAGAACAACAGATCACCGAGATCAATACAGGCTGCTTTGCTTTTGATGGCCCAGCTCTGTTCGAAGCTTTGAGTCTGGTTCGTCCGGAGAACTCGCAAGGGGAGTATTACCTCACTGATTGTGCAGAAATCCTTCGCAAGCTCGGGCGTAAAGTCGTCGCTGCCTGTACGCTGGATATTCAGGAGGCGATGGGGATCAACACTCAAGAACAGTTGGCAGAAGTCGAAGAAGTCATGCAAAAGAACGCCCAATAGCATCCATTCTAGGATGCCAGTCGCTTGAGTGACCGCCTTTGAATTTGAAATGATCTCATGACGTTAAACACGCCGCCGTCTTCGGCTGGTCTCTTTGGAATTGATCCTGCTGTAACTCCATTGGAGACAATTGCGACCCTTGTCTCGCAGGAACTGGAAGAAGCTGCGGCAGACATCACGCATCCTTGGGCGACCGTCAGTATGGCGACGGTCACTCCCCATGGACCGCGACAGCGAATTGTCATTCTTCGGGGAATGAACCGATCTCCGCTACAAATGTTTGCCCATACGGATCGTCGTTCCCCAAAGTTCACGCAAATCCGGAATCAGCCGGGGTTCAGTCTGCTTTGTTACGCACCGGGCCGCCGTGTTCAGCTGGTAGCGAATGGAACCGCTAAGGTCCACATGGACGGCGAATTGCTTGAGAAGCATTGGGCCGCGACGCCAGCAGAACGGCATCGAAATTACGTTGGAGTCAAGGCCCCGAGTACGCCCTCGCGAACACCAAGCACCAACTTGCCTGAGTTCGCTGACTCGGCGAACCACAGTGAAGAACTTGCTCAATTGAGTTTGAAGCAGTTCGCGGTCATTGAATTCAACATCGAATTTTACGAAGTGCTCTGGCTCCGCCGTAGCGGCAACCTTCGCGCTGGATTTTGGAAGCTCGGAGATCAATGGCAAAATTCCTGGCTGGAGCCGTAATGCCGCATTTCATCGACGGCGATTGTGGTTGAGAACAGGTGACGTCGAATTCTGCGCAATTTTTCTTCCAGCGTGATCATTCGCTTGCCAGTTGCCTTTCAGATCAGTAGAGTCTGCAATCTCTCAGCGAGGGTTCGGTTTAATTCTGAATCCAGCAGAGAATTTGACCTAAGGTCGCGTAGCTCAGTTGGTTAGAGCACCTGTCTTACACACAGGAAGTCACAGGTTCGAGTCCTGTCGCGACCACTCTCTTTCCCTCTTTTCTCAGGGAAATAACACACTTTCCGCTGCTCTTGCGGGATTTCTTCACCCCCTCTGTATCTCTGTTCACGTCGGTTCCTTCGTTTTCCGTCCTATTCTGACGTGCAAAATGATGTGCTTTTAAAGCATTTGTGAAGTCGGATTCCGTCACAGTCAAATAGTGTCGCGCCGCAACCGTTGGGCTATTACCGATCCAGGCGCAGACGACATGAATCGGGTGTTCGGCTGCCAGTTCCGTTTCCCGGCTTGCCCGCAGGTTGTGGAACACTTTTGGCCAGGGTTCCAAGCCTGCACGTCGGATGATCTTGTGAAGTTGCGTTCTCAGGTTCGCTTCGGTTGATCGGTAGCGGGTGATGACTGAACCCGATTTGAGTTGAGACTCGTCGAAAGCTGCCTGCAAGTAGGGAAGCAATTCCGGGAAGATCGGAACGACTCGGCTTTCCTTTCCTTCGTGGTGCTCTGTCTTAGGTGACCGAACCGTGAACCGACCGGCCTTCCAATCCACATCTTCCCATTTCAGGCTGAGATGTTCGGAAGGACACCGCAGACCACCGTATCGGCTCAATGCAAACAGCAATCGCCATTGAGTATCAGGGCAGGCTTGAAGGATTGTTTCGGCGTCTTCTCTGCTTAGAAAGTAGTCTCGGCTTCTGTTCTCCTTTGTGGTGCGGGGAATGTCTTTGTGAGTGAACGGATTGACGGCCACCAGCTTTCGATCTGCTGCATCTGCAAAGAATTGAGCCGCCACGCTGCACATTTTGCGGACTGTGTTTTCCTGTAAACCTGTTCCCGGTGTCTTCTGGTTTCCTTCCCTTAGCATCCAGTGGCGGAAGTCCTTCGCTTCACCGACACCAATCGATTGCAGGCTTGTGGATTCCCCAAAGCAGGCCACCAACAATCGACGACACCGCTTCCAGACGGTTTTTGTGGCTGGCTTGGTTCCTGAATGCCGCTCGATGTAAGAATGCGTGAAATCGGCAATGGTTGCTTTAGGTTGCGGCTTCTCAGGCTGTGCAATCAATCCGTGTTTGTAGAGCTTCTGCCGCATCGCATCACCGCAATTGGCAACCCATGCTGCTGTTTCGTCTGTCAGGGCTGTGCGCGACTTCAGGGATGAAAGCAACTGCTCCAGGTGTCGTTTGATGCTGCCCGCTGCCTTAGCGGTCATCTTGCCGGGGTAGAACGACTGCCGTTTACCGTCTGCGTTCACGTACAAAATTTGCCAGCCGCTGCGATGCTTTGTCAGCGATGCCATTGAGTACCTTTTTGGCTTTGTGTTTGTGATCAAAGAAACCCGGCGACCGGCCATGTTTTGCGGCCATGACCGGCCACCGGAGAATATCCCGCGTGCTTCTACGATTGTTCGGCGTCGGGCTGGGGATCTAGCTGAGCGAGTAGCCACGCTTTCGCACGGCGTGCGTATTCGTAGGTTGTCGATTTGGGCAAGTTCAGGTGCAATTTGATCTCTGGGAACGTGAGTCCCTGAATCCGCAGTTGAATGATTTCCCGCTGTGTTTCGTCGGGCAATTCGTCAACCAGCTTCAAGACCTTCGACAACTCGTCAGAGAGTTCGACTCGCTGCGTTTCAGGAAAAGCGACATCTACCAAGAGTCGGATAGCCCCCAGGTCCTGGGCTCTTTTAATCCGCCTTTTGAGGCGGTTCCTGTCTCTAAAGAAGTTAATGCACAGCCATTTCAACTTCTTGATTGACCGCACGTGGGCAATGGCGGACGCGTCGCTCTCAAAATCACCTCGCATGTAGGTTTCATACATGCTCGACAATGCTCTGGAAACGATGTCTTCCGCGTCGTGATGGTTACCCACGATCTGGTAGCATTTGAACTGCAAGAGTCGACGATATCTCGGTGAGAAAATTCCCTCGGCATACCTGTCCGCCCCTACATTCCGACCGGCTTGTGGACCGGTGTAAGAAATCTTTCGGATTGGACCTTGCTGAGTTGCAGTGACCATGTACACTATTCCTTAGCTGGCCTGTTGTGCGTCGCCAAACAAAACAACAGGTTGGGTTAGTTTCGAGCCAGTAGCCTTCAAGCTGCTGGCTTTTCTACATTGTAGGGTCGTGTTGCCATCAGGGACTGAACGCCATCAAGCTGCGTGTTGAGTCGCTCAACCCACTCCGGCAGTGTTCTTGACCGTTTGGAGTCGCAACAACTCTGGCAGGACAGAACCACATTCTTTGCGACCGTCTCGCCTCCGTGCGACAGTGGGATAATGTGGCTGAGTCGTGTGCTGGAGTTCGACAGCTTGTACTTGCAGAACGTGCATAGCACTTCGCCATCGTTTGCAGCCTTTGCTTCGCCCCGCAATTGAGCCTTCAGAATCGATCGATTGATGTGACGCTCAATCTCTTCAGGCGTCAGTTCGTCGTGGCAGACCTTCATTCGAGAGCCTTTCAAAAGAAAAACCCTGAGCATCCGGGGACAAGCCGAATGGTCAGGGTGTAGAACCGGAGCAGAAAGCCCGGAGATTCAAGATTTCATCCTTCAGGAGTTCTTGTCCAACTCGCTGTGGGTGAGTGAAATGTTAGCAATGGCTATCAGTGATTGCAATGGCTATCCATGGTGAATTTTAGTGTTTTTCTGATATCAGGCAACTTGCTCTAAAGTTCTGGCGTATGCAGACTGGTGCGATGGCTAGGAAATCAGCAAAACAAACAGTTAATCGAACTGGGATTCAATACGGCGTTCGCTGTAGTGATGAGGATTCTGCACTATTTGAGCGTGCGTCAGACATTGAAGGCTTTGCATCGGTTCAACAATGGCTGCTGACGATGGGCCGCAAACGCGCCCGCCAAATCATCGCGTCGGCGGAATCCGGAGCCGGAGTCCGCATTAGTGAAACGGTGATCGTGCCGGACGAGGGCGGGAAGTGAACAGAAACAAATTTAGCAAGGGCCAGTAGCGTGAAACTTTCGGACGCGGAACGATGGATACTCTTAAATCAATACAAGATTCTTGACGCAATCACCGGGGCTGAATCAGTCGAGTCTCGAACCTGCAAGGAAATCCTTTCAGGCGGGTATGGGATCCACTACGACAAGGTCTCAGAACTTCATCACGACGTACTTTCCGAAGATGATTGCTGGGAGGTACTGCACATACTTGAAATGTTTCGGGTGATAGACAGTAGCATCAAGAAAGAAAATGTTGACGTTACTGAATTAAAGTACCTGAAGTTCCAAGGATTTGACGGAAATGAAGAGCCGCGGCAACTGAATTACGCAGACTTTTATTGCAACAGGTTCTTTGATAGTCCGAAATATATCGAACTCAGGGATAATTGTGTCAACAGCCACTCTCCACGTCTGGGCGTCTATCGGAGAATGCTGGAGGTGTATGAAACCGTTAAGCCTGATTTCGCCTCAGCGTTTACTGTCACAAAGGACGCTCTAGCTCAGATCAATGCTGCTGCAGTTCACCCCGACCAAAGGTAACCCATCGCTGTGGGCAGCATCTCTCAGGCCTACCGGCTTGACTTCATTATGGTCCTGCACATGCGCAGGACCACTTTTTCTAGTGCTGATTCTGGTGCGGCTTCAACCTCCCGCAGATCTGCGGAAGGTCTCTTGTCTGATCGGTTCGACTTCCAGATCAAGGTGCACCGGTGCACTTTGATCCTGGGCTGACCGGTTCGACCTCGATCGTGGGCGACCTAGGTTGAATCTTCCTCACCGGAGTGTGCCGGTGCACTCCGGTTTGATTGTTGGATTTCAGAACGAAAGGGCAGATCTGCCCTTTCGTTTCCAAACATCACCCCTGAGCCTCCATAATCTCATCCATCTTCTCAACCAGGTGATAGAACTCCGTCATCGGAATCGACAACCGGGCCGATTTGTCGCCGTCGATCACGTGCAACTGGCACCAGTCCGGGCTGGGGAGGCTGATATCGACTGTGACGGCCTTTTTCTTGCCCGACGTCTGTTTGTCGCGACCGACGAAATTGCTGAAGAATCCCTGACATTGTGCCATTGTTGAGCCTTTCTGAAGTGATTCAAAAATGAACCCCGACCAGTTTGAAGGCTGATCGGGGTTTCTTTTTTTTCTGAAGCCTGCAATATCACTACGCTGTGATACAGGTGCTCTTTAGGCCGCCTTCCTCATGAACGGAAGGACCGGAGAAGCAGGCCGGTCGCTCGCACCGATGTGAATGAACTCAATCTCTTGGCGGCATTCTAGATTCTCGACTATGCAACGCCTGTGACATTGGGTCCAGTCTTGACAGAAGCACATCAGACAGCATGCAGAGCGTCCGATTAAATCCTCAATAGCCCGGAGCGACTCAAGGGCAGGTGGAGTCTCTAGGTGAGCGTGAACCCCTTTGAAGAAAATTCGGTAATCCCGATCTTCACGAACTTGATGACGCAATGCCATCGGGGAACCTAGTGCCCGAAAATGTGAGTATAATATTCCGCCCTTTTCTAAGTGAGACTGCAGGGCTTTCTTAGAGAATCCCGGCTTTCTACTCACCGGAAGTTCCCTTAGGTCGATTAAGTGTGTGACATTGTTTTTCTGTAAAATCTTAATGAAGTCATCAATTTTCAATCCGCCGTAGCCAACTGTGTAAACGCGTTTCACCAGAACAGCCTCCTTTCTCTTCTAATGCTCGTTGGGAGATGATACAGGGCTGAAATCATCCAGTGACCAAACCTGCTGTGAGTCCCCAGAATTGCAAACACCGATCGGCTATCGTTAAAGATGCTTTTTCGAACAGTGTTGGCCACGGACTCTAAAGCCTCCAGTTCCGTCTTTCCGTCTCTAATTCGACTGCGGTAACCTGCGTAGTAACTCCATGCTAATACTTTTCCGTCGAATTCTCTCCCTGTGCTTTTCTCTCGATACTTCAACCTGTACTGCCAGGGAATGACGTCTGACAGCCCCTTCATTTGTCCGCCTTTCGCGAACAAGTCTCCCTGATGAATTACCCTGAGCTGGCTCGCTGACCACTCTTTCAGGTCAGGCTTCCAGTAAAGTTCCAGTGGTTCAATTTCCACGCATCCGTTTGTGAGCCCTCGGCTTTCCATTTCCTCAGTGCTGGCAAATACGGCCTTGCTCATCCACTGCCATCTCTCAGATTCATTCTCTTTAGTGCTGCCAATTTTTTTGATAGGAGTTCCAGGAATGAAGTGCCAACTCTCTGGCCGCTTGTCCCGTGTGGTCCGATACGCCCTGACCTGAATAATGTCCCAACGCTCATACTGCTCCTCTGAATTCAAAAAGCGAAAAGGGACAGGATACAGTCGGACAAACTCGCCGTTTCTTTGAACTCCTCCAGTGCAAACTGTTTCGACGTATTTTTCACTCACTGCAGGATAGGTCTTGCAGTTAACCATCAATTCAATAGTTGCCTCTGAGCCCGCAATTTTTGACATTGATCTCTCCAATGACATTTATTGATCATTCGAGTTGCCCTGATCTTATCTTCAGAATTGCGTGTTCTAGGCAATTATTGGCGATTTGGACAATGACACTTCCTCTGCCAACTTCATCAGCAGGCAGAGGAAGAGCAAAACCCACAAACCTATTACGCCACCCCAGGAAGGCCAGCAAAGGCCATTTTGTGCGTGATCTCGTGCTCTGTGTAATGCACAGTTGAAGGCGTTGGCGCCTCGATCCAAACACCATCCTCGTCGAGCATCACTGGGACCGAAGTCCGCTGCGGCTTTAAGTCTGGATCTTCCGCCAGTGCGTCATCACTCGGCTTGATATAGATGTCGCGTAGCTCGCCCCCTGCCGTGACTTTTTCACGATATCCCATCGACAACAAAGACAGGTCGAAGCCATCTTCATCGATCTCGTAAACAATCGTCAGGGGAACAAACGAAATGCCGTTTCGCTCCTGAACATCAGGGATGTCGATGCCAGTGATCTGCACTGTTTCAGGGTCGCAAGGGATGCCACGGATCGTGATTGAGTCACTATTCACGGCCTCGGCGTAGCTAGTTAAGGCGACCGGCACGCTGGCAACATTCTTGGTGCAAGCGTGCGTCCAAAGGATCTTCTTCCGCATTGGCTTCGGGTCGTGATCGTCTCCAGCCGAATTTAAGATTGCATTGCCGTGGATATCCGTTTCGGCGACAACCATTTCAGTGCGAAATGATGATCGCCATTGAATCGGATCATCAAGCGGGTTTTCGGCCTGCACCTGAACTTGCTGTTCGGTCTTTGTCGCCTCGTACTGATTGCTGGTGTAGTTGACTGATGCCCGCAACAAGTAGTAGCCGTCGCGATTCTGCCCTTTTGCACCGCTCGAAACATCGATTGTGTTGACGAACAATCCAGGCTTTGTTGGATGGGGAGCACCGCGACCGCCAAAATAGGCGTAGACAGCATCAACTGCCGTGTCTAACCGGTCCTCCTCTGGCACGGAAACATGCAAAAGATAGCTTTGATTGCGTGTCTCAGACTGCCCCAGACTGCCGCCAAAATCAATTTCCGGGCCTGCGTGTATTACAGTAGCCATATTTAGAGCCTCCAAAGTGAGGGTTGATAGAAAGGAAACCAGCCGCCCACTGGAGACGGCTGGAAGGGAGAGAGACCGGATAGGAATTAGCCAACCAGTGCATTGCGAACGCTGGTCAAAGCTGCCTGAATCGACTCGCAGCAGGTTCGATTAGTCCGCTGGATCTCGTAATTCGTCGCACGTCCAAGCAGGTGAGCATTTCGGGCCTTCGCTTCAAGGAATCGCGGATGGTTATTGATCATGCCCCGATTCCATTGACCGGCAACTTTGTTATGTTCGGCAAAGGGCTGATAGCCAATCTTCTCCAAGTCGGAGACAATCGACGCGTCAATCGCTGCCAGGGAACCATTTACCTGGTCGTGTGCTTCCTGTGCAGTTTCAAGCTCGCTATCGATGTAGTCAGCGAGGAGTGTGTTGCGAAACTTCAGTTCCCTCTGGAGCAAACGGAACGTCGCCTCTTTTGCCAGACGTCCAGCCGACATCTGATCGACAGTCAGGTCTTCCACTGGGATTGCCTTAACGGCGGACAGATCGGCGTCAATCCGCTCTCGCTCGGCGAGAATCTCGGCAATCTCCGTGTTGCAAGCCTTTCTGGCCGCAATCAGTTCTGGTGTGTCAAAAGTTGTCGCTTCAATTGGGTCGAGAATGGTGAATTCAATAGACATAAGAATCGCTTTCGGAAAGTGTGTTTAACTGTGAAGAATTGCCCCCAGCCGACACGGCAAGGGGCTTTGAGTGCCGATGGCTCTAGACTGCCGATTTGTTTGTCAGGGCGATAACTTCAGCCAGGGACTTCGGAGTTTTGCCCTTGGTCGCCTGTGCTGGCTTCTTGGTGTTCAGATCCTTGTAGAACTCCTGATAACTCTGGGGAGCCACTTTCGGCTTTGCAGTGGCCTTGGCTGACACTGAGGCCGGTGGTCGACCATTTGTGATTGCCATCACATCGGCCAAGCTCTTCGGCTGGCCGTGCTTCTTAATGAGGGCTTCCGGCGACTGCTTCGCAGATCGACCTTCCGAGTGAGAGTTCATCGCAGTAATGAGCCGGGCCTGTGCAAGCTGCTTCACGCGCGTGGGCGTGTTCTTGAACCGGCTGACGTCAAGGGATGCAGTGATCTGAACAGGGCCAGAAACGTTTGTGGCAAATCCCAGCGATCGAGCATCGTGGGCCCCAAGCCATTTCTCCTCGTTCATCCAGGCTTTGACGATCTGCTCTGGCTGACCGGTTCTCTGGCTGATGATTTGGGCCATCTTGCGGTTAAGCTGGTGCAGCATTTGTGCCGCCCCTTCCATCTCTCGAACACCGCCAACGGCCTCTACAGACGCGTTATGAATCATCAACTCGGCGTTCTCCGACATCTCACGAACATCACCAGCCAGGAAGATGATCGAAGCGGCAGAAGCCACGATACCGGTTGCCCGAGTGCGAACCTTCTGAGGGGCGCTAATCAGCTTTTCGTAAATAGCAATGCCTGCATACGCATCGCCCCCTGTGCTGGAGATCTCAACCAGGATCTCCCGGGCGGTGCGGTTGGCATCCAGGAACCGCTGCAGATCCCCAAGCGTGAAGCCTGCATTACCGCTTTCGGCTCTCTCGATGGTGTCGTAGATGTAGAGCGTCGGGACCGTCCCGGAGCCTGCATCTGCTCGAATCTGAAAACTCATAAACATCCTCCAAATGTGTTGTGACCAGGTACTGAACCGACATTGGCGCAGACCGTAGGCCACAGAATTGACATTGATTGAAAACGCCCCGCCATCAGCAGTCGGCGGAAGCCTGCAACTTAGAAGAGACGACTGGTCTACTTAGAGCGACCAGCACGCGACTGAGACAGATTGAACGTCGTGCCTGCATTCACCTTCGCTGAACTACTTCGCCGGTGAATGCCACGGCCATCAACCGGCGACTTGAAACTGGTCAGTATTGACCAGACTTTCGAGATCCGCGATTCACCCCTGTTTTTACATCCCATCAAACTTCCCTTTCGTCAACTTTTCTGAACCGCCACGAACCAGGGAACACCCCTCGTTTCTGACCAGTTCGCATTCGTTACTCAGTCATCGTCAGACGTCCGCATTTAGCCCACAACAGCCAGCGACTGGGATGCGGTAAACTTGCTTCCCCGCTGGCTTCCAGTGCGTCCTGAGCGATTCTGGGACCACTGCGTGTAGATACCTGCCAAATTGACTCCTCCGCAGGCTGAGGGAAGGAAAAAAATCCTCAGAGAGGACCCGTTGCTCCCCCACCCCTTACGATGCTTCCTTGGGCTGGTTGACCAATCGTCGGAGGCGAACGACTTCAGCCAACAGTCGTGGCACGTCGTCGCGAGCATGTGCGATAAACTCAGCGTCCGCCTTAGGGTCGTTGGTTGGCCCAAAGTCTCCCATTCGACCGACGATAATTGATTCATCTTCATCCATGACGCAGACTGTTCCACCGAGTGAGGAACCGTTCTCGTCTCTGAAGCCCACGACCCATTGGCAATCCGTCGCCTTTGAGCATCTCAGCTGAATTGCAGAGAGTTCCGATTCAGTAATAGGCTGTTGTTTATGCTCCCGCTGCATGAATTCCGTAAACGTCTGCATTCCGAGCAGGTCGACGCTTCGGCTAACGGCCATCTCCAAGCTGCCCGCCGCGTTCTGTGCCGCGAATCGGGTTCCCCGCAATGTGCCGTGAATTTCTTCCATGTAACCCGAAATTGAATCCAGGCATCCCGCCACATGAAACAGTGGTTTGAGCCGTTCGGCGATCAACAGCAATGCAGCCATCATGTTTAGGCTGTCAACCTGAGACATGAACGGGCGAACCCGTTCCATCATTCCCCGGCAATTGCTGACAGTCGCCACCATTTCCGGTTCCGTTATGACTGCTCCACTCGCGATTCCATGGTTGTTTTCAAGTAAGTCTGTGATCTTGTTTGTCATCCATTATTCCTTAGAAAGGGCCAGAGAAAGTTGCAGTAACGGGATTGGTCAACAGTGCGTTTGTGTTATGAAATTGCCACTTATGGGTGCTTTCTGTTGTTGGGGATTTGGGATTTCCCACACGTGTGGGAAAATGTGGGAAGTGTGTGGGAAAGTTAAGTTGCTTTCTGGCAAACAGTTAAGTGCGGTTTCCCACATTTCACACACTTTGAGTGGTGTTCCAGATATACGCTCGTTTCGAGTTGCCACCGATGCAGGTGCAACAACCAATTCTGGCGAGGGAGTCTAGAGCAATAGCGGCATCTTGTGTTGTTGGAAACAAGTCTCTGTGACTTGACCTCAAACCACGTGCGTCGACTGACTCACCTCTTGCTGCACGCTTCAGGAAGTATTGCCGAACCTTCGAGAATGCTTTCTCATCAAGTGGCTTTGTCTCGCTGATGAATTTCTGGTTGCTGGAGAAATTGACCACCTCTCTCAACTCTCCGAAATACCACCAGGCAATCTCCCTCGCCTCTCTCAGTGTCTGTTCAGAGATGCGTTCATCAGGATCGAAGACCGGGGGTTCTCTTTGGGCTTGTTTTGCAGTGTGAAGGATGAGGGCAATTCTCAGGACATAGCCACGCATCTTTGAGAGAAATGTCTTCTCTTCAAATGTGGCGAGTTCACTTGCCCTCTCTTGTTCTATCTCTTCAAACACAACGTGAAACAAATCCCACGCGTTGTAATCCAGTTCGATTAGATCCGGCTCTGGGTTACCGAACTCATTGAGTTTGAGTTCCAATCCATAGCGAATGGTCCAGATGAGGTTTGACCAACGAGCTTGAATCTCTTCTGAGAGCCTGTCGTCTTGTAGCTTCACCGGCATGTCGGGGGGGAAGCTAAACAAGAAACGAGAGAACAGCCCGTTATCTGTGTTGTCGCCCCTAAAGAGCTTGCACAGAATGTTTGGTTGAATGCCACCTAGAATTGACAGGTATGCACGCGGGATTCGGATGATAGGTGGAAACGACTGTTTTCTATCAATCTCGATGGTATTCGCGTTGAATGCCTCCAGGTATTTTGCAACATCTGATCCACCTTTGTTGTACTGATTGAATGACATCATCCAGCCAGATAGCTCATCCTTGATTAGCCCTAGTCCACGCGGATTAAGTGACAACTGGACGGCCAGCGACTCAACTGTCGCATCGTCAATAGTCGTTCTCTTGAAGTGTGGTGGAATTGGCTCGGCAGACCTGAACCACTCAGTCGGTATCTCTCCATCTTCGCTTTCCTCTGGTGGATCTTTGCGTTTCACTTTGGGCTGAGACTTCTTGGCCTTTGCTTGCTGGTCGAACTCCTGTTTTTGAGTTTCGTAAACCTTCCTCTCTTTGCAGAATTCAGAATAACTGTGTTCCTGAATCTCTTTTAATGGCCTCGTCACGGTCTTCAGCACTGGCGTTTTGAGTGAACCAGGCTGACCAATCAACGCCCCCCAAAAAACTGGAGGCTCTTTCCAGTCTTTTCGACCGACCAGACGCGTGTTTCCCATTGCAGTAGAGATAACTGCAAGCGATGCGGTTGATGGATGCCCCAGTGAACAACTCAGGGACTTGGCAACAGCAACTGCGAATTCTCGAACACGACTTGGCAGTGAATCGACTGGAAAGTCTTCGTAGTGAAAATGTGTGGGAATGTGGGAAACCAAATCTAAGTCCTTTATTGAATTGCGTTTAACATTCCCACACGTTTCCCACAAAATCCCACATTTCCCACACATGCGGGTTGCAGGTTTGCATAACACGTATGGGTATGACGTGACGGGTGAGTGAATGTCGGCGAACTGAGCAAATGCGAGCCTGCATTAACTACGCACCAGTTGTTCCGCTGGCTGTGCTTCAGCCTTCAGCTTTGTGAACTCCTCTCGGTCCGGGCATCCCGCCGACAGCCAAAGATCAACGTCGGCTCGAACCCAGCGTTTCAGCGTTCCAAGCCGCACCGGCGTTGGAAGCTTTCCGTTCTTGTCGAGCTTCGCAATCATGCGGTCGCTGCACTCCAAGAGAGCCGCCATTGCATTCGTGTCGAGTGTGGCGTTTGCTGGGGTCTGGATCTGTAGTGTTGCAGTGCTCATTACGATTTGCTTTCTTTTTGGTGGTTAGACTTTAATTTGTGGATTGTTAAACAGAATGAAGCTGGCGATTGACCTCAATGCTTCGTCACTCTGAGGGTGACGCTTGTCGATGCTCTTAATCTGATTGATGATCTCGACTGAAATCGCAATCGGATTGTGCTTCGAAAGTGCCTGCTCTCGCATGCGTGCGAACTCGGCTTGTAGAGGATCTTGTTTCACCTCCGGTTCTTCAGGTGGTAGTGGTTTAGGTTTCTCCAGTTCTTTGACTGGAGAAACAGAACGATTGACGTGATTCTGGATCGCTTGCGGTTGTTCCTTTTTGGGAAGCGATGCGATGCGTTCCGCTGGAGTCGCCTTGATCGTTCCTGCCTGTACAGCCTCGACAAGCTCGGGTGAACCGTCTCGGAGAACCTTCTTGCATGCCGCTGCTGTTCTGCGACCGATGCCAACCGCTTCTGCTGCGTCGTTCAGGCTGATCGGTTCGACTTCTGGATCAAGGTGCGCCGGTGCACTTTGATCTTTGGCGGAATCCAGCTTCCTGTCTCCACCATGCTTCATGTTCGCCAACTTGGCGGCAGTCATTCCCCACTGTGCTTCCGTCATGTGACGGCGTTCTTTGTTCAGACTGATAATGCGAGCACGCTGAACTTGGAAGCTGGCAGTAGCTACTGGCTCAAAGAGCGGTTCGACACCAGCCATTTTGCAGGCTGCGAGACGGTTTCGACCGTCAATGATTCGGTCTTGATCGTCGATCAGGATCGGCAGTTGCAGGCCGTTTGCCTTGATGTCTTCGGCCAGAGCAAGAAGCTCGTCCGTCGTCATCAAGGGGAAGATTTCTAAGTGTGGGTGAATGTTCATGGTTAGGGTACTCACTCCGCTTCGATTGTTCTCAGTGTGGTAAACGCTCCAACGTCAGGAGCCAGGGGGGTGCGCAGACCGTAGGCCAGTGAATTGCAGACTGGCGAGGCTTCTGTGCGTGTACGTTCTCGTATGTGGCCGTCTGGTTCCGAACACGCTTGAATCGTGGTGTGTTACCACTTGCCCTCTACAGATGGGCGAGTTCGTACCGAGATTGGCAATTTTGGATGGAAAATCTTTTCAGATTTCTGAAATAGTTCTAAACCGGATCACCTTGTTCTGAACGTGTCTGAACCGTAGTGCGTTAAGTGCGTGCCTCTACAATAGGGCGCAATCCGCCCGAAGCCTGAACGGGAATTCCGCTCAAACACTAGGAAAACGCAATTTCAGAACTCAAAATGGGTCAAAAGATTCCCGTTGATTCCCGTTGTGCTACCGTTCAGGATGTTGCCGCTTCCTGTTCCGCTCTATTTGGTCAAGAATCTCTGCGTGCAGAGAATCGTCTCGAAACCAGCAACGCAAAATGTTCTCTTTCGCTCGCTTGCCGTCCATCATCACATGGATTTCGCCGCGACTGGCTCGACTGCGAAGCGTCTTTTCCGTGATATCCATCGCCAAGCAAATCTCACCCTGAGTTGCGATGATCGGCTGATGGAACTGCCGCCACCAGGTAAGTGAATTCGGCGGTTGCTCGCTCTTGGTCCAGTCACCATGACGGCGCCTAGCTGGCGCTGCAACCAGTTCTGTTGGCTCCTCGTCTCCAGGCACCGCGACGGCTTCAGGCTCGCTTTCTCCGAAGTTCAGCATCAGGAACCGCAACAGTGCCGATAGTCGGTCAATGGCCTGAAACGTCGCCTCTCTGGTTGCCGATCCCGGAACCGTTCCATTCAGCCTGCGAGCCAGGAACGCGAATTCGATAGCAGGCTGTGGGCTGATGCCTTGCCCCTGCTTTCGGTTGATCTCAACTGACCATGCAGCCAGGATGTCAGACACGGCCAACAGGAGTTCGCTGTCTGCCTCGACCCGTTCCCATTCAGCAACCTGCTGCTGAATCCAAGAGACTTGACGCCAGAGTAGTCCTAACAGAGTCGTGAGCGATGCAGGGGAGCCGATACACTTAGCCGCCCATTGTTTTGTTTCCGACAGTGGAACCCAGTCCATTGAGTCGAACCACTCTGAATCAGTCGCTTCACTCATTGCGTTGTCTGTCTCTCGAATACTTCAATGTGGGCATCTGATGTGCAATGTGACGTGCAAACCTGACCAAAGCAAGAATTCACAGCGTTTCAGGCTGTTTATCGAGTCCTGTCGCGACCACTCTCTTTCCCTCTTTTCTCAGGGAACCACTGCTTTCCCTACGAATTCTGTGGGTTTTCTTTACCAGCATTGCGACCTCGTTGACGCTGTTCTGCTGATTCTTAACGCTGGAGAGAGAGTCGGCTGAGTTGCTTTATGCATGTGTCTCACGTTCTCTTGCAGTGTGATCGCTCAGGAAATTGCAAAAAGCACAAGGGACAGTAACTCACATGACGTTGCTTAGTTGAGGCGACTGGTCGCTTTGAACGTGTTGCAAGGATCGAATACGCTGGCAATGCATAGTGATGGGTGACGCAACCCGGACGCAGATGGGCTCGCCTGATCATTGATGGCCACTGGTTGTTTCTGGCCGGATGGGTTGCCGCTGCGGAATGCGAGATTACCGAGAAAGTCGCCGTTTTGAGCGTTTCGCTTTTACTGTGTGTGGACAAACAAACCCCGGCCAGTTGCTTACCAGGCCGGAGTTCATTTTCGCTATCAGACCTGCCTGACTGCATTAAGTCGGATACGCAGGTACGCGGTATGTCTCATTTGTCATTGAGTCATCCGACGGTCTCAGGGGCAACGATGCGCACTTCAGCAATGTCTTCACTCAGGTGATGAGTGTCCGCGACCACAGCTGTCAGGTCTGTTGAGCACTCGACTGGCAATGGGAGTATTTCATTGCTCGATATCGGAATCGTGTCGCTCTCAGAGAATGAAGATTCGACAACGTCGGTTTCAACGGATTCGACCGATTCTGAAACGAGCGCTTCATCATTAGGCTGCGTTTCGACGGTTCCTTCCAAAACTTTTCCGGGGTCGGAAAAGCTCACCTTTGGAGGCGGTGCGACCCATTCACGGAGATATTGGCCAACGCGTTCATAGAATTCCAGAATCAAACCTTGCGTGTCCTGAACGAATGTCTGCGAACCCTTGAATCGGCCGGCTAAGTCTCGCGAAACGATGATTTCAAAAGCGACTGGCGGCAATGTTGTCTTGTCTGACAGGGCAACATCAGGGTTCAACTTCAGTGCAGCCAGGGTGGCAAAAGTGTCAGGTGTTCGCGATGGCCAGGACACTTTAACAATCAGTCCATCATCGGGAACATTCTTGAGTTGCCCGAGAATCCAGTTAATGCGTGCTTTAGCCCTGACGCGGTCCTCAGGTGCCTTCAGCTTCATCGAGCATGAGACAGTCCGACGTTTAAAGTCGACAGCAAATCGGATTCGTGATGCGGCATGTGGAATTTCAAATTCCGTATCCAGAACATGGCCAATGGCCAACGACTGACAATCATCCGCAAGGCGTTTTAGCGGATCTTGAAGGTATTCACGTTTGAGCGGGACCGTCACGCTCTGTCCAACTGCGACGCTCATCTCCAATGACAGGCTTCGGATAAACTGGTGCCAGCTCCCGACGCTCTCAGCAACCTCGGAGGACGATTTGTTGACCGGCATTCCACTATGAATCGTTCCACAAACATCTTTCCATTCGGAATTCATCCGCTCGAAAGAAAGAATGCCGGAACTGGGGTGTTGGAGGTATCGTACGAATTCCGTGAGAATATATCCCTGATCGTGGTCGGCAACTCCATAGTGCTTTGTCCACATGATTGCTTCCGTAATCAGGTGCATCCATGACCAGTGATAGACAGAAGCGTTCCGCAACTTAATCTTGTTTAGTTGCAGAGGATGATGGGTCGAGTCGGCAACAGACAGATTTGAAATCGTAATAACGGCATCAATACCATGTTCTTTGCAGAGATCGAGATACGATTCGATCTGCTCTTTGTTTAGGTCGGCCTTGCCAATCTTGCTTTCGACCAGCGCCCGCCATTCTTTATTGCCTGTTTTGACGATTAGCAGTCCATCTGGACGGAGCCGATTTGCAGGATCTCCTTTTAAGACAACCTCAGTGAATCCCTGTATTTTCGATGTCTTCCCTACACGGACTCCAATTGAGTTTAAAAGGCCTTTCCCAAATTCTTCTACTGACATCATTGTTGCCAGTAGAATTGAAGTAATGCGGCATTCGCGACTGGTGTCTGCAACTGATGGGATTAGCCGGGCTTTTTCCCCGCCAATCAGAAACTCCGGACGAGGAAGGTCGAACAATGCCATTGTGTAGCCCTTGTGCATATATAAAATGAACAGCCCAGCACAGTGGATAACATTCTGCCTTGCAATGATGCGAAGTGCAACAAACGACAAGAATCGGGCGTTTCAATTCCAAATTAAGCTATGGATGAGCTTCAGGATTCGAAGTTCGAAAGAAATGTCGGGCGGCCATTAATTGGGGCGGTATTGTCGATGGATGAATCTTCTCGCACTTTGAATCGGATATGCTGTTGCGTGATGGACTTCCTTGTCGCTCAAGCAATCTTTGGTGTGGCAGCAGCGTTTTTATTGACCCTTCTTGATGACAATCCTGTCAGGATGGCGTGCCTCGGTGGGATGACGATCCTGTGTTCTGTTCTGGTTGCATGGGAATCAGATGCACAGAGGCAACGTTTACGAAGAACGCTCTCTTCCGCCTCATCAATGGATAGGGCGATGGATTAAGCCTGCATCTGCGCCAGAAGTGATAATGACGGCTAGGCTTCTTGCGATTGACGTGCGAGCCAACTCACCGGAGGGAGAGAATTGCTTAAACTGACGCCCGACCACGAGCGTCGCCTTCTCACTTCATGTCCGATATTCGTGGGCTGATTGTGCTCTGGTCAGGAAATTTCAGTCCACCAAGAGATTCTCAATCGATCTCAACTTTGATCTTGTTCGAATCTGTTGTGTCTGAGTGCAGAAATTGTTTCATCTCCCAGATCTTCATGCGTTGGCCTTCAAGGAGTGCGATCCATTGCTCATCTGGTGATATTGCAATTTGCCCATGGTATCCCGGGAGGTAGTGCAATCGTTTCATTGCGTTCATGTCGAACAGACTGGTGCCCATTCCATCCGACGTGAACCAAAGCCGCCCATCATCGGTCGCACTGCTTTCGCGTGCGTTGTATGCAACTTGAACGCGTCCTATGAACTTATCTTCGCGTGGATCGATTAGGCGCAGTGAATGACCTGAAGTTGCGGCGCTGATATGTCTTCCTCGTGAAGTCAGCTGCATTCTCTTGATGTTTTCATGTGGTTCAGCATCGATGCTCGCCGTCCTGATCAGATCTCCGGAAACAAGTGTCTGGTTGACAAGAATAACTTTGCCGTTGTTTGCGTTTTCGCTGGTTGGTCCTTCATAGGAAGCGATGTACAGAGTGTCATCCGGAAGAATGACAACTGCTTCAACAGCACCAGTCACAGGTTTCCACTCACGCTGGATGTCCCCTGTGTTCGTATCAAGGATCAGGACTGTGGACTGTTTTGGATCGCTCTGGTTCTGAAACAGAGCGACAGTATGACTTCCGTCCTTGCTAATGCTCAGATGCGTCACTTTCTGTCCTTCGCGAGCCAGTCTCCACTGAATCAGTTCCTTATCGGATTGGTTGAATTGCACTTTCGCGATGGTGCCATATTCCGTTCCAACGACGATTGACTCGTTGTTCAAATATGCAATCTGGAAGAGTCCTGTCATGTCCAGATCGAACTCTTTAAACCCATCTTGCGCTCGATCTGCGGTGAATACCCGGTTCCATCCTGCGAAGTAGAGTTTCTCACTGTCCGGCGTCCAGGCCATGGCGGTCAGGCCGTTTGGAATGTTCGCAGGAATATTGTATTCCCGTTGCGGCGGTGGGAATTGAACTTGAAGTGGAGTGCGTTCCGGTCGCCTCAGTCCAGAGACGAGTCGACCGTGATGTCCGTTCGCTGAAGAATCAACAAGCTTTTCTCCGCTCGTTTCGTCAAGGTGGTAGAGAGCGATTGTTGATTGATCTGGTGTCTTGTGACGAGACGGGACGAAGTCGGAAGAATAATGGGCTCCACGACGAATATGGATTTCATCGACCCCTCCCTGAAGCAACGTTTCGCTCCCATGCCATGCAGCCGCTCCAATGATCCATGGCTTCTGGGCTGGCTCTCTTACATCTGCTCTCGTCACCGCTGCGACGAGTTGGCCATCAATATAGAGGCGATTTTCGAGTTGATCATCAATCACAGCTGCCAGGTGTGCGAAACGATGGCTGGGCAATCGCGTTTGACTTCTTGTGAGTGTTCCATCAGCACCGGATGCTGAAGGTGAGACTCTGATCACCGGGAAGTTCATGTTGGTTTCAACCACTGTTGTTTCATTGTGGAAGAAGAACTCACAGGATGAGTGAAACTGAAGCGGTACTGCCCAGACCCACATTTCAAAAGTCAGTGGTCCACTTCCGTCATCGATCAACGGGGTTTCAATCCAGGATGTCTTCCCGTCGAGTTCTGCATAGTGACCGGTTTCAGCAAGAGGAAGAATCATGGGGGAACTGGTCCCAGACGATGACGGCGTCGCCCTTGCTTTCATGGCGAGATCTGCAGGCGGCATCTGGCTGGCGCTCGCTTCGTCCTTTCGTTCAACGACAATTCGTCCCATGTTCTCGCCGTCCGGCTGGATCTCAACCTGGCGTACGTCACTCGGGATTTCGATCTTCGTTTGAGACCCATCTTTCTTTTGAAGCGTGATGACAATGACGCCCAGAAGCAAAGCGGCTGCGGCTCCCCCGAAACCGATGGCGAGCCGACGTCCGTTCGAAGGCGGCTTGTGTCGTGCTGGCTGAGAGGCAAGTGGAGTTGTCGGAAGCGAATCTCCTGAACTGTTCTGATAAGGGGCAGGGCTGGCAATGTGCGATGTGAAATTTGTGAACTGAGCGAGTTCGGCAGAGACTTCTTCTGCAGAAGCCGGTCGCTCTGAAGGAGTCTTCGAAATGAGGCGAAGGATCAGATCGGAAAGCGGTGCAGGAATTTCAGGATTGTCTTGAGAAGGTGAAGGAGGGTTGTAATTCGCGAGCTTGTTCAATGTCGCGATCATGGACTCGCCGGCAAATGGCTGAATACCGGTGACCATGCGATAAAGCAGGACGCCGAGACTGAAAAGATCGCTTCGGACATTGGCCGGCATTCCGGCGGCCTGTTCAGGTGGCATGTACGCCGGAGTTCCCATTACGGCGCCATTTATGGTGACGCCGTGACCATCGTCCTGATTGATGCTTCTGGCCAGCCCGAAATCGAGAATCGTCACTTTGGCGCGTGGTCCTTCCAGCCAGATGTTGCTCGGTTTAATATCCCGGTGAATCAATCCCAGTTTGTGGGCAGCATCAAGCCCTTCTGCAATCTCCTGTGCAATGCGGCACGCTTCACCAGCAGGAAGCCTGAGTTCGCGACGCAGTCGTGAATCAAGTGACTCCCCTTTCAGTACGGGCATGACGAGAAACGGAGTCCGGTTCTCTTCGCCGACGGCATAAATTGTCATGACATGTTTATGTTCAACCGCCGCCATCGCTCTGGCTTCTCGGAGGAAACGTGCTCTCGCAGATGCCGTTGCAGCGAGGTGATTCCCTATGACCTTAATGGCGACCTTTCGACCGAGCTTGCCATCCTCTGCGAGATAAACAGTTCCCATTCCCCCTTCGCCAAGTACTTTTAATAGTGTGAAGTCACCTAATCTGGTCGGGAGCTTTAGCACTGCCCGACCGTCAGCAGGCGTACTGTCATTCTGGTCACTAAAGCAGACAGTGTTATGCATCGAAGCGATGTCATTTTGATTGATCAGTTGATCAAACTGTAGAATGACCGCAACTCGCCGCTGTATCTCCTCGGCTAATTCTGGGTATTCCTGACAAAGTTCGGTGATAGAGATGTCGCCGCCGAGTTCGCGCTGATCGAACCAGTTGTCGACGAGTGACTGAATTTGGGACTCGGACATACTGAACTCCAATGACTTTCTGGCTGACAATTCCTGGTTTTCATCCTGAGGCATTGTCAGCTCTAAAAATGGGGGAGGCCTAAGCGGAATGTCCGACCACAAAGGACGGTTCGCTATGACGCACCCCAAAACTCAGCCGCGACCCGGCACTGGACGCCGGAGACAGCATGTATCGGAAAAGTCGTTCGCCAGTGTAATGAGATTTCTCTCAAGTAAGCGGCCTGTTGCGGATTAGGCATCTTTCAGGGGGGAATTCTGTCGTACAGGACGCTTTTAGGGGGGGCGAGATATCGTCGGTTCTTATGTGAATATTGCATGAACGCTTTCTACATATTTATGCGAATGCCGATACTGAAGGCGGACATGTAATCGCAAAAATTTGAATCGACAGTCGGAAGAACGGCTGCTAGGATCGGCTTATTCTGGCTCGTGAGAGATCGAATTCTAAGTTGACATCACAGCAGCTTACGGACACGATTAAAACTTCTTCGCACGGTCAGTCTGCTGCTTTTACGAGGTTCCGAACCAGGTTCGTTCGATTTGGGCAAATGCGACAGGTTGGCAGGAATCGATGACCGACACCTCGTTTTCAACAGAGAGCTTGCATCACTTGGTCGATCGCATTCAGAATGGGGATGTATCGGCAAAGAACGAGCTTCTCAAGATCGTTTCCGATCGTTTAGAACGTCTCGCCAGTCGAATGTTGCGCACATTTCCCGGAGTCAATCGCTGGGAAGAGACTGGTGATATTCTGCAGGCGTCGACATTGCGATTATTGCGGGCGCTCGAATCGCTTAAGCCTAATAATACGCGCGCATTCTTTGGCTTGGCTGCTCAGCAAATTCGACGAGAATTGATCGACCTGAACCGGCATTATCAAGGAACCTATGGGGCAGGTCGACATATTGCGATCGGTCCGACGGTTTGCGCTAGAGCAGGTCAGTCAGAAGTCGTCTTCGACGTGGTTGATCCCAACATGACCGCGAGCCACCTTGCCGAGTTGGAGCGTTGGGCGGAGTTCCACATTGCAATTGATATGCTCCCACCGGACCAGCGGGAACTGGTTGGACTCGTCTTTTATCACGGCTGGACGCAAGCGCAGATTGCAGAGCTTCTTGAACTGGATGTTCGCACTGTCCGTCGCTACTGGCAAGCCGCCTGTCTGCGTCTCCATGAGCTGTTAAACGGTCGCCTTCCAGAATCAGACTGGAACAGATAGTCATGCTCTCAGTGAAACTCGGCCTGCGGCTCTTCCACTGGGTGTTGTGAAAGAGCCCGCCAGGCCTTGAGCATGACATTACTTCGCACGAACCAGCTTCGTTGTCGCCGGGGATGATGGTGCAGATTTCAATCCTGCGGTATTCACACTTAAGACTCGGTAGCTGTGTTTCTTTCCAGCCTCTGCCGTGGCATCGGTGTACTCCATCACAACAAGTGGCTGTGTAGGGGTGTCGCTGTATTGCAGGTTCTGAAAGACCGGTCGTCCAAATGGATTCTTTGCTTGCTCCGGGAGCGTAGTAAGAACCTGACCGTCTCGTTCGATGATGAAACTGGCGAGCCCACTTTCAAGGTCAGCAACAGCATCCCAGGTGATCACGTTTCCTTTCAGTTGCACGTTGGTCGGTGGTGCAGGGGGAGTTGTGTCCTCCACCTTGGTGTCTTTGACGTACTGCATCCATGCTTTGGCAATCGCGGCGTTCGGATGCCATGACGCCTTTAACGGCTCTCCTTTGAATTCTTTAGTTGAAGCAGCTTCTGTTCCGGTAACGGGAGAGAGCCAAACATCGTCAGCAGGCATTGCGGCAAGCGTGAAATCATTATTCTTGGAGAGTCGGGCACTGAGGCAGGCATCCAGCCAAGGGATTGCAAAGTAACGCTGGTTCCCGCATTCATGTGCGGTTAGAGGATCAACAGAAACGCTGACGAGTCCCCCCTTGGAACGCACTTCGTTGAAGAAGACTTCATTGGCTGGCCAGACAGCGGCAAAGCGACCTTCTTTGTCCGCAACTCCTTCGTTGATTCCGAGGTTGCACATCATCGGAACCTGAAGTGCGGCCTCTGGCAACTGATGGGCCTTGATCGACGGACGATCTGGATTTGGCTGCAGCTGTGGAACTCCGGACCGGAGCCAGGCTGCTGCGACACGCTCGGGATACAACAGTGCCATTCCGCCAGCCCAGTGTCCTCCACCACTATGTCCCCAGAGAGCCCAGGGAACCTGAGACAGCTCAGGGTGACCGGACTTGGTCCCCAGATCCGCCAGCCCCTTCTGGAATGCATTGCCTGAACCGTTCCGAGGATCGCACCACATCTGGCAATCCGCTTTCTCAGGCTGTTCGTAAGCAGGGGACAGCAATGCACACTGGTGCTTTCTCGCGAGTGCTTGCCAGTGCAGGTCATAGGCACCGGTCAGGCCGGATCTGCATGATCCTTCCCCGCAACCGTGTTGATGTACAATGACTCCTCGTAGAACTTTGATTTCCGGTGGAATCCAGATGGTGTAGTTGACGCCGAAGATCAACTCTCCTGGCTGGGTAGAAGGTTCATACCGAACTCGGTAGTACGGTGGATTTGCTTCTGGAAAAACATCATACGGAGCCGGTTGTGCCATCAAGGTCGAAACCATGACCAATGGCAACAGAATCGCAGCGAGCACACGTCTCAGACAACACATCTTCATTGAAACGGCCTTTTTCGGAATGGGGACGTGATCGTATCTCAGCCTGTCATCTTTTCGTAACGAAAACACTGGAGCAGTCATGTGATTTGAAGTCGAATGGCGAATCGCATGATCAGTGGATGTCGATCGGTAGCAGACTGTATCATCCGTCAGTTCTGTTTAGCTATAGTACAGGCAGTGCTGAGAATGATTAAAACGCTGCCCAATTACCTTTGGCTAAGTGGCTTCTCAGATGCGCTGGTGAGCCGTGATTCGACTCGAAACGTTCAGCCTGGTCCTAAGTCAATGAATTCCGTAAGCGACCATCAGATCGTTGATCAGATCTACCGCAAGGAATCTCGGCGCATTTTTGCGACACTGGTCCGTCTGTTGGGGAATTTTGATCTTGCTGAAGAGGCGATGCACGAAGCATTCGTCGTCGCGGCAAAGAAGTGGCCGATCGATGGTGTTCCTGAGAACCCACGTGCATGGTTAATTTCGACGGGCCGCTTCAAAGCGGTTGATCTGATTCGCAGGCAACATCGCTTTGTAGAGAGTTATGGAGAGATTGCTGCACGGATTGACCAGATCTCTGCTGCGAATGTGGCGAAGGCGGATTCCGAAATTGAAGACGATCGACTGCGCATGATCTTCACCTGTTGTCATCCGGCGATTGCTCCCGAGATTCAGGTTGCGCTCACCTTGAGAGAAGTCTGTGGGCTGACAACGGACGAGATTTCAAGTGCGTTTCTAATGCGTCCCCCGACGATGGCACAAAGAATTGTTCGTGGGAAGGCGAAGATCAAGGAAGCAGGAATTCCATTTGAAATTCCTGCTGAAGCCGATCTTCCGGAGCGACTTGATTCCGTGTTAACCGTCATCTATCTCGTCTATAACGAAGGGTACTCCGCGTCGTCAGGAACGATGCTCACCAGAACTGATCTGACGAACGAAGCGATTCGATTGTGCAGACTTGTGCATGAATTGCTCCTCGGTCTGCAAGGACAATCTGGAGGGAAGGAATCAGCAGAGGAAGCCGGGGACTCGCATGCTCGCGGCCGGGACATCAGTTCGAGGGTCTCTGTGGATCGGTCTCTCAGTTCTGAAACGATTGGGCTGCTGGCATTGATGCTCTTGCAGGAGTCACGACGCCAGACACGCACTTCCCAGCAAGGAGATATTGTGCTTCTTGAAGATCAGGACCGATCGCTTTGGGATTCCGGCATGATTCTGGAAGGAACAAGACTGGTTGAGGAGTCCTTCAAGTCTGGCACGATTGGAGCCTATACCATTCAGGCTGCGATCGCGGCGGTTCACGCTTCGGCGACTTCTCCATCAGAGACGGATTGGACAGAGATTGTTGCATTGTACGATTTGTTGAATCAATGCTCTCCATCGCCTGTCATTCAATTGAATCGAGCGGTTGCTGTCGCGATGCGAGACGGCCCGTCTGCTGGACTCGATCTGATTGATGAACTTCTGCTCAACAATCAGCTGGCAGAATATCACCTGGCCTATGCCGCTAAAGCTGATCTCTGCCGACGCCTCGGCAGGCGGGATGATGCCCTTGAGAATTATGGACACGCGCTGGGACTGGTAAAGCAGGACCCAGAACGCCGCTTTCTGGAACGACGAATTGAGCAACTGCTTCAGGAGTGAGTCATCTCTCAATGGATTGAGAAGCCGCACGTGCATCCTGCGGCGCGATACTGTTTAATTCTTCCGGGATCAGCTGGGAAAATTTCGTTTTAGAATTCTCCGATAACTTCCCCGCCGGATCGTGTTCCTAGAGCTCGCCAGATCCGCAAGTCGATGTTCTCACTTATTGTTCTTACTGAACCGTCAACGAGAGCAGAATTGACAACACCGACATGATAACTTCGAGTCGTGATAATGGCATAAGTCGCAGCAGTGGAACTGGTCGCTTCCTGCTGGGATGTATAATCGATGTCGAGACCTGCAGGACAATCGTTTCCGCTTGAAGTCATATCGCTACCAGCAGGGATCTTTGCATTTGGGCCAGCTGTGGTTGTGAAGCCGATATGGTGAACACGTCCGTCCGGCCATTCGGTATGCCCGTTAGGGCGGCACCAGGAGAACGACGTTGGGATCTTGGCGACAACTTCAGACAGCGTCTCACCGGGTGCTGCCGTGCCTCCGACAGGAGCGGTATTTCTGCCATAGCGTTGACGCGCGCGAACTTCTGAAAGCAAAAGGGTGTGACTCGTTCCGTCGGTAAAACTGTTAATTCCAATTCGAGAATTCGGCCCGAACGCGCCGTCGCCAATCTGGCCATTGACCGGGTTGTAAACCAGCCATGTCCCAAAGTTCACTCCGTATGTGGTCGGGAACAGAGGGCTGGCAAGTTTCGGACTGACATCTCTGGGGTTATCTGAGTTCGGATCAGTTGGGCATGAGAACATCGGAACTTTTAATCCACTGAGAACGGACTGATCGTCCCATGCGATGGTCAAATCAATCTTTCGAAAGAGATTTCCCTGATCCAGAAAAGGCAGAATTCGTCCATGCACGCCCCAGGACGCATTCGTGTTGATGTTCCCTGTTGTTGTGATGGATGCCGTCGGAGGGAAGTATCTAAACATGGACTCGTAGTTGTGAAGTGCCAGTCCAAATTGTTTCAGGTGATTCTTGCATTGGGTCCGTCGAGCGGCTTCCCTTGCCTGTTGAACCGCTGGCAGAAGAAGTGCGATCAGAATTGCAATAATCGCGATGACGACCAGCAATTCAATGAGAGTGAATCCATCTCTCACTGTCTTGGTCTTCCTGTTCTTATTCGAAAGGTGAGACATCGAATTTTTTCCGCTGTAACGTCACGAATTTCTAATCGGATGACGTTGTGAACTACGTCCATTAAAGAAGAGGCCCCGAATCTTCCAACAGAGATGCTGAGGACTCTTCGCGAGCATCATTTCCAACGAAGAGGAATACGAAAGGACGACCAGACGGCACCAGGTGTTCTTGCGTATGCACAGTTCGATTGTCTGGTTTTCTCCCTGTGGCACCAATTCCATGTTGAAAGGGAGCCAGAACAAGTCAGGTTGACCACTTGTTGAATCGCTTACAGTCCCGGCTTTGGTGGAGTGACTGGTTCGGAGAATGGAAACACTCCTCGGGTGTTCACTTTTCGCTTGAATACCTTGTCTCCAGCAGTGACGTAGAGCGTATCCAGTTCAGGGCCGCCAAAGACGACATTTGCGAGTGGACCCGGTTGTGGCTTTTCGATGATCAGGTTGACTCGGCCTGGCTGATCCAGAATCTGCAAACCGACTCGTGTGCAGACGTATGTGTGTCCCAGCGAATCAACAGTCACTCCGTCCGCGCCGCTGCGTGACGCATCGTCGGCGAGATGCAGCCAGCCATAGGTCTGCTTATAGGTCAGGCTTCCATCGGGTTGAATCTGAAATGACCATGTCATTCTCCCAACGGAATCCGCAACGGTGAGCAACGATTGATCTGGAGAAACGATCAAACCATTTGGATTCGCGATCCCGGTATCGACGACTTTCTTTTCGCCTTTGGAGTTGAATCCCCAAACCTGTTTGTTCGCAGGGTCCGTGAAGAAGCCGTTTCCATTTGGCAGAACGACGATGTCGTTTGAATCGACGCCTTCAACAACAACTTCCTTCGTTCCATCTGTAGCAAAACGAACAATCTGCTTCGCTCCCATTTCACAGCAATACAGTTTGCCATCCGCTCCGAACATCAATCCGTTTGGACGTTGCGCGTTCTCAACAAAGACGCTGACCTTGCCGTCGAGTCCAATCTTGTGAATCTTCCCATTCGGAATATCAGTGAAGAAGACTTCTCCTTGGCGATTGACCGCAGGCCCTTCCGTGAACTTATGTCCGCTGCTGACTTCCTGCCATTTTTCACCTTCGATCAGAATGTCCATGCGTGACTTCTGAGGAGGGGCTGCCTTCACCGGTTCTGGATAATCCTTCCAGATGTAACGCACAATCTCCGGCATGATCGGAGCGGCACCCTTGTTGTTGTGACCTTCGGTCCCCCATTTGTGGGCGACTTCATAGCCTGAGTACTTCAATGCAGAGAGCATGTCGAGGTTGGCGGTAAACCAGTCACCTGCATAGATATTCAGGTCGCCAGAACCGTCTTCAAGAAAGACACGAATCGGCTTGGGTTCTGTTTTGCGAATCAAAGTCGGAAACGCATCTGCACCACGCAGGCCAACGTAAGTGCCGATGGTGCTGATCACTCTGCGGAACTGGTCTGGACGCTCCCATGCGACATTGAATGCGCAAATCGCTCCTGAACTTGCTCCCCCAATGGCTCGGTCATTCGGGTCGTCGCTCAGGTTATAGTCCTTCTTGACCTCTGGCAGAATTTCTTCAATCAGGAATCGAGCGTATCGATCCCCGAGTGCGTCATACTCGTAGCTGCGGTTGAAGCGAGGCTGAGCCTTGTCGTGAGAAGCCGGCAACACGCCTGGCTCAATGAAGATTCCGATCTGGACAGGGATCTCTTTCTTGTGAATCAGGTTGTCGAGCACTGGAATGATGTTCCAGCCGTTTGCTCGCCCGAGACCATCTTGCAGAACGAGAACACAGGTCTTCTTTGCTGGATCGTACTGCTCAGGCACGTAGAGCCAATAGTTGCGGACGGTGCCGGGGAAAATTTTGCTTTTCCACTGGATCGGCCCGACGATTTTCCCCTTCGGAACTCCCTCTTGCGGTTTGGAGTCCTCACCCAATTCTGGGGTCTGGGCCATCGCCACGGAGGAGAGGAGAAGCAAACAGACACTCGCAACAGCCGTACGCCACCAGATCATGCTTATTCCTTGAATGTGCCGTGTTCAATTCAAAAGTAATAGATGCGTTCCTCTGGACATCTTCTAAAAACGTTTGTGCCGCTGCAATCGACTATAGCGGTAGAAAAAGTCCTTTTGCGGATAACGATTTAGGGAATATCACTTTGCTGAGTTGCTGTTTTGATTTCTGGCCGATAGAGTACGTGCCCTGCCAGAGGCAGACAGATGAATTTGACGATTTCGTTTGAAATATTTGTCTTGAATTCATTATTGTCTGTTCGACGAATGGTTTTCGCTCGGGTGGCGAAACTGGCAGACGCGCTAGCTTGAGGTGCTAGTGCCCGTTACTGGGCTTGCAGGTTCGAATCCTGTCCCGAGCACTACGACCCCGCTGAGGTGATCCAAGGATTACCTCAGCGGGGTTTTTCTTTTGTCTGCCATTCGCTGCGGACTTCGTCGTCTGGCCCGGGCGTATCCAGAATCAATGCTCCTGTCTCGGCACCAGAGAAGTGCGCCCAGACAGGAGTGTTCATCCCGAGTTCAGACTGAACTTACGGTCCATCAACGACAACGAATTCGGCTGCTGACCCAGCTGGCTTCGTGATCTCGACCTGAACTGTCGCATCCTTCTGGCCTGTCGTGTCGACTCGCAAGACGATTGCCTGTGTGCCGGAGGCAAGTTCGATCGGGAAGGATTTCCCGGTGCCGAGTTCCTTGTCGTTATGCCAGATTGTGACTGGCAATGACGTCTTCACCTGTACTTCTGCGGCACCTGGGGTGGAGCAATTGATCTCGCCCTTCAAGTAGACGACATCATGTCCGGTCTTGGCCGTCAGTTCAGAAAGCGGAACCTGTCCATTTGCCTGTGCGTAAATGGCATGCCAATTTTCTGAATCAAGGACTGATGCCAGAAACAATGGTGGGCTTGGAATTTGATTCAGAACCCCCGGCTCCGCATTCATAAGAAACCGATATCGCTGCATCCGCTGCGTCGAGCGAATTGCATAAGGGCCAGGTTTTCCCAACTCACCGAGGAACGCGACAAGGTCCAGAAACTCGGCATGTGTCATGAAATTGGAAAGCCCTTTCGGCATCAGGGACTTTCCTTCAATCTCGTCATCGATGTCCGCAAGGGGGACGTTTACTGTCTTCCCGGTGGCATCACGCAGGACCAGTGAATCGTTTGTTCGGCTCGCAACGATTCCCTGATGAACGCGACCATCAACGGTGACGATGACTTTCGTCGTGAACGCTTCTTTGATCGCCTGATCCGGATCAAGAATTGAAGTCACCAGATAATCGACCGGAGAACTGACTCCGATTGCACTCAAGTCCGGACCAATATTCCCCCCGCCCTGATTGACGGAATGGCAATTCAGACAGCTCAATTCCGGGCGTCGAAAAACTGCTTCACCACGAAGTGCATCTCCTGACTTAGCCACTTCCGCAACGATTTTCTGGACTTGTTCTGGAGTCGGTGGTGGGGCAGAGTGATTAATCCCGGCGAGTTCAGACAGCACCTTGTTTAATTCGGCATCCGTTCTTCCAACAGAGTACATCTGTCGTAAAAGCAGCTTGGCGACATCTTTGGATGGAGGTGTCTTCGTGAGAGCCCCTGCCAGTACTGTTGAACCATTTTTCAGTGCGAGAAAGGCATTTAAGAGCGTTCCTGGCTGATCCTGTGGACCAGCATTCTTCAGGATTTCTGCTGTCAGTTCGGCCGCATCCTGCACGTTTACCTGAGCCAGAACAGCGGCTCCCATGGAACGCATTTCAAAAGTCGATGCAGACTTCACCACATCCTTCAGCACAGTCCCGGCCTTGGCGGGATCAAGGCTGACAAGGGCTTCGAGTGCCTGCTGACGCAATGGAATCGGCGTCGTTTCTTTACGAGCAAGTTCAACCAACGCTGTGTCGGCCGAAGTCACTTTCCAGACTCCTGCGAGTTCGACTGCCTGTCTCAGAATGGCAGGATTCTTCGAGTCGAACAGCGTGACGATCTCTTCTGTTTTGGCAGCAGGAATCACCTTGCGTTGCTTGGCAGCAGTGACCATCCATCCCAGCGTTTCCGCCTGAACGGCTTCCGACCAATGATCCTTTTTCAGAACCTCGGAGAGAATAAAACTCAGGTCGCCACTGTTTCCACGCTCGCAGATCATCTTGATGATCGTCGGGAGACGTTGTTCAGGGACTCTACCACTTTCCAGTAAGCGTCGCATTGCAGCGGCAGGGCTGGGAGCGTCATCGGCCGAGAGCGTCGATCCGAAAAGGACCAATACCGTCAGCAGGATGGCAAGAGACTGAACACCGGTCTGAAACGAACAGCGCATTTACGACGAACTCCGAATGCTTCTAGGATGACAAAAAGCCATATTTTCTGATCAGCGTCTGGCCGGAATCATCTTAATGATTGAAAACGAATTCCCGGCTGGAGAGTAACGCCCAGAAGAGGTCCTGGACAATCGACTCTCGCTGATCTGCAGCAGCATTCGTCAAGAGATTCACAAATTGAGTCCGTTCTGACGGCGTCGGGTAACGAGCAAGACTGACCAGATAGCAGTCGTCAACGAGCGTCTCGCAGGACATTCCCTGTTGAAGTTGGGCGGCGAGGATTGTGGCTCGACTCCCGGGTGCCGCAATCTTGTCATTGATCGTGCTGCCGTTCGACATGTGCAATACTTGCACCATGCTCGGCTCATTTGATCGTTCACATTCACAGACAATGTTTCTCTGATTGCGTCCGAATGTCTTCAGAAAATACGAATCCACTGCGGAGTCATATAACTGAATGGCGCGAGTCCCCAATGGGTAAAAGTCTGTCTTCTGAGCATCCGCACCGGGGAAGAGAATCTGTTCAAACGGAGTCGGGACATTCGTGACTTGCACAATGGAGTCGTGAAGTACTTCGGCATTTAATCTTCGTGGGAAATATCGGGAATAGAATCGGAGATCCTTTTCGTTCCCAGGCACGGTCAAACTGGAACGTTGATATGCTTCAGACTGCAGGATGACCCGCATCAGACTTTTCAAATTGAATTTCTGTTCGACGACATATCCGGCTGCTTTCTGAAGAAGCTCTTCGTTGCTCGCCGGGTTCGAGACTCGCATGTCGTCGACACTTTCGACCAGTCCGACTCCGAAGAAGTTTGCCCAGACTCGATTGGTGATCGACCTCGCAAAATAAGGGTTCTCCGCAGAGACCATCCAATTCGCAAGATGCACACGCCGATCTCCCTTGGCGTCGAATGGAAGAGGTGTCCCGTCCAGCGGAGTCGGTGGTTGAGGAGCCCCGGTTCGAGGCTGAACCAGTTCGCCTGTGTCCACAAGAAAGATGGTTCGCAACCCGTCACCGTTACGCGATTCTCCACCCCAGCCTTTGGCCTTGATGCGTGAGAACAGGTTTGCCATCGCGTAATACTGGTCGTTCGTCCATTTTTCGAGTGGGTGGTTATGGCACTTCGCACAGGAAAGTGACAAGCCGAGGAACGCCTGTGTCGCGTTCTCTGTCATGTCTTCTGACGTTTGAAACAACCCGTAAAAGTTGGTTGCGCCATTTTCGTGACTTGTTCCAGTGGCGGTGAGGATCTCGCGAACAAGAACATCCCACGGAGTGTTTTTCGCAACGTTATCTCGAAGCCAGCTGTAGTATGACTTGATCGACAGTGGCCGGATCTTGGTCCCATTCATCATCAGAATGTCGGCCCATTTGTACGTCCAGTAATCAACAAACTCAGGTCGCTCAAGCAGGCGGTCAATCAGCTTGTCTCGCTTGTCAGCAGCGGTGTCTGCCAGGAATGCCCTGACTTCTTCACCTGTCGGCGGCAGGCCGATCGTGTCGAGATAAACTCGCCGTACAAATGTCACGTCGTCGCAACGTGGAGAAGGGGGGAGGTTCAGCTTCTTGAGCTGACTGTTGATCTGTTCGTCAATGAAATTGCGAGGCTTCAGCTGTGTATAAACTTCAGGGGGAACATCATTTGGAAACGGGACCGTGATTCTTCCAACGGCAATTCTTGAAGAGAACCATGCTGATACGGCTCCCTTACCCGACCCGACAACGGTGACAAGTCCGTTCTGATCCACCATCGAAACCGCATCATTGGCGGATGTCCATTTCACCCAGCGTGTCACATCTTCGGTTCGTCCGTCCGAATAATGAACCTGAGCGACGAGTTGTTGCTGCTCTCCAGCCCGGAGTTCCACTTGTGCAGGCAGGATTTCGAATGTCTGAATTACAGGATCGTCTGCAGAAGGGGCGCTGGCTCCTTGGACGAGCCATTCAGACAGAATTCGGTAATCGATCGAATCCGTATCGAACTTCAAGCCCCCTTTGTGAGGCAGTCCTCCTGACGGCTTTGCAAGAATCAGACTTCGCCCTGGATCGGCGAACTCGACACGGCGTCCTCGATCCTGCTTCACAATGTTGAAGTAATCGGCTTCTGGATCATATGCCCCAAGAGAAAGCCGGAAGCCACCTTTCCCGGCCAATGCTCCATGGCAAGATCCCATGTTGCACCCATTCCGGGACAAGACAGGCAGAATGTCGTTTCGGAATGACCAGGGCCGATTCGATTCGATGTTTTGAACGGTGATCTTCGACGTCGCACTTTGACCATCCGCCGTACCTGTGATCACGACATCGCCGTTTGCGATAGGAGTCACATTTCCGTCAGGGGAGACAGTGGCGATCAGAGGATCACTTGAAGTCCAGGTTACTCCGGTTCGTGCTTGATTGCGAACCGCTCCATCAAGCTGATGCTGAAGTAAAAGACGTTGCAGACTGTTGCTTCCGGTCAACTTCGCGCTTGCGGGCACGATAATGAGCGAGCTCTCTGACGCGTACGACGGAGCAACCATCGCAACCAATGCCAAAGCACCGAGCCATCGCAATAACAAACAGGGGCGATTCCGGATCATGGGCGTCTCAGCTGCAAGATCAGACAAATCAATAGGCGTGCATTTGTTTAATCCTAGTCGAAGGGTTCCCGGAAGAGCAAGGAGTCAATTGACTCAGAGCACAGGCAGGTGGCATGATGAGCGAATTGTGTTCGCATCGAAGAATGTTGATTTCTCGGCCTGCGTCATCTGAAAACTGCGACTCAGATCATCATGTGACTGCGTGAGGACATCTGGATTCGCTGCAAATTCAAGAAAATTGCTTGGACAGACTGCCAGAAATTGAACCCTTTTCGTTATAAGCAACCTTCGATTGATTCGTGTGTGAGGCCAGTGTTTGCGACATTCGCAACATTCTGATCAACTCAATTTCTATCAGGGGGATGAGTCCTGAGTATCAATTCTTCTGCAGCGGATGCTGTTGACTCGACGGTTCCCCAATCGACTCTTCCTTTAGATCGCCCGGAAGTGGGAGCCACAACGCCCAGACCGACGAGGGTGCGTTTTCTGCTCCTGCTGTGGCTCTGTGTTGCTGCGATTATCATCTACATTCAGCGCAATGCCATCAGTGTTCTTGCGCCGCAGATGCAGACTGATTTGTCGTTGACGAAAAACCAGATGTCTGCCGTGATGTCGGCGTTTTATTGGTCATACGGGCTTGCCCAGATTCCGATGGGGATCTTGTGCCAATATCTGGGAAGTCGACGAGGGCTCATTCTTTCCATGACTATGGCCTCTGTCCTTTGTGGGCTGATGGCTGTGAGTTCCAGTTTCTATTCGATCCTGTTCTTCTGGATGATGACGGGGATCGCTGCTGCACTGGTCTTCCCGTGTTGTGTCCAAGCGTTTTCACACTGGTTTCCCAAATCAGGTCTTTCGCTCCCAAGTGGAATTTTCACCAGTTCGATGTCGGTTGGGGGGGCCATTGCGGCTGCGCTCACGAGCATGTTGTTGCTGATCGGGCTCCCGGAGCTCGCAAACAATCCTGAGACGGTTGAAGTTGCTGCCAATGCAGTCGCAGCCACACCGGAGGCCGTGAAACAAGGTTTCTTCAATTGGCGATCAATCTACGTTCTTTACATGCTGCCTGGATTTGCGTGGGTGATTCTCTTCGGACTCTGGTTCCGAAATTATCCCGCTGACCATCGAAGTGTGAATGCCGGTGAGCTTGCCCTTATAAATGAGGGAACTGACAGCAACGAAGTTGACCGGACTCCACAGCGGATTCGACTTCCCTGGGGAAAACTGTTGGCGTCCAAGCAGATGCTCCTTCTCGGCGGTCAACAGATGTTTCGAAATGCTGGATATATCTTCATCGGGACGTGGTTCCCTACGTATGTCATGAGCGTCTTCAAAGTGTCGATCGAAACCGCAGGGGTACTTGCGATGTTTCCTTTGTTCGGAGTCGTGGCCGGGGCGGCATCTTCAGGTGCTTTGTCAGACTGGTTGTTAAAGAAAACAGGGAGCCGAGTGATCAGCCGACAGTATGTCGGAGGATTTGGCCAGTTGTTCTGTGCAATCTCCCTGCTGTTGGGGTGGTGGACCTCCAATCTTGGCGTTGCCGTTGCTTTGTTCAGCTTCGGGGCCTTCTCCATGTCGTTTGGTTCATGCTGCTCTTATACCGTCGTGATGGAAAACTGCCGCCCGCACGTTGGTCCAGCCTTCGGGATGATGAACATGGCTGGGAATATCGGTGGGGCGCTCTCCCCACTTCTTGCAGGGAGCGTTGCCACGTATTTCGACTGGGAGTCTGTGATCCTCATGTATGTCGGAATGTACGTCCTTGCATTCTTTGGATGGATTCTGATGAACACAGAGAACAACTTCTTTACTGGAGAGTCGATTAAGTAGAAGCTCGTAGCGCAGTTGTCATCTGAGAGTTTACGACGGCGAGGAGTTCGATTGAGGTTACGTCGTGCTGATTCGCGGATTGGCCGTCGAGTGTTAACGAAAAAAGGCGGAATTCCTTACGAGGAATTCCGCCTTTTGTTTTTTGCAGCGGCGCATCAATTTGAGTGACACACCGTCGAGTCAACTCTCACTCGTTCCGAGAGTGAAGTTGACTATTCGCTTTTGGAACTGCTGCTTCCAGTAGATTTAGGAGCTTCTGCTTTCGGAGCCGCTTCTGATTTCGAAGACTTCCCTGAATCGGCGGCTGCCGCTTTCTTATAGGATTCGCTTCGATAATCGGTGATGTAGAAGCCGTCCCCTTTGAAGAGGATTCCAGCTCCGGTTCCGATCAATCTCGTGGCGGAATTCTTGCCGCACTCAGGACACTTCTTGAGTGGAGCCGCCTTGATGGACTGAAACTCTTCCCACTTATGCTCACAGGTTTTGCATTCGTAATCGTATGTCGGCATGGCTGCTACTCTGATTAAGATCATTTTCCCTGAGACTGGTTCCTGTCCCTCGCGACGGGAACCAGATCCCAGTCTGATAAGGACTGAGATCGTCTGATTCTGAATTCATCCAGCAGGAAGCGGTTGCTGGAACTGCTTTAGCCCTCTGATGACACAATGACTTTCGTTGGACGAATCACCCGATCATGCAGCTGGAACCCACGCTCCAGTTCCTGCACAACGGTCATCGGTGGGAATTCTGTGCTCGGGACCTGCTGAAGAGCTTCGTGGACGTTTGGATCGAATTCCTGTCCCACTGATGGAATTGGTTTGACACCAACTCGGCCGAGGATTTCCTCGATCTGCTTCAGCACCATCTGCACTCCCTGAATCAGGGATTCGGCATTCGGATCTTTCTGCCCTGCAACGACAGCACGTTCCAGATTGTCGATCGCAGGGAGGAGATCGCGGACCACAGGAAATGCCGCGTAACGTCGTTCGTCATCGCGTTCGCGATTCAGACGTTTGCGGAAGTTTTCCATCTCCGCACGCAATCTCAACAGCTGATCTTTCAGATCGTCTCGTTCTGCTGTCAGTTCCTGCACTGAATCACCAGCGCTCACAAACTCCAGCGTCGCTTCCTCAAGCGGAGTCGCTTCTGGAGTTGTTTCAGGATCAACAGGGAGTTTTTCTTCTGAGTTCATAGCTTTGCAATGGCCTGTGATTAAACGAAGCAAACCCTGAGATTGAGGTTGCAAGTCTGTACTTCAATAATACCAGAAAGGAAATCGAAGTCTCCTCGACTTACAGCCACAATCAAGTCATTTGCCGGGACACGGATTCTAGAGTGAATTTCGAATTGAAGTGACGGATTCAAGCCTGTAAAGACAAGCGGTGACTTCTACAGGACTGATCACGGACACGTGAATGACCGCCACGGTTTCACGAACGAAGATCAACTGTTCTCTTCCGTTCCACCTGTTACAAAGTCCTTAATTTTCTCAAGCCAGCTCTTCTGGTGTGGATGGACGTCCACTTTTTCTTGCTCTGCCAGCTTGCGCAGTAAAGCTTCGTGTTCTTCGTTCAACTTCTTTGGAATGACGACCTGAATTTCTACGTGCAAATCGCCCACTTCGCGTCCTCGGGGATCAGGCATCCCTTTCCCACGAATACGGAACATTTCGCCCGGCTGAGTCCCAGGCGGCAATTTCAACTCGTGCTTCCCGATCAGCAATGGAATCTCAAGAGTCGCTCCGAGTGCAGCCTGAGTGTACGAGATTGGGAATCGGCAAATGAGATGTGGACCTTCTCGCTGGAAGATCGAGTGTTCTTTGACCCGAATTTCGATATAGAGGTCGCCGGAAGGGCCGCCATTCGGGCCAGCTTCACCTTCGCCCCGAAGACATAGAGATTGCCCGTCATCAATTCCTGCAGGAATGTTGATGACACGTTTCACAATTTCGCCAGTCAGCCCGGAGCCTTGGCAGTCTTCGCACTTGTGACGAATGACTTTCCCTGAACCGCGGCAGGCAGGGCAGGTGGTCTGTACGCGGAAGAAGCCCTGTGCCTGAACGACCTGTCCATGACCACCGCAATATTCACAAGTGTCCGGTGATGAACCGGCTTTCGCGCCTGATCCGGAACAGGTGACGCACGACTTGTGGCGATGAACGCTGACTTCCTTCTTGCATCCAGTTGCAGCTTCTCTCAAGTCGAGTGTCACACTGACTTGAAGGTCAGATCCGCGAGTTGGACCGCGTCGACCCCGGCGTCCGCCTCCGAGTCCGAAACCTTCAAAGAGGTCCCCGAATGCATCAAAAACGTCATTGATGTCGGAGAATCCTGCACCACCTTGAGCGCCACCTTTAACGCCGGCGTGCCCAAACTTGTCGTATCGTTGCCGCTTCGAATCGTCACTCAAAACTTCGTACGCTTCAGCGCATTCTTTGAATCGCAACACCGCATCTTCATCGCCAGGGTTGCGATCTGGATGATATTTAATCACCAGCTTCTTGTAAGACTTCTTAATCTCGGCGGTCGTGGCCGTCTTTGAGACTTCGAGGACTTCGTAGTAGTCGCGTTTTGAAGCCATTGAGGACATTGATTTACAGTTGATTTATTGGAAAGGATCAATCCGGGGATGGTTCTGCCGGCAGCTTTGTCCTCTGAACGCAAAAAAGGATTCTGCAATTTGGAGGAGCCATCTGGTCTAACAATTTGTTCTCGTCATCGACATAAGATAAACGCCATCCAGAATGGAACTTTGACTGTGAAACATCAGGTTCATTCCAGATAAACGTTGTTCAACTTCTGCCACGAATCGAGGCTTTCGTCAAACTTATCAAGTGCGATACCGTGACAAACAGCGAGCCGCCGGAGACCGGCGGCTCGCCCAATTCAGACGGGTTACGAACCGCGATTAGCGGATGGCCCCTTCAGTCTTCTTTGTGTCGCTTTCGGACTTGGTCACGAGTACCTGAGTCGTCAGCATCAAACCGGAGATCGAAGCAGCGTTCCGAAGAGCGCTCTTGACCACCTTGGCAGGATCAATGATCCCGGCCTTGAACATGTCGACGTACTTACCGGTAGCAGCATTATACCCGTAATTCGCTTCGGCGTGGTTCAATACTTCGTCGGCGATGACAGAACCGTCTTCACCAGCGTTGTTTGTGATTTGCCGAATCGGGGCCTGCAATGCACGAAGAACAATCTCGATGCCGATTTGCTCGTCACCTTTGGCTTTAACAGCCTGAACTGCTTTCGTTGCACGAAGCAAGGCAACTCCCCCACCTGGGAGAATTCCTTCTTCAACTGCAGCGCGGGTCGCATGGAGAGCATCTTCCATGCGTGCCTTGGTCTGCTTCATCTCGGTTTCGGTTGCAGCACCGACAGAGATAATCGCAACACCGCCGGTCAGCTTGGCGAGACGTTCCTGATACTTTTCACGATCGTATTCGCTGTCGGAATCTTCGATCGCTTTTTTCAGTTGAGCAACACGCTTTTCGAGCTCAGCGGCCTTGCCAGCACCATCGATGATTGTGCAGGTGTCCTTGGAGACTTCGATCTTCTTGGCACGTCCGAGCTGATCGAGCTCGACGTTTTCCAATTTGATTCCGAGGTCTTCCGAGATCAAAGTTCCGCCGGTCAGAATCGCCATATCCTGCAACATGGCTTTGCGGCGATCGCCGAAGCCAGGAGCTTTCACTGCAGCGACGTTCAGGATTCCGCGAAGGCGGTTGACAACCAGAGCGGTCAACGCTTCGCTGTCCACGTCTTCAGCAATCACGAGCAGTGGCTTGCCGGTTGTGGAGATCTTCTCGAGCAGCGGGATGAACTCACGCAGGTTCGAGATCTTCTTTTCGTGCAGCAGAATGAAAGCATTCTCAAGGATTGCTTTCATTTCAGCTGGGTCAGTCACGAAGTAAGGAGAGATGTACCCTTTATCGAACTGCATCCCTTCGGCGAGTTCGAGAACGGTTGAGCTTCCCTTGCCTTCTTCAACTGTGATGACCCCGTCTGGACCAACCTGAGCCATTGCGTCGGCAAGCATCTTGCCCACTTCGGCGTCGTTGTTCGCAGAGATCGCACCAACCTGTTCAATTTCCTTTTTATCGGAAACTGGACGAGCTGCTTCTTCAAGGAAGGCGATTGCAGCGTTCACGGCTTTTTCAATACCGCGACGTACGATCGTTGGATTTGCCCCGAGCGAAACGCTACGGAGACCTTCTTCGTAAATTGCGCGGGCAAGCACGGTTGCTGTTGTTGTTCCATCACCAGCGGTGTCGCTGGTTTTGGTTGCAACTTCATTCACCAGCTTGGCGCCCATGTTTTCGTATGGGTCTTCCAGATCGACTTCTTTAGCAACAGTCACACCGTCTTTTGTGACGAGTGGGTTGCCAAAACTCTTGTCGATGATCACGTTTCGGCCAGTCGGCCCCATCGTGACTGCGACGGCGTCAGCCAGCGTCGATACGCCGCGCTGCAATTTCAGCCGAGCACGGTCATCAAAAAGCAATTGTTTTGCCACTGAGAACTCCTCGTGGAGGATGTTGATTCAAATTTTGAAGAGTCTAACCGCCCACTGGTGTGGACGGTTAAACAGGTTGGCGCAAAAACCGCGAAGTGATTAGCTCACAACTTTCGCAAGGATGTCGCTCTCACGGAGGATCTTGATTTCCTTGCCGTCGACTTCCAGTTCGGTTCCGCCGTATTTTCCGAAGAGAACTTCATCGCCAACTTTAACGCTCAGTGTTGAGCGTTCACCGCTCTCAAGCAGACGACCTGGACCGACAGCGACGACGGTTCCGCGTTGTGGCTTTTCTTTAGCACTATCTGGCAGCACGATTCCGCCAGCAGTGGTTTCTTCAGCGCTCAATGGTTCTACAACGACACGATCATCAAGAGGCTTCAGCGTCATCGTTACACAACTCCTGGGAAAACTGTTTCGTGTTGATTTCGTGAACTCCGGCCATCATGCCGGAAGGTTGATTTCATCTTTTGGGAAGCACAAGTGCTTTCCCGACTCGTCGGAGCAAGGCGATAAGAGAGGCTCACGATCGTGTTTGCGACGCAAGCCTCTTCGTTCAAGGGCTGCAGGCGAACCTAGAAGCCCATGCCTGGCATTCCGCCCATACCTGGCATGCCACCCATTCCGCCCATGCCACCCATTCCACCCATGTCGTGGTGGTCATCGTGGTGGCTGTCGGATTCTTCTTTCGGTTCCTCAACAATGATGGAATCCGTGGTCATCAGAAGAGTCGCGACACTGGCTGCGTTCTGGAGAGCAGTACGCACGACTTTAGCAGGATCAACGACGCCGAGTTCGAACAGGTCGCCGTACTTGTCGTTCAATGCGTCATAGCCATAGTTCTTGTCGCTGTTCTTGCGAATGTTGTTCGCGATGACAGCGCCATCAAGACCAGCGTTTTCAGCGATCTTGCGAATTGGCATTTCGAGAACGTTCTTGATGAGCTGAACGCCGAGGCCTTCGTCGCCCTTCAGCTTCAACTTATCAAGAGCTTCGCCAGAGCGGAGCAGTGCAACACCGCCGCCTGGGACGATTCCTTCTTCGATTGCAGCACGGGTTGCAGCCAGTGCGTCGTCGATGAGGTCCTTACGCTCTTTCATTTCAGTTTCGGTAACAGCACCGACCTTGATCTCTGCAACGCCACCAGCCAGTTTGGCGAGACGTTCTTGCAGTTTTTCACGATCATAGTCGCTGTCGGTTGTTCCGATTTCAGCGCGAATCTGTGCAGCGCGTCCTTCGACTGCCTTCTTGTCGCCGCCGCCTTGAATGACGGTGGTGTTGTCGGCACTGACGAGGATCTTCTTAGCTGTTCCCAGATCCTTCAGCTCAACAGTTTCGAGCTTCTCGCCTAGGTCTTTGAAGAACGCTTTGGCGCCGGTCAGGATTGCGAGATCCTGCAGCATGGCTTTACGACGATCGCCGTAGCCAGGTGCTTTGACGGCACAAACGCGAACGATTCCGCGAAGCTTGTTTACAACCAGAGTTGCCAGCGCTTCGCCATCGACGTCTTCAGCGATGATCAGCAGTGGTTTGCCAGACTTGGAAATTGTTTCCAGAACTGGAACCAGTGTGCGTGCGTTGCTGATCTTCTCTTCGTGAATCAACACGAAGCAGTTATCGAAAGCACATGCCTGTTCGTCTTCGTTGGTGACGAAGTGCGGGGAGAGGTAACCGCGTTCGAACTGCATCCCTTCGACGAGTTCAACTTCGGTTTGAATCCCGCGACCTTCGTCGACAGTGATCACGCCGTCTTTACCAACCTTCAACAGGGCGTCGGCGAGAATCTTGCCGATTTCCTTGTCGTTGTTACCAGCGATTGTGGCAACTGTTTCAATTGCTTTGCGGTTGGTTGCTTCAACAGGCTTCGCGAGTTTTTTCAGATGCTCGACGATGGCGTCAACAGCTTTCTGAGCTCCGCGTCCCAAGGCGACTGGTGCCGCACCTGCTGCGATGAACTTCAGACCTTCACGGAAGATCGCTTCTGCCAGAACAGTTGCGGTTGTTGTTCCGTCGCCAGCGACGTCACCAGTCTTGCTGGCAACTTCCTTTACAAGCTGGACACCGCAGTTCTCGAACTTGTCTTCAAGCTCAATATCTTGGGCGACGGTAACACCGTCTTTGGTGATTTTTGGGGAACCCCAACCTTTGTCCAGCACTGCATTGCGGCCTCGGGGACCGAGTGTGCTCGCGACAGCGCGAGACAGCTTCGATACTCCCGACAACAGTTGCTTGCGTGCGTCCTCATCAAAACTCAACAGTTTTGCCACGTTTGCTCCTCATCCAGCGCTACGCTGCCAGATCTGACCTTATTGGCTCCAGACACCCTCTGCGACTGCCTGGAATGACAGATTTCCGACTGTGTCCCCTCACCTATGCAACAGCCATGCCGGGAGTTCCCACAAATTCGCAAAACCATACTTCGCAAAACTTTAGTAAATATCCGGCGGAATGAGAAGCCACCGGTTCTGCCAGCTTGGCAGAAATGCTTGTTTCCTGCCGAAAGTGTGCCTTGAACGACATTCGTATGTCCCGGTCGGCACTGCCAGTAATGGCTCGCGAGCCTTGGAACAGCGACGCCGGAAGGGGTTTCAAAGGAAGACGTTGCCTCGATCTCTTACTGAGGGCGCCAAGGCCGCTAACGAGGTGGGATCTCCTCGGCATTCGCAAGGCAATCGCCCGTATTCCGACGTTTCACTCTGCAGTCGACAATTGACCTGGTTTGGCTTGTCGCAACTTTTTTGAGAGTCAGTTGTTGCGGATCAGAAAGACCTTAAGTGTTCTCGCTCCGTGCGCCCCTTTGACTAGCGACTGCTCGATGTCCGCGGTTTTCGACGGGCCGGAAATGAAGCAGCCAAGCGAGCTTTCGCCAATTTTGATTCTGTCGTATGCCGCATGCAGATGCGGGACCAGATCCTGTTGCCGGACAACGAGAGAGAGATGCTGGCTGATGAAATAGATCGCGCGATGGGGGACGTTCGCGTTGTCCACCCAGATCGCGGCGTTTTCGGCGACTGCCAGTTGGCCAGGAAAGATCGCAAAATCAACGTGGGAGAGATCGTGGGGATCTTGAACTGTGTTCAGATCAAGGGAACCAGAGATCCCTGGGACTCCGCTGACCGTAACCTTATCAGTCCCATATAGTTCGCCGAGGATCGACAGGATGTCTGCCACGGAATCGACGACGTGGCATTCTCCGCCAACGAATGAGAGCACGTCGCTGAACTGGGCTGTCAAATCGGGATAATCGACCCAATCGCCTGCCAAATCGGGAAGTTCCGAAGCCTGAGGCAGGAAGTGACGGATGGATTTCAGAATCTGATTCCGTGAACTCATATGCAAACCTGTCAGGCGATGGCGGAACTGGTGCCGATGTCGCGAACATAAGAGAGTTGAGTGATTCGCGACCCGGACGTCACTCAACTCTGCGTCTGCATTGAATCAGGCCGAGGCTAAAGTCGGGCCGGTGGAAGTGCTGTTTCGGCGTCTGCGTCTTCGTCAAACAGGCGTCGTGTCCCATGCCCGCTTGGTGTCATCGACAATTGATAGAGACGCTGCCCAGCCGGAGTTGGGTAGTCACCTGTCAGGCAGGCCTGACACAAGCTGTCGGTGTCTTTGTTGACTGCTTTGGCGATTGATTTCACCGGGAGATACCGAAGGCTGTCAGCATTGAACTGCCGGGCCATTTGAGCTTCGATTTCCGGAGTGATCAGCTGTCCCTGTGCCAGGAATTTCGGAGCAAACAACTCGTTCATGTCAGGCATGTCGATGCCGTAGAAGCACGGGGCCATGATTGGAGGGCAAGCAACGCGAATATGAACTTCGGCGGCGCCCCCCTTAGTGCGAATCTGGTCGACCAGTGTTCGCATTGTCGTTGAGCGGACAATTGTGTCGTCCACCAGAAAGACACGTTTTCCACCCAGCACTTCTGGAAGCGGAATGTACTTCATTCTGGCTTTTGCTTCGCGGTCTTCACCTTCGATGAAGGTTCGCCCCAAGGCACGATGCCGCATCAGGCCTTCAAGGCATGGAACTCCTAGGGCAAATGCCATCCCTTCGGCTGCTGATCTGGCAGTGTCCGGGACAGGAACCACGATGGAGTTTTCCGTTGGCAATCGTTCTTGGACAGCGAGTTCTTCACCCAGGAATTTGCGGCTCAGGTAGACACTTTGAGCGTCCAGGCGGCTACAAACGTTGGCGAAGTAGATCCATTCAAAGAAGCAGTGTGACTGACGAGTCGTCGGTGCGTACCGCTCGATTCGCAGCTCTCCATTTTCAATGAAAATGGCACAACCAGGTTCCAGATCCTGCACGTCTTCCGGCTCGAAGCCGAGGTTCGTGAGTGCCACGCTTTCGCTGGCTGCTGCGAAAAAACCTTCTTTGATCGCGTAACAAAGTGGGCGGAATCCATTGGGATCACGCGCCACGAACATATTGCCGAGTGCATTGATGAAGGTGATGTTGTAGGCACCGTCGAGACGCTCGGAAGTGTTTGTGAGCATCTCCCGCAACCCGATCCCCGGGTTTTCGGCGATTTCCTGACTCATCAAATGCATCAGGGTTTCGGTGTCGGTCTCGCGGGCGAGATGAAAGTCTCCTTGAGAACGGATTTCGTTCCGAAGTTCAGGATAGTTCGCCAGCTGACCGTTAAAGCCAAACGCAAACCACTTTCGCTTCTCAAGGTGTGTTCGCTCGAAAGGTTGCGCGTAATTCGGGTCGTCTTTCCCGCAGGTTGCATATCGTACGTGGCCGATAGCAGCCGGCCCGATATGTTCCGCCATGAGTTTCTGGTACTTCGACTTTCGGGTCATCCGAAAGACCTCAGAAACCGACCCCACTCGTTTGTGGGTCAGCAGCAGATCTTTGTCATGCGGCTTATAAGTTGTCATCCCAGCAGCAAGTTGCCCTCGATTTTGAATATCGAGCAGCATGCGTGGGACCAAGAGCGAAACTCGTCCGCGACCAATCTCCTTAGCCAGGGGAGATGTTCTCTCCTGATCAAAGTGATAAACCGCAGCAACACCGCATTCGTGATGCAGTTCAGACATCAATGAGTCATCCGAAGACGTGGCGTCGAAATGAAGCAAATTGGAGGGAACAAACGCTATTTTATCCGGAGCGCTGTGGATTACCACTCGCGGCGGGTGAGAGATTCTGACTTTCCCGACCAATCTCAAGAACAATACCGATTCGAATCAGCGGGACCCGATTTTCTCTCATTTGCGCGATCGTTTCAATTCTACCTCGCCCAGGTGCCTTGTTGACGTCTGTCGTCGCTTCTTTCAACGACGAGTTTTCATGCCGAAATTGTGATCGTCTCCATTCGTTTGACTGATGGCGGGTCGCTTCATCCCACGCCTGCAACGGACCAATGTGAGCATGCGCGAGCGATTCTCTTCTTCCGGGAAGTAGAACCGAACGCATCAGCGAACTCCCTACCTTTGGGGTTGAATCGACTTGACAGAGAATTGTAGCCGGTGCTACAAGTTGCGTTGTAGCAATTGCTACGAATTGCGGTTGCCTACGTCAGGACGGAGAATTCAAGATGGTTCGTCGCGGCTTTACGCTGATTGAGTTACTGGTCGTCATCGCGATCATCGCGATTCTGGTTTCCCTGCTGCTCCCTGCGGTTCAACAGGCCAGAGAGGCTGCAAGAATGACTCAATGCCGAAACCAGATGAAGCAGCTCGGTTTGGCTCTGCACAATTACCACGACGTGTATCGGGTGTTTCCTGCGTCATATCTGGCAGATACACGCCATTCGGCACGCAGTTCGACGACTTATGATGCACCGAATGGGTTTGGCTGGGGGACAATGCTTTTGCCATATATTGAGCAGTCGGCCCTGTTCAATACTCTGCGGACGGATCTTCCTTGCTGGAACTCTGTGAATGCGACCGCCGTTGCTACCAAAATCAGTCTGTTTCTCTGTCCATCCGCGACAGACACTGATGGGCCTGCCATTGTGAGAGGGAGCGGCGGGACTGAAATCGCGAGGTTTGGACTCTCTACTTACGTCGCGAATGCCGGGCAGGAAGAGACCTGGGGACATCTCAGTGTCGACTTCTCGAATATTGGGGATGGGCCAATGTACCGGAACTCGCGTACGAGAGCGGCCACTGTTACTGACGGGCTTTCAAATACGGTGTTTCTGGGAGAGCACGCTCCCATCCTGAGTTCAAAAACCTGGGTCGGGGTCGTTCCGGATGCACAAGTCTGCACCAATTCTCCGGATCGGTTTCCGATCACGACGTGTGATCTTGCTGCAACCTTGGTCAATGTCCACTCTGGTCCGTCGTCAGGCGAAATTGATCCTGTAACAGGATTTGCACCTGTCCATGCTCCGAACAGTCCACTCTGTCATGTTTGTCAGATGTATTCGCAACATAACGGTGGTTCAAATGTGCTGCTGGGAGATGGGAGTGTCAGGTTTGTGTCGCAATTTATCAGTGGCAGTACCTGGGCAGCATTGAGTTCAACTGGGAAGGGGGATCTGGTTGGGGAATATTAAGCCATGCTCAAGCCGACCGTATTCGTCTGGCGCATCGCCTTGCAAGATTCCTTTCCGATCTGCAAACCTTGACAGCTAGAGCATTTTGCAAATTGATCTCCACATGATGTGTCGAATTTGGGAGAGTGTGTCGCGTCATGGAGGACCATTATGTCGAATGCACTCTCCGTCGATTTGCGGCGTCGGATACTGGAAGCGATTGACCAGGGTGTCAGTCAGTCTCAGGTGGCTCGCACGTATCGGGTCGACCGGAAAACAGTTTGGAGCCTAATTCACCATCGTCAGAAAACCGGATCTCTCGAACCGATCCGTGCTGGAGTGGGGCGAAAATCCAAAGTCGCCCATCGTCAAGCGGACATCAGGCAGGCCATTGCAGACAATTCCAGCCTGACGTTGCAGTCCCTGATTGATCAGTTAGGGTTGGCCATCTCTGTTTCAGCATTGAGTCGCACCTTGCGTCGTTGGGGAATCCGGCTCAAAAAAAGTTCTGCACGCCTCAGAACAGCAACGTCCTGACGTGAAAGAGAAGCGTCGCTGGTGGGGGATTCTGGTTCGCCCCAAGCCCCAGCAGAGGCTCATCTTTCTCGATGAAACCGGGGCCAACACGAAGATGGCCCGACTTTACGGTTGGGGGAACAAGTCGGAACGTGTCCGCAGTCAGGTGCCACATGGGCACTGGAAAACGATCACATTCATTGCCGCACTCCGCTGCACCGGCGTGACGGCCCCCATGGTGCTGGATGGCCCCATGAATCGGGAATCATTTCTGGCGTACATCCAGCAGTGTCTGGTTCCGACATTGAATCGCAAAGAGATTGTGGTGCTGGACAATCTCCCTTGTCACAAACAGCCAGAAGTCATTCAAGCCATTGAAGCGGTCGGGGCCAGCGTCTTTTATCTGCCGCCTTATTCACCGGATTTCAATCCGATTGAGAAAGCGTTCTCGAAGCTGAAAGCACTCCTCCGCAAATTCGCCGAACGGACCATTGAGAACCTCTGGAAGCGAATCGGAGCCCTCATCGAAACCTTCACTCCCAATGAATGCCGAAACTATTTCCTGAGTTGCGGATACAGGGGAAGTTAAAATGCAAATTGCTCTAGAAAAAACAGAAAGAGCGAGCGTCTCACTGAGTCGCTCGCTCTTTCGCTGTACGGCATTTCGGGAATTGCTTTGAGACCCGTTGCGACTACTTCAACTGAGGAGGCAGGTTGCCGTAGGCCCATGGAGCTGGTTTGTGCGGTGGAATCGCAGCACGTGAAGGAACAGCGCCTGGCTTCAGTTGCTTGGCGAGTTCGATTGCCACGTCTGCAAATTGGGTTCCCGCAGAGATATCAAGATTGGAATAGCTGGTCAGGCGTGTTTCATATCCGCCCCCGCGAGGCCCGAATGCTTCGAGAGTTGGAACGTATCCCACGCATCCGTTCGAGAGTGAAACCGGGAAGGTGAATGGGAACGGGCTTTCCTTCTTGATTCGCAATCCGTACTCGACGAAGTATTCGGCTGGGTCTGAGCAAATCACAACCGGGCCAATTTGAATGTCTTGTACTTCAACTTCCACTTCTGGAGTCGCTTCACAAAGGTAGTTCAGCATCAAGGTTTCTTTTGCGAAGGTCAGCTCAGTGCGATCTGCCTGCTTGCCCAGATCGACGATACGCTGCGCATTAGCAATGGTCTCTGCACTTGGCTTACGACGTGCAATTTCCCATGTTTTGGAGAGTGCTGCGACCGGGAACAGGTCGCCTGGTTCTTCTCGGAGAAGAACTTTCACGGCTTCAGCACCAATGCATCCGCCCACCATCCGTGACCACTGTTCGCTTTGAGGATTCTCTGTCTTGCGGAGATTGTCCACCTGAGTGATGTCGCCAGAGGCTCCGTTCAAGTAGACAACAACTACCTGGTCGCCAAAGACTCCGCGAATGACCTGTTCCACATATTGAATATAGTTAGCGGAGATTCCACCTGGATTCGTCGTGGCATGGCAGGCGTAGTTCACAACGCAACCAACGAGATTTTTCTCAGCGTCCCAAACGCCAATGACGCCAACTTCTGGGTCAATCGGTCCGGCAGGTTCAACAATGTCTGGATTGCCAGCACCTGGGTGAGTGAAGGCCAATCCGTTCTTCATGAAGAAGCGACGGTTGAACGCGACCTTGTCTTCGTGTCCGCGTCCCACGGTTGCTTTTGCCGCCTTACGGGAAGCATCAGCTGCTGTGACCGCTTCAACGATCTGATCTTCAACTCGCTTCAGATAAACTGGATCGGCACATGACGATTCTTCATAAGCCAGTTTGCGAATGGCCTCTGAGGCGCCGTCGTACTCACCGGGCAGGATCATGCCGGTTGGCCCGGACGAGTGGGAGTGAGTTGCATGAATCAGAATGGCATTTGCTGGAATTCCGCATGCCTTCTCGATTCGTTCCCGGACTGCGAGAACTGTTTTTCGGCGAACCATGAGTGCGTCGACACAGACGAGCGCAACGCGATTCGTCCCGTCACCAAAGACTGCCGCACGAGCTTTGCAAGGGTCGTGCAATGTCCGGTGAAAAGCTTTTCCGTACCCGCCTGGCTGCTCCATCCCGATGTCCGGGGTGATGTCGCGATCGGCGAAGCCCGCCTGCAGCTTTGGAGCAGGAGCTTCCGCCGCCTGAGCCATGCTCCCTCCAAACATCCCTGTCATGAACACGACAGCCCAAAGCATTCTTTTCATCACGAGCTCCCTCAACAGTGCATTATAAACCGTGCCAGACCAACGTATCGCCTCCAAACCGGAGACATGGCCGAGTGGTTGTGATCAATTTACTAAAAATTGATGCGTTGTAACGTCTAACGACAGAATTTCTTGTGGAAGTCCTGAAATGTCCCATGCGCACTCACGTGGGCATTCTTTGATTGAACACGGGCGGGAGTCTGTTCCTTATTGCGGAACATGACATTTCTTGAGGCGGATGGGGTTTGTTCACTCACCAATCTCAGTGAAACAGGAATGCCTCATCGACTTGGAGAATCTCTATTTGCCTATCTCAACAAACAATGCAAATCGTGAGTTTCGGAATTCACGACAAAATTTCAGTTCAATTTGAGCGATTTCTCCAAGCAGCCACACAATTTCTCATCCCGTTGTCTTTGTCCACATATCATTTGCTATTGTGGGGCCTCCGGAAGCGGCACCTCCGGAGCACTCGTGATGGAACCCCCGCACGTTTTCAATCTGGTCATGATCGGTCGAATCAGAGATGTCAGCACTTTCGCAGCACCTTAATGGACCCGCCTGTTACACGCCGGAGTGGTATGAATCCATGAAGGCCACGTTAGGGGAAGGCCCGTGCCGGCAGCTTGGGATCTATGCTGTTCCACCAACGTTTGTTTTGTCCGTCGTGATTCCGGTCTATAATGAGATTCACACGTTGACCCACCTTCTGGACAAGGTGAAAGCTGTCCCGCTTCGAAAGGAAATCGTACTCGTCGACGATATGAGTCGTGACGGGACACGCGAGTTACTGAAGCAGATTTCGGAAACTCAACAAGATGACCCTTTGAATCGGATCGTGGTGACTTATCACGATGTCAACAAAGGCAAAGGGGCCGCCGTCAAAACTGGCTTCGGGCTGGCGACTGGCGATGTTATCATCATTCAGGACGCAGATCTTGAATATGATCCGTCCGAGATCCCGCGTCTGCTGCAGCCGATTATCGAAGGACGCGCCGATGTGGTCTTCGGCAGTCGATTCCTTGGTGATCAACCGCATCGCGTGCTGTACTTCTGGCACTATGTCGGAAACAAGTTCCTGACAATGCTGTCGAACTGCTTCACGAATCTGAACCTGACGGACATGGAAACCTGTTACAAGCTGTTCACGCGCGAAGTCATTCAGAAAATCCAACCGAAACTTGTGCAGAAGCGTTTCGGAATTGAGCCTGAGATGACGGCTCGCGTCGCCCGATTACGGTGTCGCATTTTCGAAATGTCGATCAGCTACGACGGCCGAACCTACGACCAGGGTAAGAAAATCGGAGTCAAAGACGGGTTCCAGGCGTTGTGGTGTATCGTCCGTTACGGGCTGGCTGAATAAGCCCGGTTCAGTAATACAAAACTCCGTCGGGAGTCTGCGGTCACAAGTTCTAATGCGGTGGAAAAGCAGGGCGAGCAAATGACAGTCACGCTTGACCATATCCTTGAGGCCGAGAAGCGAATTCGCCCCACATTGCCGGTGACTCCGTGCCTGGAGTCGCAAGGGCTCTCGGAGTTGGCAGGCTGTCAGATCTACTGCAAATTAGACAACCTGCAGCGGACTGGCAGTTTCAAAGAGCGTGGCGCATGCAATGCGCTGGAACTGCTTTCACCTGAACAGCAGGAAAGAGGAGTCGTTGCAGCGAGTGCCGGGAATCATGCGCTGGCTCTGGCGGTTCACGGGCGCCGTCTCTCGATTCCAGTCCACGTCGTCATGCCCCGATTTGCTCCGCTGATTAAACAACAGCGCTGCAGGAATCTTGGGGCGAATGTCAAACTGTTTGGCGATTCCTTTCAGGAAGCCAGGCAAGAAGCAATGCGAATCCGGGACGAACTCGGTCTGACCTATATTCATGGGTACGACGATCCCGCGATCATTGCAGGGCAGGGAACGATTGCACTGGAAATTCTGCAACAAGTCCCGGATGTGAATGCCATTGTCGTCCCGATTGGTGGGGCGGGTCTGCTCGCTGGCATTGTGGTCGCGGTGAAATCACTTCGTCCTGAGATTGAGATTGTCGGGATCGAAGCAGTGAACGCAGCGTGCTTTTCCGCCGCACTTTCAGCAGGAAAGCCAATCGATATTAAGATGCGTCCGACTTTGGCGGACGGGCTGGCAGTTGGCAAGGTTGGCGAACTCGCATTCGCGCTCTCCCGAAATCACGTCGACCGCCATGTTCAAGTGGAAGAGTCTGCGATTGCCCTATCTGTCACACGACTCATGGAGATTGAGAAAACTGTCGCGGAAGGGGCCGCAGCGGCGACTCTGTCTCCGTTCCTGCTGCATCAGATTCCGGAGTTGTACGGAAAGAAGGTTGTGCTGTGCATCGGCGGTGGCAATATCGACCTATCCATCATCAATCGTTTAATTGAAACCGCACTCGTGCAGGATGGGCGACTTGTCCGGTTTACGGCAACCATCAGCGATCGACCTGGCGGATTGGCTCACTTGGCAAAAGTGATTGCCAGTACCGGGGCAGGGATAAAAGAGGTTGCCCATGAACGAACGTTCGCCAGGCTGGAGATCGGTGCGGTTAACGTCATCTGTACTGTCGAAACGCGAGATCGGCTCCACATTGATGAGTTATTTTCCGCACTGGCTGCCCATGGAATTCCCTCTAAGGTTTGAGTTCCTTCCCTAAACCAATGCCACGAAGCAGCAACAATCCGGGCTCCTGAAGCAGAATTGACGCTTTCGCCAGAATTCCTCATTTCATCTCGGTAGCCTTCAATCTTTGGGAAGACTAGAATCCTCACACGATATTAGTATGCGCCTGCAGGGGTGCCAAAGCTGATTTTTCCGGCTCTGATCCCGGCCTCGTTCGATAGCGGATTGAATCAGAGTCATCAATACATTTTGGGCGTTGAGGAATTTGAATGCCGCGTTCGTTTATTTTTACCAGTGAATCGGTGAGCAGCGGGCATCCCGATAAGGTTTCCGACCAGGTTTCTGACGGCGTCCTCGATGCCCTGCTGGCACAAGATCCGAATTCCCGCTGTGCTTGCGAAACTCTGTGTACAACCGATTTCGTGGTTGTCGCCGGTGAACTCCGGACGTCGGCTGACGTCAACTTCGAACAAGTGGTCCGTGATTCGATTCGTGACATCGGTTACACAAGCGACGACATCGGCTTCAATGCCGATACTTGTGAAGTCGTGAACCGTCTCCATTCCCAGAGTGCGGACATCGCCATGGGTGTGGACGCTGACGGGGCAGGCGACCAAGGTTTGATGTTCGGCTATGCATGCAATCAGACCGAAGAGCTGATGCCACTGCCGATCGCCCTTTCTCACCGCATTTTGAACCTGCTGACCAAACTGCGTCACGAAAATGATGTCAACTGGTTGCGTCCGGACGCCAAAAGCCAGGTTTCGATTAAGTACGAAAACGGCAAGCCAGTTGGGATCACCGCCATCGTGCTCTCAACTCAACATTCTGCTGATGTGAATCAGAAGCAGATCGAAGAGTACATTCGCAGCAAAGTGATTCCAGCAACTGTTCCAGCAGAATTGCTGACCAGCGAGACCAAGTACCACGTGAACCCAACTGGTCAGTTCATCATCGGCGGTCCACACGGGGATACCGGTCTGACTGGCCGTAAGATCATCGTCGACACCTACGGCGGGTGGGGACGACACGGGGGCGGTGCATTCAGCGGCAAAGACTCCACAAAGGTCGACCGATCTGCTGCATACATGGCTCGCTATGTCGCCAAAAATATCGTTGCCTCCGGCCTCGCCGACGAGTGCGAAGTTCAGCTCGCATACGCCATCGGCGTTGCAGATCCTGTCAGTATCTGTGTTGATTCCAACGGAACGGCAAAGGTTTGCGAGTCGAAGATCGAAGCTGCAGTTCGTGAACTGTTCCCTTTGACTCCGCAGGGAATCATCAAGCACCTGCAGTTGCGTCGTCCGATCTTCCGCAAGACTGCCAGCGGAGGTCACTTCGGCCGTAACGATCCAGACTTCACCTGGGAACACACCGACAAAGCCGAAGCACTGAAAAACGCAGTTAAGTAATTCGGTTGAATTGAGTAAAAGAAGCCGCTTGAGTGAATTGCTCAGGCGGCTTTTTTCATGGACTTCGACTCATCGACCGTGATTCGTGTTGATCACGTGCGCAGACGCAACTTGCGATACCCGATCGGGGTGGACCCCATCATTTTCTGAAAGACCGTGCAGAAGTATTGTGCTGTGCTGAATCCGCTTTTCGCGGCAATCTGGTCCAGTGGCAGTTCCGTGGAACGCAAGAGGTGCGTTGCCCTTTCCAGGCGTACCCGCATCATCTCTTCGTGAGGTGATCGCCCGAGATATTCCCGCATCTTCCGTTCGAGCATGCTACGGGAAATGGGAACCTCTCTCAGGACTTCGTTTACGGAGTGCCCCAGGCAAGCAGACCGTCGAATCAATTGAATCGCCATCGCCAGTTGGGAGTCGTCAATCGCCAGCACGTCAGATGACCTGCGCATCACGATTGGCAGGGGGGGAATCAGAATGGCATCCTCCGTTGTCGGATTTCCGGCCATGAGCTGATCGAGCAACCATGCAGCCTTGTACCCGATTCTTTGAGCATCGTGAGGAATGCTGGATAGGGGAGGCGACGACAAGGAGCACAGGGTTTCGTCGTTATCTGCTCCAACGATCGCAACCTCTTCGGGAACGAGAATTCCCGCCTGCCGGCAGGCATTCAGCAACCAGTATCCCATCTGGTCATTACAGGCCATCAGACCAATCGGCTTGGGGAGCTTTCTGAGCCATTCCACGAGCTGTAACTGGTGCTGGTTCCAGACTCGCGAATCGTCAATCTGTGCCGGGGCATTGATGGACTCGACGTAATAGCCGCTGTCCAGAACTGCGTTGATGAAGCTGTCACTTCGAACGATGAAGTAATCTTCAATGTCGTACCGGTAGACCCCGAAGTGGCGAAATCCGCGGTCGAGAAAGTGACTCGCGACCTGCTTTCCCAGTGAGATGTTATCGATCCCCACAAAGTGCCGTTTGGGAAGATAACGGTTCGTTCTCAACTCGACAGCCGGAACATTTAAGCGAGCAATCGCCTTTGCCAGTTCCCGCGACCCTGTTCTAGTCAGGATGCCGTCCCCCTTCCAGTGTTTCAGCCAACCAGGTGGGCGAGAATCCAGTCCTCGTAGTTCGAACGAGATCGACCAGCTTCCATGTTCATCAACATAACGCTGCACCCCTTGAAGTAAACCTCTCCCGTAGCTCCCAGACGTTTCAATCAGCAGGGCAACATTTCGCATTAAGATCAACTTCAGTCAATGGCCCGATGGATCTCACAGGCAGGCCCGCCTGAGAGAACTTCTCCATTATGGATCTCGACTTCGGTCAGATTCGTTGGCAGAAAGACTTGTCTGGAAGTCTGAGTGCATCGTGTCGTTCCCATTCGCGAAAATCGACGCTGACGCAAAAACGAAATCCATTTACGGATTGTTGCAATGACATTCTATCAAGAAGTGTAAATATTGAGGTGTGTTTAACTGTGGGTTTGTGTGCAGTTCAAGAATTTGCATTCATTCAAAGTTACATGATTTTTACGGCCACTCTGTTGGATATCGGGCCTCGAGATTCACCGCTTCGACAGAGATTTCAGGCAGTGAATTCGCATCATTTCATTTCGACATTGGAGGTTAGACGCGATGCCAACGAAACAGAAGAGTACTTATCGTCCAGTTCAACGGGCGCGGATCCAAACACGAGGATTCACGCTTATTGAGTTGCTCGTGGTCATCGCGATTATTGCCATTCTGATTGCCCTGCTGCTTCCGGCGGTTCAACAGGCGCGGGAATCTGCTCGCCGCACACAGTGCAAGAACCACATCAAGCAGCTTGGCCTGGCCATGCACAACTATCACGACGTTTTCGGTCGCTTTCCTCCCGGCAGTGTTTATGGCGGTGACATCAGTGGTGACCAGAAGAACGTCATCAACGCCTTCGTGTTCATCCTCCCATACATTGAGCAGACTGCTGTCTACAATCAGTGGAACTTCAATTACAGCCAGGCAAATGCCATCAACAATACTCCGGATGGCACAATCATCACGTCGTATTTCTGCCCATCACGTACCAGAACGATGATGAAGAATGCCAGCAACGAAGCACTTGGTGATTACGCCATCAGCACCGGCACTGGTCCAGCCAATACGAACGTTCAGAGTACTCACACCGGGGCCTTCAATCAGAACACCAGTTTCGGCTTTCGCGACTTTAAAGATGGAAGCTCGAATGTCTTCATGGCGGGAGAGAAACGGGTCTCTCAGCAGGATGGCCCTCAGTATCGTTGGGGATTTCATGCCGCGCGAAACACGACATCTCATATGAACATCAACGTGACGTCATTTGGGGATCCTGACGCGAACTTTGGAAGTGATCACACAGGTGGTGCTCACTTCCTGTTTGGGGACGGAGCCGTTCGCTTCCTGAGTGAGAATATGGACAAAGGGACCTACCGGAATCTGAGTGACCGTGCCGACGGAAATGTTGCATCCGTCGAATAACGTTTTTTCAAAGATTCCAGTTTACTCGTGCTCCACGATTACTGGGGCGACTCGCACTCCCTTCCTTTTCTCGATCGATTCAGGTGATACCGGCATGATTTCTCAACTGACCTACCGCATGCTTTCTCTGTTTGTGTTGACTTCAACACTGTTCATGTCGAGCTGTAATCAGCAGCCATCTGCCCCGGCAAGAGATGCGAAGGTGAACGGGACTGTCAACTTGAATGGAAAGCCGATTGGGCCGTTCACTGTCAATCTGATGTCTTTCATGCACGGCAACATTGCCAGTGGCCAAGTATCGAAAGAAGGGACCTTCACGATCGATACTGATGTGCCCACTGGCGAATACAGCTTCTATCTCACTGGACCTGAGAACGGACGCGCCCCATCAGGGATCGCTCAGAAATACTTCAGCGATACGTCGACGGATCAGCGATTTCATTTGAAGGCCGGGGAGAACGTCATCACGATGGATCTGAAGTAATAGACAGCCTTCCAATTCATCGTGCACGCGTCAGGGACATGTGTTCATTCTGAAAAATGAACACATATGGGATACACGTATCCAGAACAAACAACGGCAGGCATCTCAGACTTTGGGATGCCCGCCGTTTTCGTTCACGGACCGAAAAGTGCCCTCAATCGCCATTCGCTTGTTGCGACCACTTGGGAACTTCAGATCAATCGCACTGATTGTCAATCACGGTCATGTCTGGTAGGGTTCAATTCGTGGGGGGAAGTCCGACTTCCGCTCCATCAACACATGAACTGGTCTGTGATTGAAGATCGACTTCAGGTCGCAATTTTCATGTTCTGAACATGACGACAAGAGTGCGACCGCCTCGAAATTGTCGCCGATCTTCACGTCCTCCGAGATGTGGTCATTCACGATGTGATCGGCCAGTTAATACGTCGTTCACGTGAATATTGATACACCATTTTAGTTGCCCTTCGAGTTCCAAGGCTGTCACATGAAAAACAACTCTCTGCTCTGGGGACGTCTGGTCGTTCTCACTGCGATCTTCTCCGTCTTTTCATCGCCGCTGTTTGCACAGAAGGAAGCAGCGAAAACGCCTGCGATGACCATCAGTGTCTCCGCTGATCATCCGGATGCGTTGTATGAAGTTGGTGAAACAGCAACGTTCACTGTCGACGTTAAGAAGGATGGGAAGCCGCTTCAAGAAGGAGAGGTCGTTTGCGTCCTTTCAAAGGATGGCTTTCAGCCTCAGGCTCCTCAGAAAATCGCGGTGAAGGATGGGAAAGCAACAATTTCCGGCAAGCTCGATGAGGCAGGATTCTTGCTGGCGCGATTCACCACCGGTAATGTCACATCGTTTGCAGGAGCAGGCTTTTCTCCGTTGAAGATTCAGCCGAGCATGCCAGCACCGGACGACTTCGACCAGTTCTGGAATGAACAGAAAGCAGCACTGGCTGCTGTCCCATTGAAGTCGACAGTCACTGCGGTGAAGTCACCGGTTGAGAAGGTGGACGCCTTTGACGTGCAAATTGATTGCGTGGGGAAACCTGTTTCTGGTTACTTCGGAAAGCCACAGGGAGCCAAGCCGAAATCACTCCCTGCGATCCTGTTTGTCCACGGTGCCGGAGTACGCAGCTCCAGCCTTGGAAATGTTCGTTGGGCCACCGAGGCAGGCGGAATGCTGGCTCTTGATATCAATGCACACGGAATTCCAAACGGAAAGCCAGCAGACTACTACAAGGATCTGAGCGAAGGGGAGTTGAAGGACTATCGTGCAATTGGACGAACCAATCGCGACGAGTGCTACTTCAAAGGAATGTATCTCCGCCTGATGCGTGCGATCGATTTTCTGGCGGCACAACCGGAATGGGATGGCAAAACGCTCGTTGTTTACGGGTCAAGCCAAGGGGGATTGCAGGCGCTGGCTGCGACCGGGCTGGACAGTCGCGTTACATTGATCTGCGCAGGGGTGCCAGCCGGATGTGATCACACTGGAAGTGTCGCAAATCGCATTAGCGGTTGGCCGAAGTTCAGCCCGATTGGGGCAGATGGAAAGCAAGATCCAAAATCGTTGGAAACCTCACGGTATTTTGACTGTGTGAATTTCGCGAAGCGTGCGAAGTGCAAAGAAGCCGCTGTGACAGTCGGGTTCATTGACACAGTCTGTCCACCGACCAGCGTCTACGCGGCTTACAACGCCCTCGGAATGCAGAAATCCATTTTCAACGACATTCAAGCCGGGCACACAAACACACCACCGGCCTTGAAGTTCATGAAGGAAGCAGTCCTTAAACATGTACAAGAAATGAAGTAGTCGATTCACATTTCAGAGTCAGGTTAATTTTTTTGGAGTGTTGGCCGAAAGGCAGGGGGGCTCCGGAAGTTCGACTTCGGTATCCAGATGTTGATGTCCCTGTCAGCATCCATCGCAGACGAGTTCACCTGATTGGTTTGATTAGTTCAATTTCGATAAATCAACGCAAGGCACACTCAGGGAATAACTTGAGTGTGCCTTACGCTGTTTTGCATCCGTCCGTTGGACCATTCCGAACGTGTCTCGAATCTGGCGTGCCGCTTTTGATGTCCGATTGTAGCGAGTCGTATTTCATCGTCGAATTTTCTGAAAAATCCGGGAAAAACGATTCGAGTTAACAAAAAAGCAGTCTCCTCTGAATTCCGCTCCAAAACAGTGCAGTTTTATGAACTAGTGTTGTCATGACACAGTGTTTAGATGGGGCAGTCGGGAAGGATCCACTGCATTTGAGGGTTGGGCTCCTCACATCGAAGACACTGACAGCGGAAAGACTCAGATTCCGTCTGAGTGAATAGAGTGAATGATGGACTCGATTCCAGAAGTCAGTGACACAGCGAAGAGTCACCCCAAGGACTCCAGTGAGCCACTTGTGGATTTTAAAGCACTCGCTGCTCGTTGTCTGGGAAACCAGGCACTGATGTTGAGGGTGATTACGCGCTTCCAGACCAGTCTGGAAGAGAGAAAAACAGAATTTCAAACGGCAATTGCCGGACGTCAGTGGGAATCACTGCGTCAAATGTCTCATCGCCTGAAAGGTGAGGCGGCAAATGTCGAAGCCATACAAATACGAGATGCCGCGAGGCAAATCGAACAATCCACTGAGATTGAAGATGAGAGAGGGGCACAGCAGGCGGTCGACCAATTGATTTCCGCCCTGCAGTTGTTCCAGACGCAAGTTCAGATTTCGCCGATCAACCCGTAACGGTCCTGAATCGGTGAATTTCGTCTCGATGAAGCTGCTGGCTGCCAGATGAAAATCTCGGACTAGTCGATTCATTGATACTTGCTGATCACCCCTCGTCTTAAAGTTTTATTGCAGCCTCCAGTAGACACTTCAGAGCAAATAGCGCGATCACGCTATGCGTTGGCTCCGACAGTGAATGTCGATTTGATATGAACATTCTAATCGCAGATGATGATCCCGGAACAATCGACACGTTATCAAACGCTCTGATTGCGTTTGGATACGATGTCACTGTTGCGCTGGATGGCAACGAAGCGCTCCTGCTGCTTCGCACCGGGCGATTTCGCATGTTTATATCCGACTGGGAAATGCCTGGAATGACGGGTATTGACCTTTGTCGTGAGGTACGTGGCCGCTCATGTGGAAACTACATCTACATTATTCTTCTGACTTCACACTCCGGGTTGGCGAGCGTTGTTGAAGGGCTCAATGCCGGAGCCGACGACTTCATTCCTAAGCCCTTCAATCCAAGCGAACTTCTTGTTCGAATCCGTGCAGGGGAGCGAATCCTCAGTCTCGAAAGCCGCGAACTGACGATCTTTGCATTGGCAAAACTTGCAGAGTCCCGAGATCAAGAGACAGGCGACCACCTTGAACGGATGCGGGAGTACGTGCGAATTCTGGCAGAAGACCTCTCGCACTACGACCCATATAAAGACGAGATCGATGGCGAATACATCAACATGCTGTATTTGACGAGTCCGTTGCACGACATCGGCAAAGTGGCCATCCCTGACCGGATTCTTCTGAAACCTGGACCTCTGGCTCCAGATGAATTCGAAGTGATGAAGACGCATACAACACTCGGAGCCAAAACTCTGGAAGACGTTGCAGCCTCTCATCCGAATGCCGGTTACCTGCAGATGGCCATGGACATCGCACTCACTCATCATGAGCGGTACGACGGTACAGGCTATCCAAATGGTCTGCAGGGCGATGAAATTCCACTCTGTGGGCGAATCACTGCCGTTGCAGATGTCTACGACGCTTTAACTTCTGCGCGTGTCTACAAAGAGGCCTTCACCCATGAGACCGCGAAATCGATCATCGTGAGCAAAAGCGGTCAGCAGTTTGACCCTTTGATCGTTGAAGCATTTCTTCGATGCGAAGATCAATTCCTCGAAGTGCGACGCTTGCTGAAAGAACCTCGAGAACTCTCTTCTCAGATGCTTTTCGCCAACTAAAAGCCAATTGAGTGGTTGACCTCAACTGGTCCCCGTCGCCGGAGTCTGTCTTAACATTCAGACTTTCGTGTGAGTGATCGCTCATCCCTGCGTTCACCTCTCTTCTATAGAACACACCGTGTCCCTTGGAATGTGATGGACCAGACAGAGTGAAGATGGTCTAATCGGACAGACGTTCAACGCGTACGATTCGGCAATCAGCTTGAGGTGAGGCCGACTGTGAGTTTTCTGGCTCCACTCTATCTCCTGGCGGCACTGGCGATTGGTCTTCCAATTGCCTTTCATATGATTCGTCGATCCCCCAAAGGGCGGCATGTCTTCAGTAGCGTGATGTTCCTGTCTCCTGATCCGCCTCGCGTGACGAAGCGTAGTCGAATTGAAGACTGGCTTCTGCTCCTACTGCGATCGGCCGCAATTCTTCTTCTGGCGCTTGCATTTGCCAGACCTTTCCTCAGAAGTCACGACACACTGGCCGCGTCGGTGCAGGGGGGCCGACAGATCATCCTTTTGATCGATCGCTCAGCAAGTTTACAGCGTGAGAAGTGTTGGGACGAAGTTCAGGCAGAAGCACAGAAAGTCATCCGTCGTCTTCGGCACGATGACACATTCTCAATGGTTGCCTTCGATGCAACGTCTCAGCAGTTGATCACGTTCGCTGAATGGGATGAGTTGCCAGTTGAAGCCAGGATGGAATTGGCACTGACGAAACTCAAGGCGATTCACCCTGGATGGGCGTCTACCGATCTCGGGTCTGCACTGGTGATGGCTTCGCAACGACTGAATGAAGGACGCGATCAGGGGAGTCAGAACAAAGAATTGATTTTGATTTCTGACATGCAGACAGGTGGAAACTGGGAAGTCCTGAACAATCATCATTGGCCACCGAATGTGGCAGTGCAAGTGATTGAAGTTCGTCCTGTTGATTCCACCAACGCGTCCATGCAACTCGCGGCTTCTGCTCCGCTGGATGATCCTGAAACTGTGCGAGTGTTGGTGACAAATGCCAAAGACTCAATTGGCAACACGTTTCAATTGAGTTGGCGTGACAAGATCCAGCAGACACCCGTTTCAAATGAGACAGAAGGAGAATCTGGTGCGGCAAAAGAGGGGGCGACGGCTCAGACATTCAGTCTGCAAGCAGGGCAAAGTCGAGTTGTTTCCTTGAAGAAACCGCAGGCAGATGAGATCGGGCGAGCCCTTGTTTTGTCTGGCGATGCGGCGACTTTCGATAATACGCTCTATCTCATCGGCACCGAGAAGCGACAATGGAGAATCGGCTATCTTGGAGATGATGGTGCTCAGTCGAAAGACGGGTTGCGTTTCTATTTGGAAGCGGCTTTTCCTGATGATGCGACACGGCATATTGAGATTGTGGACTGGAAAGAAGACAACACTCTTCTTACCACCCCCGATGAGCCAATCACATTATTGGTCGTTGCCGGTAATGTGAATGAATCTCAAGCGGACTCCATTCGCAGCTGGCTTGCTGCCGGGCACTCTGTCCTGTTCGTCGCGAGGGATTCGGTACAGTCTTCGGCTGTGTATCCGATACTCGGAGCTCCCCCGGCCGAGGTCGCACAGAGACAACCTGAGACGTACGCCTTGCTGCAGAACATCGACTTCAAGCATTCTGTGTTTAAGCCGTTTGACGATCCACGATTCTCGGATTTCAGTCGCCTGAAGATCTGGAAGTATCAGAAGTTCCCTGTTGATTCGTTGCCGGATGCACACGTGCTGGCCAGCTATGATGACGGTAGTCCGGCTTTTGCTGAGATTCCGATGGGACAGGGGAAGTTGTTCCTGTTAACGACGGGGTGGGCTCGCAACGAAAGCGACTTCGCAGTTTCAACGAAGTTCGTCCCGATGATGAATGCGTTGCTGGAAAGCGTTGCCCCCATCGAGTCGACTCGTCTGCAGAAGTTGGTCGGAGACGAGGTTGAACTTCTAGATCTGAATGCGGCCGGAACGACGGTCTATGTGAAGCGGAATGACGAAATCATCGTTCTAGAGAATCAAACCAAGTTCACCTTTGATCGCCCTGGACATTTCTACTTCGCCAATTCACGAGAGAATTTGCAACCGGAATTGGCAACAGCTGCCGCGGTGAATATTCCTCCGTCTGAATCAAGGACGACGGCAATCACGCGAGACGCTCTTCAATCGAGCGGAATCAATCTATCCCAGGTGAAGCTCGAAGCAGCTGCTGCAATCCCACTTTCACCAGAAGCTCAACGACAAGCGAAGAACTTCGAACTGGAAAAGCAGCAACAGTGGTGGCGATGGGCAATTATTGTTGTGCTTGCAGTCTTATTCATTGAATCGCTCATCGCCGCACTGCGCCCGCATCCCCCTGCGCCGGTTGTGGGTTAGATAGTCCACAACTCATCAGCATCGAGGAACGCCTCAAACCTACAGTTCGTTACTGACTGCAACGGATTGATCTGGAACGGGAATGTCAGGTAATTCGAAGATTGGTCGAATCTCGACAGTTCCCCATTTCGCAGGGGGGAGACGACTTGCAACGCTGATTGCTTCGTCCAGATCGCTGACATCGATCAGATAGAAGCCTCCAAGCTGCTCGGTCGTTTCAGCAAATGGCCCATCTGTGATCAGGCGCTTTCCTTCGCGTAGACGCACGCTCGTCGCGGTTGAGACAGGGTGCAGTGGAGATGCTGCCACAAACTTCCCTTGAGCATTCAGGTCGTGACAAACCTGAGTGGACTTCTCCATACACGCGGCGCGTTCGTCTTCAGTGATGGCATTTTCTTTACCGTAGATCAACAACATGTACTTCATTGTCTCAGCCACTTTCATCCGGAAGAAAACTTACCTGCAACACTTTCACTCAACGCATGATTCAATTTTAAATGCGAGATTGTGATCAAGCGAAAGCACCGGGTCGGGAAATCTGGCCCGACACGCGGCGCTTTGTTGAACCAACTCTCCTGAACGCTGAATAGGTCAGGAAATTCGGGTGTTTGTCGACGTCATCAGGTTTTGCCATACCCCGTTTTCGTCCTGCACTTCTCCTGAGAAATGCCAAAGCTCCGGGCTCACGATTTCAATTGTGTCGCGATAGCTGGCAGTTCCTTCGCCGGTAAACTTTGGGCCAGTCGAGTCCAGTGGCAGCTTCTTCCCTGTTGAATCCAACGACCCGGCATAGGGCCACAGATGCGTCATGCTGGAGGAAACAAAACTTCCAACATACATCTTCTTGTGTGGATCGTATCCCAATGTGATCAGGCTCGTCCAACACCCCATTTCCGGTATTTCACCTTTTCCTTCCATGAGTAACCAAAGGTCACCCATCATTCGCCCTTCGAATGTTCCTTCCACCTCGTTTGATGGCTGGCCGGGTTCCATGGTGCATTGAGCGACCGATTTCCATTTGCCAACAAGCTGCTTGAGCCATTCATGCTCTGCCTGGGGTTTTCCAAACATGGTTACGTTTCCTTATGCGGTCTGGTTTTCTAATGATCTTTTTCGGGCTTCCACCATCTTCATGAATTCATCATCCGCTGGTCGAATTTCAAACGACCCGAGACGAACGCCGGGATGCTTTGACATCAGAGCAATTGCGTGATTCAGGTCTCTTGCTTCGAGTAAAAGAATGCCACCAAGGAATTCTTTGGTTTCCGTGAATGGGCCGTCTGTGATCACGACCTTTCCAGAAGATCCACGTATTGTCACAGCGTTTGCAGGTGCCTGCAGTGCTTCTCCACCAATGAAATGCCCACCCCATCGAAGTTCGTCGTCGTATGACAGACATTCCTCTGTGGCGATCGCCAGTTCGCTTTCTGACATCTGGTTGAATTTCTCAGGGTCTGCGTACCCTAAGCAGATAAACTTCATCGCAACGTTCTCCTGAGTAACGAGAATTTGTAGCCTGCACCCTGAGGATATGGTGCACGTACTCTCAAACAGGGCGTCCGATTTCGGATGTCGCTGTGGAGAGTTGAAGAAGAAATTGACTGAGCAAACTCAGGTGGTCTGTTCGGTAGTACAGAACTGTTGCATTGCCGTCATCATTTCTTCCGGCGTCATTTCCACTTTCTGAGTGGCGATGGACCATTGATGGCCAGAAGGATCTGTCACCCGTGCGTAGCGATCTCCCCAGAACATGTCTTGTGGCTCCATGATGACGGAAGCCCCGGCATTGATCGCCTGCTGGAAGACGCTGTCAGCATCATCAACATACAGGTGAATTGTCACCGCACTGCAACCGGTGCCGGTCGAGACTTCAGGGATATTCTGAGCGTCCTCCATGCAAGGTTCTGCAAGCATCACTGCTGCATTTCCGATTCGCAGGCAGGCGTGTCCGACTCGTCCATTCGGCCCTGGAAGTCGCATCACTTCGACAGCGCCGAAGGCCTTCTTGTAGAACGCAATTGCTTCGTCGGCGTCTCGGCAGAGCAAATAGGGGGTGACGCTGGTGAATCCCTGAGGAATCGGGCTGGTTGCTGGCTTGGACATGGAAGCTCTCCTGAAATTCGAAACGGAGAAGGAATTCGTGTGCATCCCCGTTGCATGGAGTTGGCGTGAGCCCAGCTGAACCAGCACCATCGGGAACGAACAGACAAAAAGTAGAAACCGGCAGAAGCGGTGACTGAAAAGCCACCTGCGATTTGCTGCTTCTAACTATTGTCGTTTGAAAAGTTTCCGAATCGACATCCACCTTCGAATTTCAGCGAAATTTCATCTAATACCAGTGGGGAATGTGAAAGTTCTTTCAGGGGAAGAGATTACGCCCAGCTCGAATAGACGCGATGACTAAATAAAAGGATTTAGTGTGAGATTCCAAGTACCGCAGGTGAGGATTTGACTTCCTGACTGGATGCGGTCACCCCATTGTTCGATTCAGAACGATCACGGCCTCGGCTCATCCACATTCGGAACCAATCGACATAGAGGTAAACGACCGGCGTGGTAAACAGGGTGAGCATTTGACTGAAGATCAGCCCACCAACGATGGCAATTCCCATTGGATGACGCAGCTCGGAACCGTTTCCTGTCCCGAGTGCGAGCGGCAGTGCTCCGAGTAATGCAGCAAGCGTTGTCATGGTGATCGGGCGGAAACGTAAGACACACGCTTTATGAATGGCTTCGAGGGGAGTCATGCCATCATTGCGTTCGGCATCGATGGCAAAGTCGACCATCATGATCGCGTTCTTCTTGACGATTCCAATGAGGAGAAGAATTCCGATCAACGCCATCATGTTGAGTTCGGTGTTACACCATCTCAATGCGAGCAAAGCACCGACACCTGCGGAGGGGATTGTCGAAAGAATTGTAATGGGATGCAGATAGCTTTCGTACAGCATTCCCAGAACGAGATAAACTGCAACCAAAGCAGCGAAAATTAAAGCGGGTTGCGTACTCGTTGACGTTTGAAAAGCTTGAGCGGTTCCCTGAAATCGGCCATGAATGCTCGCAGGCATTCCGATTCGGTCAACCATCTGATTGATCTTGGGGACGACATCGCTTAACGATGTTCCCGCTGTCAGATTGAACGATAATGTCGCAGAGGGCCATTGGCCTGAGTGGGCGACAGCCAGCGAAGCAGATCGCAACTGCGGCTGATAAAGATCACTCAGTGGTGTCTGAGTATTGTTACTTGTGCGGACGTAGATGAGTTTCAGGCTCTCCGGGTTCTGTCCGTACTGCGGCTCTAGCCCCATGACAACGCGATACTGGTTCTGGTCCTTATAAATTGTTGAGACCTGTCGCTGCCCAAACGCGTCGTAAAGCGTGTTGTCGATCTCCTGAAACGATAATCCAAGGCGTGCAGCTGTCAGTCGATTCACTTCGAGTCGGGTTTGAAGCCCTCGATCCTGTTGATCGCTGTTCACATCCACCAGCCCTGGAATCTTTCGCATTTCGGTGAGAATCTTCGGGGCCCAGTCGTTCAATTCCTGCAGGTTCACGCCCTGAAGTGTGAATTGATATTGAGCACTACTGGCGCGGCCACCAATGCGGATATCCTGAATCGGCTGCAAAAACAGGCTTGCACCTGCAATAACGGAACTGGACTTACGAAGACGTCCCATGATCTGATCAACCGGTGCTGACCGCTGCTCTTTGGGTTTCATCGCAATAAACATGCGCCCTGAGTTCGATGCTCCTCGTCCACCAGCATAGACCGAGACGGATTCGATATCGGGATCAGCAGAAATGATATTACTGAAGTCCTTTAAAATCGATGACATCGCGATAAACGAAGTGTCCTGATCGGCGACAATATTTCCCACCAGACGTCCGCTGTCCTGCTGCGGAAAGAACCCTTTCGGGATGATCACGTACAGGTACATGGTGAATACAATTGTCAATAACGTCACGGCGAGCGTGGTTCGTTGATGGCGAAGAACGAACGACAGCATGCGTTCATACAGGTAAAGTATGCCGCTGAAGAATCCTTCGAAGATGCGATCAATGAATCCTTGCTTCCGTTCATGATTGGAACGTAAGAGATACGCACACATCATTGGAGTCGTGGTCAGGGAGACGACCAGTGAAATTCCGATTGCGACTGAGAGGGTGATTGCAAACTCGCGGAACAGTCGCCCGACGATTCCCCCCATCAGCAGAATGGGGATGAAGACCGCAACGAGCGAAACCGTGATTGACAGCACCGTAAAACCGATCTCTCGGGCCCCCTTAATCGCTGCGGGGTAAGGCGCCATTCCATCTTCGATATGACGTCGAATGTTCTCCACAACAACAATGGCGTCATCGACCACGAACCCGGTGGCAATCGTTAACGCCATGAGAGACAGATTGTCGAGGCTGTACCCGAAGAGGTACATCGCGGCGAACGTCCCGATCAATGAAACAGGGACGGCGACACTCGGGATCAGCGTTGTCCGGAAGTCTCTGAGAAACACAAAGACCACAAGAATCACAAGCCCGACGGAGATCATCAGAGTGAACTGGACATCGTGTAATGATGCGCGAATCGTCGCGGTCCGGTCCATCGCGATATCGAGGTCCATGTTCGCCGGAATCTGAGTGCGAAGCTGTGGGACCAGCTTGAGAATACGCTCCACCGTCTCAATGATGTTTTCGCCAGGTTCGCGAAAAATCATGATATTGACAGCTGGCTTGCCGTTAAACGTTCCGTATGAACGGATATCCTGCACACCGTCAATCACTTCTCCCAGATCCTGAAGTCGGATGGGAGCCCCGTTGCGGTAGTCGACGATTAATGGTGCATACTCTTCTGCTTTGAAAAGCTGATCGCTGGTACTGAGGTCCCAGCTTTTCTCATCATTCTCGATGGTTCCTTTAGGACGATTGGCATTCGCGTTTGATAACGCCTGTCGGACATCCCCGAGACTGATATTCAGATGGTTCAGCACCATCGGGTTCAAATTGACTCGAACAGCTGGCAGAGATCCTCCGCCAACAAAAACCTGACCAACCCCTTTGGTCTGCGCGACCTTCTGTTGAATAATCGTGGACGCAACGTCATACATGCGCTCTTTCGGATAAGTATCCGACGTCATGGCAAGCATCATGATCGGGGCATCGGCCGGGTTGATTTTGCGGTATGACGGATTGTTCGGCAGGTTTGCCGGGAGCTGACTGCGCGCCGCATTGATTGCCGCCTGAACATCGCGCGCAGCGGCATTCACATTGCGATCGAGTTCAAATTGCAGTGTGATCGAAGCTTCGCCCATCGAACTGGTCGAAGACATTTCTGCCACGCCTGCAATTCGGGCAAACTGCCTTTCTAATGGTGTCGCAACAGATGACGCCATTGTTTCCGGGCTGGCTCCAGGGAGATTCGCCGTCACCGATATGGTTGGAAACTCAATCTGAGGGAGCGGAGCAACTGGCAGCAAGCCATAACTGAGCCCCCCCAGCAAAGTAATTGCAAGCGTGAGTAACGTGGTCGCAACTGGTCGGCGAATAAACGGAGCACTGAGATTCATGCTGCTTCCTCCAGCACCAACTCTGTTTCCAAATCTGTCGCCCGTCGGAACCCGAGATACTCTCCCAGCTTATCGAACCAAAGGTAAATCACTGGCGTTGTGTATAACGTCAGCATCTGACTGAAAATCAATCCACCGATGATCGAAATCCCGAGTGGTTGCCGCATTTCGGTTCCGACTCCTCCACCGAATGCCAATGGAACCCCGCCCAACAGAGCGGCCATCGTGGTCATCATGATCGGGCGGAAACGCAGGAGGCTTGCCTGATAGATGGCCTCGTAGGGCTCCATTCCGCCTCGCTGCGCATCGAGCGCAAAATCGATCATCATGATTGCGTTTTTCTTCACAATCCCGATGAGAAGGATGATTCCGATCAGGGCAATCACGTTCAGATCGATCCCGTAAATCAGCAGGGCGATCAAGGCTCCGACCCCTGCAGACGGAAGTGTCGACAGGATTGTGATCGGATGAATGTAACTCTCGTACAGAATCCCCAGCACAATATATACAGTGATCAAAGCGGCCAGAATTAATAATGGAGTGCTTCGCAGCGACGCCTGAAACGCTTCAGCCGTTCCCTGGAATCCGGCGACGATGCTTGGAGGCATCTCAAGCTCTTCTCGCGTCCTGTTAATCACTTCGACGGCATTTCCGAGTGAAACACCTGGTGCCAGATTGAAGGAAACGGTCACGACGGGAAATTGGCCTTGGTGATTAATCGCCAACGGGCTATTGCGACGTTCAATACGAACGAGCGATTGCAGGGGAGCCATGCGGCCTTCTGACGTCTTTAAATAGATCGACGAAAGATCGACGGGGTCATCCCGGAACTGAGGCTGGACCTCAAGAACCACGTGATACTGGTTGAGCTGTGTGAACATTGTGGAGACCTGACGTTGCCCGAATGCGTCATACAACGCATCGTCAATCATCTGGGGGGTGATCCCCAATCGGGCTGCTGTGTCACGGTCGATGACCAGATGTGCCTGCAGTCCCCCTAACAATTGGTCGCTGGCAACGTCCTGAAGTTCAGGCAGCGTTTGAAGAGCATCGATGAATCGCGGGACCCATTCTGCAAGTTCCTCCGCGTCCGGAGATTCCAGACTGTATTGATACTGAGTGCGGCTGATCCGAGTCTCAACGGTCAGGTCCTGCACTGGCTGCAGGAACAATTGAATTCCTTCGACCGATTCCACCCGCTTTTGCAGACGACGGATGATCTCAAGGGAATTTCCGTCTCGTTCTGCGGCAGGTTTGAGATTGATCTGAATACGACCGCTGTTCACGGTCATGTTTGTTCCATCGATGCCAATGAAACTGGAAAGGCTATCGATGGCGGGATCTTCCAGTAATGCGCGATTCAACTCGAGTTGTCGTTGCTCCATCGCTTTGAAAGAAATGTCTTGTGGAGCTTCGGAAATCCCAAGAATGACACCTGTGTCCTGAATCGGGAAGAACCCCTTCGGAATGCGGTTGTACAAATAAACCGTGGCAACCAGCGTCATCAGAAAGGTACACATGGTGAGTACCTGATTTCTCAAAACCCAGCGTAGAGTGACCCCGTAAAGGTTGATGACTCCTTCGAACATCGACTCAGAGACCCTGTACATCCAGTTTGGGCGATGCTCACCGGGAATTCGCTGTTTCAACATGGTGGCGCACATCATCGGTGTCAGTGTTAATGACACTACGGCAGAGACGGCGATCGTGACACTGAGCGTCACTGCGAATTCGCGAAAGAGCCGGCCAACGATATCACCCATGAAGAGCAGCGGGATCAGCACGGCGATCAGGGAGACGCTGAGCGAAATGATCGTGAAGCCGATCTCTTCTGACCCTTTTAATGCGGCATCGAGGGGATGGTCGCCCTCTTCGATGTAACGCATAATGTTCTCGATCATCACAATCGCGTCATCGACAACGAAGCCTGTGGAGATCGTGAGAGCCATCAATGACAGGTTATTGAGACTGTACCCAAGCAGATACATCACTCCGAATGTCCCGATCAAAGAGAGCGGAACTGCGGCGCTGGGGATGATTGTGGCCGGGATATTCCTCAAGAAGAGAAACATCACAAGGATCACAAGGATGATGGTTAAAATCATTTCATGCTGCACGTCATGGACCGAAGCACGAATTGTGGTCGTCCGGTCTGTCAGCACTTTGACTTCAATTGTGGGGGGCAACGACTGACTGAGGACTGGCAACAGCTCCTTGATTCGATCCACCACCTCGATGATGTTCGCCCCAGGTTGCCTCTGGATGTTCACCACGACTGCAGGAGTCGTATTCATCCATGCAGCCTGTCGCAAGTTCTCGACACCATCGGTCACGTTGGCCACTTCGGACAATCGAATTGGAGCACCGTTGCGATAGGTCACAATCAGATCACGATACTGCTTGCTGGTCAGCAACTGATCGTTGGCGCCGATGATGTAAGCCTGACGTTCCCCGTCAAAACTTCCTTTTGCCTGATTCACATTCGCTTGGGCGAGCGTTGTTCGAACGTCACTTAACGTGAGTCCTAACGCCGACAGTGAAGTTGGATTTGCCTGAACTCGAATCGCAGGCTTCTGCCCCCCGCTGATACTGACCATCCCGACCCCACCCAATTGCGAAATGCGCTGGACGAGTCTGGTGTCTGCAAGGTCCTGCACCTCTGAGAGCGGCAGTGTGTCCGAAAGAAGTGCTAATGTGAGAATTGGAGCATCGGCCGGATTTGTCTTTGTATAGACCGGCGGGCTGGGAAGATCGTTCGGGAGAAACGTGCTGGCGACATTGATGGCAGCCTGAACTTCCTGCGCAACGACATCGATATTCAGGTCGAGATTGAACTGCATGGTGATGACAGAACATCCAGCAGAACTGCTCGATGTCATCTGCGTCATGCCCGGAATCTGACCAAACTGACGCTCTAACGGTGCAGTGACAGACGACGTCATCACCTCGGCACCAGCACCAGAGTAAAACGTCAGAACTTGAATGGTTGGATAATCAACCTGCGGAAGGGCAGACACAGGCAACAGTCGATACGCCACCAACCCTGTCAGCAGGATTGATATCATGAATAGAACTGTCGCGACGGGGCGGAGAATGAAGAATCGCGACGTGTTCATGCCTCGCCTTTCCCGGACCCCGCCTGTGGCTTCGGCGATGGTGGACCACTCTTCTCTGGTTCGCTCTTTGCGTTCTGGCTTCCGGCAACAGTCACCTGAGCTCCCGGACGGAGTTTATCGAGACCGTTTGTGACGACGATCTCTCCCCGAGACACTCCTTCAAGAATGGAGATCTCGGCCCCTTCTGATGGCCCGGTGCGAACAGTTCGTAATTCGACAGTATTATCCGGCTTCAAGACGTAAACGTATGTTTTGTCTGATCCACGCTGAATTGCCGATGTGGGAACCAGCAATGCATTCGGGATTGTTTCAACATGCAGTCGTGCGTTCACAAATTGATTCGGAAAGAGCAGATGCTCTTTGTTCTCGAAGGTTGCTTTGAGTCGCAATGTTCCCGTTGTGGCATCAACCTGATTGTCGATGGCGGTCAGTGTGCCAGTCTCGATTTTCGTACGGAAATCCCGATCATAGGCGTCGACTGTCAGAGCACCGGACTCAACGATGCGACGCTGAACTCGTGGGATCTCATCTTGAGAAATGGTAAACGTCAGCGAAATCGGTTCGAGCTGAGTAATGACGGCGATTCCCTGACTGGAATTTGCCTGAATCATGTTTCCTTTGTCGACCAGTCGCAGGCCAATTCGACCAGAGATCGGAGCGGTGATTCTGGAAAAGGCGAGCTGGAGCTTCGCGTTATCGAGCATTGCCTGATCAAGTTGCAGCGCCGCTTTTGTCTGTTCCACCTGTGCAATCTGCTGGTCCACCAACTGAGGAGTTGATGCCTGCGATTTCATCAGTTCCTGTTGTCGCGACAGAGTGACTTCCGCCAGACGCAATGTCGCTTCATCTCGCTGAATCTGAGCGAGCGCCTGATCTCGCAGCATTTCGTACGGTCGCGGATCGATCTCGGCAAGCAGATCGCCAGCCTGAACCATTTGACCTTCACTGAAGGCAACGTTGATCACTTCGCCTTCGACACGACTGCGGATCGTGACGGTGTTATAGGCGGTCACAGTCCCCAAACCGTTGATGTACAGGTTGAAGTCCCGTTCCGTGATCGGTTGAGCTGTGACTGTGACAACCCGGGGACCTTTCGGGGCAGTGTCAGCAGGTGGTGGCAACAACACTTTCTGGACTTGGGGAAGCCAGTAAGGATGGAAATACCAGGCAGCTCCGCCAAGAGCCGCGAGGAGCATCCATATTAGAAATCCCTTCCCTTTGGATTGCTTTGAACTTGAGAGTCCTGAAGACGGAGCCGTTCCCTTGACCTGAGGAGTTTCTCCAGCAGATGGGGAATGTTGAATAGGTTTTGGTGGGGTGAGTTGAGTGCTCATCTTGGCAGATCCAAATCTACTGACTGGTTTGAGGGAAACCGCCAGAGCGATAATCGAGCTTGGTCACCGGACACAGACTGTTCGAAGTGCACTCGCACAACGTGTCAGACTGACCAAGCCGCAATCATGGAATATCAACGTAGGGGGGAGTTACCGCGACTTGCAGTCAGTCCAGCTGTGGGATCGTACAAGGTGCGGCAACAATATTTTGGGTAACAATCGAAATCGGGTGGAGTGATGACTCTGACCTGACAAGGTCCAAATGATGCGTGCAGGTTTGTCAGCCGGCTTGCAATACATTCGTCAACCTGACAATTCAGATTCGAAAGTCCACCGTGAGCCCGAACCTGGCTTCCCACTCAAGGGACTGAATCGGAAAAACCGAACTCCAAGTCGGACTGCGAATCAATCGGCAACAAATTACTGTGGTTGGAAAGTTGACAGTTTTCTGTGTACTTTTGAACACGTTCAAGATTTGTCAAATCTGTGTTCTATTATAGGTACTTCTAATAGGTTCTGTTGACAGGCTGAGTCAACCGTTGGAGAGCTTCTGGTAAAAATATGCCAAAAAGCACAGGTCAAATAGCTGCAATCGATCCGTTCTGAACCGACAACATCTTGATTCTGGAGTAGTTACGGCAGAAATGTTGTCGTATTTGAACAAACGGCAACGTCCCGATTTTTCCTTGATCCCTGATTCATTCTAAGCGCCGGAGGCATGCCTGAGACCGATTCGCACTGCGATCTGATGCTGCGAACTTAGGGGGAGCGAACGAGAAACGGGTCAGGCAAATCCGATGTTGAGCGTCGCGCGAGAGCTGCGCAGAAGCAGTCAGGGACACTCTCGAAAGGCGGCTTTTCGAAATCGCGAGCCTTGGAACTTTGTCTTGATGCTAACGTTCCAAGTCTTGTCCGATTTTCGATTCACAGACGAGGGCCATCCTACCTTCAATCGAGCTGCTTGGTCGTGAGAGTCGCTGGAGTTGAGCGACGGATCAGCGAGAGATAGCTCAAAATGACTGCGGCCAGAGCAATGATCGGCATGAGAATTTTGAACCAGACGGGATAGGGAAGCATCGACGTATTGCAGACGACCAATGCTGTGAAGAGGAACCCGACGCTCGCAGCACAAACACGGTTTCCTATTCGACCAGCAATCCAGGTGCAGATGAACGCCGTGAAACCCCACATGGGAACGACAAGGGCTAAGACCCAATCGGGATATCGTTTGACAAGGTCATCAATCTCCTGCTGAGTCCCTTTGAAGTCGGCAGGAGGCGGATGGACGATCGAGCTGAAAAATTCGACTGCGATCAGCAAGATGAGAGCCGTGACAACTGCCGCGAAGAGAGCCCCGAATATTCGAACTGCAGTTATCAATTGCATGGGCTCCGGTCCTTGATGAGTGGGCTGAATTCGATGAGTTGGCTGAATTGTTAGTCGCAACATGCCCATCTGGGAAGCAATCCGAGACATGAGTTCGTCGCCGCGTTCATGCCTTTAATTTCTCTGAATGATCTTTGGAACATTCCCTCGCAAGCAGAGCTGTGAGCCGGTCGAGATTTTGTTCGTTACCCGGTCCACAGATTGCTCGAACTCGACTTGCAACTTCTCCGTTTTCAAATTTCTGAACCCAGGAAATATGGGTCTTCTCATCCTGAGCCGTGAGTGTCACGGTGAGGGTAAACCGTGGTTGCGATATGTGATCAATGACGACTTTGCTGTCCGATTGAATGTCGCGAAAAGAACTCTCATTGTGATAGTTCTTCCCGTCAGGTCCGTGCATTGTGAAGACCCAGTTTCCGCCAGGAACAAATTCGAATTGCTCGAATGTATTGCTGAAGCCGTTCGGGCCCCACCATTGAGCAAGCAGTTCAGGTCGCTTGAACGCAGAAAAGACCTTGTCTGGGGAGAACGGAAGAACTCGACTGGTGCTGAGGATCGAGTCTGAAGAGCTGCAGTCGAGGCTTTGCAGACGCGGTTCATATTCACCTCTGCGGTGCAGCCAATAGCCATCAGCTTCATTTCTTCCCTTGGGAGCTCGGTCCAACCACTGGTACATCCCCCAGAGACCGTCGACACCTCTGGAATACGCAGAGTATGTGTGATAGACGACGCCCTCTTCCATCACGAAAGCACTCATGCCTGGGCGATCACGAGTGTAAGCGGGTGCGTCGGTCCCGCAACTTCTGGCGATCTGAACAAGCGACTCTGGAACAGGCGTATCGGAGTCCATTCCGTGGCCTTCATGATGGTAGTTGTATTCGATCTTACCTGTTCGCTGCTGATCTTCAGTGAATGACACATTGAAATCAAAGTTGAAGTCATTTCCGCATGACGATGCCCAGGGAAATGTCCACCCCATCCGCTGGCGAAACTGCAGAAGCCGCGCGAGAGGTCCGCTGGAGACGGCCCAAAGCATGACGTCGTGGTGCGACAGATGCTCCGCGATTCCATTGAATCCGTCTGCGATGGAGGAGCAGGAGGGACATCCTGCGGTGTAGTCCGGGCCAAACATGAAGTGGTAGACAAGCAGTTGCGAGCGACCTTGAAACAAGTCTGGCAAGGAGGCTGTTCCCTCACTTGTCTCGAACAGATACTCTTTGTCGACTCGTACCCAGGGGAGTTGCTGTCTCTTCTTCGCCAACTCATCACTCCGCCGCGTCAGTTCTTTCTCTTCCTGAAGCAGTTCGAGTCTTGCTGCCAGCCATTCTTCTCGACTTCCAGTGGAGTGCGGCATCTCATGTGATCCTGATTTGGATGACTAACGATCGTGAGTGGACATAATGAGTGGCGGCTGCCAACGCTTGTTTCCAGAGTTCGTTTTCAGCCGCAAGTCGCTTGAGTGCGGATCTTGAAAACGTTCTCATCCGAGTAATCAGCCGTGAATTCCAGAATGCTTTCACGGCTTGATTGTACCTGGTGGCGTCCTGTTTTGGTGCTGGAGTTTTCAGCTTCAGCTGATTTTCGCCGCTGTCATGAAGATCGAAAGGGGCGGTCTGACTGCATCATTGATGCGAGTCAGCCACCCGATTGAATTCTGGATGTGATCTTCTTTACTTCTTGCGGGCGAGCTGCATTTTTCCGCACAGCTCTTTAGCAGGTGCGCCGTTCTCCCATGCAACTCCGTCGACTTCGAAGTGATTCTCATCGACAATCGTGAGCACGGCTGAGTGCATGTGCTTATCTTTCTTCGGGTTCAGGTTCGTGCCCCCGATGAATTCAAATTTCAACTTGTTATCGGATGACTTGGAACTGGCCTTCATCTGAGGTTGGTTCCCCAACATGCAATAGTGCGTCATCACCACATCTGGACCTTCAGGCGTATAGATCGAGATCATCTCGTGTGGCTCGCCGGGGAATAGTGTTTCCTGAATTGCACTCCCTCCAGCGGTCAATCGAATCACCGAAACGACCTGATCTGTCGGCTTGCCTTTCTCATCAACCGACACCCAAGTTCCAACAAGAGATTTCAATTTCTCGAAGCCAGCGTTTGTTGGCATCGCAGGTGCATGGTCGTGTTTGTCATCTGCATTGGCTGACAACGTCAGACCTGCACACAACAGACCCAGAATCAGCAGATTTCGTAACATGGCATCATTCCTTCATTCATAAAGATGAGTTCTTTGAATCACCTGAACAAAGAGTTGTCGAATGAGCTCTCTTCGAATCGACACGCGATGCCGTCTTTTTATGAAATGAAAACAATGTCTTCCGTAATCGAACCGTAAGGTTTCAAGACTGGAAGCCGAGCGCAGTTCTCAATCGAAGATCGTTCATCAGCGAGAATCTGGATTTTCAAGAAATTGGAAGCCGCCTGAATCTCTCGACTGCCAATTCACGACCCAATCTGTGGAACACATAGCGTCTGACATCAATGCGTCGGATAACTGCTTCGAAATGCGTGAAAAGGGCGCGACTCCCTATTTCAGTGCGATCTGGTTGTCTCGGGTTTTCATAATCGGAAGAATCCCTGCATTTGGCTAGCAACGACAATTGAGGTGTCATCGTAAAACATTACGTGTAAGTTTGTTACGGAAATGACATCTCGGTGGTCCTGACTGTGGTCGGGAGGTGGCACAATGACTCAAATTCAACAGCACGTTTCATCAGTGGGAGAAGAATCTTCAGTTTTCCTGTCTCACCTGTTTGCTGGACGAATTTCAGAATTTGAGTGCATTTCTATAGGAAATCTTCCCTTGTTTCAGGCCACATCGATCAGAGAATTGTCATGCAGTGGCTCTGAAACTTAGCGGTCTTTCTCTGGTCGCCTGTGCCCTAAATCGATACTGTCAGTGCTTATCGCGATTCTCGCGCAGCGTCCATGGAATTGAAGACGCTCCGGGCCGCGCCATATGACGAAGAGGAGAAGGGGATGGGGAGAGATTTCGAGAATCGCAAGAATGCGATCTTCAAAACCGCAGGTCAGAAATCGAAGCTGTACTCCAAGTATGGCAAGCAAGTGTACGTCGTTGCGAAGAATGGGGCTCCCGACCCCGAAGCCAACCCCGCTTTGCGAAGTTTGATCGAAAAAGCCAAACGAGATCAGGTTCCTGCTCACGTTATTGAAAAGGCAATCCAGAAGGCGCGTGGCGTTGGTGGTGAAAACTTCCTGCCTGCCCGATACGAGGGATTTGGGCCTGGCGGTTGCATGGTCGTCGTCGATTGTTTGACGGATAACAATCAAAGAACGATTTCAGAGGTCCGCAACTGTTTCACAAAGACCGGTTCCAAGTTGGGAGCGCCAGGTTCAGTCGCACTGTGGTTTGATCAACTCGCAGTCTTGCAGTTCAAGGGCGACAACGAAGATCAGGTCCTTGAAGCCTTGCTGGAAGAGGACGTCAACGTAATTGATGTCGAATCCAAGGAAGGTTCCCTGACGATCTTTGCCCCTCCAGCTGAACTTTACAAAGCCAAGAGTGCTTTGCTGAAAGCCTTTCCTGACCTCGAACTGGATGCTCAGGAGATCACTCTTCTTCCACAGAGCACCAAGGCGATTCCAGCTGAGGACAAGCCGATGTTCGATAAATTCATGAATATGCTGAACGACTGCGAAGACGTTCAAGAGGTCTTCCATAATGTTGATTTGACCGAATAGGTCTCTCATTGATTCAGCATCACCTGGGAAGAAAGCCTGCTTCATTGCAGGCTTTTTTTGTGATGTCTTGGCGCCAGCCAGGCTCAGTGAAGAGCTCAGGCTTCAATGGTGAGCTGGAAGGAGTTGGTCAGATTCTGGAAGGCTGAGCCGCTCCGAAGAAAAAAACTGGATTCATTTCTTCAATTGCGCAAACTCTGAATTGGATAGGGATTGCGCAAGCGATTCCAAGGTGTGCCTCTTTCAGCTTTCTGATCAGGGGATTCAATGCCGGTGAAATCCGATAGAATCCGGCCCCCCTTCAATTCGGGTTACAGAAGAAAATGCAGGCAGGGAGGGGGACCGACTCGGCGTTGTGGTTGATTGCTGCAGACGCCAAGTGAAATTCGCACTGATGGACTTTTCCGGACCCCCATGTGGTTCCACGCAAACGTATGTTTCCCATTAAGCAAATTCTGAAAAACAGATTTCACACTGTTAATCGTCTTTCATTGCTCGTCGTTGGGATGAGTCTCTTCTTACTGTTGATTGCGATCTACGGCGCACTGCAACTTCAGAGAGTGCATTCACAGTCGGAGTCGTTGCTCGTCACCAAGGTGAATGGCATTCAGAATGCATTCGAGCTGGAACTCAAGATTCTCGGTCTGCAACATTGGCTGGACCAGCTTCGAATAAAGCTCGATCTCGATGTTTCGATGGATGTTGCCAAGGGGCAGCTTAACCGCGTAATTCCGTTGCAGATCGAAATCTCTCACTGGTTGACCGAAGCGGAGTTGAGCGCCAGTTCCGAAAGAGAACGTGAGTTCTTAGCTGAGATTCAACGAGGGCTCAGCAAGTTTAATGGGGTGATTTTCGAACCCAATGTCTGGGATGCTTCAAAGGTCGAAATCATTCCCGTCGTTGATCATGCGAATTTGATTCTGCGAACCGAAGTTCTTGAAGTCGCACGGACCATGGTGAGCTACGACGAAGACTTGTTGAAGAAAAGTCTTTCAGAGGAAGCGCATCGTACGAACTCGCTTGTGCAGTGGCTGTTGGTCATTGGTGTCCTCGGTTCCGTGATGTCGCTTCTGGCTGGTTATGGAATTGCGAGATCGATCAGCATTAACCTCGTTCAGGTGCAACTCCCAATCATCGACGTCGCCGGAAAATTGAGCGAAGTCACGAAACCGATCATCGTGTCGAAATCTTTTGATCTGGCAGATCTCAGACCTGCACTTGAGAAGCTTTTTGGTGAAGTTGAGATCGTTGTGAATCAGCTTCAGAAACGGCATCAGGAGATCCTGCATGCGGAGCAACTCGCGACGGCAGGACAGCTCGCTGCCGGGATTGCTCATGAGATCCGCAATCCGTTGATGTCCATGAAGTTACTTGTTCAACACGCGCTGAAACCGGGATCGGCCGGGATTGACGATCACGATCTGCATATTCTTGATGACGAGATTCGCCGCCTTGAAATGCTTCTCGACGATTTCTTCGAATTTGCGAGACCTCAGCAACTTCGAAGATCCTTGACCGACATTTGTCCGTTGATTGAATCAACGTTAGGTCTTGTTCAACGACTGGTCGACGCCAGACAGATCCAGATGCAGTACCTGAAACCTTCAGGAAGCGTCAGGCTGAATATTGACCCGCCGCGGATTAAGCAGGTTCTGTTGAATCTGCTTCTGAATGCGATTCAGGTCACCCCTCCCATGGGAGTCGTGTGTCTTAAAGTTGAACAAGTGAGATTTGATGGAAAGTTGGTCTGCCAATTGCAGGTGTCTGACGATGGGCCGGGTTTGGGGGATATTACTGAAGAACGATTGTTTGAACCCTTCTACAGCACCAAAGAGACAGGCTTAGGGTTAGGACTCCCGGTCAGTCAGCGAATTGTGAAGCAGCACGGTGGAACAATTTCGTTTGGTGCAAATGATCGCGGGGGAGCAATGTTTACAGTCGTTTTGCCATATTCCGCCTGATTTCTCTGACATCCATAAGATTCTTATTCGAAGTGACGTATGAGTAATGGGATCAAGCACGAATTAAGAAAATTGTTGATCATTGATGATGAACAAAACCTTCTTTATTCGATGAAGAAAGCTCTTCGTAACGAGAATCTCGAAGTCATTACTGCGGACACCGCCGCGTCAGGCATTGGAAAAGTTCAGCTCGAAAACCCTGATGCCGTCGTGCTGGATGTCAGACTTCCAGATGGTCACGGACTGGATGTTTTCACCGAAATTCACCGGATCAACCCGAGCTTGCCGGTCATTATTATCACGGCGTTTTCCACGATGGAGAATGCTGTCGAAGCGATGAAACGCGGGGCTTATGAATATCTGATCAAGCCGATTGAACTCGATGTCCTGCGCGATTTAGTTGCACGTGCACTTGAGATCAGCCGAATTGATCAGCAGTCGACATTGCTGGATCACAACGCAGATCTGCGGTCCGAGCAGAAGATCGTTGGAAATTCTGTCGGGATTCAACAGGTCTTCAAGGCGATTGGTCGTGTCGCTCCTCAGGATATCACGGTGTTGATTCAAGGGGAGAGCGGAAGCGGTAAGGAACTGATCGCTGAAGCAATTCGCGATCACAGCTTGCGCGCCGATGGTCCATACCTTGCGATCAATTGTGCCGCGATTCAGGAAACAATTCTTGAAAGCGAGTTGTTTGGGCATGAACGTGGCGCGTTTACAGGTGCAGATCGAAGCCGCATTGGGAAGTTTGAACAGGTCCATGGAGGAACTCTCTTCCTCGACGAAATCGGCGACATGTCGAGTGCCACACAGGCAAAGGTTTTGAGGCTCTTGCAGGATGGCAGCTTCCAGCCTGTTGGCTGCAATGAGACACGGTACTCTGACGTCCGAATCATTGCGGCGACCAATAGAAACCTTGAGAAAATGGTCGCGGAAGGCGAGTTTCGAGAGGACTTGTTTTATCGCCTGAAGGGGTTCGTGATTGAGGTTCCCAGCCTTCGGGAACGGATTGAAGATCTGGAACTCCTGGTCAGTCATTTTGTGAAGAAGTTCAAAGTTGAACTCGGCAAGAATGTCCAGACTGTGACAGCGGAAGCCATGCAATGTCTTGAGGCATATCACTGGCCTGGCAACATTCGAGAACTGCAATCTGTCATTCGCTACGCCCTGCTGTATGCAGTGGGCGACACTATTACCTCAGGAGCACTCCCACCGCATTTGAGAGGGGAGATTGCCGGTCTTGAGCTGATAGAGAATCAGGCGCCAGACTCTGTGTCACTTTCCAAGCTCATCAGTGATCAGATTTCGTCGAACAACCGAAATCTTTATCGCAAAATTCACATGACTGTTGATGATCTGCTGCTGAAGAAAGTTCTTGAAAACGTGGACGGAAATCAGGTTCAGGCAGCTCAGATCCTGGGGATCTCTCGAACCACTTTGCGCAACAGACTGAGTGAACTCGAAGAACTCAAAGAGTCCTTGCTCTGTGCAGATTCTGTTCAACATGACTAATTCTTAATCAAATTCAGTGGCGACTCGTCGATCTGTGTAGCCATTGGTCAGTCTGTTCAGAGCCTGTACACGCCAGTTTCGATCGTATCGAATTCACAGGCTCTTGCTTTCGGCGAATCAAATCTCTGAAGAACGACGGCAGTATCCTTTCATTGCTGCCACGCTGCACAATTCATGACCATTTTCTGGATTCACCAGAAGTCGGCATGTTGGTTGCGTTAAACGCATTCGTACAGCCTCTTCATCGCATGTTGTGAACACTCGACTGATTTGTGTCGGCTCAAGGTTTTCATCCGTCCCCTTTCCACCTGAATGTGGGAATGACGGCACTGAGCCCAGCCAGACCATGTCGAGCCTGTTTGCAGGACGAAAAGAATCAACGGATATGAGCCTGCATTTCGAATTGCCCTCCACATTCAAAGCTCGACGGAACAGCATTTCCAGAATCTTGCTGCATTTCACTGATCAGCGAGATGGTGCAAGGCAATCCGCGATGGCAGTTGAGATCGCCAAACGCCACAACGCGAAACTATGTGGCTTGGCAATTACGGACACGTCTCATCTGCTCGAACAGATCAACGATGAAGGCAGTGCTGCATCGGCTGCGTACGAATACATGCGGCTTTCCGACTGTGAAAAGAATCGGGAAGAACTCCGCTCGAACTTTACATTTGCGTGCCTCGCAGCGGGCCTGGATTTTGAACTTCAAAGTCGACAAGGCAAAGCGTCGGAAATCCTACAGAGAGAATCCCGGTTCTACGATCTGCTGATTACCGCGGTCGGGCTGAAAGACAAGTCGACACCGAATGAACTGAGCACCAAGTATTCGCTCAATACGATTTTCAAATCACATGCCCCGACGATGGTGCTGCGGGAGCAAGCGACCAGCATTGATCGAATCCTGCTCGTGCATGATGGCTCGACTGAATGCAGCAGGACGATCAAAACCTTCATTGCACAAGACCTCTTTCCAAATCTGACGTATCGGCTTCTGGCAATCGCCCCGACTCAAGAAGAGGGTGAGCATCTGCTGCGAGGCCAATATGAGCTGATTAAGTCGAAGTTCGAATCTTGCGAACTCGGGTATCTCGTCGGGAACCCTGCCAAAGTCTTGCCTGAATATGTCAATAACTGGAAGGCGGACCTCGTGGTCTATGGAGTGAGGAAGTCTTCATTGGTGATGGACAAAGTTCTGGGGCATGTCGCGAGCCGTTTAATAAGCAGAACAACGGCCTCTGTCTATTCTGCGTAAGTTGTCAATCAAGTTTGAATGTGGCTGACCTCGCCCGGACGCGATAGACGACAAGCTGAGCTCAATATGGAAAACAGAAGCTACTGGAGAGATGTCTTTGCCATCAACGGGACGATTACTCCCCGAGTGATATGGCGAGTCCTGGCATTTGGCATCTGGGGCGTCATTGTCTGGTGGACAACAAATCACGTCTTCAAGATCAACGTTGATCTGGGTGTCGCGCCGTACGAGATCATCGGGGCAGTGATGGCGCTTCTGCTCGTGCTGCGAACGAACTCTGGTTACGATCGATGGTACGAAGGTCGAAAGCTTTGGGGCGGGATCGTCAATCAGTGTCGCAATCTTGGAATCATTGCCGTCTCTTACGGGCCGGATAACAAGAAGTGGCAGGATTCGTTCCTGCGATGGGTCTCTGCGTACCCTTACATCGCCAAACACAGCTTACGTGGTGAACGCGATCTCAGTGATCTCAAGTCATTCCTGAGTCCGACTGATCTGAAAGAACTGCAGAAGGCGAAGCATCTTCCAGTTTATGTCGCGACCCGAATCGCGTTGCTGTTGAGGCAGGCTCGCGAGGACTACGGCATGGACGGATTCGCCTACATGAAAGCAGAGGAGCAGCGGACACTTCTGATTGACCATGTCGGTGCCTGCGAGCGAATTCTGAAAACGCCGCTTGCTCAAGTGATCTCAGTCAAAGTCAGGAAGTTTCTGTTCCTGTTCCTGTTTGTCCTTCCAATCGCAATTGTGGACCGCTCAGGGGCGATGACTCCCTTCCTGACGGTTCTCGTTGCATTCCCTTTGCTATCGCTGGATCAAATCGGAATTGAGTTGGAAAATCCATTCTCCAAAAGCCGTATGAGTCACCTCCCATTGGACCAAATTGGCGAGACAATACACGACAACCTCTGTGCCATGAATTACGAAGACACCTATCCGATCACCAAAGAGATTGAAGAGCCGAAAGTCGTTGTCAGCCATGCCAACGTCTGAACGGAGGCTGTCGTCGTGGTGGGGAGTGTCTACTGATTCAATGCTTGATGTGGGATCGGGGAGGGTTCCACATTGTGTGCGCGATCGTTGAGAATCTACGTCATTTTTGCAATATTCAAACGTTCGTACGATTGACAGTAAGACGGGGTGTTTGGCAGGATATCGAAACGTTGCACGTTCTTGGATGGGCAACGCTAAAGGGCCCTCACCTCTCAGGAGACATGCATAATGCTGTCCGCCTCCCTCCTTCGACACAAACGTGGTTTCACGTTGATTGAGCTGCTTGTTGTGATCGCGATCATTGCGATCCTGATCGCACTTCTGCTTCCTGCTGTCCAACAGGCACGTGAAGCTGCCCGTCGCTCGCAGTGCAAGAACAATCTGAAGCAAATGGGTCTGGCTCTCCATAACTATGAAGGCACCTTTGGTGTTTTCCCGCCGTCCAGCACAAGTGGGTTCGTCGCAGGGGCCTGGCAGTGGGATTCAACGAAAAGTGCGAATCGTGATCCAGCCATTCACCTCCACAGTTTCGCCAGTCTAATTCTTCCGTATCTGGACGGCGCAAATTTGTATAACAAGATTAACTACAATATCTCATCGCTTGATCCTGTGAATCGCGATGTCGCTGCAAGCTCGATCTCCACGTATCTCTGTCCAAGTTACACTGGCGGGATGTACTCTCAAGACGCTGTGTGGACAGCAGGGAATCTGACGTTTGACCGATTTGCTATTCGGAATTACGTGGCCTTGGGGGCAGTCAATGTGATGGGGCTTTCCGGCCAAGCCGCTTTTCCGGCCCAAGGGATCATGTATCCTCGATCACGCACCGGATTTCGTGACATCACTGACGGAACTTCAAACACAATTTTGATTGCGGAATCCAAAGAAGAAAATGCGTCTGTCTGGATCGATGGCTCCGCCGCGACAATCTGTGCTCGCTGGGCAAATCCAATGGCCGGGCCACCATTTGCTGGGAACTCGGTCGCAATCAACTACACCGTGTATTATCCGTCGGCAATGGGTGGAGTGCAGCAGACCTGGGGCCCTTCCAGCCAGCACACAGGTGGAGCCCATCACTTACTCGCTGATGGTTCGGTTCAGTTCCTGTCTCAGAATCTTGATGTGAATGTCTACGATTCTTTGACAACTCGGGCTGGTGGAGAAGTTGTCTCAGCGTTCTAAGTGGTGTGACCACTCTAATCTGATGGGTTCCGAAGCAAAGCCCACACGGTCGTTGCCGTGCTGACGATCCGATAAGGACCCCTGAATTGAGTCGAGGCAACGTTCTCGTCTCTGTTATGAACTCTGAGTGACAAGCGGAGCGCATTTGAGTAGCAGGGCAACCATGGCCACCCAGTGCCAGTCGGCCAAGACTTCAGCCAGTCGTTCGTAGTCTGTTGCCAGCCTGCGAGATCGCCCGAGCCAGGCAAACGTGTGTTCCCCCCCAGCGAGAGGTAGGAGAACGGACCCTTCCTTGGCGTACGGCAGCTTGACAACTCGCAGTTCCACTCCTTGATTGGCAGCAGCGTCCTCGGCTTTTTCACCAGTGTCGCCCTGATCCACAGACGACACCTCGATTGTCTCGCCGGTTGCTGTTCCTGATTTGCTGGCGACGATTTGCCTTGCTCTGGGGCTCGATCCAGCCAAGCAGAATATGTCGAATGTCGACCGACCAATACGTCTGGTTGACCCGGAAGCGAAACCGATTACAGACGCTCTTTCATAGTGAGCGAATTTCTTATTGCGGGCAGAGCTCTAAACGCTAATGTAGAAAGGATGATTGCCGGTTCCCGCGCCGCTGAATTGTTTTCGTTCGTTAAGTAACTGAGGGGAGATTGTATGTCGGCTGTCAGCCCCTATCTGTTTTTGAGTGGACGTTGTGAAGAAGCTCTGGAGTTCTACACGAAGGCCCTTGATGCCAAAGTCGGAATGGTGCTTCGCTTTAATGAATCACCTGATCCGCCACCACCGGGAGTTCTCGCGCCTGGTTTTGAGAATAAGGTGATGCACGCCGCATTTGAGATCGGAAAGACACAGCTGTATGCCTCTGATGGCTGTGATGACACGACGCGAGTTTCTGGATTTTCACTGTCGCTCTCTTTTCCGACTGTCGAAGAAGTAGAACAGGCATTCAATGCGCTCGCCGATGGCGGGACGATTTCGATGCCATTAGCGAAAACGTTCTGGAACGAACGCTACGGAATGCTGACAGACCGCTTTGGTGTCAGCTGGATGTTTTGTGTTGCAGATGACCCGGCCTGTTAGACATTCGTAATTGATGAGCCACTCAATGAGTACAACGACCAATACGATTCGGCTGCATCGAGTTCTGTGCGCGCCGGTTGAACGTGTCTTCAAGGCATTTCTCGATGCCGATGCGAAATGCCGTTGGTTACCGCCTAATGGCTTCATCGGCAAGGTGTATGAATTCAATCCCGTCGTAGGCGGGACTTACCGGATGTCATTCACGAATTTTGGCACAGGAAAATCACATTCCTGGGCAGGGAAATTTGTGGAGATCGTTCCGAACGAGCGAATTCAATATGTTGATCGGTTCGACGATCCGAATTTGCCGGGAGACATGACGGTCACAGTGACGATGTGTCCGGTTCTTTGTGGAACGGAGTTGAGCATTGTTCAGGAAGGAGTGCCTGCGGTGATTCCCCCGGAGATGTGCTATGTCGGCTGGCAGGAATCGCTCTGCTCACTTGCCAAGCTTGTCGAACCGAACATCCCTGACGAAGGATAACCGCACCTCTGCGACATGGAGGGGATTATTGCGGAGCAGGGATTCGCGTCATCTCTTGCAGTCGCTGAATAATTGCCTGCCGCAATTCCGGGGATCCAACGAAAACGCCTTCGATCTCTGCCAGCCAGAGCCCGTCTGTGGCTAATCGTACAATGGCGAGCATGACAGGATCGGCTCCTCCGGTGTTCTTTGGATCGAGCATTGATGCGAGAAAATTGCTCCAAAGAGATTTCATTGTTTGATTTCCTCGGTCCTCAACGGAAATCACATTACACAATCTCGCAGCACTGTCATCTCGATCGAGCGTTCCCGCTTTCAGGTAAGCGCGCGTCTGTTTCCCGATCTCGTCTGGATCTGCATCAGCAGTTCGTTTCAATTTCTCGACAAACTGCTGATGAATCGACGTGATGAGTGCGTCAATCAGATGTTGCTTACTCGGGAAGTGGTGCAGTAGGCCCCCTTTGCTGACTCCGGCCCCTTTCGCGACTCCATCTAGCGTCAGCCCGGACAGGCCTTTCTCCAGAATGATACTGGCTGTGACATCCAGCAGGAGTTGGCGCGTTGCAACGGGATCTCGTTTGAGTGGCTCGTTTGTGCTCATTGAAATCCCTGATCTGACGTCTTGGACGTGGTGACTGAACTCTCGGTGGACTGTTGGAGAATGATCTCTTTAGAAGAATGATGATGTTTGAACATCATGCAGAATTCGATGTCTCCAATTCTGCACGAGTAAGTTGAACTATTGTCTCGTGTCGGACGCGAGCACCGGTTCGATTGAAGAACCAAGTGCTACGCGGCCACACTGCGAACCAATCGATGTTAATGAGACGACGTCGTGATCTGACGTTCTTCTTCTCGAAGTGGAGGGTGAGGATCGTCTGAACCACCTTCGTTCGGCTTGGAAGGAGATTTCTTACGAATCTTCTCACTCAATGTCTGCATGACGGTGTAGAAGATCGGAACATAGAACACTGCCAGGAATGTTGCAGCGAGCATCCCCCCGAAGACGGCCGTTCCGAGTGATCGTCTGCTTGCGGCACCGGCTCCCTGTGCGATCACCAAAGGGAAGATCCCGAGAATGAAGGCGAATGAGGTCATCAAAATCGGTCGGAATCGCATCTTTGCGGCTTCGACTGCCGCTTCTCTAATACTGCGTCCTTGAGCACGCAGTTCCTTGGCGAACTCGACAATCAAAATCGCATTCTTACTTGCCAATGCAATAATTAACACGATACCAATCTGGGTATAGATATTGTTGTCCATCCCCCGATATGCAACAGCTGCTACAGTACCTAAAAGGGCGAGTGGAACAACCAAGATCACGGCTGCAGGAAGGAACCAGTTTTCATACTGGGCAGCCAACACCAGATAAACCATGAGCACGGCCATTCCGAACACGTAGAACGCCTGACCGCTGACTCGTTTTTCCTGGAATGACATTCCGCTCCATTCGAATCCCATTCCCTGTGGCAACTTCTCCTTCGCCATTTGTTCCATAATAGCCATTGCTTGCCCGGAGCTGACTCCTGGGGCAGCTGTTCCATTAATTGTCAGGCTCGGATACAGGTTGTATCGCGGGATCATTTGCGGGCCGGTTGTGAATTTGACCTCAGCAAACGCTCCAACTGGAATCATTTCTCCTTTGGCATTGCGGACCTCAAGTCTGCGAATGTCTTCCGGCTTACGACGGAATTGTTGGTCCGCCTGAACCTGAACCTGCCATGTTCGACCAAACTTATTGAAGTCGTTGACGTATGCTGACCCCAATGACGCCTGCAATGTTGTAAAGATCGACGACAAAGGAATTCCGAGGCTCGTCGCTTTATCACGGTCGATGTCGACATAGATCTGAGGAATTCCGGCTCGGAATGAAGTCTGCAAACTGGTCAGTGAGGACTGAGCCATTCCGTCCCGAACAAGCTCATCAGCAACCGCCTGCAATTGTGCGAGGCCAAGGTTGGCGCGATCCTGAAGGCGGAAGTCGAAGCCCCCTGTCTGCCCGAGACCTTCGATCGCCGGAGGAGGGAACGCAAAGACAACCGCTTCTCGAATCGCAGATGTTTGCATGTAAAGCGAGCCAAGGATTGCTTCCATCGATTTGGAAGGATCTTTGATGCGCACTTCGCGCGGTTCGAATGTCAGGAAGATCGTCACTGCGTTCGGCACGGTTGATCCATCCAGCAGCGACATTCCCCCGATGGTAAACCAGTCCTTCACCCCTGGAGTATTCCCCAGAATCCCGTTGAGCTTTTCGATTAACTCCTCTGTACGTTCCAGTGATGCAGCGTCATCGAGCATCCCTGCAAGAATCGCATATCCCTGATCTTCTGTTGGAACGAAACTCGTTGGAAGTTTCGTAAACCAGTAAGCGGTTCCAGCTGAGATGCCGACGAACAGGAACATCATGATTGCAGCATATGGGAGAATCGCCTTGACGATTGAAACGTAGATTCCCTCGAACCATTCGTATACTCGGTTAAACCCACGGTAGAAGATGTTCTTTCGAGCCGGGGTTGGGCGAAGATACACAGCACATTGAGCTGGCTTAAGTGTGACAGCGTTAATCGCACTGATCACCGCAGTGGCGGCAATCGTTAATGCAAATTGTTGATAGAGCTTTCCGGTGATTCCCGCCATGAACACGGTCGGGACGAAGACCGCCATCAGAACAAGTGTGATTCCGATGACAGGTCCAATCACCTCGCTCATCGCCTTGATTGTGGCAGGGCGAGGAGCCATCTGATTTCGGTCAATGTGGTGGACGGCATTTTCGACAATTACAATCGCGTCGTCGACCACAATTCCGATTGCCAGTACCAATCCGAATAGCGTCAACATATTGATGCTGTAGCCCATGGCAGACAGCGCTGCAAATGCTCCGATGATGGTCACCGGAACCGTTGTTGCCGGAATCAGGACCGCGCGCCAGTCTTGCAGGAAGACGAGAATCACGATCAATACCAGCACGCCGGCTTCAATCAGCGTTTTGTAGACCTCGTTGATTGACTCCTCAACGAATTCCGTTGGATTGAAGGCGATGCTGTATTTGACACCATCAGGGAGCAGAGGCTCCAATTCTTCCATCTGCTTCTTGACGGCCTTGGCAACGCTCAGAGAGTTCGCTCCTGGCAACTGGAACACCGCGACCCCGGCTGCAGGGATCCCGCTAATCTCCATCCATGAAGCATATGTCTGCGCGCCCAGTTCAATTCGGGCAACGTCTTTCACTCGTGTCAGACGCGTTCCGAGCGGACCTTCATCGACGGATTTGACGATGATGTTTCCAAACTGTTCCGGGTCACTGAAGCGTCCTTGCGTGGAAACTGTGAACTGATTGTTCTGGTCGCTTTTGGCGGGACGTTGTCCGATCTGCCCTGCGGCAACCTGGACGTTCTGCGCTGAGATTGCTGCGATCACATCATTCGCCGTGAGCTCGCGTGCTTTCAGCTTTTCGGGATCAAGCCAGATTCGCATTCCATAGCTACTGGTTCCGAACACCTGAGTATGCCCAACACCCTGAATTCGACTCAGGATGTCTTTTACCTGAATCTCTGCATAGTTATTCAGATACAGGCCATCGTATTCCCCATTCGGTGAAGTGAGTCCGACCACGATCACCATGTTGGTCGACTGCTTCTGAGCGGTAACACCCAGACGTTGCACCTCCTGAGGGAGACGTGGCAGCGCAGTGGCAATCCTGTTCTGAACAAGCACCTGCGATTGATCGAGATCGACCCCGACTTCAAACGTAATGGTGAGAGTATACGTCCCGTTGTCTGAACTGACCGAGCTCATGTAGAGCATGTTCTCGACCCCGTTGACCGCCTGTTCAAGCGGGCCGGCAACGGTATCGGACAAGACCATCGCGTTCGCCCCTGGGTAGGTGGCCGTCACCTGAACCGTTGGTGGTGTCAACTTGGGGTATTGTTCGACGGGAAGGCTGAAAATACAGACTGCCCCAACAATCATTGTGATAATCGCAATGACGTTCGCAAAGATGGGGCGATCGATGAAGAAACGATAAAACATACTTGGACCTTCAGCGTCCGGAAATCATGCCATGTGAATGAAAGTGACGTTGATCGAGCCACCGGGGAATCGCGGAAATCAGCGATAGAACCCCAGTGTAATCCTGCTTCTGATCTACCTTAATTGGAACTGGCGGATTCGTCCGCGGGCTTCTTTGCAGGAGCGTCAGCGCCGGATGTGTCGACAGCAGGTGTGGCTTCAGTCGGAGGGCCAGGGGTGACTGGTGACACTTTCATCTTGGGACGTACTTTCAGCAGTCCATCTGCAATCACGCGGTCTTCCGGATTCAGATCTCCTTCGACGACTTTCATGGAATCAATCGTGTCCTTCGCAACGACAATACGACGTTCGATTTCGTCGTCTTTGTTGACGACATACACGAATGTGCCAGCCTGATCGTAACCCAGTGCTCGTTCCGGGACGAGAATCGCATTTGGCTGCTCTTCAGACGGAATCCTGACGCGAATGAACATCCCCGGCATGACATCGCCAGCATTGGAGAAGATTCCGCGAATCTGGACTGTGCCTGTGCCTGACTGCACCGACGGGGAGATGTAATCAATCGTTCCATGATGCGGGAACGTGCGTTCGTCACCAATCCCCATCATGATTGGAATACCGGATTTGCTCGCGTCTTTCTGGTGTTGCTTCTGGATCTTCACCAGATCGTTCTCGCTGATTGCGACGTACGCATAGATCGGATCGACTTGAACAATTGTCGCAAGCACAAGCGTCTGGTCAGAAGAAATATAGTTGCCGATGTCGACTGCCCGACGATCGATTCGCCCATTGATCGGAGCTGTAATCCGGCAGTAACCCAGATCGATCTTCGCAGTGTTCACATCTGATTTGGCGAGTTCCAGGGCGGCTTGAGCACTGAGAATATTTGTTTCGTAGTTGAAGTCAGCCTGCTCCTGTTCTGCCTTGCTGGCGATCACCTGAGCTTCGGTGGTCTTCATGGCTGCTTCTGTTCGGTCGTACTCCTGTCTGGACAGAGCATTCTGGTTCAAGAGACCGATGTTACGTTCATGGTTGATTCGCGCGAGTTGATACTCGGATTCGCGGAGTGAAAGTTGAGCTTGTGCGATCTCTCTGGCTTTCGACTGTTCGGCCTTCTTGAGATTCGCGGCTGCTTCGCTTTGTCTGGCCGTTGCATACTGCAACCGTACCTTGAACGGTTCTTCGTCAATGACAAACAGGACCTGTCCCGCTTTGACAATGTCGCCGTCTTCAAAGTTGCGTTCGTGCAAAAAACCGGAGATACGCGCACGCAACTCGACTCTCTCTGAAGCCTGCGCGGTTCCAGTTTGTTCAACATAACTGGTGACGGCTCGCTGAATCGGATTCGTCACGTCAACTTGCGGCGGTGGTGGAGCCTGATAACTGTTTGGCTGACCGCAACCACCAAAGATTGATGTGGCTCCGAAGATCAGTCCTGCCATGATCAAACGTGCCGAACGTTCACGGTGCACTTTGATCGCGCCAAGTACTGATGAAGATGAACGTAAGACGAAATTGCGATGAAGTTGTGACATAACAATCGAAGATTGAACTATGAGCAAGATGAACGCGCGAGCTGAGACCGGAGTTCGCCTTGAACGAAATGTGCTTTGTACGACGGGAATGACCAGCGTTTTCCGTTGCGATTAATGAAGGGCTCCGAGCCGACACTCAAGCGAGAATACGGTTCGGGGCAATTAGTCAAAACGGACTGGAATCGATGTTTTGCTTCTGGAAACGTGCATTTCACCCCGACATTTTTTGCTCAAACATCAAGCATCGGGGGAAACGGTGATCCAACATCCCGGGAGAAATCCTGATTTGGTTTCCTCGCATTTGATGTGCTGACTTGTAAATACCGTCCGGACGGTCGGTTGTCAATACAGGTGTTTTGTGCAATCTGGAACGAGCCTACTTGTGCCAAGAGTGGGAAATCGTGAATCGCGGTGACCCGGCAAGAATCGGTGAGTCGTCTGCCTGGAATCTTTGCGTCACACGATGAGTGGTGACGGAGTTTAAGTTGTGACAGAATGCAACTCATCTCACTGGGATTGCCAGTAACGCGACAATTAGCGGAACCATTTGAAGGCATTCGATCATGATTCTGCATGTCGACATGGATGCCTTCTATGCCTCGATTGAGGAGCGTGATCGACCGGAACTGCGAGGTTTGCCGTTAATCGTTGGCGGAGCGGCAGACCGTCGGGGTGTTGTGGCCGCTGCAAACTATGCGGTCCGCAAGTTTGGCGTTCACAGTGCCATGCCGACCAGTACCGCACTCAGACTCTGCCCTCAGGCGATCGTGCTCCCGGTTCGGATGGGGCATTACATCGAGATCTCTGATCAGATACGCGAGATTCTGTTTCGATACACCCCGCTTGTCGAACCGCTCTCATTGGATGAGGCGTTTCTGGATGTGACCGGAAGCGAAGTGCTGTTCGGATCTGCTCGCGAAATTGCAATTCAAATCAAAGCAGCGATCTTGCAGGAGTCCGGTCTCATCGCTTCAGTCGGTGTCGCTCCAAACAAGTTTCTGGCGAAGATTGCAAGTGATCTGAAGAAGCCTGACGCTCTTGTGGTTGTTGAACCTGATCGAGTTCAAGAGTTCCTGATTCCATTGCCTGTTGGCCGTCTCTGGGGAGTCGGGAATTCTACCGGCAGAGAATTTCAACGCATGGGAATTCAGACGATCGGCGACTTGCAGCGAGTCTGTCGCGAGGAACTTGTGAGTCGATTCGGTCAAGTCGGGGACCGCTTCTGGGAGTTGTCTCAGGGAATCGACCGTCGCCAAGTCGTTCCAGATCGTGAAGCGAAATCCGTTTCGCACGAGACGACTTTTGCTACGGATCTCCAAGACGCAGATGTCCTTCGAGATTGGTTGCGTGACCTGACCGAACAGGTCGCAAGACGATTACGTCGATCAGATCTCAAGGGGCGAACCATTCATCTCAAACTGCGATTTGCAGATTTCCAGACAATCACCAGATCGCAGACATTGGACAGGCCGACGAATACCACGAATGAACTGTCACATGTTGCTGTTGAATTGCTGAATCACGCATTGCCACGGCAACACAAAGGAATTCGCCTGATTGGAATCGGAGTCAGCAGTCTGGAGCACGGACAGCAGTTGCGGCAGCGTCAACTTTTTGATGACGATGAAAATCAAAAGCAGGGGAAACTCGATGCTGTTGCCGATGAGATTCAGAACCGGTTTGGCACGAGTATTGTCTTCCGCGGCAACAAGCTACTTCGTAAGCCACAGGATGATGCCAATCGGTAATTGCGAACGCAGGTAGAATGTTCGTCGATCATTAAATGCACACTCTCCATTTCATGTCTGGCACACACGATGTTGAAGCAGATGAAGCTGGTTGCAATCCTTTTCTTCTCACTGGGATCAATTGCACAGAGTGCCGAGCCACCAGAAGGGTTTCGATCGATCTTTAATGGAAAAGATCTTTCTGGGTGGGAAGGGAGTGACGAGTACTGGAGCGTGAAAGATGGCTGCCTGACCGGGACGACTGATGGATCGTTGAAGTACAACAGGTTCATCATCTGGCGAGATGGAACGCTGAAGAATTTTGAACTGCGCGTTCAGGTGAAAGTGACGCCCGGCGGGAACAGTGGCCTGAACTATCGCAGTCAACATCGCCCAGATCTGGGGGAGGGTGTCGTTACCGGATACCAGTGCGACGTCGTTTCGAATCGAGCCGATTACAACGGCATGCTCTATGAAGAACGAGGCCGCCGAATTCTTGCCCATTCCAGTGAGAAAGTGATTATCGATCCGGCGGGTCAGCCTTGGGTGGTCGGCGAGTTTCCGCTCAAGGAGTTTCCATCAGGGGAATGGCACAACTATCGGGTCGTTGTTCGCGGAAATCATCATCAGCACTGGATTGACGATCATCCAACGACAGACGTGATTGATCTTGATGAAAAGGGCCGCGCGCTCGATGGAATCCTTGGAGTTCAGGTGCATGTTGGACCGGCAATGCAGATTCAGTATCGCAACATGTTCCTGAAGCACTTGCCTGACGATCTGCCAATAATCGCGGCAGAAGAGGCTCCGATTCCACCAACAGCCGTCAAAGTTGTGCCGCAAGGAAAAGACAAACCCAAACAAGTCCCGAAAGAGAAGGTCGCTAATTAGAGAGGCGAGTTCGGTGCTTGGGATTCAGCATGTTCTCATATGAAGAAGCAGTCATCAGGCCGAATAATGGCTGCTTCTTGCTTAGAGCATTTCCAGAAATCATGCATCGTTTCTGGCACGCGGAATTCAGCCTTTCGCTTAACAGGAAGGCTGCTGCGCGGCCACATGATAGACCGGACCGGTCTAGTTCGAGGAGGTCGCAGGTGGCGGGCCGATGGTGACGATGAATTCGTAATCGTCTTCCCCGGGAGGGACATCATTCAGGTCGACGAGAATCCTGCCAGGTAGTGTACGCTGAATGATCACCATGCCGCGTCCCTTCGTCTTCTTGATCTGGGCGTAGCGATATTCTTGCTCCTCGGAGGCATAGCGTCTGGTTCCCTGATTCGCGAAAGCTGAGTTCGCCTCAGGATTCCATACGTGCGAATTCACGAGAATCTCGGAGAGTGTGTTGCCATAAGTTGGCGTCCAGGTGATTCGGCTCTGATTGATTTCCAACCGGGCCTCTCCATCAAGCTTTAACTGAAATTTGATTTCAGACTGGAGTGGTTGTAGCTGACTCAATTCTTGTTCAATGTGATTTCTTTCTTCAGCAGTCGCCTTGCTTAAAAGGCTGTAGTACCACAGACGGGCACGTGCGTGCATGGCAGTACGTTCATTCTCCGTTTGGTCCTTCGCGGCGGTTGCCCAGCCATTCGCCAACTTCAGAACCTCATCTTTTTGCCCCGGATCACTCAGGTCAAGCGTTGCGAGTTCCTTTAGAACGGGAACATTCCCTTTCTTCAGGTACCCAAGTCCTCTGTCCCATTCTTTGACTGTAAAGCAGAAATATTTTCCCAGCGTTGTGTAGTCACTCTCTGCCAGTTTTCCTGCTTCAATCTGATTCAATAACTGACTGACTTCATTCTTGCGTTGAATGAGTTCGTCCAGAGTCGCTCGCCGCTTTTGAACAAGGTCAATGAGCGGCTTCTCATCTAGCACTTTTGCCCATTGCTCAGCCAAGACAACAAACTGTTGTGCTGCTTCGAATTGCCCAAGCGAAGATTCGCGTTCCGACCAGGCGAACGCGATGTCCAGCAGTTCAGGCGTCATGTATGTGGTGCGAGCACGACGAAGTTCGAGAAGTTCGCGACGGATTTGAGTTTCGTCGATACTGAACTCCATCGACGCGCGTTTCAGGATGAGGTCGACGAGTTCAAAATCACCTGCTTCAGCCGCTAATTCCCACGCCGTTTTCAGAGAGGCGTATCGCTTAACTGGTTCCGCGTACTGTGGGAGTTCTTTCCAGTAATTTCTTGCAACAGCCTTGCGGATGAAATCATCTTCGCCCTTGAGATCGACTGGTGGCTTAGGCGGCGGAGGCAGCGTATTCATCTCCCGAAGCTTCTGTCGGTCGACGACGACGTTGGTGCCGATCTGTTCCATGTTGGTCGGAGCACCATTCAAGATCCATTTGGCAACGATTGGGATAAGCCACAAGCCATCATCAAATGGTTCGATGGTTGTGTAAGTGACTCGTCCGCTTTGAAACGCCATCGTCGCGAACATTGGTTCATGTGAATGCGGTTCAGTGTCTCGTCGTTTGAACATGGCAACGGGTTTCATCGCCGGATCAATCTCGATGTTCGCCCAGGAGAATACGCGTCGATTCTTTGGCACCTCATTCTCGAAGCCTTTGAACAGGACTTCACTTCGCCCTGGGATCAGCTCGAAAAAACTACATTGAACTGGGCCAGGTTTCAGCCCGAATTGAATGAGGCGTTCGGAGTCCCGCCCATCGACCGTGTTGAAGAAAAACAGGTGTCCCCCATCGACGACGAACTGATGAATTTGCGAGAAGATGCGGTCCTTCTTGGCTTCATCTGGAGTTCGTGTGCCGAAGAACAGCATGTTGTTGCTTCCAGCGATGATTGTGTGGAAGCGTGAAAAATCCTGAAACGGCGTGTCCCATGTTGATGAGTTTTCGAATTTCAGGCCCAGTTCTTTGCAGGCCTTTCGCATCGCATTGACTTCGATTTCATTCTGACCATCAATAAACAGGATGCTTTGGTTTGCGGTCCGATAGGTCAGCTTCAGCTGTGGCAAGTCTTCTGCGCAAGCGCAATGTGCCGATGCACTGAAACAGAATGCGACCAACAAAATGAAAAGAGACTGACCCACGAACAGTCGAGCGTTTCTGATACTCGTCGCCATTGCAATAAACTCCGCTTGCTCGCTGGCTCACTCTTTTCTCTGGAGTGATGGTGGAGAGACGCTGATTTTTTCTGCAGAAAGTCCAATCAATGAAGTTCGACGCTCAAAAGCATCGAGCTCAGTCACGGTACTGGCATTTTCCAGACTCGAATCGAACCATCAGCACTGGAAGAAATGATCTTCTTGTTGTCAGGTGTAACGATGATGTCACGAAGCGTCAGCCGATGTCCTTGATAGCGTTTGATGAGCTTCTTTTCTTCAACATCGAAAATCACGACATCGCCGGGATGATTCTTGAATCGAGATTCATAGGTTCCGAGCACGAGATACCTGCTGTCGTGCGAAAATGCTGCTGTCCGATACCAGTTTGTGCCATCGGAAAGTTTGGTGATCAACGCGCCGGATTCTGGATTCCAGATCTCAATCTGGGAGCTGTCCCCAAATGCCGCGAGCATCTTGCCATCGGGAGACCATCTTAAACCCCAGAGCTCACGCTTTTCAGACTGGCAGGTTTGCACAAGCTTCCGAGTCTTTACATCCCAGATCTTAATGGTCTCGTCGAAACCTGTGGCAATCCATTTGTCGTCGGGTGAAATCGCCAAACCTTCAATAATCCCCCCCAACCCTGTTTGAATCGAGTGGGGAACGGCACTTGGATTCAGTATCCAGAATCGAAGTTTGTCATCCTCGTCGTTGACTGCGATGAGCTTCAAACTGGAAGACACTGCGAACCTGGTAAACTTGAAATCAGATCCGCCAATTAAATCCGCTTTCCCCGCTGACCGATTCATTCGGATGATGTTGACGCCGCCTTCTGGGCGGTTCAATGCCACAAACTGCGCTTTACCGCTGGGATCAGAGAAGCTTCGATGCATCCAATTTCGGTCGGTCTGATCGACGGTTAGTTGCTTTCCTGTCTCGATGGAGAACGATCGCACTTCCGTCCCGGGAATTGTGGGAATCACTGACTTTGAGCGATGGTCGTACGCCATTGAGCGAGGAAGCTGGCTCGCCAGATCGATGACCAGTTCTGATTCACCTGGTTCTTCTGAATCAAATGCCCATCTGATGGATTGGTCATAAAACAAAGGGTTGTTCGACCAGCGCGCGGGAACATACCGACCTTGAAGCTGCTCAAAAGCGTGCCTTGCTGTTTCTCGATCCCCAGCAACCCTGGCATAGAAAGCTTGACGCCCCAAGACTTGAGCGGAATCCGGAGCGTGCTTCAGCCAGTCAACGTGGCCTTGTCGAACTCGCTCCCAATCAAAGTCGGACTCTTCAAATCTGGTGAAGATACGAAACCAATACGCTTCGTTGACCACGGCAGCGTAGGCAAACTCGCCTGTCACATGCTTCTGTTGAGCTGCGAGATCCGATGCGAACTGAGCGATGTCGCCGTCTTCACCGTGCCACTGAGGAAGCAGGTAAATCACAACGTTTTCTATCGCAGTCGCATTCACCGGCTCACGTTTTAAGACTTCTGCTAGATGGTGCTCCATCTTCTTTCTTGGGTAGTGTTCATAAATGCCGATGCGAAGCGAAGTTTCATGTGAAAATGTGTCTGGGACTTCTTCGTCTTCAAAAACTTCGTCCAGTAATCGTTGAGATCTTTCGAGCGCGGCTTTCATGATCCGCCAGTTATTATCTGTCACGGTGTCCGCGTAGCCGCCACCTCTCGCCACAGCGGACAGTTCATAAAGCGATCCGGCCAATGCAATCTTCGACGTCATGGTCGGGGAGGCCTTGTACCATGCTTCAATGTGCTGCACTCGATCATCGACTGCGTGAATGGTGTATTTCCCGGGCTCTGTCACAGGGGAGGTCAGGATTCTGTAGAAAAGATTCAGGCGAAGGACACCGAGCGCCGTCTTTGAGTTCTCTTTGCGATACTGAGCAGCCAGTGCCTCCAGTTCCGCATACTTCTGATTGGTGAGATGGTTCACAACGAGATCCGTTTGCTCACCTGCGTCCTGTTCCATCGCGTCGATGTATTCGCCTGAGTCGGCAAATGAAGTGAGAGGGATTGCAGCAAGAACGCCCAGAATGAACAGAAGAAACACAGGAATTTTTAATGAGACAGGTTGGGCTGGCCAGATTGCCATTCAGTTTCTCCGCCTTTTGAAATTCCCGGTTCCAGTGCCATTGATATGCGACAATGCCAATGACCAGCGAGATCAAAGACGCACAGTCCCATCCCCGGAACTCGCTCACAATTTCGCGTCCATTCTATACTGAAACGCCAGAAAATCCTTTAATCAACTGCGCTTCCGAATAATTTTGATGTGATTCAATTGAAGACGTGAATGTGCTGTGCGGCGAGGAGGTAATTGAGTTGAAATCTTGAATCCGCAACATTGAACAAAAGCGATGAGATTGTCCTAATAATCGCAAATCGTGCTCGACACTGGGCCGCCAGGCATGTCTTGTCGAAGTAATCCGTTGAGCGAAATGGCAGGAGAATAAGAGGGAGCATCTTCCATGGCAGAGATCGTGTCGGTCGAATTGGATTTGCATAGATCGAACTCCTCGTTGTGATTGCGATCATTGCCATTCTGATTGCCCTGCTGTTGCCCGCCGTTCAACAGGCTCGTGAGGCAGCGTGCAGAACTCAATGCACGAACAATATCAAGCAGAACGGCCTCGCATTTCACAATTACGCGGATGTCTTCAATGGGATTCCACCATCGCGAATCAGCGCAACTGTCGTCCTCGAATGAGGCCAGTAGCAATCAGGCTGGCAGTGATGGTTCAAGGAAAGAATCGAAACGCCAAACTCACTCGGAAAACCGTTGACACCGCGGCCCGTCGAGTGACTTGATCAACGCTATTGAAAACGGTGCGAAAAGAAGTCACGCCACATCCCGCAATGAGATATGACGTGAATCATTCGGGCCGTTGAATCCTCAAAGAAGTGTTCGTTACCAGTTTTCCGGGAATGTCACAAAATACCCTGTGATTCGTTTGGAATCCTTACGGATTTCGTAATCCACGATGAGGCGTTTGTTGGTGCCAACAGGGGCGGAAACGGAATAGCTACCGTCTGGAATTCGACTCTGATCTGCGTTGTAGTAATAGCATGGAAGCTGGTTCTTCGTATCCCAGTTGACGAACTTCGGATCGTTTGATTTCGCAGCGCTAATCGACGTCATTCGGCGATCAGGATAGATCACGGTCACGGTTTTATTCTTTCCCTGAAGAAAGATATCACCCGGTGCAAACATGCCCGTTGTGAGGTTCGTCTTTCGCGGGGATTCCCAGGTGAAGCCACCATCATGACTTTCCGAGAAGCAGAGTGCAGCCGCTTCACTGTGATTTGCATTCCTGAGAATCGCAAGCAGATGACCGGGAGCTTTTTCAATGACGTCCCATTCATCACCGGTGAATTCTTTTGAATCAGGAACACGAACTGTTGTCCATGTTTCACCTGAATCTTTGGAGATCGCGGCGACCGCGCCGTTCTTTGGTGCAATGTAGAATGGCCAGACGATTGAACCATCTGCCAGAACGATTGCCGCTGATTTCGACTGGCTGTTCGGCACTGGTCCAATTTTCGGGGCTTCCCACGTCGCTCCTTTGTCTTTTGACAAAATGGTCATGACTTGGGAGGTCGTTTTTCTGGTGGCAGGATCGAGTGCGTAGGTGTTGTAAGTGACGAAGAGATGCCCATTCGGCAATTCGACAATGCCGACATTCCGGTCGTCCACTCCCGCTTCATCGACGATGACGCTGGCAGGTGTCCACGTCCTTCCTTGATCAGTACTTTTCGTGAACATTGCTTTGCCTTCAGCTGAGAACCCGTGCACGGTTCCTTCACGGAAGACGCAATACAACGTGCCATCTTTCGCAGCAGTGATCCATGGCCAGCCAGGGTAGGTTCCTTCATAGATGACAACATCCGGTTTAGACTTCACCACCGGTTGATCAGCCACGACCTCGCAGGCGTTGCACATGAAAATTGATGCACAGACAACGAACGCTGATCTCTTCGCAAACGCAACTTGAATCAGATTCACAATAAAGCCCTTCGTGTTCAAATTCAGAGCTGATGGAAACAGGCCTGCCCGAATGCCCGCTCGGAGAGCGGTTGCGATCGCACCTGAAAATCGCTTTCGCTCCGGCTTAGTGACCGTGTATCAAAGCAGAAACGCTGAAGACTGGGCAATGTCGAAGCATCCTGCGATTCAGGACGCCGCCATAACATGCTGCGATCACGGTTCTGTTTGAGACATGGCACTTAAAGGATGCCAAAAGGATCGCGATACGGCAATCGACATCGGGGGGGGCGGAGAAAGCCGAGTCCCGATTCCTTACCGGAAGCTGATTGATCGAGCCGCTTTGAATCTGACATTGATGTTGTTAGAGACCGTCGTATATCAGCGACGTCACCCTGTGAAGAGTTTCTGCATGACTCTTCCCTCGTTGATCGTGGGGCGTTCAGGGCGACCTTTAAAGCTGTAGGTTAACGCCATGTGGTCGAGCCCGAGTGCGTTGAGAATCGTGGCGTGAATGTCGTGGACATGCATGCGGTCTTCAATCGCTCGCAGTCCAAGTTCGTCTGTTGTCCCGATTGTCTGACCGCCTTTGACGCCACCTCCGGCCATCCACATGGAGAACCCGGTTGGATTGTGGTCTCGACCGTTGCCCTGTTCAGACATTGGCGTTCGCCCAAACTCGCCCCCCCAGACGACAAGTGTCTCATCCAGAAGACCACGTTGTTTGAGATCCCTCAGGAGCCCAGCAACAGGCTTGTCCATGGCTCGACAAAGCTGAGTATGATTCGCTTCGATTCCGCTATGGGCGTCCCATTTGCTTCCTGCTCCATGGTAGAGTTGGATAAATCGGACACCCCGTTCAACGAGTCGACGGGCCATCAGGCACAAACGCCCATAAGCTTCTGTTTCCTGATGCTCCATTCCATAAAGTTCCTTGGTCGCTTCCGTTTCCTGCGAAAGATCAACAGCCTCAGGCGCGGCAGCCTGCATCCTGAATGCAAGTTCGTAGCTTCGAATTCGTGCGTCGAGTTCCGATTGCTGTGGAAACTCGCTTGCGTACTTCTGATTGAGCGAGTTGAGATAGCGGAGCTTTCTGACTTGAATTCGTGAATCAAGTCCTTCAGGTGTATTGAGGTTGGGAATTGGCTGTGAGCCTTCTGAAAGTTGTGTCCCCTGATAACTCGCCGGCATGAATCCTGCCCCCCAGTTTCTGGGCCCGTTCACGACGGAACTGCGGTTATCCTGCATTACAACAAATGATGGCAGGTTTTGATTCTCTGAACCGAGCCCATAAGAGACCCAACTTCCCAGCGAGGGTCTCCCTCCGATCATCGAGCAGGTGTTCATCTGGCAGACACCAGCGGAATGGCTGTTTCCGTCTGTCCAGCAGGAACGCATTATTGCGATGTCATCAACGCATTGAGCAGTGTAGGGGAGCCAGTCTGAAACCCAGGTTCCACTCTCGCCATGTTGCTTCCATTTGCGATGCGAAGCGAGCAGCGGGGCATGGAATTCTCCCATCGCCGTCAAAACGGTTCCAAAACTCTCCGGGAGATGCTGACCGGCCAGTCGATTCAACTCTGGTTTGGGATCTAACGTATCAAGATGGCTTGGTCCTCCCTCCATGAATAGAAAAATGACATTCTTTGCTCGAGCTGGAACGTGTGGATTCGGCAAGGAAATCGATTGGCTTGCAGTAAGAGATGTTTGGCATTGCGCTTGAAGCGCTGCCAGAGCAATCGCTCCCAACCCGGTTCCACTGCGGAAGAGAAAGTCGCGTCTGTTCGAGAAGGCGGGAATTTGGTGGGGCATAATGATTCCATTACTGCAATGCACGTTAGATCAACAGGTCAGAACGCAACGATCTGGCATGCATCCAGTTCAGTCGACGTAGAGAAACTCATTGGAGTTCAGAAGGACATGGCACAAGTCAATGAGTGCTCCGGTTTCTTCTGAAACTTGAGGCGTCTGGTGTCCAAACGTCATTGCCATTCCGTCAGGAAGAGTGTCTTGCAGCACGCCGGGATGCGGTTCAAATTGCCAGTAACCGACCGTCGAAGAATTGACTCCTTCGGTTGTCAGCAATAACTGACGTTGTGGCAAATCGCTGCTTGAAAGTCGGATATCATCGATCAGCCCATCGAACCGCCCGTTCGTCCCGTCTCGATTTCCAATGATCATCGGGGCCGTGTTTGTTGAGACAGTGACGAGGTTCAGGGGCATCTCATGGATAATGACGGGCTCATCATCATTGGAGAGGTCTTTCAGGTAAAAGACGACCTTTCCTTCTTCACTCGGCTTCGCGAGGCGGACTGTTGCGGCCGCATAGTAGGGTTTGTTGATATCCACATGATGATCGGAGAAGAGGAGAGCCTCCTGATCCCGGCCGTTTCGGTCTTTTCCAAACATCTGAAGCACGAGTGTTTGTGGCTTGCGTCGTGATCCCTTGCCTGTGATTGCGAAGAGCCAGCCTGACTTCGCACCGGGATTCGGCATTTTTGTAGCGAGAGTACGGACTTCGCCTGTTTCATAAATTGACCGCAATTGAAAGTACATTTCGATCGTGAAATTACCCAGATTCAACCGTTCATCGGGCGGAATGAGAAACTGTTCTTTATCTCGGTTTGCTTGAAAGAGTGCTGCCTGACCATCGCGATAAGGCACCTTGCCAACTGCGACATTTGGAAGTGCGGCTGATTCGTTCTGTCGTTCAGATCTGGTCAGTTTCTGGTCTTCAAGAAAGGCAACTGCTTCAGCAAGTTCCTCTGCGGTGGGGGAGCGTCCCAGGACGGTTGACCACAATATTTCAACCTGGGTTTTAGCGTCCCCGCCACTTTTCTTACTTGAGGCAATTGTGCGATTTGCCAAATTCGTTGCATGCGTCAGCATCGTTTGACTGTTAATCAGCAGCAGAGACTGGATCGGTGAAGTCGTTGTGTTTCTGTTCGACGTACTCGTAATAAAGAGCGGAAGGTCGAACGCCTGAAGTAACGGGTCATGACTATTACGCATCACTCTGGTGTAGATTGAGCGACGCGGTTGGTCCCCTTGGACGCTGGGACCACCACGAGTGGAATCCAGTCTTCCGGTAACGGCAAGGATGGAATCTCGAATCTGTTCGGCATCAAGTCGACGAACTTCCCCTCGCCAGTAATAGCGGTTTGTCGGATCTTTGAGCTGGTTCTCCGCAAGCGACGGATGTAGAGAACTCTGCCGGTAAGTGGCAGAAGTTACGATCAGGCGGTGCAGGTCTTTCAGCTTCCAGCCATTGTCGAGGAAGCGTAACGTCAGCCAATCCAGAAGCTCTGGATGGCTGGGAACGTCGCCGAGTCGCCCGAGATCGCTGCTGTTTGCAGCGAGTCCGCGACTAAAATGATATTGCCACACCCGATTCACAATGACACGCGGGGTGAGCGGGTTTTCGCGATTCGTCAGCCACTTTGCGAGGACTGCTCGGCGGCCAGTCGTTTCCGGGAGATTGGGAATAACAGGGATTACTGCATCACTCGGGTCGAGGAGCGATAGGAACCCGGGCTGAACTTCGATGTTCTTTTTAGGGATAACTGTAACCGGAGCCGTTGGTCCGACATCTCGGACCGTCAAAGGAAGTGGTAATGGACTCGGCTTTAAAGAATCGAACTTGGCAAGTTCGCGACGGAGTTCAAGGATCGCGTCCTTCTCTTCTCCTTTGATCGATCCATCGACACGTGCCTGTTCATGCTTCACAAGTCGCATGATGAACTGCATGAACTGCTGCTCTTGCGGAGTTCTTTCAGCGACGTCACGTTTAATGACTTCCTGCAGATCGTCAGGGTAACGTTTTGTTGTACTGTCGAAGATCCGCTTCAGGTGAGGTTTCAGTTTCTCGTCAAGCTTTTCTTGCACCGTTCGGGTCCGCTCTTCATAGATACGAGCCTTCTCTGTATAGGATGCAAGATCTGCTGAAGTTGCTGCAGGCTGTTCGTCGCTGGGAAGAACGGCCTCGAAGAAAGCACGAAGTCGGAAGTAGTCCTTCTGCAGAATCGGATCAAACTTATGGTCGTGGCATCGTGCACATTGAAAGCCAAGCCCCAGGAATACGTCGGCGGTCACGTCAGTCATCTCGTTGAGAATATTGTCGCATTGCCCACGAACATCTGGAACGTTGTACTCGAACATTCCATGACGGAGAAATCCGGTCGCAGTGAGTGCGGCAGGATCGTCGGGGTACAATTCATCCCCGGCAATCTGTTCCTCAACAAAGCGGTCATACGGCTTGTCTTCGTTCAACGACTGAATGACATAATCGCGGTAACGCCACGCCTGACTTCGGAAGTTGTCCGCTCGAAATCCGTCCGACTCTGCATATCGAACAAGATCGAGCCAGTGTCGCGCCCAGCGTTCTCCATATTCCGGCCGGGACAAAAGGTGATCAACGGCCTTCTCGTATGCCAATGGATCCGTATCGAGTTCGAATTTCCGGATTTCTTCTGGTGTTGGAGGGAGCCCAATGAGATCGAAATAGAGCCGCGAGAGTAGCGTGCTTCGATCGGCTTCTGGTGCAGGAGACAGGCTCTGTTGTTCAAGTTGCTCGGCAATGAAATGATCAATGTCATTTCGTCCCCAGCCTTGGAGCCTTGAAAGTGTGGGGATCTTTGGGGATTGAACCTTTTGAAACGCCCACCATGCCCGATCTTCATCAGTGAAGTTCTCTCGATTGGACCGTTTGGGAATCGACCCGTCGTCCCCCGGCCAGGGTGCCCCCATTTCGATCCAGCGAGCGAGAATCGCAATCTGAGCTTCGTCTAATTTCTTGTCCGGTGGCATCTGGTACGACTCGTAGCGTACCGCCTCCATCAGCAGGCTTTCGTCCGGCTTCCCGGATTGAATTGCCGGGCCAGATTCACCGCCAAGCAGGATATGCCCCTTCGTGTCGAGTCGAAGTTTTCCTTTGTTCGACTCTTCAGAATGACATTTGTAGCAGTGCTCAACCAGCAAAGGTCGAACGGATTTCTCAAAGAACTGAACCTGTAATTCCGTTGGCGATTCTGCACCGGAGACTGACCGTGGAGACTCAAACGCAAAGGACAGGAGCCCTGCAGCCGTGGCGATGATCAGCGTATGATGAAGTGAGTTCATAATAATTATCTTATCGAGCATCGTCCTATGCGCGCACCATCAGCGTTCATTTGACCATGCTGGTCAATTTTATGCACGCACTGCAGTCGGAATTGTCGAATAAATCCTATTGTCGCGGCCAGAAGCGGTTGCTTCAGTCTTTGAAGCGAAATTCATAACGACTTGCTCAGCATCCGTCAGGCGATCTTTCTCGTCGAGAGGACGGCGCACATCTTGGTTGCGAGCCTATTGCAGTTCAAAACGGAATGAATTTTCGCCGTTTGCTTTGACATCGGCAGTCAATCCACTTTGGTTCGTCTTCCCGTACTTCTCAGGAATCCGTGACACCATCTGAACTGGAAGGTCGCGGCCAGTGGATGGATCGTTTGTAACGACTTTCGTTCCGGACTTGGGGCCAACAGCCTGAACGATGACCGTGTGTTTTCCCAACTTCGCACCGGTCTTGCCTTGCGTTAACAGGTGAAACTTCCCGTCGTCATCTGTCATCCCGACCGCAATGGGGCCAGTTTCAGGAGTAAAGATGACACTTGCAGATGCGAGCGGCTTTCCCTGATAACTGATCACTCCGCCGGCGTCCGCAATTTCTGGGAAATCCCCTGACCCAGCGCACCCGCTGCCATAGAGGAACGCCATACAGACGATGAGATTGAATAATCGATTCATCGAAGCTCCTTGTTCTCAAGCCCCTGCCGGCTTTGCAACCTTACTGGGGGCGTCCGCTTTAACTGAGATTCCATGTGAGAAAGTAGGTCGACATTCGAGTGAGTCGCATGATCTAGTTGGATTGGAGATGCTGACTCAGAACTCTCCGACGACTTCACCGTCAGCGCGTCCTCCGAGTCTCTGATACGTTCCAGCGTGATCAATGTTCTCACTCAGAAAGCGAACGGAACCGTCGACCAAGGCAAAATGAGCCCCGCCAGAATGCATGGATCGAAATCCGAACGCAAAGTTCCAGGCTGTTTCCGGTACAGCATTTCCTGCGGCGTGGGTCGCGCAAGTCGGGTAATTGGTTCTGCGGGAATCTCCCATCACTCGGCAGCTTGTGAAGTCATTTATGGGAGTAATTGTTGAGCAGAGTCCGTTACAGATTGTTCTGGAACTGACCCAACTTCCTCGTTCCGCATTTCCTCCATCAGCGTCCGAGCACATCGGGATGACTTCCCCGACCATAATCGTGTTGGACGTTCCGTCAGTGACGTCGGCGATACGAATTGCAGCCCCTTGTCGAGAGATAATTCCAGAGATCTGGGACTTCTCGATCGAGTCACCCCAATCTCGCGTTTTCTTGGCAAAACCAGAGTACGGAGCACAGCTGACTCCGGTGTGGCGATTGGATGGATTGAGTTGCGATCCCACTGAGGCTCCGTAACTTCCGAGTGCCCAACCGTTACGTGTTGCTCCGAAGGAATCAGAAGGACACATCGTTGCAGGAAGAAGTGTTTCGCGGACTTGCTTGCCGCTGGCGAGAATCTGGTAAGGAACTTTCAAGCGATTTCCGGCGCCAGAGTAGCTGGCTGCAGGAAGGGTCCCAGCGAGGTCGAGCATGTTGAACAACGGGGCTTGATCCATATATGGCAAGACACGCACCTGCCATGAAACCTGTGGCATGGTTTCGTCTGTACCGGTCCCACCGATCGGAAACATACCTGCCACGTCCTGATAGTTGTGAATCGCAAGTGCAAACTGCTTGAGATTGTTCTTGCACTGACTCCGTCTGGCGGCCTCTCTTGCTTGCTGCACGGCAGGTAACAGCAATGAGATCAGAATTGCGATGATCGCAATCACAACAAGGAGTTCGATCAGCGTAAACCCAACGCGACTGACACGATTTGGCGAATTCATATTTGGCCCTTAGAAACAAGTTTATGGACAATATGAAGGGAACATAAAACTGAGCACTTTATCTCTGAATGCGAGCTCTCATTTATGGCAAGCCTCCGATGAAGACGACATCCAGTGCGATGTAGTCGTCGTCATCGGCATCCTCAATGAAGACACCGGGAGCAAGGGCATCTTCGGCGTAACCGAGATCGGTAAGATCGATTCCGACTGCGATTGCGTGAAAAGGAACATGCAAACGTGAGGAGGTGATGACCTTTGATTGACGCAGTTGCTGCAGAGATGTCGGAACATGATTGAAAACATGTGTAAACAGCGGCGCCACTTGTAGAGCGTTTGCGCTATGCATGGTGATGTCAAACTGTTTGACATGGTGTGTCTTCAAGCCCGGCCGATCCTCAATCGGGCTGGCATAGAATCGATCACCGCCTGGGGGATATGCAGCCGATTGCAGTTCGAACAGTACGAAGTCGGGACCGGGGGCGTTTCTCACCGGTTGTCGAAATTGAATCGCGAGTCCGTGACGTTCACGAAAGTTCTTGAATTCCTTCGCTTGAAGATATGGCCCCGGGGCACTGTCAAAATTGGTCAGCCCAGAGTTGAGGGCAACACTGTTTGTGAGAACCTGGTCCACCGGAGAAGGTAACGCATCGGCAGAGCACGCGCTGTTCAATTTCGAGTAGCTTGAGAAATGTAAGATGTCGACGCCAATTAGTTCTTCCACGGAATAGGTCTTGCGTTGACCGCCACGTTGAACTGTGATGCTGACGAGGTCGCGAACTCCTTTTGAGGTCGGTCCCGGGGTCGCTTGATAGGAAATGACTCTGTCGGGAAACTGATTCCGATATTCCGAGCGATCGAATGGAATGGGCTCTGTCTTGTGGGGAGTTGCCGGGAGTCGAATGGCTTCTCCTTCCAGTAGCATTGTCCCACCGGGGGTGGCATCTTCAGGGTGATACTCGACTGCTCCTTCGATCACCTGAATGTCGGAGACTCCAACTTCTTTGGCAACGACAGAGAACCGTGTTCCCAGATCGACAACCCGACCTTGTGGAGTGACAACCTCAAATCCAATCGCAGATTCTGGAGCATGCACTGAACACCGTCCCATCTTCACCTCGATTTGCATCGGGCTGGTCACGTTGAAGACCACTGGGGCGTTCAGGACAGCTGATGCACCGTTTGCAAAGGTGAGCTCCATGATTCCTTTCACAAGGACATACTCATGTCCAATCGCGATCTCGGAGCCAATTCCCGGAGTTTGCTCCAGAAAAAGTTCAGCCTGAGAGGCCTGCGATAAGACAACAGCAGGTTCTGCGGACGGCTTATACGGAGCGGATTCTGCCTTCGATTCGGTCTCTTCTTTTAGTGCTGACGCAGGATGAGAAGCAGATTGAGCGATCAGTTTCTCTTCCGATCGCCAGACCCAGAACGAGGCAACCAGCAGCACCGTCGTGAGCGCACCGGCCATGAGTGTCCAGCGCTGAAACGTGAGAGATCGTTTTAAGACCCGCTGAGAAACACCAGTGAAAGTAAAGGAACTCGCTGTGAGATGACGAACGATGGGGGCGGAAACCTGTTCGTCCTCACTCTGTTCTTCGAGTTCTTTGAAGCCAGTGTGCAGGTCGATATAGAAAAGATACTCGTTAATCGCCTCTGGGTTTCCACGCAGAGACTCACACAGTCGGGAATGCTCTTCCGGTGTGATTGTCTCGTCGAGTAACCGATTGATTAATTCAATGAAGCCAGGGGAATGCGCTACCATGTTCGTTTCACCCTGTGACCAGCTTTTTTTGAACGCATGCCTGAATCAGACGTCGGATTCGCCCCAGGTTGTTGTAAATTGTCTGCGGGGCAGAACAGGAGGATTCCGCAAAGCTCTTGATTGTTTGGCTCTTTCCGTAGGCCTGTCGAACCAGCGTTCTGTCACGAAATGGAAGACGTTTCAGGCAGTCAGAAATATGAGCAAGGATTTCTCCGGAGCTATCGAGTTGCGCCTCCCGGATATCAGAAATCTCTGAAAGCAGCTCAGTGTCAAACTTCAGTCGTTGCTGTTGATTGGTTCGGATGAAGTACCGCACCTCGTTGAACGCAATTCCCCGGGCCCAGGCGAAGAAGTTTCGTTCCGTGTCAAATTCAGAAAACTTCTGCCAGAGCACGAGACTGCAACGCTGAAAGACATCTTCTGCATCAGCATGATTTGGGAGCAAAGAAAAGATATATCGAAACAGCTTGGAACGATCGCGAGCAAACTCTCTCAGAAAGAGTTCATAGCAGCGTTCAACACTCTGCATGGTGGACATCAATCCAATTCCCGCACTTAGGTCGCATAGGCAGATTTCCGCGTCGAATTCGTAAATGCGACGCCAAAGAGAATCGACATGTATTGATCGGTTTTACCTGCCAAATGCTCCTTCGAAATTGAATTTGGACTCCTGATTGAGTTGCAATGTTTTTGACAATAACGCGTTAGGGGTTGTCGCCTTTTTAGGCATTTCTGCGGAAATGATGGAGACCTGTTCGCTCGCTATCGTCATCGCACTTGTCGAAACGACCGAATTGAAGATCCTGTGCGAATGGACGTAATAGGCTTTTCACACGTCAAGTCGAATCAGTATCGCGGACGATGAGATTAGTGACGCATGAGTCTGATTTAGGCGATCAACGACGCACTTACTCGACATCAGCATTCGAGCGAAATTGCTTCCGGTATTCTCGTGCTGTTTGGCCAGTGGCTTTCTTGAATGCAAAGCACAGATGGGAGGACGCGAGAAATCCTGTCGCTTCTGCGATTTGTTCCAAGGAATTTCCGGTCGAGACGAGCAGTTCCTTCACACGCTCCAGTCTCACCCGACGAATTTCATCTGCCGGAGAACATTTCAAATAGCGTTGAAAACGTTGTTCCAGCAGACGTCTTGAGACTGGAACAACTCGTAGAACATCATCCACTTTGATCCCTGATTCAGCGTGTTTGCGAATGAATCGCAGGGCTTCAACGAAATGAGGATCTGCCACAACGAGAGTGTCTGTTGAGAGTCGATTCACGATCCCGATCGGAGGAATCAAAATGCTGCTTGAAGGTGTGCGCTTATTTGACATCAGCTTGTCGAGAACACGTACACTCTCGGCGCCAATCTGTTCCGATGCGAGAACGATGCTTGAGAGTGGAGGATCGGAGACTTCACATAACAGCTCATCTGTGTCTCCAGACAGAATTGCAATTTCGTCAGGGATTTGAATGCCCGCTCCACGGCAGATCTCAGCCAGTTGCATCGCAGGGTGAGGGTCGGCGGCAAAGACCGCCAGTGGCCGCGGGGATTGCTTGAGCCAGTTCAGCGTCTGCTGATTGACATTGTTCCATCCTCGGCGGGAAGTTGGCATGCGGAAGACCTCGCACCGAAATCCGGCCTCGACGACAATCTGATGAAAGCATTCGCCACGTTGATCCGGGTAACGCTGGCTTGGAGGTCCATAGTAGGCAAAGTTGGAAAAGTAGCGCTCTCGAAAATGAGTAAAGGCCATCTTTGCTCGACGATGATCGTCTGTATTCACCCAATTCCATGACGCGTTCGATGATGTCCACGACGAAACATTCACCGTTGGTAACTGGAGACCTCGAACATGCTCTGCTGTCTTGGGATCGCGAATCGCCCCAATGATTCCGTCCCCTTTCCAACGCCTCGGGACTCGCAACCGCCACTCATCGTCACGAGGGGCAATCAGCAAGTTCCAGGGGAGCTTTCCGTCTACAGCGGCATAGATCCCACGAATGACACTTCTTCCCCAACTGTCACCTGGGTCGATCAGCACTGCAACCTGACGGCGAATTTCAGCTTCTCGCAGACGTTTCGATGTGGGCATTATGGAAAGTAAAGCTGGTGGTTCGTTCTTCGCCAGAATCATCAGATAGGGCGCTGCGCAAAAATGACATTTATTATGCAGAATATCGAATTGATTTCAAAATTGATTGTGAATAAATACTTGAATCGATGGTGAAATCGGTCCGAGGTATCGTCTGATCTACAGCAATTCGGTTTGTTGAACATGCTGAAATGTCGTTCGTATTGAATTCTTCTCATTTTCAATCGACGAGGGGCCCATGATTTGGACTGGCGGCAATCACTCAAGTCTTTTCACTTTCACGAAGCAGGAGAATCGTTCAAGAACAGGTCGCGAGACTCGACACGGATTCACTCTGATCGAGCTTCTGGTCGTCATTGCCATTATCGCAATTCTGATAGCGTTACTTCTGCCAGCGGTGCAGCAAGCCAGAGAAGCTGCCAGACGGAGCCAATGTAAGAGCAATCTCAAGCAAATTGGTTTGGCGTTGCATAACTATCACGACACGCATGGAGTTTTCTCCCCGGGAGTCGTTACGAGAGTGGCGGTAACAGGGGCGACGTGGTGTACGAGTAGCACTGCAAATACAGAGCGGGCCCCTTGGACTGTTCTAATCCTTCCGTTTCTGGATCAGGTGAATCTCTATAACCAGTTTAATATGCAGCAGGAGTTCACGACCTGGGCACAGATCTATGCTGGCAGTGCACAGAATCATGCCGCATGGAGAACGACAGCTCCTTCCATTTTCAAGTGCCCTTCCGATCCTGTCTCCGGGCTCGAAGCTGTCTCTGGAAACTATCGCGGAGTGCAAGGGGGAGGCGATAGCTATTGTGGAACGGATCAGCGACGTTTTGCGACGAATGGAATTCTTTATGTGAACTCCAAAATCGGGTTTCGGGATATTACGGATGGTTCGTCACAGGTCCTGCTGGTGGGGGAATCGCACTACAACACGACAACCGCCAATTCTACCAACACATATCATTTCGGCTGGGCGTCCGCTTCCAATTTGAATAGTTCAAATCGACATTCAGGCAACCTCACTGTGGCTTATGGAGGAATAAATTCGGCACCAGAGAATCCTGCGACAACTGATCCACGAAATTCACAGTCTCATCATTTTGGCAGCTTTCACGTTGGTGGAGCACACTTTCTTCTGGCCGATGGTTCTGTTCATTTTCTCAGTCAGAATATGGATACACCGACCTTTAAGAGCTTGGGAATCCGTAACGACAGCCTTCCTCTATCCGGATTCGGTCAATAAGCACTGGGCTCAAATTGAATGGGCCTGATCCCTCGGTGACACTTCTCATGGCGTGATCCGATAAGCAGGAGAACTTCATTGAACAATGTGACTTCTGGTGTCGAATCGCGTTGCGGCAGCCATAAGGGAAGAGGGCGGTCTCGAAGGGTTCAGCCCGCTGGTAGTTTGCTAGGTCTGTTGAGCGTAATCACCCTGTGCTGTGCGTATGGGTGCTCGCCAGGAAACGATGAATTGAAGCGTTTTGCCATCGAAGGAGAAGTGAAGTACCTCGGTCAACCTGTTGCCAACGGGTCGATCACCTTGGAGCCTGACACTGAGAAGGGGAATAAAGGTCCCATGTCGACCGGAGTCATTGAGAACTCGAAGTTCTTGATTCCCGCTGAACGTGGGGTGGTCGGCGGACCATATCGGGTGCGGATCACTGGTTATGGCGCGGCGAAGGACACGTCCGGTGCAGATGTGGACTATGGAAAGCCGCTCTTTACGAACTATGAACTGGTGACCGATCTGCCGGCGAAAAAATCAACGCAGGTGTTTGAAGTGACCTCCACAAAGAAGTGACTTTCACTGATCACAACGTTTCGAATTGAGTCTCTGCTGAAGCAACTTGTCGTCTTGGAAAACAGGCAATTGCAAATTTAAAAGATGATGCCGTTCCCATTTATCCTGCAAGTTCAGACTGGATGCGTTATGCCCCTCGAATTTCAGAGAAGTCATGCTTTGAAATTGTCTGGTCGGCTTTGCAGGCGTTTCGCGCTGGTCGGGCTCTTTCTGGGAACGATGTTCGCCGCGTCCGCAACACGGGTCGTGCAAGCAGACGACGTCGATTTTATTATTGAAAATGGCCTGATCTATGACGGCTCCGGAGCGACTCCTGTGCAAGGGCACGTTGCTGTCAAGGATGGAAATATCGTCTCAGTTGGATCAGGTGCAGCACCATCATCACTTTGGCGAATTGACGCCGCTGGGCTGGTGATTGCACCGGGATTTATCGATCTGCACACGCATGGAGATTCAGGTGTCGTCTCGCCACTGGCTCGCGGTTGTGTCAACTATTTAACGCAAGGCTGTACAACACTGATCACCGGAAATTGCGGTATGGGGCCTGCTGATGTCGGCGCCTACTATAAACAGATGGAAATTGGTGGGATTGGAGCGAATGTTGGTCACCTCATTCCTCAAGGGACGCTGAGGCTGGAAGTTGTCGGCAAGGAGAACCGTCCGCCCACTAAAGGTGAACTTGCGAAGATGCGATCGATCGTCCAACAGGGAATGCAGGATGGCGCCTGGGGAATGTCGACGGGATTGATCTATACTCCCAGCACTTACGCCAGTACCAGCGAGTTGATTGAACTCGCGAAGGTGGTTGCTTCGCACAAAGGAATCTATGCGAGTCATATTCGGGGAGAAGAATCTGGCTTGCTCGATTCAGTAAACGAAGCTCTCCGGATTGGGCGCGAAGCTGAGATCCCGATTCACATTTCTCATCTGAAAGTCAAAGGCACCCCACAATGGGGAATGCTCAAGCTGGCGATTGCTTTAGTTGAACAGGCTCGAAGCAATGGGATGACAGTGACCGCAGATCAATATCCTTACACTGCGGCAAGTACATCACTGGAAGCAACGATCTTTCCAGCCTGGTCGCGATCCGGAGGACTGCTGCAACTCATCAAACGGCTTGATGATCCTGCCAGTGCAGATAAGATTCGCGAGGAAGTCCAGAAGAGTCTGAGCGAGAAGGAGGACGGGAAACAGATTGTGATTGCAACGTTTTCTGCACGTCCTGACTGGGTCGGAAAGAACTTGAAGCAGATTGCTGAACTGGAAAAGATCAGTTCTCTGGAACTTGCTGAGTCGATCATGCGACAGGGAGGAGCCAGTATCGTCAATTTCGCCATGAGTGAAGAAGACGTTCGTTCTGCGATGGCGTGTGACTGGGTGGCGACGGCTTCTGATGGAAGTGTCCATTTGCCAGGGGCCAATCGTCCTCACCCGAGAAGTTATGGGACATTTCCAAGAAAGATTGGCTATTACTCGATCCGCGAACAGGTGTTGCCATTGGAACAGGCAATTCGCAGTTCGAGCGGACTCCCTGCTGACATTCTGGGACTCACTGACCGTGGATATTTGCGAATCGGTCAAGCGGCAGACATTGTCATCTTCAGTCCCAAAGAGTTGATCGATCAGGCAACTTTCGAGAAGCCCTTTCAGTATTCCTCAGGCATCCATTATGTCTTTGTCAACGGGACGCCAGCGATCTACGACAGAGTTCCCACTGGAGCTCAAGCTGGAAAAGTTTTACGGAAGCCAGTGTCAGTGCCAGCACCGGCTGTCAGCGATGCGATCAACAACTGAGAGACTCTGCGTCATCTACAACAGTGCCCTGCGCATCAGTCGATCTCTGAAAGAATTCACTACCTCATTTTGAACCTATCCGTGAAAACGGTTTACTTCTCTAACAACATTGCTCACTGAAATGACGACGACCACAATCACACCGCCTCCTGCCAGTACCTCTGGAAGTTCTCCGCTGAATACGATCCTTGGATACCGCCGAATCGCAATTGCGATGGGAGAGAATGCGCCGTTATTGAACAGTAAGACGGCAATCAGCCTGCTGCGATACCGCGGCTCGGATTGCATTGCCATCATCGATCCTGCTCATGCCGGCAAGACTGCCCAGGAGTTGTACGGAATCGGTGGAGAGACCCCCTTCGTTTCGCAACTGGATGAAGTCGATTCTCCTGATGCAATCTTCATTGGAATCTCTCCTGCTGGTGGAGAGCTCCCGGCCTCATTGCGGCCAACGATTATTGCAGGTGTCCGCCAAGGTCTGGATGTCATTTCCGGTCTGCATGATTTTCTTGTGGACGACCCTGAGATCTCCGCGTTGGCAGAGCAGAGCGGAAGTTTGTTGATTGATGTTCGGAAGAATAACTATCACAAGACCGCGAAGGCTGTTGAGTTTCGTCCCGAGTGCCTGCGAATTCACGCTGTCGGACACGATTGCAGCGTGGGGAAGATGGTAACGACGCTGGAGTTGGAGAAAGGGTTGAAAGCCCGTGACGTCGACGCCAAGTTTCTGGCGACAGGACAGACAGGGATCATGATCGTCGGCAACGGGGTTCCAGTCGATTGCGTGGTCTCTGACTTCGTCAACGGGGCTGTTGAAAACCTGGTTGTTGAGAATCAACAGCACGACGTTTTGCTGATTGAAGGACAAGGGAGCATCACGCATCCTGCGTTCTCGGCAGTCACGATGGGGCTGTTACACGGGTCCGCTCCGCAGGGGTTAATTTTCTGCTACGAAGCAGGACGAACTCACGTGAAGGGGTTGCTGCATATTCCATTGAAGTCCATTGAAACCTACTTGAGTCTGTACGAGACCATTGGGTCTCAACGCTTCCCGACTGAAGTCATCGGTATTGCGATGAATGGACGCTATCTCACTCCAGAGGCAGCCGAACTTGAGAAGCAGGCCGTGCAAAAGCTGACCGGACTGCCGGTGTGCGATGTCTATCGTGACGGAGCCGAAGTTCTGGTCGACGCGATTCTGAAGCTCAAGGAAAGGCTGCAAGCGTGAGACTTTTCTGGCAACGAGTTGCCCTGCCGCTCAAAGATCCGTTCACAATTGCCAGAGGGACAATTCACCATCAGTTTGCGCTCATCGTTTCTCTGACTGACGGGGAAGCAACCGGTTTCGGTGAGACGATGTGTAACGTCTACTACCGTCATACTTATGAATCGCTGGAAGCGTCGCTGGCGAAAGTAGAGCAGGCCCTGGCTGACCTGCCTCTTCTTCGACCTGTTGAGCTTTATGAACTATGTCAGTCACTCATTCCCAATGACACGTTCGCGCTGTCTGCAATCGATTGTGCAGGGTACGATCTTTATGGAAAGGTGACCGGACAAACAACGCGTGAGTTGCTTGAGATTCATGGAACGGAGTATCCCTGTTCGAGCTACACTTTGGGAATCGACTCGATCGAAGAGATGATTCGCAAGTATCATGAACAGCCCAACTGGCCGATCTATAAGATCAAGCTGGGGACTTCGCATGACATGGAGATCGTTCAACGGCTGAGGCAGGAAACGGACGCTGTCATTCGGGTGGATGCCAATTGCGCATGGACTCCTGAGCAGGCAATCAACTACTCAAAGACACTTTCTGACCTTGGAGTGGAGTTCATTGAGCAACCGCTGCCGGCCAACAGTCCTCGTGAGGCATTCCTTGCTGTCTATCAACGAAGTGCTCTGCCGATCATCGCTGATGAAAGTTGCCGAACAGAGAACGACGTCGAGAAATGCCATGGCATCTTTCACGGAGTTAACTTGAAGCTCGTCAAATGCGGGGGATTGACTCCCGCGGTCAGGATGCTTCGTCAGGCACGCGAGTTCGGCATGCGGACAATGGTGGGATGCATGATTGAATCGTCTGTCGGAATTTCTGCGGCGGCTCAACTCTTGCCTCTGCTTGACTACGCAGATCTCGACGGTGCATCGCTGCTTTCGCTCGATCCGGCAGATGGAGTGAAGGTTCACAATGGACAAGTCCATTTCAGCACGGCATCTGGAAGTGGCTTGTCTGTCTCCCGGCAACGTCTGGAGCAGGTTCAAAAAGTCAGTTAGTCCGCCGTTCGCGTGCTCCTGTGTTATCTGAATCCAGCGAAGAGCAATTGGTTTTCACTTGCTCCTCAATGATCGTTCATTAGGAACATCAACAAGTTTGTCCCCGGTAGCGGCTTCAATCCAATGCCGGGGAAAACTTATCTTACGATGTCGATCTTTAATGCGCCTTTCTGAATGTGTGCATTCTCTCGACCGTGTCGATGGTGTTCGAGCTTGCGAATCCGGACCGCAGCAGGCGTTCAATCAGGCTGAGTTGGCATCGACTGTAAGACTCTTTCTTGCGAATGAACGACCGAGATTTCAACTGAAATTCTGCCTGCGCAGCACTTGGCCTGTCGCCTGCGAGACAGGTGGTAGTCTCAATTCCAAGTCCTTCAAGCAGATAATTCGTCTGTTCCAATGCGAACTAAGATTCTCGGAATTTTTATCGAATTGTGGAATGTGTCAAACTATGCTGAGGAGATTCGGCGTCGCTGAAGTGCTGTGAACTCATTGCTGGCAGGAGTCAGAAAATGCTCGCTCGTGTGCTTCTATTGGCAATCTGTGGATTGCTTCTTTCCGGAAACCTCGCATTTGCAGCTGAAGACGAAAAGGCTGCGTTGCAGGCAGCGATCGAGAAAGCAGCGGCTGACTACCAGAAGGCTTTCAACGCTCGTGATGCAGAGTCAATTGTGAAGTTGTTCGCTCCCGAAGCTGAGTATGTCGATTCCTCTGGGCTCGTCTTTCATGGTCGGGATGCGATTCAGGCGGAGTTTTTGGCTTCGTTCGAAATGAATCCTCCCGGTGAAGTGGACATTGACATTCTTTCGATTCGCCCCGTCGCTAAGGGGGTTGTGATCGAAGAGGGGATTTCAACGTTTCGTGATAAAGAGGAACAGACATCATTACAGGGACGCTATACGGCCACCCATGTCCAACAACCGGATGGAACATGGTTAATGGTCAGTGTGCGTGAGTTGGAAGACCCGCAGATCACGCCACATGACCGATTGAAAGTGTTGTCGTGGCTGGAGGGAGCCTGGCGGGAAGATGTCGGCGGGGGGATCGCAAAGACGGAATGGAAATGGTCTGAAGATGGCAACTTTCTCATCAGTGAATTTCAGCTGTTGGATCGAAATGAGCTCTTGCTCAAAGGGACCCAACGAATCGGCTGGGATGCAGAACGTCAACAGTTTCGTTCATGGGTCTTCGATTCGACCGGCGGTTCGGCTGAAGGCTGGTGGACCGCTGAGCCGGATGGAACATGGTCTGTCCAGTTAAACGGAGTCGATGCTTCCGGGGCACGAATCACTGGAGTGCTGACGTACTTTCACGATGGTGCTGATGGATTGGTCATCACTCGCGATCGGCAAACACGATCCGGGATGAGCATGCCAACTTTTGTGCATCGAGTGGTGAGGCAACCGCCAGCACCGGGTGAATCCTCTGAACCAAGTCAAAAGGCCTCTCGTTGAACCTGGCTTTGGGTTCCGATTGCTGATCTGGGCTTAACTGTTGAATAAAAGGCTGGTCGCATGAATCGCTTCCTGATGAATCGGTGGTGGGCTGGTGTTCTCACGGCAGCATTGCTTGTCAGTCCCGCTTGGGGACGTGGCTTTGGAGGAGGGGGAGGTCGTGGCGGCGGTGGCGGCGGTGGCGGCGGTGGTGGATTTCGAGGCGGGGGCGGAGGAGGAGGAAGTTTTGGTGGAGGTGGGGGTGGTTACCGAGGCGGTGGAGGTGGCGGGTATAGCGGGGGCGGATATCGAGGCGGGGGAGGAGCAGGCGGTGGGGGATTCTCTGGCGGAGGATATCGTCCCTCCCCTTCGAGCCGTCCTCAAAGTCCGAGTTTCAACCCGCCTTCAGGGAGCCGACCGTCTGGCAATTTTGGAGGAGGGGGAGGTGGCGTCGGAGGCCAGCGTCCCAACGTCGTGCATACTCCACGACCCGGCGGTGGTGGGGGAATTCAAGCGGGGAATCGCCCCCAGATTCAGCCCGGCGGTGGAATTACCCGCCCGGATTTGTCACCTGGGAACCGTCCTCAAATCGGTTCTGGAGGTACGCAGCGTCCTGCAACGCCGGGAAGCGGAGGCTCTGGAGCCGCATCGTTACCAGGACTTGGATCCTCTCGCCCGGGAGCAGGCGGGGCAGGAACGCGCTTGCCGTTTGATTCCTTTCCAGGAGCCGGAGGAAGTGGAGAAAGATTTCCATCAGGTGCCCGCCCCGGTCAAGGTGGCTCCGGCGAACAGTTCCCCGGGATGCGCCCCGGTCAGGGTGGTACTGGTGATCGCTTCCCCGGAACTCGCCCCGGTCAAGGTGGTTCAGGTCAACAACTCCCAGCAAATCGCCCTGGTCAGGGCGGGGCTGGCGATCGGTTCACTCCGGGAAATCCAAGTTCGATTCCTGACCGGCATCAGGATCTTGCCAACCGATTTGATGATCTGAATCAGAACTGGAACAACGACGGCTGGCATCATCAACAGTGGACCGGCCCAAATGGAGGCGACATTAATCACGTTGGATTTTGGGGACCGAATGGATACTGGGGACACACCGGAATTCATGGTGCCGACGGTGGGTATTGGGGACATTCGACAGGGATTGGTCCCAATGGAGCATTTGGGCACACTACTGGAATCGGCCCGAATGGTGGTGTCTGGGGACATGGAGGTGCGATCGGTCAAGGTGGAGCGTTCGGATACGCAGGCTATTGTGGTCCAGCAGGACACTGGTCTCGCAACTGGGGCGGCTGGTACAACGGCTTTGCTCCAACCTGGGGAAGCGGACGCTGGGATTACCTGTGGGATAATTACCCCGTCGCAATGGCGTTCGGGGCGACAATGTGGGGCATCAACGCCGTCAACTGGGCCTTCGGAGTCGGGGACTATTACAACCCGTACTGCGATAGCCCGGTCTATGTGGATAACCAGCAGGTTGTCAATTATACCCAACCTGTCGTGGGCGATTCGGCCTATGAGACTCAGGCACAATCCACTGAAGAGACCACGGCATCTGCTAATCCTTTGTCACCAGATGCTGCTTCCGATCCGCTCAAGGCGAAGTTTGATCAGGCCAGACAGGCGTTCTTCAATGAGCAGTATCAAGATGCGCTGGCGTTGACGAATCAGGCACTTGTCACGGCCCCACAGGATGCGGCGATCAACGAGTTTCGTAGTTTGTGTCTGTTTGCGCTCGGGCAATACCGAGATTCAGCGGCCACAATCCATGCGGTCCTCGCTGCCGGCCCGGGGTGGGACTGGACAACGCTGATCAGTTTGTATGCCAACGCCGATACCTACACGGCTCAGCTCCGAAAACTGGAAGCAGCGGTTCAGGCGAATCCAGAAGCGGCAGATGCCCGATTCCTGCTGGCCTATCATTATTTGACAGCGGGACACAAAGAGAGTGCAGTGAAGATGCTGAAGCAAGTCGTGAAGCTTCAGCCGAAAGACGATCTCAGCGCTCAACTGGTGCAGATGTATTCGCCTGCGTCTTCCGAACCTTCCAAGACCGCAGAGTCTCCTGCACCTGAGCTTGAGAAGCCTGCCTACGCGATGGACAAACTCTATGGGGACTGGACCGCAAAGAATCAGGGCGGAGAATTCTCACTTCATCTGGGAAACAACGATGAGTTCACATGGAAGTTCACCAGAGATGACAAGCCACAATCGGTCTCCGGTGCTTACGTTGTTCGTGGGAATAACCTCGTGATGCAACCTGATTCAGGGGGCACCATGCTGAGCACGATTACTCTCAAAAACGACCAGACTCTGGAGTTCACGCCTATTAACGGAGAGAAGCTGACGTTTGAGAAGAAGTAATGTTCAGCGACGTCGCAGTTGCCATCAGGAACGGAAGCATGTGTCTTCCGTTCCTTGATGTTTTGAGGCTTCCAGGCATTGACATCGATAGACCGCCGTGACGCCTCCGACTCTGAGTCAAGCGGACGGGGAGATTCAGCGGGCCATCCCGTCTTCTTTACTTCTGAGACGTTTTCAGCTCAGCAACTGACAGGTGTGCTGTCTCTCGAAGAAATGCAGCGAACTGTGGATCGAGGGTTTCAGGAACGAAGGTGTTCTTTCTCACATCTTCACCGAAGAGAACCTCGTAAAAGACGCAGCTACCGAGATACTCACCTGCGGCGTTGGCGTGATGACCATCGATGGCGAGAGCTTTGACGTCCTTCTGAGTCGTCCAGCGCCAGCCAGTGTGAATTGAGTTGGGCTGGTCTGGCAGGTTCGGAAACTTCGCATCAGCAAAATTGAAGTTCTTGTCTTGTCGATAGCTCCACTTCTTGTCCTGCGTGGCAAGGTGGAATGCATTCCCTACGGGGATCACTCCGGCATCAAGTTCCGCTGCAATTTTGAAGTATGCAGCGCGGAGTTTCTGGTGCATTTCTTCTTCAGTGACCGGATTGCTGGAACCTTTCGCGGGAGAAACAAACCACGGATCGTCGACGCGGTAAGCCCAGGTTTGATGAACCATGAGACGTGCTTGCGGTGCGTTGGCCTTTACGAAATCACGCAATTGAAACGCATAGGGACGATAAGTGTTCTCATCCCAACTCAGGCGACTTGCCTGCTGAATTGTCACAACGTCCCATTGATCTTCCTGTAGTCGCTGCTGCAGACTGGAGCGGTCGGCGTACTCGCCTTCTGGAGCTTCTGGATTCGCCTGATGCTGCAACGCCTTTGTCGCATGCAGCTCCATTGACGCTCCGCCGACAATGATGGGGCGGTGAATTAGCGTATGACCATCAGCGGTTGCCAGCTTGTCGAGATACTTGGTCGCGTTGCGCGAGAAGCTGTTGCCAATCGTCAGCAGCCGCACCGTTTTCGAGTCTGACTTTTGTTGCTCGGCGGCGTCTGCATGGGAGTTGATCAGCGCTGCGGTCGCGGCCAATTGCCACAACAACACCAGGCAAAATATGCTTCGAAGAGTTCGAGTCAAGTTCATTGTGAAAACCGATTCTGTCTGCGGACTCTGCATTAATGAATACGCAGAGTCTACCAACGACAGAATTCAAAATCACGAATCTGAACGACCTTGTCAGGTTTGAAGCCAGAAACTTTTTGCCACGAACCACCGAGGTGATGAACTCCGGGGTGGGAGCATCACTTCCCGGAGTTCGGTCTTTCTCCTGACGAGATAATCGCTGCTCGGTCCCATGTAAGACCGTTGCGCGCGAACTCTGATCGGAATGATGATCAATCTTCTGAACCAACCGTCCAGTTGACGATCTGCTGGCCCAGCCATGTCTGTCCGCCTGCCGTGCAGAATCCCAGATGACCACCATGACGGGGCGAGAGCAATCTGGTTGTTGCGGAATAATCTGCGGCCTTGAACTGATCAAACGGGATCAGTGGATCATCCTGAGCCGCGATGATCAATGTTGGGATGGCGATGTTGGAGAGGAACTGATTGGCACTTGACCGGGTGTAGTAGTCGTTGGCGGATTCGAAACCGCAAACGGGTGCTGTGAACGTCTCGTCGAATTCGTACACGGATTGTGGAAGATTCGAAAACCAGCCTTCCGGAATAATGGTATCCGGGCGGACACGATTTCGCTGGCGAACGTCGCGAGTGCAGGACTTGCAGAAATAGCGGTCGTACAGTCGTGTCCACCCCTTCGAGAACGAGGCGACAGTGGTTCGCAGATCGATTGGAGGGCATACCGCAATCGCTCGATCAACGGCATCGAGACTTTCGATTGAGCCCTGACTTTCGCCGAGCAGTTTCAGAGCGATATTTCCCCCCAGCGAAAATCCGATCAATGTGATCGGTGAACCGGGGCAGAGGAGCCGGATCTGATCGATGACTGCCGCCAGGTCACTGGATCGCCCACTGTGATAAGGATACCGCGCCAGCTTCGCCCCGGCACCACAGCCTCGCCAGTCAAGACGAAATGTTCGCACTTGCTGCATGTTGAGCAATCGTGCGATACGCGCCATTTGAGGACTCGCAGAACTTCCGCCCAAACCGTGCAGCAAAAGTGCGACGCGATCACCCTGCTGCCAGTTCAAAGGGCAATCGTCCTGAAATACCAGCTGATCACCATCGCTCAGCAAGACTTGTCCGGATGTCGAATTGACTGCATAAACCGGCTGGCGATTTGATCGTGGGGCGTAGACATACATTCCAACCAAAGTCTGAACATGTCCGTTGCGGAGAAACCAAGGTGGTAAGAAATGATCTGCACCAAACCGGCTTTTGACAGAACAAATTTGTGGTGACATGGACTCCGTTCATCATCCTTGAAAGCTCAATGTCTGAAACTGCCCAACAATTTCAGCAAGAGTGTAGATTTTCTCTGCTTGTGATACCAGACGGAACTGCAGAATGTTAACGGCTACTTTTTTCGGCCTTCAATGATGCTGACTTCCGAACCAGTGGGGACGATTTGAGTGAGTTCGAAGCCTGCGTGATTGAAGAGTTCCCTGTATTCCGATGCAGTCCGTTCTTTTCCGCCTGGGATCAACAGCATCACGAGGTCAAGGAACTTCCCGGGAAACGGATCGTTTCCCGTCGGAATGACGCTTTCGACAACCAGCAATCTGCTGTTCGACGACATGGCGCGATGGCAATTTCGCAGAATCGACAAGCATTTTTCATCATCCCAATCGTGGATGATGTGTCGCAAGATGTAAGCATCGGCCCCTTCAGGGACGGATTCAAAGAAGCTGCCAGAGACGAGCGAGCATCGATCCTGCAGGCCAGCAGCCTGAATTTTTCCTTGAGCATTCTCAACGACATGTGACAAATCAAAGAGAATCCCCTGCATCTGAGGGAATTCGTTGAGAACCTCGATGATTTGCGAACCGTTGCCGCCGCCGATATCGGCAATGAGTCCGATCCCGGACAGATCGTACGAGCCCAAGAGTGCACTGGATTCTCGACCATGAATCCCGACCATCGCGGCATCGAAGATTCGAGCCTTGTCTGGATGCTCACTCAGGTAGTCAAAGATCGGCAGGCCGAACACTTTATCGAAGGCCATCTTGCCGGTGCGGATGCTGTAATCGATCTCCGCCCACGCCCGAAACTGCTCATCGCCGGACATCAAAGCCAAGGCTCGCTTGGAACCATCTGCATCACTGCGAAGAGCATCTGCCAATGGAGTCAGCGAAAAGTGACGCGGTTCACCTTCGGCGAAGATCCCCACACTTGCGAGCGCTCGCAGCAACCGATACAGGGCGTCCGGGTGAGTCGAACTTGCGATTGCGAGTTCATCGACAGACTTGGAACCATCCTTGAGATGGTCTGCGATTCCGAACTTGGCTGCAGCGTAGATCGCCTGCGAAACCCAGTACCCGGTAATCATCTGGTCCAGTTGCTGTAACGTCGAAAATTCCGGCATGTGGTCCTCGTTTCAGGGGCTCGACGCCTTATAGCAAAGATGGCGCGCATCAAGCAACAAAATTTGGACAACATGTCTCACCATTGCCTGCACTGGGAAATTGGAGCAAAAAACAGGCGAGAATGGGGCAATGACTGTCGGAAAACGTTGTCTGACCACAGTGCAATGGGGTGCGAATTGGTCATTGGCGACCGTGTGCAATCAGAATTTCTCCGGGATGACTTTGAATGGATAATCCATTGGTTGATAGTCACCGACCCGGCGATGCTTGGGGAGTTTTACCTTTGATTTGGTGACGTCGCGGTAAGGAATCTGGCCGAGGAGATGCGAAATGAGATTCAAGCGGCCTCGCTTTTTGTCGTCATTATTCGCCACGAACCAGGGAGCCCAGGGGGTGTCAGTTGCCAGGATCATTTCATCGCGGGCAACCGTGTAATCGTCCCAATGGTCGAATGATTTCAGATCCAGCGGAGTCAGCTTCCAGATTTTGCGGCCATCATCAATCCGGTCTCTCAGTCTCCGCTCCTGCTCCTTCTCGTCGACTTCCAGCCAGTACTTCAACAGAATGATGCCGGAATTGACGACTGACTTCTCTACTAATGGGACCACTGCCAGAAATTGCCTGACCTGTTCGATGGTGCAGAAGCCCATGACTCGCTCGACGCCAGCGCGGTTGTACCAGCTGCGATCAAAGATGACGATCTCACCTGCGGCAGGGAGATAGGGGATATACCTCTGAAAGTACATTTGCGATTTCTCCCGCTCGTTGGGAGCGGGAAGTGCCACCACCCGAAAAATTCGCGGGCTGACACGTTCTGTAATCGCCTTGATTGTTCCTCCTTTGCCGGCCCCGTCTCGACCTTCGAAAACGATACAGACCTTCAGTCCTTCGTGACGCACCCATTCTTGCAACTTGACGAGTTCAACATGCAGTGGACGCAGCTGTTTTTCGTACTCCTTATCCTTCATCCGCGTTGTGGGATCTGCTTGCGCGGTTGATTTCTTGTTGGTGTTCTTGGCCATTGAATTCTCTCACCGTCATGCTGGGAGTCATTGTGTTAGAGCAATTCTGAACCTGTGCAGGGGAACTGGGATCAGGCTTCTGTCATCCTATTGCCACGACGGCTGCTGTTTGGTCACTTCATGGTCCGAACCGGTCTCACGGAGACCCTGCAGGGTGCTTTGGTTACTTGGTCACGGCAATTGATCTTCTGAACAGGCTGAGGCTGTAGATAAAGAAGGCCAGTCCAACTGCAGCGACAGTCAAGAACTGTGGCCAGACCGCCTGTAATCCACCGCCTCGATAGATGATCACCTGCGAGAAATTGACAAAATGTCTCGAAGGGAGCAGGTAGGTTATGTACTGCAGCCATTGTGGTTGACTTTCAACAGGAGTTGACCCACCAGACAGCAGTTGCAGCACAATCACGACGAGAATGAGCAGCAGTGAAAACTGCGCCATAGATCGCGAGATGGTGCCGAGAAAAATCCCCAGTGCAGTAACAAAGAACAGATACAACAAGACTCCCGTCAGCCAGAGCGCGACAGACCCGGCGAAGGGGACCTGCAATGCCCACTTCACAACGAGAAACATCGAGATCAGTGTTGCGAGCAAAATGACCAGACCATTCGCCAGCACTTTCGCCATGGCAATTTCAAAAGCATTCAACGGCATCACCAGCAGATGTTCGAGAGTACCATGTTCCCGTTCGCGTAAGACTGCCGCTCCTGTCAGAACAACAGTCAGCAAGGTGATCTGATTGATGATCGCAACGACGCTGGTTCGCCATGATGAGATACCGTTCGGGTTGAACAGCTTGCGAATTACGAGATTTACAGGAGGACGAGGAGCCTGATCGGTTCTTGAAAGAAAGCTTGCGACCCGATCTGTGATGATGTTCTTGATATAGCCAGATCCAACGGCTGCCTGCTGCATGGCTGTTGCATCAATATTCAGCTGAATGCTCGAAACTCGGCCAGCCTGCAAATCCAGTTCAAATCGCGAGGGGATCACTACGACAAACATGAATTCGCCCCGGTCCATCGCGTCTTCCACCTCCGTTGCAGAGATCAACACTGGAGGCTGAAATCGGGGAGGGAAGAAGGAATTCAACAGCTCTTTCGAAAGTGTAGAGCCATCTTCATCGACAAATGCCAGCGATGCGTTGTTGACTTCACTGGACGTTCCTGTTGCTTGAATGTAGATCGCACCGGTAAAGGCATAGATCACAAACAGCAGCATCACAAAGTCACTGCACAGACTGCGAAGTTCTTTCAGTCCAAGCCAGAAAATATTCAGCAGGGAAGTGGTGTTCATCGTTCCTGCTTTCTCAGTCCAATCATGCTCACCACCCATAAGACTGGAATGCAGCAAGCAAGAAAAATGAGGTCAGGCAGCATCAACCCGGGACTCAGCCCTTTCGTATAGGTTCCGACGCTCGAATGCATGTAATACGTGGTCGGCCAGATCGATCCAATCAGTCTGGCTCTGCCTTCGAGTGTTGAAACAGGCTGCAAAAGACCAGAGAACTGGATCGTCGGCATGATTGTGATAATCCCCGTGATGAAGATCGCGGCGACTTGACTACTGGTGAATGTCGAGATCAGCATGCCGATGCCTGTTGTGACAGTGACATACAGCAGCGTGCACAGCGCGAGCATTAGAAAGCTGCCTTTGATCGGCACTCCAAAGACCAGCACTGCCATCGCGACCAGTATGAGAAAGTTCAACATGCCGATAACGATGTACGGGATTTGTTTCCCCAGTAGGTACTCGATCCGTCGTGTTGGCGTGACGTAAAAATTGATCATCGAGCCCAGTTCTTTCTCCCGTACGATACTGACAGCCATCAGAATTGCCGGAATCAGAGTGAGGAGCAGGGCAGGGACGCTCGGGACAATCGAATAGATGCTCAGGAACGAAGGGTTATACATGTAACGATCTTCAATCTGAGCTCTCCCGGCATTCGTGTCATATTGCAGACCGTTCGCCGGGTCGTTCAACATCTGATGCTGCACTCCCTGCACATATTGAGCGACGTTTTCTCCACGAAAAGTGTCCGCACCATCAACTTGTGCGAGGATTTCGGAAGGGATTCCCTTACGGACGTTTCTCCCGAAGTTCGGCGGGACTTCGAGCAGCAAGGAAATGGAATCTGACTTCAGCTGATTCATTCCCTCGGTCGACGAAGTCACGGCAGGCATTCGAGTAAAATAGCGAGTCGTGCCGAAAAACTGTTCCAGATATGCCCGACTCTCTGGAGACTGATCCTGGTCCATCGTCGCATACCGAATATGCTCGATATCAGTGGTCAGGCCGAAACCAAAAGCAAGCATCAGGACGGCTGAACCAACAAATGCGAACAACAGCCGCACCGGATCCCGCATGATTTGAACTGCTTCATTTCGGGTGTATGCCAGCATTCTTCCAAAAGCCAACTGGGATGCTGACATGGCCGCATGTTCGACCGTCTCGGTGGCCTTGATTTTGGGGACATCGGTAGACGAACTCGTATCTCCACGGACATTCTCTGCGATGGCGTCTTCCATGTATCCGATAAACGCATCTTCCAGATTGTTCACTCCCCGGTCATCGATCAGCTTCTGTGGAGCATTACACGCGAGAACCCGACCAGCATGCATTAAGGAAATGCGGTCACATCGCATCCCTTCATTCATGAAGTGCGTGGTGACAAAGATCGTTACTCCCTGCTTACGCGACATTTCTACCAGTAGTTCCCAGAAGCTGTCTCTGGCGACGGGGTCGACGCCTGATGTCGGCTCATCGAGAATGAGAATGTCAGGTTCGTGAAGGACGGCAACAGCCAAGGAAAGTCGCTGCCGAAGCCCCATGGGAAGCTCTCCGGCAGGGGCATCCAGATGTGATCTTAATCCGAACTTGTCGACAAGTTCCTCGATTCGGGCTTTCGCTTTTGCCGCTGGCAGATGGTAGAGACGGGCATCGAGCACCAGGTTCTCACGGACGGTCAACTCGCCATACAACGAGAATGCCTGCGTCATGTAACCAAGTTTTCGGCGGACTTCGAGGCTACCCGCTTCGACGGAGTTTCCGAATAGAGTCGCAGTTCCTTCTGATGGAGGAAGCAACCCGGTCAACATCTTCATTGTGGTTGATTTGCCGCAACCGTTCGAACCGAGAAACCCGAAGATCTCTCCTCGTTCGATCGCGAGTGTGACATGATCAACAGCGATGAAATCTCCGAAGCGTCGAGTCAGTCCGTGAGCATCAATTGCGATCTCTGAATGATCTTCAGGTCGTTGCGGAATAATCAGTTCCTGATGCCCCATCCGTTTCTCTTCAGGGAGCAATGCAATGAAGCATTTTTCGAGATCAGATGTCCCGGTTTGATTCATCAACTCCGACGGAGTTCCCGTTGCCAACACCTGACCGGCGTCCATGGCGACGATCCAGTCCCATTGCTGGGCCTCATCCATATACGCAGTTGAGATCAACACGCTAATGCCGGGACGCTGCGCGCGAATGTCGTCGATCAAGGTCCAGAATTGACGTCGCGACAGGGGATCGACTCCTGTCGTTGGTTCATCAAGAATGAGCAAGTCAGGGTCGTGGACGAGTGCGCCACAAAGGCCGACTTTCTGCTTCATTCCACCAGACAGCTTGCCGGCAGGCCGATCTGCGAATGGCCCTAAGCCGGTTGCTTCCAGAAGTGCTCCAACGCGTGCAGGGCGTTCAGCTGCGGAAAGTCCAAAGAGTTGTGCCATGAAGTCGACATTGTCGTAGACACTCAACTCCAGATAGAGATTTTTGCCTAACCCTTGCGGCATGTAGGCGATTCGGGGACAGGCATCGCGCCGGTGCCGGGCACTCTTGATATCTCCATCAAGTACGGTGACCTCGCCCTGTTGAATCACTTTAGAGCCAGCGATGATCGCCATCAGTGTCGACTTACCGACACCATCTGGCCCAACAATGCCGACCATTAGGCCGCGCGGAAAGTCAAGAGAAAGTCGATCGATCGCAACGGTGTTCCCGTAGCGGTGAGTGACCTCTTTGACCGAAACGACAGGAGTATCGCTCTGGATGGACAAAGGAACCCTGATGACAAGAACTGGGAAGAGGGCGAAAATTTCAACAAAGGCAATGAACCAATCAGCAACAAGACAGATTCGTTTTGCGTTCAATGCAAGCCTGGCATTGGAGTGCAGGCGTCCTTGGAAGCACTCCGTCAGGCAGAAAAGGGGGTTCAGTTTTCAGAAGGCGCGGAGGAATTTTTACTGGCTTCAGGGACGGGTTTCTGTTCTGGCTCGCTGTCTGCCTTGGCCGTCTCATTGGGAACGACAGTTGGCAACGGTTCCTTCGGGGAAACCAGATTCTCCAAAAATGGAGGCCACTGCGCATTCTCGTCAATTTTCACATAGCCAACGCCACGCACTCCTGTTTTCACTCTTTCGATATAAGAGGAAACCAGTTCTTCAGGGACTTGAATCTTGACGCGGAACATCAGCTTGTCCCGCTCGCTTTTTGTTTCGACCTGCTTGGGAGTGAACTGAGCTTCAGGAGAAACGAAACTCACGAATCCTGCGGCCGCTCGCCCTGGTGCATGATCGACGGTGACTCGGGCATCGGTTCCAATTTTCAGGCGAGAAGCGATTTCCGACGGCAGAAAGATCTCCATGTAGATGTCTTCGAGATTCACCAGTGTGAGAGCTTTGCCGCCGGCGCCGAGCACCTCACCATTTTCCGCGAGTCGATAAAGAACTCGCCCGCGGACAGGCGACTTCAGGGTTGCGTCATCGATTCGAGTTTGAATCCTGGTGACCTGAGCTTGCGTCACTTCAACTTCCTGCATGGCCGTTCGCACTTTCGCTTCGTCTTCAGCTACCGCAGCCTTTTGCACCTCCAGATTGGCTTCCCGACGGTCATATTCCTGTTGAGTCCCGGCGTTGGACTCCAGAAGTTTCTTGTATCGATCGAATTCCACCTGCGCCAGATTCAGTTGACTCTTCGCTCTGGCAACTGTCGATCTACTGGCAGCGACACGCTCCACGTTGGACGCAACAGTGGATTTCGCTTCAGCCAGTTCCGCTTCCAGAGTAGATGTATCCATCTCAACGAGCACTTCTCCACGACTGACAAGACTTCCTTCTTTAACGAGAATCGTCTTGACTCTGAGTGGCTCTCTGGCTGCGATATCAACAAGTTTGGCTTCGACACGGCCATTCCCGGACACAATCCCAGGGGGAAGCGGAGACTGCTTTGACTTCCAGAATTGATACCCAACAACAGCGAGTCCGCATGCAGCCAGCAACGCGACCAACACTTTACTGGACACAGTGTAAATCCTGCTTAAAGAGTATGTATGAAGTCGATCTGAGTCTGTCATGGGCACAGCTCAGATGCAATGGACATTACTTATCGAACTGTGAGTTCTGGTCATTCAATGAACGGCTAATGACAGTCATATCATAAAGAACATCAAGATCCAAATCTCGAATTAGAAATGTTTTCCGGTAGGATGCGCTCCTTCACTGGTGACGGAAATGGCCGTTTGTGATTGTTTAAAAAATGCCTTGTTGGCGCTTTCAATCAGTCTTTTTGGTAAGGAACGCAGCAGCCAAATCTCACGTCATTTCAGACTCGTCACTCAAGCTGACACCGGCAAAAGAGCCGTGGGCATGGGTGTGAAGGGCTGAAGTATCAGTTACTTCCCGCAGATTCGTGTAGAAGTATTCTAATCGACTCCTTTCCACATTTCGCTGTAGGCCCCGATGGGCTCAGAATGTGCGAGAACAACTTCGGTGCGATTCTCAGCTGCAAATCACGTCCCATTTTCTCAATTTCGAAGACATAGCCGTTATGAATAAACATCCAGTTTGTGTATCGAAACGGGTGGCAATTGGTTTCCTGAACCGTTGCCTGTGACATCGCCCGCACATCAAAAGCGCAGGGGGGCTAAATATTGTCTCCTTCAGTGGACGTTCTCGCTGACACGACAGCGTTACTGTTTCCCCATTTCCATCCACTGATCGACGGCATGTCATCGCCATAACGCTCGATGTACTGACGATGCTCCAGCAGTTTGTCTTGAATTGCCTGCTTGAAGTAGGCTGCCTTGGCTCCGAGTTGGGGAAGGCGATCAATTACATCTCCAACGAGATGGAAACGGTCAAGGTCGTTGAGAACCACCATGTCAAATGGTGTTGTGGTTGTTCCGACTTCCTTGTATCCGCGCACATGAAGATTTCGATGATTCGTGCGACGATAGGTCAGACGGTGAATCAGTGACGGATAGCCGTGGAACGCAAAAATGATCGGCTTGTCTTTAGTGAAGATCGCGTCGAAGTCGTGATCGGAGAGCCCGTGAGGATGTTCCCGCTCGGATTGCAGTTTCATCAGATTCACGACATTCACAACACGCACCTTCAACTCAGGTAAATGCCTTCTTAGCATGTCGACTGCGGCCAACGTTTCAAGTGTCGGAACATCACCACAGCAGGCCATGACAACATCCGGTTCGCATCCCTGATCGTTGCTGGCCCAATTCCAGATTCCGAGTCCTCTGGTGCAATGTTTGACCGCTTCGTCCATCGTCAGCCACTGCGGGGCCATTTGCTTCCCTGCAACAATCACATTGACGTAATTCCTGCTTTTCAGGCAATGATTGGTCACGGAAAGAAGGCAGTTCGCATCCGGCGGCAAATAGACTCTGACGACTTCTGCACGTTTGTTGATGACGTGATCCAGGAAGCCGGGGTCCTGATGTGAAAAGCCGTTGTGATCCTGTCTCCAGACATGACTGGAAAGCAGATAATTCAGCGAAGCGATGTCACGACGCCACGGTATATGACTGCACACCTTCAACCATTTCGCATGTTGGTTGAACATGGAATCGATGATATGAATGAACGCTTCATAACAGGAGAAGAAGCCGTGACGGCCCGTCAAGAGATACCCCTCCAGCCACCCCTGACACTGATGTTCGCTGAGCACTTCCATGATTCGACCATCCGGTGAAAGGTGATCGTCTTCAGGAAGAATTTCTGCCATGTAGCAGCGGTTTGTGACTTCCAGTACGTCCTGCCAGCGATTTGAATTGTTTTCATCGGGACTGAAAAGCCGAAAGTTCTGAGCCGGCAGATTCAATTTCATGACATCGCGCAGAAATCGTCCCATCTGTCGGGTGGATTCCGCCATCACGCTTCCCGGTGCGTGAACATCCACAGCATAGTCGTGATAATCTGGAAGCCGGAGGTCTTTGAGTAAAAGGCCTCCGTTGGCGTGCGGGTTGGCACTCATTCTCCTCTCCCCAACAGGGGCGAGGTTGGCCAGGTCCGATTGGAACCGTCCTGATTCGTCGAACAGTTCTTCTGGACGGTAACTCTTCATCCAGCGTTCAAGAATGCGAATGTGTTCTTCGTTGCCCATCTCTCCCATGGGAACCTGATGGCTGCGCCAATAGTCTTCGCATTTCTTTCCATCGATTTCCGCTGGGCAGGTCCAGCCTTTGGGAGTGCGAAAGACGATCATCGGCCAGGCAGGACGTTTAATGATTCCCTTCTCTCGGGCATCGGCCCAGATCGACTTGATCTCAGCAACGGCCTCATCCAGAACCTTTGCCAATTGCTGGTGAACTTCCGCTGGTTGATTCCCTTCCACGAAGTAGGGACGATATCCCATTCCTTCAAAAAACTTCTGCAGTTCGTCGTGAGGAATTCGAGCAAGGAAGCAAGGATTGGCAATCTTATAGCCGTTCAGATGAAGAATCGGCAGGACAGCGCCATCCCGTTGCGGATTGAGGAACTTGTTGCCGTGCCATCCTGTCGCAAGCGGACCTGTCTCAGCTTCACCATCACCAACGATACAGGACACGATCAAATCTGGGTTATCGAATGCCGCCCCGTAAGCATGGCTCAATGCATATCCCAGTTCGCCGCCTTCATGAATGCTTCCCGGAGTTTCTGGCGCGACATGGCTTGGAATTCCCCCAGGAAAACTGAACTGCTTGAACAGAAGTTTCATTCCGTCAGTATCTTGACTGATATTAGGGTAGACTTCGCTGTACGTCCCTTCCAGATAGGCGTGCGCAACTAGAGATGGACCCCCGTGACCGGGGCCAATGATGTAAATCATGTTTAAGCCATCACGCTTGATGACTCGGTTGAGATGAACATAAAGCATGTTCAGTCCCGGAGACGTTCCCCAATGTCCCAGCAGGCGAGGTTTGATGTGTTCACGCTTCAATGGCGTTTTCAAAAGGGGATTGTCGAGGAGATAGATCTGGCCGACGGACAAATAGTTAGACGCTCGCCAATACGCATCCATCTTTTCCAGCTCAGCGGAGGTCAATGAGGGTGAACTCGATACTAGCCGGGAAGTGTTCAGTGATTTGCTGGCTACCGAAGTCATGATTTTTAATCCCAAGTCGAGATCAGGTATTATTTGTGGATCGAGACCAGTCGCCCGCCATTCTCAGTATCGCTCAGAAGATTGGTGATTCAGAAAATCGCGAGTGTGCGATTGAGAATGTGTCTACATGTCGTTTGCGACGGACTTCACGCGGCATCACCTTCCGCCGTTCGCCATTGAAATTCGACTGAGATGCAGTCAATGGTTTCACCATTCCGGAAGAGTTCGTCAGCCGAAATGTTGATAGTAACCGAACTGAGGAATTGGCAAGTCGGAGTGCCATCACAATTCAGATTAAGGAATCGAAACAACCGACACCAGAGTTGATTCTGGGTGTTGGTACTGAATTTGGGTGGCTTCTAAAGAAGAGTCGGCCACGACAATCATCCCAAAGTGACGCCGCAGACGATGGATGGGACTTTCCGGATCCCAATTTGGCGTTGGATCAAGAAGTTGGCCACCTTGTCGCTGAAGGCTTTCCGGGAGGAATGCGGAATGAATTCCCCACAGTGCGCATTGCAGAAATTCCGACATCGTCGAGGATTTGCTCACTCACAGAAATCAACATTAAGATCGATATTCCTGTCAGCAGCAATCATCGCCGCGTCGATTCACCCAACTGCTCCTGCAGCTGATTGAGCAGTTGGACTCCTCTCGAATCAACATTGAAATCTTCATGCTGAATTGAGCTCAGCAATGCGAGAAGCGTTTGTCTCGAACCATTCGCGGCGGACTTCCTGAGTTGGGTTGTTGAATTCTCAACCACGTTAGTGAAACCTCTTAATCGCACTCGTTCGGCGAAATACAAATATCGTTCGTCCGCACTTTTTCGAGACCACCCTCGGTCCGCCTGAGACATCAGACGATGAATCTGGGCTCGTTCATTTGCAGAGATCTTTCCATCGACGGCCATGACGCAGCACAGGAAATCGAACAAGAGTTCTGGGGAATCGATACGACGAGATGATGATGCATCGGAAGCGTCGACCGGAGGTTGTGCCTGAGAACGCGCTGGAAGAGCAGGGACTTCGACTTCTAATTTGAGGCGTTTCAGTCGGTCCTCCTCGGCAGCTAACGCTGACCGAATAGCGTCAACCATTGCAGAGACGGCTCCAGACAATCTGGAGCCTGCTCCACTTTGGGAGACCTGCAGTACTTCCTGCAATCCATTTGAAGAAGTGAGTTGCACCTCGTCATAAAGGCAAATCGGAATTTGCGGGTTGTCTTTATACCTGAGATCTGGACCGCCATCCTTCCTGGTGTGTCTCCAAGTCTGACCGACGACCTTTGCGTCAGCAGGGAGAATGCCACTTTCGAGAAATTGCAGCTGACTACACTTAACTTTCAGGTCCTCGTATTGAATCGCTCCAATGCCATCACTGCGATATAGCAACAAGAGATCCGGCAGAAAATAAAGAGTAGCCCCTTGCAATCGTATACCAGGAATTGAGACGTTCGTCTTCAGGTAAGGAGGATCACCTACAACAACTCTTGAAACTGAACGATTCAATAACGTCGTCGATCGAACATGATATTCGTGATTAATGCCAGATCCTTGATGATGAACCTGCCAAATCCGTGAGCTGCTTCCAATCTCTTCAACTGCTGCAAACAAGTCTTGGAACGCACATGAATACTCTTCCTCCAGGTCGTACATGACGACGGCGTACTGGTGGATTGCGTCATGATAATGGGCAGTGATCACTCCAGTGAGTAAGATGATTCCCAGAAGAATGACCAGCGGCATCGGCATGGAAATCCAGATCATGCCACCGACAAGCACGATGGAAAGCACAGTGACAAGTGGGGCCAAGCTTGTGCGACTTCGCTTCTTGTTGATCTCGTCAATCAGTTTTTGTGACGAACTATCCACCATCCACGGAATCGGGATCAGTGAGGCTGACGAATCCACGACTGGCGAATGGCTGCTTCCTGCTGAAGTATTGGGCAACGATCCTGCCGTTAGGCTTCTCTGCGCAGCAAAGACTGAAGGCAACGCAGATCGGTAGTAAAATCCATTACGACCAACGTGCACATAATTCCCGCGAGGCCCAGTGCCGATCCGCAGTCCCGGAATTCCTGTCGATACTCCGATTCCGGATTTGGAAAAATTAAACCGAACAGGGCCAGCGCGAAAGCTCTTGCGGAAATAGAATCCCATGTAGCACAAACATTTCCATATAATTGCGTGTCAAACTTAGTATATGAATAAGATAAAGAAGCATAGCAATTTTGCGCATTCGAACAACTCGACTCGCCAATCCTGACAAACGGATCGTGTGCGATCGAGTCGTATGCGAAGTGGAGTCTGGCGGCTTTTTTGCTAATAACTGTCAATTATCTGTAATTCCACTTGCACGCAAACAGGCAGCTGAACAAAATGCCACGTTCCATGGTTTAGATCGGGCACTAGGAGATTCGCAATCTTGGATTGAGTAAATCATCCAGGAGCGCAGCGGGATATCACTTTGAGCGGGCGAGTGTTGAAATGCTATTTGGCCATGATCGTTCTTGTCGGGGGGACTCTTTGCGGTTGCCCAGTAGCACCCCCTCCGAAAACCGTGATTCCGGTTGAGCCACCAGTACGTCCTGCGTCTTCTTCATCAGCCGAGCCTGTCGAACTTCCCAGTCCGGAAACTCCGCTTCCGTCCGAAGACACGCCAGATCCTTCGCAGCCAGCCCTTCCAGCTAGCCTCCCGTCGTCTTCTCAGAAGCGTCCAGAAGGTCAACCTCGGATCCCATCGCCGTCTCCTGTCAGTACTGTGAGTTCATCTGAAGAAGCCGCGACCCTGAAGAAGGCAAAACGCCTGCTCAACTCAGCGAGAACAAAGCGAAACGCAGGGCAATATTCGGCTGCGTTCCTTGAGGCTCGAGAAGCCTGGGATCTTGTCCAGGAAAGCGGCACCCCAGGTGGTCAACAACTCGCTAGTGATGTTCGCGAAGAATTGAGTTTCCTCGCAGGAAAGCTCACTCCTTCGAGCGTCAATCCGCCAAACAAATTCAAAACACTGATTCTGAAATAGAATGTTAGTGCCAGGTAAACAGGTATGTCCACAATTATGTCGACAGGCGTTCAAACACCGCGCGGTTTGAAACGAATTACGTGCCCCCATTGCTGGGAATCGTTTCAGGCAGAGGAAATCCTGTGGATCGCAGAGCATGCCGACTTGTTCGGTGATCCAATGCTGGGGCCAGACCACCAACAGCGTTTTCTTCCAACCCGATACACGATCGATGGAGAGGCTATTGATGCAAGGGGATTTCCTTGCCATTCCTTAGCCTGCCCGATATGCCATCTCGGAATCCCACGACCATTGGTCGATCTTGAACCGCTCTTTCTGTCGATTTTTGGAGCTCCGGCAAGTGGTAAGTCATTCTTCCTGGCGTCTATGACATGGCAGCTGAGGCAAATCATGGCCTCGGTTTTTGCCACCTCATTCTCTGATGCCGACCCCCTCCTGAATCAGCAACTCAACGACTATGAAGAATCTCTGTTTCTGAATCCACGCGCGAATGAGATGTGTTCACTTGCCAGTTTGATCCGCAAGACGGAAGAGCAAGGGGAATTGTACGATAACGTCTCCTATGGCTCGCAGGTCGTCAGCTATCCACGGCCGTTTCTGTTTTCTATGCAGCCGCAAGAAGGGCATCCGAACGGCAGCAAGGCGGATCGACTCGGACGAGTGGTTTGCCTGTACGACAATGCTGGGGAATCGTTCCAGCCGGGAAAGGATGTTGTCAGCAGTCCAGTGACGCGGCACATGGCCTTGTCGCGAGCCTTGTTCTTCGTTTTTGATCCAACGCAAGATGTGAGGTTTCGAAACGCGATCGGAAGTGGCGGGGGCGCGGCCTCACTACAAGACCGAGAGGCTCAGTCCCGCTTGACTCGTCAGGAGCCGATTCTTCAAGAGGCCGCTGCCCGAATTCGGCGGTATGCGAAGCTGCGGCAGTCAGAAAAGCATCGCCGACCGTTGTTCGTGATTCTGACCAAGTACGACATGTGGTCACACCTACTGGAAGATCTGGTTGGAGAAGAGAACCATAGCGAACCGTGGAAAGTGATGGGGCAAACCAAAACTGGTGAACGAATTTGCGGGTTAGACCTCCCGCGAATTGAGCGGTACGCCACGTTTTCAAAGCGCCTGATGCAGAAGATCTGTCCTGACGTTGTTGCTGCGGCAGAGAATTTCGCGTCGAGTGTCACATTTTTACCGGCCAGTGCGGTCGGGTGGTGTACTCACACGGCTCGCACTGATGGTCAACTCTTTATGCGGCCGACGGAAGCGAGCCCGTTCTGGGTTACTGTTCCGTTCTTATATGCCCTCGCCCGCTGTCATCCGGGCCTGATTCCAGTATTGAAACGACCGGGAGCGGCGCAATGATTCAAGAACTTCTATACACATCTGCCCCCAAGGGACTGAAGCCGGGAAGCCGTGGTTTTTGTACTGTCCTCAGCACGTCGGGGATGCCGGCACCGATTGCGACTGCGCTGGAGTCGCTCAGTGGATATCGCCCCGTTTTTCCGCCCGGTGATCCTCAGGCGAAGCTAAATCCTGTTGTCTATTCACATCTCAAGATGTCCTTAGGAGGACGTCGTTGTGATGTCTTGTCCCGAGTTGCCGACTACGGACTCGATTACTCTCAGCGAACCAACAAGATTGCCCACCATCTTGTTGTTGACTCGAACGATCGTCCATCAGTCGGACCTGCATGGCTCCTGTCACACCCAGATGTGATGCGAACGAGCTGGGAAGGAGAACCCCACATTGTTTCAGGGGAGCGTTCCCTCCCAAAGGGGAATTCGCAACTAAAAATCTGTGCTGGCTGGGGTGAGCTGACGGGAGATGCAGGCTGGGCAGGAGTGCTGGCGGAATCATTTCTCAATCGCCCAGAACAGCCGGTCTACATCATCTTCTCTCCCGGGATGGATGTACTGTCCCTGATTGAAGAAGCTTTGGTGCTTCTGCCCGCCAACCAGCGTTGGGATGTCACCTTCAGCACCTACTTTACAAAGATCCCGAACGGTGTGACCTGCAACTGGCGATGCGTCCTCGCCGACTCCCCGGAAGCGAAGGAATCCAGGAGATACGTGCAATCATTGCGGATCGACCTGACAGAACCACTGGGGAGGGCGACCGGTGGGACACTGGTGGAGGCAGCGAGGACAGGAAGGGCTCCGGTTGAGGCAGTACAAGAGCCAGTTGTTGCGACGACACCAGAAGTAAAAAGCACGCATCAAGATGCTCCGCCAGCGGCAGGAAATGTCCCACCCATTCGAGTGTCTGATGGCCGATCAGTTCCGATTCTCCGAAAGCGAGTGAGTGAATATCCGGTTGGCCACGCTGAGCAAGCTCATGGCGGGACATCTAGTTCATGGTTCAAGTGGGTGATCGCGCTAACGTTGCTGGCGCTGATTTCCGGAGGTGGGGCGGTAGCGATGAGAACCGGATGGCGGCCGCTAAGCTGCGAGAACCCTCCATCTCTTGCGGCGAATACAAATTCTTCCACAAAAGCGGAGAAAGAAGCACCGCAGTCGTCAGGTGCAAAATCTATGGCATCGTCCAATCAATCATCAGGGAACGAATCGCAAGCGGGGCCATCGATGCTTGTCGAGTCTACTCAATCGGGCGACCAGAAGTCCGACCCGGCGGAAAAATCCGATGAAGCTGCCGAGCAAGTAGACATGAAGCAGAAGTCTGCTGACGAGAAAAATTCCGTAGTGTCCCCAATGGAAATGGCTGCAAATGGGAATGCCAGGGCAGTGATGCCTAGCCCTGAAAACAACGGACCTGGCCGCCAAGATCACAATCAGAAAGCACCTCCTCGTGAAACAGAGCTTCATTGGATGTCACAACCAGAGAAAATTAAGGCGAGTGAACCCTATCTGATTCAATTGCCTAGAGAGATGAAATCAGCATCTGCTGAAGTTCTCGCATGGTGTCCAATTGACAACGGAAAACGCTTTCGGTCGAAGAACAATAGTGTGCAGAGATATGACACGGTTGAGGGTAAATTCGTGAATTCGATTCTGGCGTCAGTGAAATCAAAGCCAGACAAACAGGAGTCCTTCCTGCAAGTTGAATTTAGCAGCACACTCATGCCAATGGATTTCAACAGAATTGTTTTCGAGGTCTCCCAAAAGCCAGATGATATCCCTCTATTTGTTCTTCTGCACAACGCATTGGAACCGCCGGAGAAAGCGTTAAATAGCAAAACGTACACTAACAAGTTCCATCTCCCAATCGCTCATTCGATAATGACATGGAAGCTTCGATTGGATTCGATAGTTTATTCAGGGAATCGTGTGAATGTTGCGAAGGACAAAACTCCTCCGGAAGTACGATTTAATGATGAAAATCTATCGGTGTCATTGTATGTGGACTATTTTGAGATTGTAGATCGGGACTCTCTGGAGGTGGCTCTTCCAGCTGTACTCAAGAATCTCGCGAAGCTCCCCGTAAAGTTGGAAGTTAAAGTCCAGAAGGCCGCCCAAGCCTCTGCTTCTTCCACAGACTCTGAAGTTCATGTGGTTGTCTATCACGAAGAGTTGTCGAAAACACTAAGACAACACATTAAAGATAAAATACAACCTGCGACTAATCTGGTCGGAATTCCGAGCATTGATGTTTCATGGATATCGGAGTCACACCTTGTGACAGATGTTAAATTCAGCAAGCACCTGCAAGAGAAGATGAAGGAAGTTCAAGAATATAAAGTTAACGGGCAGGGCCCATCTGGAGGAGGTAACAAGGAAGATGAAGCGCGAAGAAAGTATGCAGATGACCAAATCCTGCGTATCAAAGAGCTTCTTGAGTTTGCCACCGCAGCTCAGTGTCTTACTGATAACTTGAAGCTGTGTGAGGTGCGGGAACTTCTAATCTCGCAAGAGTGTAAGAACGGAGATGATACTAAGTACATTCCCATTATCGTGTATCGTGGTGAAGTGTCAGGCACAAATCAGGAAACGGAAGAGTAGAGGGGATTTCTCCAATGGCAGATTATCAGCAAATCGTCGATGAAATCCGGTATGCGCTCCAATCCGAAAGCTGTGAACTGACGGAAGAATTGCAGAACGCTGCTCGGGAGTACTCGCTTGCTTGCCGAGAAGTGAATCAACGGGTGCGCAAGATTGGGTCTTATCTCGATAATGGTCTACGGTCAGAAGCAATTCAGCTGGCTGAGGGTCCGCCGGATATCGAAGAGCTGGTCAGTATTCTTAACTTCCCTGAACAGGAAGAATGGGCCGACGTTGTTGCGATCTACGACCTCCCGAGAAGCGAGCCCCTGCAACTGAGGGTGATTGAGCAGCTCAAGGAAGCGCAGCTAATTGAGCTGCCGTTGCTGAATCTCATGTCTCGGCATCGGTTGTTGGCATTACACCGTGCTCCACTCAATATGAGGTTGTCGACGCTTCGTGAACTCCAGCTGGCCGATCCTGAAACACCGTCCTGGGAGGAGGATGTTCGGGAGTTCGAGAAGGCCCGCTTTCAGGAAATCGCTGACGGCGCCAGAATGGCGCAACGATCTGGAGACCTGGGGTTGTTGAAACAGCTCCAGGAAGAGATCGCCGGTACTGACTGGCTTGAGACACCTCCTGCGTCTTTGATAAAGATGGTCAAGGCCAACGCTGGCGAACTGACACGCAAATCCGCTCAAAAACAATTGGAAGAGCTTGCCGTTGAACTGGATAACGCCTTTGGGGAATTAGACTTTCCCCGTGCGAAAGGTCTATCTACTCGCTGGAAGGAAATGCTGCGTCAAGCGGGATCAGGATTTCAAAGTCCGCTGCTGGAGCAGGTGGCACCGGTCCTCGGTTGGGTTCATGATGAAGAAACTCGAGAGGCTGCGGAGAAGCAGTATCAACATCTGATCGCGAAGATGGAAGCGGAGCTGGACCAGACATCCAGCCTGGAAGATCTGGATCAGATAGTTCACGAGATACAACGTCTTGACCGCGATCTCCCTGAGCTTCTGGCGATTCGTTACAAGAACCGGCGTGAATCCATCCAGTTAAGCCAATCACGTGTTCATCGGCTCCAGATGGGAACGGCGCTCGCAGTGGTCGTTGCAATCGCAGTGGGAATTGGATTTCTCGTCCGAAATCAGGTCAATGCAAATGAAGTTGATCGACTTGCCCAGCAGGTTGAGGATCTCCTCGATCATCAGCAATGGGAGGAGGCTCAGAAACTTCTCGCAACGCGCACTGATATCACACATTGGGATCGGCTGACTGAATTGCAGTCTCGTGTCAACGAAGATTTGAAAAAGGAGGCTGATCGAAAAGGTCAGTTAACGACCCTCCTCGCAACGGCTCAGGATGCTGAGTCATTTCGCGAGGCCATGGTTGCGATTGAGCAAGCCAAGAAGTTAGCAACGACTCCAGGTGACAAGGTTGCGATCAGCGATCTTCAGAGGAAGCGTGAGAAGACACACAACGAGTTGATGGCCGCTCGGGAAGCTGTTCTTGGGGAGTCAATTCTGCAAGCTGGAAATCTCCTGCAGAAAATCGACGACTCTATGGGAAGCGGGCCAGGGGATGCTCAGGTTGGAGAATCATTGATCAAGGTCGCCTCCGTTATTGGTGAGCTACAACAGCAGACGCCTGAAATGCGTCCAGAGTTTTCGAGTCAAATTCGTCTGCTTGATGCCAGACGAAAAGAATTGGATGAACTTCGCAAGCAACGTCTGGTTTATGAACAGCGATTCCAAGACTTGACGTCGCGCTCTTTTATCGCCGGACATGACCTCGATTCTGGTAACGCAGTGAGTCGGTATTCATCGGCACTTTTGGAATTTGCTGATGCAATCAAACAAGAGCAGGCTGCCGAACTTTACCGGGAGCGGACCGCAGAAGACCGGTACTGGAAGTCGGCATTGCTTTGGTCAAGTCAGATTACCAATTGGAAAGAAACGTGGCCAAACGACCTGACAGAGATGACGAAGCGAATTAGCGAGTGTCGAAAATATCTCTCCGAGAATGCTGGTGCTCCCGATTCCGTTCTTGTGAAACGCTATGCAGACCAGCTCGAAGCTGTCATTTCCATTACCGGCCATGTTGACGGCTCGGGGGCAGGCTTGCAGGCACGGTTGTTACGAATCTTTTCCAGTGCTTTGATCGAGAAGTC